>CAZQIV010000071.1:0-34432 GCA_964593705.1 uncultured Lentimicrobiaceae bacterium | reverse complement strand
AGGCGGGGACTGAACGAAGAAGAAATTAACCTACTGTTTGAAGAAGGTACGGTTAATCTGAAACCACGAACAAAATTAACTTGTGATCAAATAAAGATATTCCCAAATCCGGTAACTAATATGGCGACTATTGATTTTTCCAATCCCAATCAATCAAATTACACCCTCTCCATTTTCAACACATCAGGCAGCAAAGCATTAGAAAAGCATAACATCCAATCAGATAAAATCGAATTTGAAAGAGGGAATCTTCCCAATGGAGTTTACATCGTTGAGATCAAAGGCGAAAAGGTTTTTAGAGGAAAGTTGATCATTAAATAAAATAAATAATTTTACAGGTAACAAAATGAAAATGAAACAAGTGTTTTTACCTGGAATGTTGGCAGTAACTCTGGCACTGCTGTTTGTTGCACCTTCGTGCAAAAAGGATGAAGATTCCAATGGTATTTCGCATGATTGCCCTTTAACATTCATTGATGCAAGAGACGGACAGGAATATAAAGCAGTTTTGATAGGCAGGCAATGTTGGATGGCCGAGAACCTGAACTTTGGGGAAATGATTCAGGGAAACATTGACCAGAGCAACAACGGCATTTATGAAAAATATTGTCATGATAATGATGAGGACAATTGCGATATCTATGGCGGTCTCTACCAGTGGGATGAATTAATGCAATACTCCTCAGGAGAAAAAAACGGAGGGCTCTGCCCTGAAGGTTGGCATATTTCCTCAGATGAAGAATGGCTAATATTAGAGGGTACTGTTGATAGTCAGTTTTTAGTAGGAGACCCTGAATGGGAAAAATCAAATGGTGTAAGAGGGTATGATGCTGGTAAGAATTTAAAAGTTGATTATGATTGGAAAAACAATAATACCGGACTTGACAAATATGGGTTCTCTGCACTACCATCTGGTCTATACAGCAACTACATTGAAGATTTTAGCAATTTAAAATACGAAAGTTGGTGGTGGACTCCGGTAGAAACTTCAAATGATGATGTTGGTATCCATGGATTTTACAGTGACTCTGATAAATCAATCCGATATGTTTATTTGAAATATAAGAGTAGTTCTTTTGGCTACAGTGTTCGTTGCTTGAAAAATTGATGAAATGAAATTTACGATTAAAATCATCAAAGAAACTGCAGGGCTTTACGTTTACTGGCCCGACAAACAGATTTTCACACTCCAAACATTAGAGCCCGGCCAAGCATACCTAATAAAAGCAAAGCAGGATTTTTCCATTTCATTTTAATGAATTAATCAAACCTGCCACCTCTTTTACACATGCGTAAAACGATACCCCAAAGGATATCTCATAAAAAAAAGCCCCTACACGGGGCTTTTATCTTTTTAAGTATTAGGCAATATGCTATTTCTTAATTCCTGTCAGGACTTGTGAGCCAATCAATTTTCCATTCTTGGAAAGGTTTTCAGTTTTTACTATTCCTATCCCTTCAGCAAGCCACTGAACGGTTTTACTTTCCATGGACATAACTGATTTTGTAATTATAACAGATGTAATCTTCAAGCACTCAAAAGTTCCGGCGGGTGTTGTTATGGTTTCCTGAGCTTCCACTTTCCGATCTTTAATGGTTATCGTGGTGCCAAACAATCGCGTGCCATTGTTTTTTACTGCAATCTCCATACTGCCTTCAGGTAAGGTTTGCCCCACCGACATGTTGGATGGATAAAACAAATCTTTGGATTCAATTTCAACATCCAGGTCAGGAGAATTTTCGTACTGCTGATAATTTGCTGTTGAGGTAAAATCGTTCATATTGATGTAAAAATTCCCATCTTCACATCTAAGCTCAAAGTTGGTAACAACTGCTTCTTCATTCTTTTTGCCTGCCTTTACACTCGACTCCAATTTGATAACTGTTGCACCGGCAACATCCACTACTTCAACAACTTTTTGTGTTTGGTACGAATCTTCCCTACCTTTTTTATTGTAGAAAGTGTATTCGAGCGTTGTTCCAACTTCGGCCGGGAAAAAATATTTGCATTCCTGGGCAATGCCATCGAATGGAATTACAATTACTAAAGCAAGAAACACGGAAAATGCTAAGAAAAAATTTGTTTTCATAATCTTAAATTTTAATTTATTAAGCCTTCTAAGCTAACAATTCTCTAACCAAAAATTATTTTTCGGTTAATTAATTTTGTACACGTCCTTAAAGTAAACTATCCCGACCCGAGGCCAAAGAATCTCCCGCTGATTTCGCTGATGAGCGCAGATTTATTCTGCGCTCATCAGCGAAATCAGCGGGAAACATTTCTAAAAAGACGAACACTATTTAGCATATTTAAAATCTTTTCCAGGGAAATAAGCCATTTCGCCAAGTGCTTCCTCGATGCGGAGCAATTGGTTGTATTTTGCAATCCTGTCGGAACGGCTTGCTGATCCGGTTTTAATTTGTCCGGTATTTAGAGCAACAGCAAGATCAGCGATAGTTGTATCTTCGGTTTCGCCCGAACGGTGACTGACAACTGCGGTATAAGCGCTACGGTAAGCCATATTCACAGCTTCGATGGTTTCGGTAAGTGTTCCAATCTGGTTTACCTTAATAAGTATTGAATTCGCTACACCTTTGTCGATGCCCTGCTGCAATCTTTCTGTATTTGTTACGAAAAGATCATCACCAACGAGCTGAATTTTGTTGCCCATTTTTTCGGTCATAAGTTTCCAACCATCCCAGTCGTCTTCGGCCATGCCATCTTCGATAGAAATTATCGGGTATTTTGATATCCAGCCATTCCAAAAGTCAACCATTTGAGCAGGAGTTAATTTATCGCCCGTTGACCATTTCAGGTGGTAAACATTTTCTTCGGCGATAAAATATTCTGATGCAGCAGGATCGAGTGCGATAAACACATCCTCACCAGGCTTATAACCTGATTTTTCGATGGCTTCAAGGATAACCTTAACCGCTTCTTCGTTGGATTTAAGATTTGGTGCAAAACCGCCTTCATCGCCAACATTGGTTGAATGACCCATTTTTTTAAGCACCGATTTCAAATTATGGAAAATTTCAGATCCCATTCGCAAAGCCTCACTAAATGTAGGTGCGCCGGCGGGCATAATCATAAACTCCTGGAAATCGATACTGTTGTCGGCATGTGAACCACCATTGAGAAT
The DNA here is from genome assembly GCA_964593705.1 of uncultured Lentimicrobiaceae bacterium. Lineage (GTDB taxonomy): Bacteria > Bacteroidota > Bacteroidia > Bacteroidales > 4484-276 > SABY01. The sequence continues at coordinate 31,289 of CAZQIV010000071.1, read as the reverse complement.
GTTCATCATGGGGATTGGCAAAGTATTGGCGCCAACACCACCAATGTATCGATACAAATCCTGGTTTGATTCGATAGCTGCTGCTTTTGCACAGGCGAGGGATACACCTAAAATCGCATTCGCTCCAAGGTTTGCTTTGTTGGGGGTACCATCAATTTCAATCATTTTTTTATCGATAGCAACCTGGTCAAAAACATACATTCCTTTGAGTTCATCGCGAAGGATAGTATTTACATTATGAACAGCTTTTGTTACGGCCTTACCTAAATACTTGCTTTTATCGCCATCTCTAAGTTCAACAGCTTCGTGTACACCAGTTGAAGCTCCTGAGGGAACGGCTGCGCGTCCGTAAACGCCACTTTCTGTTAATACTTCAACCTCAATGGTTGGATTACCTCTTGAATCAAGGATTTGTCTTGCATGAATATTGATTATTGTGCTCATAATTATATAAATTTTTTACAAAATTACATTCTGATTTCAATAAAAAAAAGGATAAAGCATAAACTGCTTTATCCTTAACAATTGTTTAATACGTTTGAAATATATTATGCTTTTTTTTCGGTATTGTCTTCTGAAGCTTTTTCATCTTCATTAGCTTTTTTAGCTTCTGTTTCTTTCTTTTCCTCTTTGGTTGCAGTTACTTTAGGTTCTGCTTTAGTTTCTGCTTTAGTTTCTTCAACAACAGGCTCTTCAACTTTTGTTACAGGCTTTTCAACATCTGTAAGTTTTTCTACAGTAGCTTCTTTGGCTTGGTCAAGCTTTTTTTCTTCGCTTGGTTCAGCTTGTTTTGTTGCAGTAGCTTTTGTAGATTTTACGGCTTCAGTTCCAGTTGACTCTTTTTGTCCACCTGATTTTTTTCTTCTCCTTCTACCGGTTGTTTTCTTTTCGGCATCGGCTGTACTTGCCAACAGCAGTTCGTTGTAATCGACCAACTCGATAAGGCACATATCGGCATTATCACCAAGACGATTTCCCGTTTTAATAATACGGGTGTAACCTCCGGGACGTTCTGCAACCTTAGTTGACACTTCCCTGAATAATTCAGTTACCGCTTCTTTACTTTGCAAATAACTAAAAACCATTCTTCTTGAATGTGTTGTATCTTCTTTCGATCGGGTAATAAGCGGTTCTACATACGACCTTAATGCTTTTGCTTTTGCAGTAGTGGTAGTAATCCTTTTGTGCAGGATCAATGATGTGGCCATATTTGAAAGCATTGCCTTACGATGCGAGCTGGTTCTGCTTAAGTGATTGAATTTCTTACGATGTCTCATTGTTCGATTATTCCTTGTCTAATTTATATTTCGAAACATTCATGCCAAATTCAAGACTCTTGGATTTTACGAGTTCTTCTAACTCGGTAAGTGATTTTTTACCAAAGTTCCTGAATTTGAGTAAATCATTTTTGTTAAATGCCACCAAATCACCGAGGGTTTCAACATCGGCGGCTTTCAAACAGTTTAGCGCCCTAACCGATAAATCCATATCTACCAGTTTAGTTTTTAATAACTGCCTGACGTGCAATGAATTTTCATCAAATTCTTCAGTAACGTTCTTTTCTTCTCTTTCGAGTGTAATTTTTTCGTCGGAGAAAAGCATAAAATGATGGATCAATATTTTGGCAGCTTCTTTCAGGGCATCCTTCGGATGGACAGATCCATCAGTAAGAATATTCATTACGAGTTTTTCGTAGTCGGTTTTTTGTTCTACCCTGAAATCTTCAATTTCGAAAGTCACATTTTTAATTGGTGTGTGAATCGAATCGATAGATATAGTGCCGAGGGGCGAATTAATTTCTTTGTTCTCTTCAGCCGGAACGTAGCCACGTCCTTTATTGATGGTTAATTCGATAGATAACTTCACAGAAGGATCCATTGTACAAATTACAACTTCGGGATTCAGGACTTGAAAAACAGACAGATACTTATTGATATCACCTGCTTTAAATTCATCCTGACCTGAGATTACAATATGTATTTTTTCTGTCGAATCATCTTCAACCAATCTCTTAAATCTTATTTGCTTAAGGTTTAAGATAATCTCAGTTACATCCTCAACTACTCCCTTGATGGTTGAAAACTCTTGTTCAACTCCATCAATTCTGATATTAGTAATGGCAAACCCTTCGAGTGAAGATAGCAGGATTCGACGCAGAGAATTACCTATGGTAATACCGAATCCCGGTTCCAGGGGACGGAATTCAAATTTACCACGATAATCGTCTGATTCGACCATTATCACTTTATCGGGCTTTTGAAATGCTAAAATTGCCATAATGTAAACCTTTTGGTTTTTATGAAAAATAAGTTTTGGGAAATATTATTTTGAATAAAGTTCAACGATAAGCTGTTCGTTGATATTTTCCGGAATTTCATCCCTTTCAGGATAATTCAGGAATTTACCTGCAAATTTATCTTCATCCCATTCCAACCAGGAAAAACCCGATGATCGTGAAGCCAATGATTCCATTACAATTTCGAGTGATTTGGATCTTTCTCTAACCGAGATAACATCGCCCGGACGAATCAACATTGATGGAATGTTGGTAACCCGGCCATTTACCAAAATATGACGATGAGCAACAAATTGACGCGCACCTGATCTTGTAGGAGAAATGCCGAGGCGATAAACTACATTATCAAGACGAGATTCGATTAATTGAAGCAACACCTCACCGGTAACGCCTTTTTTCTTAGAGGCTTTGTGGAAGGTATTACGGAATTGCTTTTCAAGAATACCATAAGTATATTTTGCTTTTTGCTTTTCAGCAAGCTGGATACCGTATTCTGAGGCTTTCTTTCTCCTTTTATTCAAGCCATGTTGTCCGGGAGGATAACTTTTCTTTTCGAAATATTTATCAGCCCCAAAAATCTGCTCACCAAATTTTCTTGAAATTCTTGTTTTTGGCCCTGTATATCTTGCCATTTTTTTACCCTTGTTTTAATAGTGATAAATAAAATTAAACTCTTCTTCTTTTTGGTGGACGACAGCCATTGTGTGGCAATGGGGTTACATCATTAATTTCGGTAACTTCGATACCTGAAGAGTGAATAGTCCTGATAGCAGATTCTCTGCCTGAACCGGGACCTTTTACATAAACCTTAACTTTTCGTAAACCGAGATCGAATGCTGTTTTTGAACAGTCTTCGGCGGCGGTTTGTGCAGCATAAGGAGTATTCTTTTTCGACCCCCTGAAACCCATTTTTCCGGAGGATGACCAAGAGATAACCTGGCCTGCACTATTGGTCAAAGTAATAATAATGTTGTTGAAGGAGGCGCTGACATACGCTCTTCCGTAAGGTTCAACCTTAACAACTTTTTTCTTTGTACTTTTTCCTGATTTACCTGATTTTGCCATCTTATATTCTTTTCTTTCTGATTATTTGCAAAACAAAAAAGCAATAGGTTAACAATTAACCTGTTGGTGCTTTCTTTTTATTAGCAACAGTTTTCTTACGACCTTTACGGGTACGTGCATTGTTTTTTGTGGATTGACCTCTTAAAGGCAAACCAATTCTATGACGGATGCCCCGATAAGTGCCGATATCCATCAATCGTTTAATATTCATCTGCACTTCTGAACGTAGCGCACCTTCAACTTTGTATTCGTCACTGATCAAACCACGAATTTTATTTTGTTCGTCATCGTCCCAGTCCTTTACTTTTTTGTTGACATCAACTTCCGCCCGAAGGAGAATCTCGGTAGCGATACTCCGGCCAATGCCGTGAATGTAAGTTAGCGCTATGACCCCCCTTTTATTTGTTGGTATATCAATACCTGCAATACGTGCCATAATTTATTATTGATTTATTGATTATTAACCCTGTCTTTGTTTGAACTTTGGATTTTTCTTGTTAATGACGTAAAGTCTGCCTTTACGGCGCACGATTTTACAATCGGCAGTTCTTTTCTTTATTGAAGCTCGTACTTTCATGCCTATATTTATTACTTGTATCTGAATGTAATTCGTCCTTTTGATAAATCATACGGCGACATAGCAATTTTAACACGGTCGCCTGGGAGAATTTTAATGTAATGCATACGCATTTTGCCTGAAATATGAGCTGTTAATACGTGCTCATTTTCCAGTTCAACCCTGAACATAGCATTACCTAATGATTCAATAACAGTACCGTCCTGCTCTATAACTGCTTGTTTAGCCATAAAAGATTATTCAATTTATTAATTTTTGTTTTTCAATATTTCTTCGATAAAATCAAATGATGATAAAATTTCAGCTTTGCCTTTTCTAACTACCACATCGTGTTCGAAATGTGCTGAAGGCAGGCCGTCATCGGTGCTTATTGTCCATCCGTCCGATGCCTGGAATACTCTTTTCTTTCCCAGGTTAATCATCGGTTCAATAGCCAACACCATTCCTTCTTTCAACTCCTTGCCATTTCCTCTTCTTCCAAAGTTAGGTACTTCCGGCTTTTCGTGCAATTCAGTGCCCAAACCATGACCAACCAAATCTCTTACAACTCCGTATCCATAAGATTCGCAATATTGTTGAATACTATATCCAATATCACCTACACGATTTCCTGCAATTGCAGCCTCAATACCAACGTAGAGAGACTCGCGGGTTATTTGAAGCAATTTTAACACTTCATTGTCCACCTGCCCAACTGTAAAAGTAAAGGCAGAATCGCCATAATAGCCATTTTTCTTCACACCACAATCAACCGAAATAATATCACCCTCCTGCAATTCATATTTTCCGGGAATTCCATGTACAACCTGATCGTTTACAGAGGTACACAATGTTCCGGGGAATCCGCCATATCCTTTAAAACCAGGTACAGCATCATGGTCGCGAATGAATTGTTCGGCAATTGTATCAAGCTCACCGGTAGTAATTCCGGGTCGGATATGCTTTGCAACTTCAGCCAATGTTTTACCAACAAGTAAAGAACTAATTCTTAACAATTCAATTTCTTCAGAACTCTTTATTAGTGCCATTTCGATAAATAAATCAAAAGTTCATACTACATTCCGGAAGATGATCTTCCTTTTATTCTACCCGACTTGGTTAAACCATCGTAATGCCTCATCAACAAGTGACTTTCGATTTGAGATAGTGTATCTAATACCACACCAACCAAAATCAACAGTGAAGTTCCTCCAAAGAATTGTGCAAATTGTTGATTAACCCCAATCAGACTAACAAATGCAGGCATAATGGCTACAAGTCCTAAAAATAGAGATCCGGGGAAAGTAATTCTTGACATTACAGTATCGATAAAATCCGCGGTTCGCCGTCCGGGTTTTACACCTGGTACAAATCCGCCGTTCTTCTTCATATCTTCTGCCATTTGATTTGGATTAACAGTAATAGCAGTATAAAAATATGTAAAAATAACTATCATCAGGAAGAATACAAAATTATACCAGAACCCATTAATATTTGTAAAGGTTGATGCAAAACCTGTTAAGGCTTCATTTTGAGCATATTGGGCAATGGTAAGAGGGAGAAACATAATGGCCTGCGCAAAAATAATTGGCATAACGCCAGCAGCATTTACTTTAAGTGGTATGTACTGACGTACACCACCGTATTGTCTGTTTCCAACAACTCTTTTCGCGTATTGCACAGGTATCCGGCGTGTTCCTTGCACCAACAGGATTGTTATAAGGATTACAGCAACAAGAATCAGGATTTCAACAATAAATATTACTAATCCACCACCTTGTTCTTCCATTCTTGAGATAAACTCACCAAACAAAGCAAAGGGTAGCCGGGCAATAATACCAATCATAATGATGAGTGAAATACCATTACCAATGCCTTTATCAGTAATTTTTTCACCAAGCCACATTACAAACATTGAGCCCGCAGTAAGCATAATGAGGGATGAAATTCCGAAGAAAGAAAAAATGGAATGCATGCCTGCAGATGAATCAAATGGATAAATTGCTTCAGCCGGTAACTGACTAACAATGTTGGCGATATATGCCGGGGATTGGAAAACCAGGATGATAACGGTTAAATAACGCGTAATCTGGTTGATTTTCTTTCGTCCGCTTTCACCTTCTTTTTGCAATCTCTGGAAATACGGAATAGCCATACCCAGCAGCTGCACAACAATAGAAGCAGAAATATAGGGCATGATTCCGAGCGCGAAAATTGAGGCATTGGAGAAAGCACCGCCCGAGAACATATTGAGCAATCCTAACAATCCACTTGAGGTTTGCTGTTGCAGTGCATCAAGCATTGCAGGATCTACACCGGGAAGTACCACAAAGGATCCCAGCCTGTAAAGTAAGATGATGCCTAAGGTGTACAGAATCCTGTTCCTTAGGTCTTCAATCTTAAATATATTGTGTATTGTCTCAATAAATTTTTTCATCAAAAATTAGATTTTTGTTGCAACTCCACCTAGTTGTTCGATTGCTTCCTGAGCTGTTTTTGAAAATGCATGTGCTGTAACTTCGATCTTGGATTTGAGTTCACCCCGTCCAAGAATCTTAATCAGATCCTTCTTTTGAGCCATTCCATGATCGATAAGCACAGTTACATCAAAAACAGTAATATTTTTTTCGTCTGCCAGTTTTTGAAGGGCATCCAAATTGATACCAAGGTACTCTTTGCGATTGATATTCTTGAATCCACCTTTTGGAATTCTTCGATACAATGGCATTTGACCACCTTCAAAACCTCTTTTCCGTTTATAACCAGATCTAGATTTTGCTCCTTTATGTCCTCTGGTTGAGGTACCCCCTCTTCCGGAGCCTTGTCCACGGCCTATACGTTTCCTGGTCTTGGTTGAACCTTCCGCCGGTTTTAGATTACTTAAATCCATTTTTATTCGTAGTTAGGATTGTTTACAATTCTATAACTTCAATTAAGTGCTTCACTTTATTGACCATTCCAATGATCTGTGGGTTGGCTTCATGTTCAACCACACTTTGAATCTTCCTGAGCCCAAGAGCCTCTAAGGTTCTTTTTTGATCTAATGGGCGTCCGATTCCGCTCTTGACTTGCCTGATTCTGATTTTACTCATTTGATTGGAAAATTAATTTTATTATCTATCCATTAAATACTTTATCGAGAGAAATTCCTCTCATTTGCGCCACAGTGTATGGATCGCGCAATTGTAAAAGGCCGTTGATTGTTGCTTTTACAACACTGTGAGGATTGGAGAAGCCCTTGGATTTAGCAAGTACATCTTTAATTCCAACACTTTCGAACACAGCACGCATTGCACCACCTGCAATTACTCCTGTACCTGCCGAAGCCGGTTGCATGTAAACCTGGGCACCACTGTATTTTCCAATTACCTGGTGGGGAAGTGTACCGTTAAGTACAGGAACTTTAATAAGGTTCTTCTTCGCATCATCAATTCCTTTGGCAATTGCGGAGGTTACTTCTTTTGCTTTTCCAAGGCCATAACCAACAACACCGTTTTCGTTTCCGACAACTACAATGGCTGAGAAACTAAAAGTACGTCCACCCTTGGTAACCTTGGTAACCCTTTGGATACTAACAAGCCGATCTTTAAATTCGATTTCGCTTGATTTAACTCTTTTAACGTTTACGTTTGTCATAATTCCTTAAAATTTAAGACCCCCTTTTCTGGCGGCTTCAGCCAAAGCTTTAACTCTTCCATGATAAAGATATCCATTTCTATCGAAAACTACCTTCCCGATACCGGCTTCAATTGCTTTCTTGGCGATATCCAAACCAACCTTGTTTGCTTGTTCGGTTTTGTTTTCTTTGTTTTCCTGTTTTATCGGTGAAGAAGCTGATATCAATGTTATTTTATTGAGATCATCTATCAACTGGGCATATATTGCTTTGTTGCTTCTGTAAACCGACATTCTGGGACAATCAGGAGTACCTGTTAATGTTTTCCTAATACGCTGTTTAATGCGGAATCTTCTATACTGTTTTCTATTCTTTATTGCCATTTCACAATGGAGTTTTAACAGATTAAATATTATTACTGATCTATTAACTAGCGGCTGCTTTACCGGCTTTACGTTTAATTTCTTCGCCCTGGAATTTAATACCTTTTCCTTTGTATGGTTCCGGTTTACGGAATGAGCGAATTTTGGCTGCAATCTGACCCACGAGTTGTTTATCAACTGAGCTCAGTGTGATAAGCGGATTTTTACCTCTTTCGGTAAGTGCTTCAACTTTTACTTCCGGGGGCATAACCAACACGATGTTGTGAGAAAAACCAAGGGCAAGTTCCAGTTGATTATTATTTACTGAGGCTTTATAACCCACACCAACAAGTTCCTGCTTAATTTGAAACCCTTCGGAAACTCCTTGAACCATGTTGGCTAAAATGGATCTGTACAAGCCGTGCATTGATTTGTGTCGTTTTTGTTCGGTAGGTCGCGATACGATAATACTTCCGTCTTTAACTTCAACTTTAATATCAGGATCAACTTTCTGGGATAACTCGCCTAATTTTCCCTTAACGGTAACAACATTATTGTCGTCAACATTAATCTCTACACCCTTAGCTATGGTTATTGGTAATTTACCTATTCTTGACATTTGTAACCTCCTATATTTAGCTGATGTAACAAACTACTTCTCCACCAATTTTTTGTACCCGGGCTTCTTTATCGGTCATCAAACCGCTTGAGGTACTAATAACCGCAACACCTAAACCATTAAGTACGCGTGGTAATTTATCGTGGCTTTCGTATTTCCTTAGTCCTGGACGGCTCACTCTTTTGAGTGATGAAATTGCTGAAAGCTTTGAAACCGGATGATATTTCAGCGCGATTTTTATTACGGATGGAAACTTATCATCAACAAATTTATAGTTGAGAATATATCCTTTCTCGAATAAAATTTTGGTCAATTCCTTCTTCATCTTTGATGACGGAACCTCAACTACACGATGATTGGCCATTATGCCGTTTCTCAACCTGGTGAGATAATCTGAAATCGGATCAGTGAACATTTTCTACTGCGTTATTTAATTCTTACTTTTTTACCAACTTGCTTTTTTTATCCCGGGGATTAAGCCCTGCAGAGCCATTTCGCGAAAATTAATACGCGAAAGGCCAAACTGTCTCATGTATCCTTTGGGTCTCCCCGAGAGGCTGCAACGATTGTGCATACGAACTGCTGATGAATTTTTCGGCAGTTTTTGCAGCGCTGTATTATCGCCGGCTTCTTTTAAAGCAGCGCGTTTTTCAGCGTACTTGTCAACGAGTTTTTTTCGTTTGACTTCTCTTGCTTTCATCGATTCTTTAGCCATAAATCAATCTATTTTTTGATTTTTAAATGGTAATCCAAATGCCTTCAATAGCTCAAGTGCTTCCTTATCGGTATTTGCACTTGTAACAAATGTAATGTCAAGGCCATTTATTTTAGATACTTTATCCATCACAATTTCAGGAAAAATTATTTGTTCGGTAACTCCGAGGGTATAGTTTCCTCTGCCATCGAAACCTTTGTCGTTAATTCCCCTGAAATCCCTAATCCTTGGTATGGCAACCGAAATTAGCCTGTCAAGAAATTCATACATTTGATTTTGACGCAATGTAACCCTGACACCAATCGGCATACCTTTTCTAAGTTTAAAGTTAGAAATATCCTTTTTGGAACGGGTAGCAACAGCTTTTTGTCCGGAGATAAGCGTCATTTCTTCGATACCGCTATCAATAATTTTTTTATCGGTGATAGCACCACCTAAACCCTGGTTCATCGAAATTTTAAGCAATCTTGGAACCTGCATCGGGCTTGAGTAGTCAAACTTTTTGAGGAGTTCGGGATGAATTTCATCGCGATACTTTGTTTTAAGTCTTGGAATGTAACTCATTATTTAATTACCTCCCCTGATTTTTTTGAATAACGTACAAGTTTACCTGATTTTTCGTCCAGTTTTCGGCCAACCCGGGTTGGTTTTCCTGAACCATCAATAACCATAAGGTTAGATAAGTTAATAGGTGCTTCTTTTTTTATGATACCACCTTGTGGATTCTGTGCATCGGGTTTGGCATGCTTAGTTACCATGTTTATACCCTCTACGATAGCTGTTTTCTTTTTGCCATCAACCAATAACACCTTACCTTGCTGGCCCTTGGAGTTACCGGAGATAATCATAACATTATCGCTTTTTTTAACATGTAATTTATAGTTTCCCATCTTATTCAGTTTTTTACAGTACCTCTGGTGCCAGTGAAACAATCTTCATATACTGTTTTTCTCTTAATTCTCTGGCCACAGGCCCAAAAATACGAGTACCAATCATTTCTCCCCCGGCATTTAAAAGAACAACTGCGTTATCATCAAAACGGATATATGATCCATCAGGACGTCTTGCTTCCTTTTTTGTTCTAACAACAACCGCTCTTGAAACAGTACTTTTCTTAATGTTTCCTGATGGAATGGCATTTTTTACAGTGCACATAATAATGTCACCGATGCCTGCATAGCGCTTTCTGGTTCCACCAATTACACTAATACAAAGTACTTCCTTGGCTCCGCTGTTGTCAGCTACTGTTAATCTGGATTCTTTTTGTATCATGACTACTTACTTAGCTCTTTCGATAATTTCTACTAATCTCCAACATTTGTTCTTGCTCAGCGGTCTTGTTTCCATGATCCGCACAGTATCGCCGATGTTACAATCGTTCTTTTCATCATGAGCTTGAAACTTTGATGATTTTTTTACAAACTTCTTGTAAATCGGGTGTTTTACCCTGCGTTCTACCTGAACCGTAATGGATTTATCCATTTTATTGCTGGTTACAAGCCCGACACGCTCTTTCCTTAAAGATCTTGTTGATTCGGTTTCCATTATTATCAAATCTATTTTAATGTTCCTTCAAGTTGTCTCTTACGGATCTCTGTTTTCAGTCTTGCAACTGTTCTACGGTAATCCACTATTTTATTTGGGTTCTCGAGGGGCGACACAGCGTGATTTAATTTCAGCTTGTTCAATTGCTTTAGTTCCTCGTCTAACCTTTCCATCAAATCATCGTTCGACAATTCTATTATAACGTTCTGTTTCATATTTCCGACTTATTCGAAGTATTATTCCGCGTAATCTCTTCTAACTACAAATTTTGTTGTTACCGGCAACTTTTGCGCTGCCAGTCTCATGGCTTCTTTGGCAACTTCCAAAGAAACGCCGTCAGCTTCAAAAATTATTCTTCCCGGTGTTACCCTGGCAACAAAATATTCAGGAGCACCTTTACCTTTACCCATCCTAACCTCGGCAGGTTTTTTTGTAACTGGTTTATCAGGAAATATTTTGATCCAAATCTGACCTTCACGTTTCATATAACGTGTCACGGCCTGACGTGCTGCCTCAATCTGACGCCCGGTTAACCAAGCTGATTCGAGCGTTTTAATTCCGAATGATCCGAAAGCAAGCTGGTTACCTCTGTTGGCATTGCCCTTCATCTTGCCTTTTTGCTGCTTCCTGAATTTCGTTTTTCTTGGCTGTAACATTTCTTATTATGTTATAATGTATTTAAACTTACTTTATTTTCTTGGTTGGCGTGGTTGTCTTGGTCCTCTTGGCCTTCTGTTGCCACCACCCGAACCGCCACCCGGTTGTGTTTTTTGTTTCTTGTCGCCTGATGTAATGGGAACAATTTCAGGTTTACCAAAAATCTCACCTTTACAAATCCAGACTTTTATTCCTATTCTGCCATAGGTAGTATGGGCTTCTGCATGTGCATAATCAATATCAGCACGGAGCGTATGCAAAGGTGTCCGACCTTCTTTGTACATCTCATTTCTTGCCATTTCGGCACCACCCAACCTTCCTGAAATTAATACTTTAATTCCTTCGGCACCAATTCGCATGGTTGAGGCAATCGAAGTTTTAATTGCACGTCTAAAAGATATCCTACCTTCAATTTGCCGTGCTATTGCACTTGCAACAAGCGTGGCATCAAGTTCGGGTCTTTTAATTTCACTGATATTGATTTGAATTTCTTTACCGGTGATCTTTTTCAACTCCTCTTTCAGCTTATCAACTTCCTGGCCTCCTTTACCAATAATAATCCCCGGACGAGCAGTATTGATAGTAACTGTAACAAGCTTTAGTGTACGCTCGATGTAAATTTTTGAAATACCTGCTTTTGAAAGACGGGCATTGAGATATTTTCTGATTTTATCGTCTTCTAAAAGTTTGGCTCCAAATGAATTTCCGCCATACCAGTTAGAATCCCAGCCCTTAATGATTCCTAACCTTAATCCTATCGGATGAGTTTTTTGTCCCATTAAATATTATGATATTGATTATTATTCTCAGTTAATTATTCGGTATCAGCTATTTTATCTTCTCTGCTGGCAAGTACAACAGTAACGTGGTTTGAACGCTTTCTGATTCGATGAGCCCTTCCTTGTGGTGCAGGACGAATTCGTTTTAGCATTCTAGCACTGTCAACCATAATTGATTTTATGTATAAATTATGATCTTCCATTCTAACACCTTCATTCTTTTCCTGCCAGTTTGCAAGTGCCGAGAGAACAAGTTTGTACAAACGACCAGCTGCATCGTTGGGCTTAAATTTCAAAATATTTAGCGCGGATTCAACATCTCTTCCCCTCACCAAATCAACCATCAATCTCATCTTTCTGGGTGAAGTAGGGCAGTTGTTCAAGCTTGCCACGAAAGATTTTTTCCTGGCTTCTTTTCTAACATCCGCTGATATTTGTTTACGTGATCCCATGATAATTTATACCTTTTTTATGATTTTACTTTTTACTACCTGCATGTCCTCTAAACTGCCTGGTTGGTGCAAATTCGCCCAACTTATGACCTACCATATTTTCAGTTACGTAAACAGGAATAAACTTATTTCCGTTATGCACTGCAATGGTCAATCCAACAAAATCAGGAGAAATAATTGATGCTCTTGACCATGTTTTTATCACTGATTTCTTAGCTGCAGCCTGACTTTCAACTACTCGTTTTTCGAGTTTATAATGAATGTATGGACCCTTTTTAAGTGAACGACTCATGTTATCTAAAATTTTCTATTTATTTCTTCCTTCTTTCGATGATATACTTGCTTGATGCTTTTTTCTTAGCACGGGTTTTATAGCCTTTAGCCGGAATACCTTTTCTTGACCTTGGCAATCCACCTGAGGCCCGACCTTCGCCGCCACCCATGGGGTGATCAACCGGGTTCATTACAACGCCTCTTACACGTGGTCTTCTACCTAACCAACGGCTACGTCCGGCTTTTCCTGAAACTTCCTGGCCATGATCCATGTTTGAAACAATGCCAATGGTAGCTTTACAGGTTTGAAGCAACATTCTTGTTTCGCCTGAGGGAAGTTTTATTACTGCAAACTTACCTTCGCGGGTCATCAACTGCGCGTAAGAACCGGCGCTTCGTGCCATTTTACCACCTTGCCCCGGCCTTAACTCGATATTGTGTATCAGAGTTCCGAAGGGTATTTCGCTCAGGTATAATGAATTTCCTACATCAGGACTTGCACCTTTACCCGCGATAATTTTAGTTCCAACTTTAATTCCATTTGGAGCAATGATGTACCTTTTTTCGCCGTCTTGGTATTGAACCAGTGCAATACGCGCGCTTCTGTTAGGATCGTATTCAACAGTTAACACTTCTGCATTAACGCCTTCTTTATCTCTCCTAAAATCGATTTTACGATATTTTTGTTTGTGACCTCCGCCAATATAACGCATGGTCATCCTACCCGAATTATTCCTACCGCCTGATCGTTTCTTTGGTTCAAGCAAACTTCTTTCAGGTTTGTCGGTAGTAATTTCATCAAACGCGCTAATAACTTTGAAGCGCTGACTCGAGGTTGTCGGTTTGAATTTTTTTAAAGCCATTTATCTTAAATATTGCTGTAAAAATCAATTGTTTCACCTTCGGCTACTGTAATAATAGCCTTTTTTGTTGCATTGGTTTTGCCGTTAATAAGGCCTGTTTTGGTGTATCTCGATTTGCGTTTACCTGCATAATTCATCGTGTTTACAGATACTACCTCAACACCATATAATTCTTCTATAGCCTTTTTAATCTGAACTTTGTTTGCATCTTTGTTCACCAAAAAACCAAATCTACTCAGCTTTTCGCCTAGATCAGTCATTTTTTCGGTAATGATCGGCTTTTCCAAAATCTTCATTTTTACCTACTTTTTAGATTATTCTAATCAATTTAGTTATTAAACAACTCATCCAATACTGTAACTGAACTCTCAACAATTAGTAAGCGGCTTGCATTGAGAACATCGTAAGTATTTATGTTGTTTGAGTTGAGATACTTAACCTTTTTCAGATTACGTGTTGACAAATAAACGTTTTCGTTGGTTCCAGGTGTTACCAAAAGAACTTTTTTATCTGTTAAATCGAAAGATTTTAGCAACTTCAAAAACTCTTGAGTTTTGGGTGCATCAAAATTAAAATCTTCCAGTACCGTGATATTTTCAGTTGTAGCTTTATATGATAAAGCTGACTTACGGGCAAGTCTTTTAACTTTTTTGTTGAGTTTAAAACCATAATCTTTGGGTATTGGTCCAAATACGCGACCGCCACCTTTAAATATGGGGCTCTTGATTGACCCGGCTCTTGCCGTACCTGTGCCCTTTTGACGTTTTATTTTGCGGGTACTGCCCGAAATAAGACTTCTGTCTTTGGCCATGTGCGTACCCTGGCGTCTGTTTGCCATAATCAATTTTACATCAAGGTAAATGGCATGATCATTTGGCTCGACACCAAAAATAGCATCATTAAGCTCAACTGTGCGATCGGTTTTTTCACCGTTTATATTATAAACTGCTAGCTCCATCTTTCAACAATTACATAAGATCCGTTAGATCCAGGTACTGAACCTTTAACCAGAATTAGATTATTACTTTCATCGATTTTCATCACCTTAAGGTTTATCGCCTTAACCCTGCTGTTTCCCATTCTTCCTGCCATTCTCATACCTTTGAAAACTCTTGAAGGCCATGATGAAGCACCAATAGAACCGGGAGCACGCAATCTGTTATGCTGACCGTGGGTTTGATCGCCAACACCTTTAAAACCATGACGTTTTACTACTCCTTGAAAACCTTTTCCCTTTGAAGTTCCAACGACATCAATAAATTCACCTTCAATAAATATACTTGCATCCAGCACCTCGCCAACCTTTTTTTGATGGCCTGCTTCAAACCTGGTAAATTCTTTGACAATCTTTTTGGCGGACACACCAGCTTTGGCAAAATGACCTTTTAAAGCTTTAGTAGTATGCTTGTCTTTTTTGTCATCGTAAGCAACCTGAATAGCTTCATATCCATCGGTGTCTTTTGTTTTTATCTGCGTAACAACGCACGGACCGGCTTCGATAACAGTGCAGGGAATATTTTTTCCTGCATCATCAAAAATGGCGGTCATACCGATTTTCTTTCCTATTATTCCAGACATTATATACTAATGTTAAGTTCTTTAAAATTACACTTTAATTTCCACTTCAACACCGCTTGGCAGTTCAAGTTTCATCAACGCATCAATTGTTTTTGTTGTTGAACTGTAAATATCAAGCAAACGTTTGTACGAAGACAATTCAAACTGTTCTCTTGCTTTCTTATTAACAAACGTGGCTTTATTTACCGTAAATATTTGCTTATTCGTGGGCAACGGTATTGGTCCACTAACTACAGCTCCTGTACTTTTTACAGTTTTTACGATTTTCTCAGTTGATTTGTCAACCAGGTTATGATCGTAAGATTTAAGCTTTATTCTGATCCTTTGACTCACCTTAATTATAATTTTTGTTAGAATATACTCTATATTTTTACTACGTAACCTTTAATCTTGTAAAGTACTTCTTCAAGTAGTTCGTTAGGAAGTTCAGCAAAATGTGAAAATTCCATATTATAAGTGGCTCTCCCTGATGTGAGAGATCTTAGCGATGTTACATACCCAAACATATTGGCCAGCGGAACCTTTGCCTTTAATACCTGGGTATTAATTTCTGAAGACACATTAACCAGGTGTCCGCGTCTTTTATTTAAATCTCCACTAATTTCACCTACATACTCGTCCGGAGTAGTAACTTCCAGATTCATTACAGGCTCAAGCAGGCTAAGTTTAAGATTTTTTGTTGCATTTCTAAAACCAACATTTGCAGCAATTTCAAATGCAAGACGATCAGAATCTACTGAATGGTGAGAGCCATCTTTCAAAACAATTTTCATATTGTAAATCGAAAATCCGGCTAAAGGGCCATTCATCATTGCCATTTCAAAACCCTTTTTCACAGCATCAATATACTCTTTTGGAAGTACTCCGCCTTTTACTTCATTCACAAAATTTAACCCGGGTTCATCATTATCTGCCGGGCCAATTTCGAAGGTAATATCTGCAAATTTTCCTCTACCACCGGTCTGCTTTTTATAAACTTCCTGGTAAGTATTAGAATTTTTGAGGGCTTCTTTGTATGAAACCTGAGGTTTGCCGTGATTACAGTCAACGTTAAACTCGCGCTTTAGGCGGTCGAGTTTAATATCAAGATGCAATTCTCCCATTCCACTCAGGATAGTCTGACCGGTATCTTCGTCAGTTTTGAGCATCAAAGTAGGATCTTCCTCAACCAATTTCAACAATGAATCGATAAGTTTATCAACATCATCCTGGAACTTTGGCTCTACAGCCATCTTAATTACAGGTTCAGGAAAATTAATATTTTCGAGAATAATAGGACTATCAGATGATGTGAGCGTATCGCCGGTTCTTATTTTCTTGAACCCAACCAGGGCACCAATATCACCGGCTTCCAAAACTTCAAGAGGATTTTGCTTGTTTGCATGCATTTGCATAATTCTTGAAATTCGCTCTTTATTTTCGGTACCGTTGTTTAATACCTGATCGCCCGGACGTAATGTTCCTGAATATACTCTTATAAAAGCTATTCTTCCAACAAATGGATCGGTTGAAATTTTAAAAGCCAGGGCTGCAAAACTTCCATTAGGATCAGTTTCACGAAATTCTTCTTTGGAAGTATATGGATTAATGCCTTTAACAGGAGGTAAATCAAGGGGTGAGGGCAAATACGCGGCAACTGCATCAGTGAGTGGCTGAACGCCCTTATTCCTAAGTGATGAGCCACACATTACAGGGGTAATTCGATGTTCAAGCGTAGCTTTACGGATGGCTTCAATCATTTCATCTTCCGAAATTGAATCGGGGTTTGCAATGAATTTTTCCAGCAGTTCGTCACTTTCCTCGGCTACACCTTCTATTAAATTTGTTCTGTATTCTTTAACGGTATCCTCAATGTCGGTAGGAATGTCAATTTCGTTGTAGGTCATACCCATCGATTCAACATCCCAATTGTATGCTTTGTTGGTGATCAGATCAACAATGCCTGTAAACTCATCTTCACTACCAATTGGAATTTGCAATGGGATGGGATTGGCTCCAAGTTTATCTTTAATCTGCGAAATTACCTTAAAGTAATCAGCCCCGGTTCTGTCCATTTTATTAATGAAACAAACACGGGGAACTTTATATTTGTCGGCTTGACGCCAAACGGTTTCAGATTGCGGCTCAACACCACCAACAGCACAAAAAATTGCTATCGCACCATCCAATACCCTGAGCGATCTTTCCACCTCCACAGTAAAATCAACATGCCCGGGGGTATCGATAATATTGAACTTGTACTGATCATTTTTATAATCCCAAAAAACAGTAGTAGCAGCGGATGTGATGGTAATTCCACGTTCCTGCTCCTGCACCATGTAATCCATAGTAGCAGCACCATCGTGTACCTCACCCATTTTGTAATTGATGCCGGTATAATAGAGAATACGCTCTGTAGTTGTGGTTTTACCCGCATCTATGTGAGCCATAATCCCAATATTCCTTATATGTTTCAAATTGTGTGGCATCTCTTTAATTACTTTCCTGCTGTGCTCTGATTTTGAAATTAATATTAAAATCTAAAATGTGAGAATGCTTTGTTGGCATCTGCCATTCTATGCGTATCTTCTTTCCTTTTATATGCTCCGCCTTCATCCTTGTAGGCTGCCAAAATTTCGGAAGCTAAACAACGAGCCATTGACTTTTCATTCCTTTTTCTAGAAAAGGTAATAAGGTTTTTCATACCAATGGATTGTTTTCTCGCAGCAGGAATATCAGTTGGAATCTGGAATGTTGCTCCACCAATTCTGCGGCTTCTAACTTCTACAGCAGGTGTAACATTTGTAAGCGCTTTTTTCCAAACCTCAAGACCCTCTTCTTTTGACCTTTCGGATACTACATCGATAGCATCATAAAAAATTCTGAAAGCAAGATCTTTCTTTCCTTGAAGCATAAGATTGTTGACAAATTTTGTAACAAGCAGGTCGTTGAACTTCGGATCAGGAAGAATGATTCTCTTTTTTGGTTTTGCTTTCCTCATGTTAATTCAATTATATCGTGGTAAAAATTATTTCTTCTTTGGACGTTTTGTACCATACTTCGATCTTCTTTGTGTGCGTCCTTCAACACCTGATGTATCGAGAGCACCCCTGATGATGTGGTATCTAACACCGGGTAAATCTTTTACACGACCACCACGAATCATTACAATGGAGTGTTCCTGTAAGTTATGACCTTCACCCGGAATGTATGCGTTCACCTCTTTTTGATTTGTCAACCGTACCCTTGCTACTTTGCGCATAGCAGAATTCGGCTTTTTAGGTGTGGTAGTGTAAACCCTTACACAAACACCCCTGCGTTGAGGACAACTATCAAGAGCAGGCGATTTACTCTTGTCTGTTAACTTCTTTCGGCCTTTTCGAACCAGTTGTTGTATTGTCGGCATATTAACACTTTAATTTAATATTTGCTTTACCCATTAATTTTTTGGGGGTGCAAAAGTACAATAATTATTTAAAACAAAACATTGCTGCACATTTTTCAGCAAATAATTATTTTTACGAAAGTGTAGGGAAAATTAAAGGAGGGACAAATCTCTCTTCTGTCGAGGTTAAATGACAATTTTTGGATTGTCATTAGAAACCTTTTATTACCTCAGCTTGTCAGGTTTCCTTTAATATTCTCTTCTCACTCAATGCTTTCGGGGATTCATTAATCAAATCTTACCTCAAAAGCGGGTGCAAAAGTACAATCATTTATTGAAAATAAAAATAAAATTTGATTTTTTTTTCAAATCATCAATTTACCAAACAATTTCTTATTTTTGGGCATAAAATAATGTGTGCATAACCAGAAGCTAAGTGAAAAAAAATGAAAAGAATAATTCTATCAATCCTTGTCCTAATGGCAATACAAACTGCAGGTATCGCAAAGCTCGACAGTTTGTATTCAATAATAGAAAACCCACGCTTCTCGGATACCCTCAAACTTGAAACTTACGAGATTATCACGAAGCAACTACTGAAATCAGACAAAGATTCATGCAGGGCGGTGTGCAAAATGGGGCTGAGGTTTTCAGAGCAATTGGGTAATAAAAGGTTCATCTGGTCATTTCATAATAGAATTGGTATATCTTATTATTACGAAAGTGATTACGAATCTGCTGTAAAGCACTGGATTGAAGCACTTAAAGTTGCCGAGGAGGCAAAAGATATTTTCACAATTTCGCAAAGCCTGAATAACATTGCAATAGTTTATGGTAACACTGATCGATATGAAAAAGCTATAGAATATTATAAAAAGGCGCTTGAGATTAAATATCAGGACAAAGAAACCAGTCAAATGTCCATTTTGATGGCTGAAATTAACATTGCGATTTTATATGGAAAACTTGGGGACTTGAATACAACCGATAGTTTACTTCGTATAGTGCTTAAAAAAATGGATAAGATTAATGAGCATGATGATAAATACAAAATTTTGGTAAACATTGGATCTACTTACGCATTTTTAGGATCGCATCAGGATAAAATCCGTTTATTGTACAAAGGTCTTAAATACTTTTTCCTTGCCGAAACCGAAATTAACCAAACAGATAACAAGCGCGACAAAATAACACTCTTACTAAATATAGGCGAAACCTACCTCCAGTTGAACGATGAAGAAAATGGTTTTAAGCATGTTTGGCAAGCAAAAAAGATTGCTGATGAAATCGATTCGGATGAAAGAAAAGCAATAGTCTTCGAGGTATTGGTGAATCATTACGAACATATCAAAAACTATGAACTTGCTTACATTTATTATGATTCGATGCAACAATTGAACGAAAAGATTAACGATCTTAGAATTCAAACCGCCATTGAAGATATGCAAACAAAATACGAGACAGAAAAAAAAGAACGGGAAAATTTAGAATTAAAACAACTTGTTCGTAATGAAGAACTCGAAAATCAAAGACAAAAGAGAATAAAAAATGCTTTTCTAATTTTTTTTATTATTGCCGTAATAATTGGGATTGTTTTAATTTACCTCTTCTCAAAACTTCGGACTAAAAATACTGAACTTACCAAGAACAAAAAAGTGCTTGAAAATCTAAACGATGATTTGAAATTATCGAAAGAAGAAACCGAAAAAGCGCTCGAATTTAAATCATTGTTTTTAGCAAATATGAGTCACGAAATCAGGACTCCGCTGAATATTATTATAGGTTTTAACAGCATTTTAAAAAAGAGCATCGCCGACAGCAAATTGATGAAGTATCTGGAGTCGATTGAAACCAGCAGTTACAACCTGCTGCGATTTTTGAATGATATTCTCGACATGTCGAAAATTGAAGCCGGAAAAATAATGCTTACCCCCGAAAACATCAATCTAAAAGTATTGATTACAAACATCAAGGATCTCTTTCAGCTTAAGGCTGATGAAAAGGATATTGAATTAAAAGTTGAGATTGACAAGAACGTACCCCACGAAATTATTATCGACGAAATACGGCTTAGGCAAATACTACTGAATTTGATTGGAAATGCGATAAAATTTACAGAAGCAGGTTATGTAAAAATCAAGATAGAGTCGCCCACTTTAAATAATTATCGGAGTAAATTTTCAACCATAACCAATCTCAAAATCAGCATTGAGGATACAGGAATCGGAATTTCTGAAAGTGACCTTGAACAGATTTTTGAATCATTCAGGCAGGTCAACCTTAAAGAACAAAAGCAGTTTGGCGGAACAGGCCTGGGGCTTGCCATTTCGAAACGACTTACTACCATGATGGATGGAGAAATTACAGTAAGCAGCGAAAAAGGTAAAGGAAGTACATTTTCGGTATTATTTAAGGATGTGCCCATTGGTATGCCAACCGAACCCAAAACCAAAAGAACAACTAATTTTACCGATGATTTAGATTTTGAATTTAATGGTGGAACTATTTTGGTTGCTGATGATGAAGATATGAACCGCAGTTTAATAAAAGTGTGTTTCGAGAATACAAATGTTGAAGTTATTGAAGCATCTAATGGCGAAGAAGCGATAGAACTTGCCCGAAAAAACAATCCTGATATTATATTAATGGATGTAAAAATGCCGATAATTGATGGTATTGAAGCTACTAAAATTATTAAAAATGATGATAGCATAAAACATATACAAATTATTGCATTTTCGGCATCCAACATTTTTGAAAGGATTGATGATGATGAAATTGAAATGTTTGCCGGACTCATCACAAAACCCGTGGATATTGATGAACTATATGAAAAGGCCGCATTGATTCTGCCACATAGCAAAAAATCGATCGATAGCCCCCAGCTTGAAGCTCATGGTAAATTACTTCCCGAACACTTTTTTGATGACCTGTCGTGCCTGAACAAAGGGGCAAAAGATAAGTTGCTTAATGAGTTCAAACAAAAATGGTCTGATGTTTACAGTACAAACTCAATGAATAAAATACTCGCTTTTACCGGGGAGTTGGTATTGTTTGCCACTGAAAATAGTATGCCCGGATTAAAGGTTTATGCTGAAAAAATTATGGAATCAGGGAATAGTTTTGATACCATCGAAGTAAAGAGTCTTCTTAAACTCTTCCCCGAAATTATTCACACCAAATAATCATTAAAAGAAAAATCAAAGCATGACACCATTATATCAAAATAAAGACATTCATATTTTTGTTATTGACGATAATAGTAAAAATATCCAGATCATAGGCCAAACTCTTCTTCGACAAGATTACAATGTTTCATTTGCCTTAGGGGGCGCCGAAGCAATTGAAATATTGACCAGGGAATCAAATTTTGATCTCATATTATTAGATATTTTGATGCCCGAAGTAGATGGTTTTGAAGTTTGCGATGCCATTAAAAAAAATGAACTCACCAAAGATATCCCTATAATATTCCTCACTGCAAAAAGCGATAAGGAGAGTATTGTGAAAGGTTTTCATAAAGGCGCAAGGGATTATGTGGTAAAACCCTTTAATGAGGATGAACTTATTTTGCGCGTAAAAACTCAAATTGAACTCAAGAAGCAACGGGAAAGATTAGAAAATATAAATCGATTCCTGGAAGAAGAAGTGAAGGAAAAGACTGGCGAAATAAGGGATGCAAACAAAAAGCTTGCATTGTTGGAGAATGCCAAAAACGAATTTTTAACCCTGATAAGCCACGAACTTCGAACCCCCTTAAATATTATAAATGGCTTTACCGAGATTTTACAAGATGCCTTGCAAGACACCCAACACATTGATGAACTTCAGAGCCTTAAAGAATCCTCTGACAGGCTCATCTCGTTGGCAGAAACAGCGCTGTTAATCACCGAAATACGCCTTGGAAAATACAGCCTCGACTACGAAAAGGTTGATTTGACCGAAGTGTGCAACAACGCTGCAAGGGATGTGAAAAAATATAAATACGACAAAGACTTTATATTTAAAGTGGAGGCAGTGCAAGGAAGTGAATTAATTAAAGGTGATTTTGGATTGATTCAAAACATTGTAACAATGATTACCGAAAATTCGATTATTGAGGGTGACGAAAACACTATCATCACTTATAGAATTAAAAAAGATAAGCAAAATGTAGTGCTTGAAATAAGGGATAATGGCCCGGGATTTTCGGATAGTAATATCGAAAAATTATTTGAAACATTTAGTAAAGCCGACCCCAATGTGAATCATGATGGCTTTGGGCTAAGCCTTGCTGCAGTAAAATTGGTGATGGAAATTCATTCGGGAAAGGTTGCCATCAAAAACCTGCCCGAAGGCGGTGCATCGGTAAGCTTATATTTTAAATCAGAATAACCTAATCAGTAAAAATGATAAATTCCTTTCTTAGGGTTTCAAACTCAGGGTGATATTTTGATGAAACTAAATTTTCGGCAGCCCTTACAAATTGAATTCCCTTTGCAGTAATCTCAATCACATCATTATGTATTTCTATAATTTTGCTTTTCAGCGACAGGCGGAGTAATTTATCACTAAAAGGCTTGTCCCAGGCTAAGTGTTTGTTTAAATGATCAATGCGCCGCTCCTCAATGTCGTCATTTTTTCCACTATGGTTAAATAAGTGAATAACAAGCGTCATTTGTGCAAACTCAATCTTCTGTCTTCTTTTCCTTCTTATGATAGATAGCAATCCGCGTTGTGGTGAAACAATGAAAACAGCAAGAAAAATAATACCACACATACCGGCCATACTCCCCGAAATAGAAGCATCCAATAGCCTGGCAGCCCAATAACCTGAAATTGCAGCAAGCACACCAATAAGCACCGAAATCCAAATCATCTTTTTCAACTCATCGGTAAGCAGGTAAGCTGCAGAGGCGGGCGCTATCATCAGGGCTACCACGAGTATGGCGCCAACTGCATCGAAAGCGCCGACTGTTGTAACCGAAACTGTGCCCATGAGGACATAGTTTAGCAATGCCGGGGCAAAACCCAGGCTGGCAGCCAGGCCTTTATCAAAAGTGCTAATCTTTAATTCCTTAAAAAAAACCACTGTAAAAGTTAAATTAATCAACAGGATTACGGCCATTACCCAGGCATTTTGCGGGCCGATGTCCACACCCGAAATCACCAACCTGTTAAAAGGTGCAAAAGCAATTTCTCCCATCAAAACTGCATCGGTATCGATGTGAATGTTGGAAACATTTCTTGAAATTATGATTACACCTATGCTAAAAAGCGCCGGAAATACCAGGCCAATTGCAGCATCTTCCTTTACAAGCTTTGTTTTGTTGATGAGCTCAACCAGCACCACGGTTAACAAGCCTGTAAGTGCCGCCAAAATTATAAGAAAAGGAGAGTTTAGCGATTGGGTAATTAAAAACCCAACCACAATTCCCGGTAAAATAGCGTGGCTGATAGCATCGCTGATCATTGCCATTTTTCGCAACACGAGGAAAACTCCGGGTATGGCACAAGCGATGGCAACAAGAGAAGCGATGATTTGTATTTCGATTTGTGGTGTCGTCATTATTTTGAGTTTGTCTTTTTATTCAGGTTTCCCGCAGATAACGCAGATTTTCGCAGAAAAATATCAGCGCAAATCAGCGAAATCTGCGGGAGATTCTTTGGCCTCGGATAGAAATAGTTGACTTTGTGAACACGCACTAATTAGTGTCTATCCATAAAGTCGATACTTTTCTGATTTCGCCTGCACGACCCCTTAGTCCCCTAAAGGGGAAACCCCCCGCTGCCAGTGCGTTGGCTGGTTCTCCCCTTTAGGGGAGTTAGAGGGGTGTGGGGCGGAATATGAGTTTATAGATGGACACTAATTAGCCCCTCCATTGCCTGAATGTTTCTTTGCCATAAATAATCCTTTATCGGTAAGACACCATTCAGTTTCTGTGGTAAAATCTATTAAACCATCATTTTTCAATGTCAGTAGTGTTTTTTTGTTGTAGCCGGGCAATGCTTTTATAATATTAAGCGAGTGCTGATGTTTTACATTTTGATGCGTAATGCAGGTTTGGTAAAGCCCCTCCAGCAATTTGCTTACAGCTAAAGATTGGCGATTTTTTTGTTTCCCAATCAATTTTGCCAACCATCCTCTCCCGGGGGCAAATACAAAAGATATTAGTACGATTACGATAGATACCAGCACAATAACCGGCCCGGTTGACAGGTTATTACCAACACTTGAAATTCCTGTGCCCACAACCCCCGACAGTATTCCAAACAATGCCGAAAGGACAACAACACCACTTAAACGGTTAGTCCATTGCCGGGCAGCAGCAGCCGGGGCTATTAATAGTGCGCTCATCAATATTACCCCTACCGTTTGAAGTCCTATTACAATGGCAAGTACAATCAATGTATTGATGGCAAAATCAAGAAATCTTGTATTAAAGCCCAGGGTTTTTGCATATTGTTCATCAAACGAAAACAGTTTAAATTCTTTCCATAACAACACAACCACGATCAACGAAAAAAGTGCAATCATGGCCATAGTAATCACATCCTGCTGAAGCAAAGTAGCTGCCTGCCCGAAAAGATAAGTTTCGAGGCCGGCCTGGTTGGCGTTTTCAATACGTTGAATGAAAGTTAGTAACACCAAACCAAAACCAAAAAAAACAGACAAAACAATCGCCAGGGCAGCATCACTTTTTATCCTGGTATTTTTAATTATAGCGCCAATCCAAAAAGTAGCCAGCCAGCCTGCAAAAGCTGCACCTGCAAAAATGAATAAAGTATTCTTGGTTCCTGTTAGCAAAAAAGCAAGCGCAATACCGGGCAATGCAGAGTGTGCAACGGCATCGCCCAAAAGGCTTTGCTTACGCAGAATGGCATAAACCCCAAGTACACCACTCATCAGTCCAAGCACAGCGGTTCCAAGTCCAATGGTTTGGGTGGTGTAATCAGTAAAAAGATCAATAAAGAAATTATATAAATCCATAGTTAATCGGTGAGGGCAAATTTAGAACCATAAGTAAGTTCAAGGTTAAGGTTGTTAAAAATTTTGTTTACCGGCCCCGAGGCAATCCGTCTGACATTCAAGAATGTTACCCAGTCGAAATATTCGGTAACCGTTTGCAGGTCGTGGTGGACTACAATCACGGTTTTTCCGGTATTTTTCAATTCTTTTAAAATATTTACAATGGCTTTTTCGGTGGTAACATCAACGCCCTGGAAAGGCTCATCCATAAAATACACATCGGCTTCCTGCACCAATGCCCTGGCAAGAAAAACCCGTTGTTGCTGCCCGCCTGATAACTGACTAATTTGTCGTTTGGAGAAATCGCTAAGTCCTACTTTTTCGATAGCCTTGTCGGCAAGTGCCTTCTCTTTGCTCCCCGGCCTTTTTATCCACCCAAGCTTTCCATAAGTGCCCATGAGCACCACATCTTTCACCGTGGTCGGAAAATCCCAGTCAACACTACCTTTCTGCGGCACATAACCAATTTGGGTTCTAACTTTATGATAAGGTTGTCCCAATAGTTTTACTTCTCCGGCCAGGGGTTTTACAATTTCAAGAATCCCTTTAATAAGGGTTGACTTACCTGCACCGTTTGGCCCAACAATGGCCATCATAACGCCTTCCGGAACTTCGAGATCGATGTCCCAAAGTACAGGCTTATAGTTGTAGGCGACAGTGAGGTCATTTATTTCGATGGCTAATTTTGACATTTAGTTTTTATTTTTATCGATAAAAAAAAGGTATTACTGCAAATTTAGTCGAAAGGCTCAATAATTTTTCAGTCCGCAGTCCCGATAGCTATCAGCGATTTTATATTGAACTTTGATTTTCGTATTAAAAATTGTAACATGCAGTTTTACTTAAACATATCATTTTAATCTATAAAATTAATTATGGCGGCGTTATTTTACTTTGTGTCTCTGTGACTTCGTGACTTCGTGGTCAAAATGTAAACCACAGAGGCACAGAGCCACAAAGGTTCACAAAAAAACATCATCAACATTATTCATTGCCATTAATAATATTAGTAATTGGGTATTTAAAATTTTACAGATTAGTATTTTACAATTAAATCACTAAACTAATATAGTGTGAAAAAATCACTGATAGCTATCGGGACGCTTCCGGTGGTTGACCTCCCTTCCCGGGTTCGGCTTTTTCATCCGAACTGGCACAGCTAAAAGGTGTTTCATTATGTAAATACGCCTTACTAAAATTCCCATCTTATGGACTTGCACGGTGCGAGTGGACTGCCTACTGCGGACTACCTACTAAGGGCATCCACAATGGTTTTTACATTGTATTCGTACATTCCAATATACGTCCCTTCCTTGGTGCCCGCTGTTCCGAGCGCATCCGAATATAATTCCCCTCCAATTTCAACATGATAGTCCCTTGCATTAACCGCGGCCTCCAAAGCCTGGATGTTTCTTTTAGGAACCGAAGTCTCCACGAATATTGCCGGAATCTTTCGGCTGGTAATCAATTCGGCAAGATTCCTTACATCAGCGGCGCCGGCTTCCGAAACTGTGCTAATTCCCTGCAAGCCCACCACTTCAAAATTAAATGCTTTGCCAAAATACTCAAAAGCATCATGGGCAGTAATCAAAACCCTTTTATCCATTGGAACTTTTTCAATCATTTCTGTAACAGAGGTTTTTAAGCCATCAAGCTGGATTATGTACTTTGCCAGATTTGCAGCATACAAATCTTTATTCTTTGAATCGTTTTCTGATAAAATCTTAGCCACATATTTTGCAGCGAGTTTCCAATTTTCGATACCGAACCAAATATGAGGATCGTGTTGGGTATATTCAGCATTGGGCTTAATCAGGTTTTGTTCGGGTATTACATCCCCAATGGCGTAGGTTTTTCTTAATGAGGAATTCATTTTTTTAAGAATATCATCCATCTTCCCTTCGAGATGAACACCATTGTAAATAATAATGTTGGCAGTATATAATTTCGACACATCGCCTTCGCTGGCTTTATAAAGGTGCGGATCCACACCCGAACCCATGAGACCTTGCACTTTTATAGCATCGCCGCCAATTTGTTTTGCAAGATCGGTAATCATTGTCGTGGTTGTAACAACTGATAGTTTACCATCACCACCATCGTTTTCTTTATTGCCTGGCTGATTGCATGAAAATCCCAATACAACCAGCACTGCAAATAATAATTTTATTACTTTATTCATCTTTACATTTCTATTTATTAATATTCGTTTACTTTATCTTGTTTCCCGCAGATAACGTAGATTTTCGCAGAATTTATCTACAGGAAAATTTTTTGTCCCTGGATTAAAATAGTCATCTTTTTGAAAAACCTCTAATTAGTGTCCGGCTATAAAGTGGACTATTTTTTGATTTTGCCCACGCTACCCCTTAATCCCCTAAAGGGGAGACCCCTCGCTACCAGTGCGTTGGGGAGTTCTCCCCTTCAGGGGAGTTAGAGGGGTGCGTGGTCGAGATCAAGTTTATAGACCGACACTAATTAGTATGTTCATTTCGGAAGCCTCCAGCTAAAACCGGCATTGACAAAAAAGTCGGGGGAAATTTCTGATAACCCAATCCCACCAGAAGCATCCAATTGAAAATTGTCTTTGAGTAAAAATGTAATCCCCGCATCTAAGCGATGGTCAGGCTTTTGTTCTTGCGGCAAAAAACCATAACTTTCGATGAACGCACTCAATTTTTCAGTCACACCATAACCAAATACCAGCGAATAGATTCCTTCGGGTTTTGGTGAAGAACCATCCCATCTCGATCCCAAATTTACCCCTAAGCCAAGCCTGTCGGTTAACGAATATTCAATATTGAAGCGCATATCGCTTGCATTATATTCGGGCGAGAATTCCTTGGCTCCTATGTTAGGAAATTCAGTAGTAACCAAGAAGGCCATTTTCGGCATCCATCCGTTTTCATCAAGCATTTTAAATTTTATGCCAAAAAACAATGGGGCAAGCCCGGAAACATTAGAAGTTTCAGTTCCATCAATTTCTTGTGTTGAATTTAAAAATGCCGATCCTACCCTCAATTCAAAGTTCTTGTTTACACCATATCTTAAAAGGGTAGTAAAAAGGCCAAGGTTTTGTTCTTTCATATTCCCATTTTCGTCTCCCTGCAAAACAAATCCTGTTTCCATTTGAAAGTGGCCTTTGGGCACAATGGCTGCCGATTCTGTTTGATCAGGCCTGTCGGTAACCAAATCAGAAACTTCCTCCTCTTGCTGTGCAAAAAGGGAAAAGGAAATAAATAATCCAAATATTAAAAACCTTATTCTTTTCATATTTATATATTTTTTAAGTATGCTTAACTTTTTTGCAAAACTACGTTTTTTTTAAAGGGAATATATTTTTTAAGTAAGCTTAACATTTATTCATTTACTTCATCAATCCATTCAATTAAAACCATAATAATTCATTGATATTGAATGGAGAATTGTCATTTCCAGTCCCAAGCCTCCGCCAGTTGGCGGATGCCTCAAAGTGAAATGACAAAGGAATAGATTTCTCCCCACAAAACTTCCCCGATGGGTCGGGGACTGAGACCCGCTTCACAGCGAGGCAAGCAAGGTGGGGTTCTGTTTTTTAACACCTTACAAATAGTTGTCATTAGTAAAAATAAAAAGTAAATGTCCCTATTTCACAAATAGATTTTCAGCCACTTCAAAAGGCATGATGACATCATCTCCTGAAATGGTTAAAAACACCTTTCTGATTTTTTTATCGATAATTCCAACATTTATTTCCTGACCAATGCCACAGTTTATGCTATTCAAAAATTCTATGGCAACACCGGTGTGCTCAACAATGCGCTCAAGCCTGACTTTTACAGGAGTAGTTACTTCAGTTAATCTTGTCAGATTTTGTTTTGCAAAATATCCCGATTCATCTGGAATGGGGTCACCATGAGGATCAATTTTGGGGTATTCCAGGAATTTATCCATTTCGTTAATCAGGTAATCGGAGGTTTGATGTTCGAGACGCTCGGCCTCATCGTGTACTTTTTCCCATGGGATTTCCAGGACTTCATTCAAAAAGACCTCCCAAAGCCTGTGTCGGCGTATTACACTTAGTGCAATTTTTTCACCTTCGGTGGTAAGGGTAATATCGCGATACTTTTCGTAATTAATTAAATTTTGGAAGGCCAATTTTCTTGACATGTCAGTAATTGCAGCATTGCTGACATTTAACCTCCGCGCCAGCTTACTCGTATTCGCCTTGTCGCCAAGATTAATTAACATATAGACGTTTTTCAGAAAGTCTTCGATAGAAATGGAAGCCATGAATTATCGGTTTTGAAAATCAAACATAAAAAATTTACAGGAAATTGGTGAATTTAGCAATTGTCATGAAATAACGTGACTCATTGCAATAGATGTCTCTCCGGCAGCCAGCACTCCAACTTCTTACACAAACCAGTCATACCTCTCCGCCAACTGGCGGAGAGGTATCTATTTTCATGGATAAAAAGATAGAATAGAACCTCTATAACATCAAGTTATTCAATAACGAATCCTTAGGTGCTGGTTAAACAATTCAATGGAGTTAAGAAAAATTCAAGAATTAATAGCAATCATTAATCCCAAACTCTATGAACTCTTAACTCTTTGAACTCTTAACTCTATGAACTTTTAATGCCGGGCAGAGCCCGGGCATCCTCGAAAAGTAACGAAAATTGTCCGAAGGACTCCTTTGGAGAAAATTTTCTACTTTTCGGGACTTTAAACTCTAAGAACTTTTAACCCTCAACCTTCTCAACCCCCTCAACTCTCAACCCTCTCAACCTTCTCAACCTTCTCAACTCTCATCTCCCATCTCTCCTCTCCCATCTCTCCTCTCCCATCTCTCCTCTCCCATCTCTCCTCTCCTATCTCTCCTCTCCTATCTCACCGGCACGATGTCCCTTCCAAAAGGTGTAAGCGCCAGGCCGGCCAGCTTAAAATGTTGACGGGCAAAAGGGATTCCAAGGATGGTTATGAAGAGTAAAATTCCAAATACAAAATGGCTTGCCGCGATCCAAATTCCACCAATAAATATCCAAATAATATTCATCAGGGTAGATAAACAGCCGGTTGTTGCAGGCCGCTGGACGGTTGTACTGCCAAAAGGCCAAAGCGCCAGCAATCCAAGTTTAAAGGTTTGGATGCCAAAGGGAATACCGATAATAGTAATCATCAATAAAAGGCTGGCTACAAAATATTCGATGGCAATGATTATTCCACCAAAGAGCAACCAGATAAGGTTTCCAAGAAAATTCATAAAATATTGTTTTGGTGAATAAGTGCGAAAATAATGTAAATACCAAAACAAACAGATGTTAAAGACAAGGAGTAATCAGTGTTCGTCTTTTTACTGCGTTTATTGAATTATCAATAGCCCTGTCCTTTAGGGCAGGGATTGAATTGAAGGATGAAAAACCCCCGCGATTTCGCCACGCCTGCGGCGTGGCGAAATCGCGGGGGGAGTATTTCCAATCCATTAACCCCCGGGTTAAAACTAATGCCATTAAGTTTAGCCATCAATAAAAACGTAAGAAGCATTTAATGCAACA
>CAZQIV010000070.1:0-34453 GCA_964593705.1 uncultured Lentimicrobiaceae bacterium | reverse complement strand
GTTAAAAGCCCCGAAAAATAGAAAATTTTTAATTTTCGTAATTTTTCGAGGGTGCACGGGCAAAGCCCGGCATTAAGAGTTAGGAGTTGTGAGATATGAGTTAAAAGTTGGGAGTTAAGAGTGGAAAGTTAAAAGCTAATGGTAAATTGATGGTCTGTGTAATCTCCACCATTCATATTAATTTGTTTTGCAAGGGCTTGCAGTTCTTTGTTTTTGGATAGTTTGTATTTATCCCTGGTGGGGAGCATGCTCCCCTTCCCAATGCTTTGTTCCGGCAACATGCGCCGGAGCATGCTCCGGCGTTGCCAAATTCCCAATCACCTTTACTTCACATGCAGCCCGCACTCTTTGCCTTCGGGAAGCTCCCACCACCAGCGGCCTGCGCGCACATCTTCGTCAGGTTTAATGGCGCGGGTACATGGTTGGCAGCCAATACTTGGAAACCCCTTGTCGTGCAACTTGTGGTACGGGATGTTGTTTTTGTTGATATATTCCCAAACTTGCTCCTCGGTCCATTCGATGAGCGGGTTAAGTTTAATGAGGCCATTGCCTTCGTCCCACTCAACAAGTTTTACTTCTTTGCGGGTTACAGATTGAGATCGGCGCAAGCCACTAATCCACACTTCCTGGCCTTCAAGTGCACGTTTCAGTGGAACAATTTTACGTATGTGGCAGCACTCCTTTCTGTTTTCGATGCTTTCATAAAAAAGGTTGATCCCTTTTTCGTTTACCATTTTTTCTACTTGCTCCCTTTCGGGGAAATAAATTTGTATGTTGATTTTGTAACGGGCATTTGTTCTGTCGATGATGTCGTAGGTTTCCGGGAACATGCGCCCTGTGTCGAGGGTAAAGATTTTTGCTTCACGGTCGAGGTTTGCAATCATTTCGGTAATCACCTGGTCTTCGGCACCCATGCTGGAGGCAAAAGCAATTTTTCCTTTGAATACCTCAAGAAAATAGGCAAGTACTTCTTTTGGGCCGGAAGATGCAAACTTATGGTTCAGTGCTTCTATTTTTTCTGTAGTGAAATCGTTCATCGCAAGTTTTTGAATAGTTGAATGCAAAGTTATAATTAAAATGTGGTGTAGTTCGGTTGGATTTGGTGTTTTTGTGTTTTTCAGCAAGCACTAAATAATTCTCAAAATATCAATCTCTAACGATTTTGTAATTATAAACTTTTTTCCCAGCAATTATTCGCAAAATGAATACTCCTTTGGGGATATTTGCAATATCGATTTCTATACCGCCATTGCTGCCTGAATATATTGATGAAGAAATATGATTTCCTGTTATGTTATAAATATTAATGGATGCTTCTTTTATTTGGTCAGTATTTATAAAAAGTTTATTGCTTAATGCAGGGTTTGGGTAAACTTGTGGTGCTCGAGTCTGGTTGGTTTCACCAGCAATACCTTCAACCTTTTCAAATTCGAACCAATTCATATTAAACCCTCCGTTAAGCACACGCATCCTCAAGGTATGAATACCTTTTGGTACTTGCACTAATCCTGATGGAGTGGTTTCCCAGGTTTGCCAGCCTCCGGTTACCGGTGTTGTAACTGTGCAGAGTTCTGTTTCCTCCATATTCTCATCAAGTAAATAAAACCCGATATTCCCCGATGAACTCTGTGCTGCTAACCGAATGTTGATTCGATATTGTTCATCATTTACAGTATATAATAAATAATCAGCATAGTCGCCGGCATCGGTATATCCAATATTAAGTCCGCCGCCCAAGTCGGTACACTCCTCGGTAGCAAGTCCTTCCATATAATGGGATTCTTCTGCCTGTATTATTCTTGGTAATACAAATCTTTTCGGAAGCGAGTTCCGAATTTGTAAATCAGAAAACGACTCCAATGTTTTACCCGATTGAGAAGTGATGGCCTCACCGGTATAGCTAACCGTAATAAGATCAGTAAATAAAATTGGTTCATCAAAATCTAATTTCATTGTCCTGTCTTCTGTATCTTCCATCGAAAGAGAAGTAAATGCTCGCTCAATACCATTAACCTTCAATTGAAATAGGCTCATAGCCCCATTGAGTGATTCCGGATTTATTGAATGATTAACGGCAACTTTTGCTGACTTTTCATCATCAGCTGTTTCCCCATTTAAAGAATAGAACGGAACAGATTCGATATCGCTGGTTTTGATAAACTCAATGCTGCTGATGTTAAATTCCTTATTGTTATCGATATGAAAAGATAAAATGTGTTGCCCTTGACTTATCAAAATGTCAGTTATCTCAATGTCCTGAAAACTTGTCCATCCTCCTGTGGCACTTACCGTTTGCTGGCTTGTAATATCCTGACCATCCATTGCCAGGTGAAATTTGCCGCCATTGTCCTGTGAAGCAACCCTTACTTTGGCCATGTATGCTGCTGATTCGTCAATCTGAACCGTATATTTCATCCATTCGCCTTGTTGTACATAACCAACATGGAAACCGTTGCTGTTGATGGGATCGGTGTTGCTTTCGATGTCAACACCATCGTTGCGATAAGCCCAGCCGGAATTCCAGGCTTGAAAACTTCCGGTGGATTGTGCATAATTTGCATAATCCATATCGTAATATGCTTCGGTATTCCTCCCCAAATCGTAATCGGACATAAAAACTACTCCTGGGATTGTATGCTGAGTGAAGGGAATAATATCATCCGTAGTTACCTGCCTTATTTGTGCATCGCGAACATCTTTATGATAGTGGCAATTTGAGCTGTTTGCATTGCCGGCAAGTTCCATCATTGCAGCATAAGCCTCGTCAACTGTGGGTTGTGGTACCTGCCCCCGCCAATAGTTAAGTATATTTTTATATCCATCGGTGAAAGATATTGAATAATGGCCCACCGTGGTTTCGATCCTTTTCATGGGCCACCACGACCAGCCAATACTATTATCCTCGAAAAGGCTTATGGCCTCCTGAAACCAAACATTGGAGTTTTCACCGCTTTCGCCCATCCACAATGGGACGTTGTATTGCTCGCGCAAATTCAGCACCCATTGTATTGATCCGGGATCGTTGTAGTTCCAGTATTTGTGAAAACTATAAGCCATATTATCATCCCAGGGTGGTGTTAATCCTGTGAAATCGTTGGCAAACCAGTTGCCCTCGATAAACAGGATATGATTGTTATCCACAGCCCTTATGGTGGTGGTAATTTCATCATAAAGGTTCCTGAGCATGGTACCACCCGGAAGATCCCAGTTGGTTTCGTTAATTAAATCATAGCCACCCATCCAGGTTTCATCATGATATCTTTCGGCCAGCTTTCCCCATAAGGCTACTGTTTTATTTCTATTTTCTTCACTTTCCCACAGCGATGGTTTTGTTGGGTCATAATCACTTATGGCGGCATCTGCGCCCTGCCCGCCGGGTGCGGCATGTAAATCGAGGATGAGGTACATGCTGTTCGATTCGCACCAAGAGAGCAAACTATCCACCATTTCGAATCCTTTATTCAGCCATGTGTTTTGTCCGGGCACAGGTTCGTCTTCAATTGGCAAGGTAAACAGCTTGTAGTGCATGGGAAGGCGCACGCTGTTAAAGCCCCGGTTTGCAAGCGAATCGATATCAGCCTTGGTGCAATGATTTGCCAGCCAGGCATCAAAAAACTCATCGGTTTTGGTTTCGCCCATGAGGTCGATGAGGCGGTTTTTAAATTCATGTTGTGTGCCGGCCACATCGCTCGATTGCATCATATATCCTTCCATGAGCATCCAGCCACCCAATCCCATGCCTTTGAGGATAATTTCGTTTCCATTCGGATCGACAATTTTTTTACCATCAGCATTTAAAAAACCCTGCCCGAACGTGGAGGAGACCACTAAAGCAAAAGTACACAACAGGATTGTTTTTTTTATGGATTTTTGTACTTTCGTAAAACTTGGAGTCATGATTAAATTATTTTGTCATTAAATTTTTGATAATTATTTTTTTTGTGATGGTTTGGTTTCCGCGTTTGATTTTCAAAAAGTAAAGTCCGGCACTAAGCCGGGAGCTTGCAATTTGCATTGAATACGCAGCATTGGAATGTAAACGCCGGATTAAAATCCCGCTTGCATCCAATATTTCTACTTCATCGATAATTGCTGTGGATTTGATGTTGATGATATCTGTGGCCGGATTTGGAAAAACCTCGCAGACATCATTTCCCGAAATTACACCATCGGGAATGCTTGTGGCCAGTTCGGGTTCGTAGTAATAAGTAATACCACCGGAGGGGCATCCATAATTGACTTCGTAAAATATGCCTGCAAAAAGCTCGGCAATTCCATCATTGTTAAAGTCGCCCGAAGCTACCGAGCGACCGGCTGGTGCCAGGCCGTTTTTCAATAGACAGGAAGGCGATTGCGCCGGTATTTCGCCGCCCTGGTACAAGTAAAAATCAAAACCATAATCATGGCTGAATCCGGCAATGATATCCGAGGCTCCGGTTTCCATCCTTCGATCTACAAAATCAAAACAGTGGATACCTACCGGGAAAGTGCTATCGGAAATCGCCAGATCGTATTGCGAATTCATATCCGGCCCACCGTAATAAATATATATTGTTTGGTTATGATAGCTGTATTGAATTAGGTCGTTGTAGCCATCGCCATTGTAATTACCGGGCGACATAGCGGTGGTTGCACCATAGCTGCTTCCGTTGGAAACCGGATTTACAAACACTTTGTCATAGTAAATATCCGCATCGGGTCCGCCATAATAAATCAGCGACTGGCCCGCCCCGTTGTTGGGATCGCCCAGGGTAAAATCGTCATAGCCATCGCCATTAACATCGCCGCAGGGCGTGATGGGATGGGCAAACATTATCCCACACTGGGTACATGGTACGCTAATTACCAGGTTGGGCTCAGGGCCAATCTGGCTGTCGCTTCCAAAATAAACCAGTGCTTCCCTCAGGCAGTGGCGGTGTTTGCCACCACCCACTACCATGTCATCAAAACCATCGGCATTATAATCGCCAACGATAGATAAATTGTATCCATAACTGTGAAAAGTGTCATTATCGTGAAGTACTACATCGGCATCCTGATAGTTGTAGGTGCTTTGCAAATCAGTTGAACCAAAGAAAATAAAAATATCCTGGCGTTCCGCAATAAAGCCCCGGGTAAATGCTACCGTATAATCCGAACTATTGGCAATGGCAATATCGGTGTAGCCATCACCATTCATATCGCCCGAAGTCCAATCGTAACAATGGGCTTTGGAAGTTTGTGGCAAGAGATAGCGGATATCGGGCTCCATGTCCATTTGAGCCCCGCCGAAATACACATTCAGGTAGCAGCCACTGCGTGCCAATATGCCCCAGTCGTGGTAACCATCCTGATTAATATCTTCAATTTTTTTGGCATGATAGCCAAATTCCAGATTCTGGTAGGTGTCGTTCCCCGATCTGCCAATGATGACAGGGTTAAGAAAATCGGGCGTATCGCTACCCAAAACAATGGCTGTACCCACGGTTTCAAATTGCAGGTTATCATCATAAGACCAATAATTAAAGGCCAGGTCGGCAAAGGAATCATCATTATAATCTAAAACATCCATTCGACCCACGGTATAGAAAGCTCCGGGAAATGGGCCCTTTAGAAGTAGCTGCTGCATGTTACCCTGGTTGTAATACACAGTTTGAAATCCTTCGCTGGCCACCTGTTCGTGCCCATAGTAAACCGTCACCGTATCGTCTTTGATTTTCGAGTACCAGTCGTCGGCTCCATCATTGTTAAAGTCGCCCGCCATGTACAACATACGCGATGGGCTACCTAATTGCACTTCCACAGGATCGTCAAAATACGGTTCTGCTGCATTGCCAAAACAAACTTCGAGGTGGAATACACCTATCGAATCGGGCACGTAATAGGCATGAGCGATGTCGATCTGTTGATCTCCGTTAATATCGCAAAACGAAGTAGTATAGTGCGATGATGGCTCATGCAGGTAAGGAAAGCTATGGCTTTGTTCAGCTACCATCTCCTGTGCATCCTTGTCAAAATAATACCACTTTACATACCTTAAAGTTGTAAAGTAACTATGCGTGGTAAAACAGAGCTCTGTCATGCCGTCCATGTCGTAATCATAACTCACGAAAAAAAAGTCGCGGGTATCAAAATACAAGGGGTAGCCCCCCGATTCCAAAGTTACGGCAGCGGTATCAGGTCCTGAAAAAACATACATGGTTTCACCCGAGCCCCCGGGGCCGATCAATATCTCGCTTTTACCGTCATCGTTGATATCTCCGGAATAATAAAATTCAAAATCCTCAGGGTAGCTGATCACCAGCGAATCGGTGCTAATTCCTGTGGAACCCCCAAAGCGGATTACACTATGCCCGGTGTCGAGGATATCATCATATCCATCACCATCATAGTCGCCAATGCCAACTATCTGACTATCGTAAAAAACGGAGGCCTCGGGGTCGATGCCCGTGGATGTGGTAATGATCGATTTGCGCACCCGGTCTTTTGCCGTCAGGCTTCGTTCATCGGCGGCAGTGTGGTTAAACACCATATCCACCAAGCCATCGCCGTTGATATCGCCCACCGGGCCGGCCTGATCCAGGGGGAAGTTTACCGCATCGCCTTCAGGTAAGTTGAAAGGGGTGATGGTAGTGGTGGGATAAACAATTTTTACCGAATCGTTTTGGGCATGTATCCATACAGGAACATTGAAAAGCAAAAGGGCAAGAATCAGGTTAAAAGTGTAATTTGTTTTCATTGTTGCAGTTTTTTTGTTTGTAATAATTGTTAAACTATGGGCAAATGTACCCAATAAAATCCCAAAACTCTTGAAAAAACATTTAAACTCATTTTCACCATTTGAAGAAATAATGCAAACTAATATTGCCTAAATTTGCAAATGATAGTAAACACAATTACTTAGGATCGTTTTAACATTAAACGCATTAATATTTTTATACTAAAACATAATTACAATGAATGTACCTCATGTTCAATTAAATATACCGCTTAGTTTCAAACAGGTTGTTGATATTGTAAGGCAACTACCACCTTCCGAAAAGCAACGACTCAGTGAAGTTTTGTTGGCCGATCAAAACATTGACAATATTGTAATACCTGAGGAACAAAAACAAATAGTGCGCGATCGAATAAAAAAATACGAAACCAGTCCCGACAGCTATCTTTCGTGGAATGATATTGAAAGCAAAATGGCTGCACGGAAATGAAATTCAAGGTAGAATATAACCCGGATTTCTTTAATGACTTAGCTCAGGCTGTTGACTGGTATAATGAGAAACAATCAGGATTAGGCGACAAGCTTTTTAGCAATGTTAAGAAGCAAACGGCAAAACTCTCTACTTCTGCCCTGCACTTTGTTATAAAATATGATAACATCCATTGTATGTGCATTGATCAATTCCCTTATCTGGTTCATTACAGGGTAAATGAGCAAAGCGCAATAGTAAAAGTGGAAGTGCTTTTCCATACGAGCCGAGACCCAAAAATCTGGAACGAAAGAAGACAGTAGAAATTTGACCCTATTCCCTGTTTAACCTTTCCATCCCGTACGTACTGGAATGAAAAGTTGCAGCTTGCTACCCGACTTTCTATCGCTCGCCGGTTGGCGAACATAGAAACGTCAAAAAAATACTCGTTAACACTTTCATCCCTATCAATAAGATTCTCAATTTTTTAGCCCGTTTCAATTTTATTCTACTTTTGCGCCATGGCAAATAACGAAGACCTTTTAAAGAAGATAATAGCCCATTCCAAAGAGTATGGCTTTGTATTTCAATCCAGCGAAATTTACGATGGATTAAGCGCCGTATATGATTACGGACAAATGGGTGTTGAACTGAAAAACAACATCAAACAGTACTGGTGGAGAGCAATGGTGCAGTATCACGAAAACATCGTGGGGCTCGATGCAGCTATATTTATGCACCCTACCACCTGGAAAGCCTCAGGGCATGTGGATGCGTTCAGCGACCCGATGATCGATAACAAAGATTCGAAAAAGCGCTACCGTGCCGATGTTTTGGTAGAAGATTATATTGCAAAAATTGAAGCCAAAATAAACAAGGAAGTTACCAAGGCAGCCAAACGTTTTGGTGATAGTTTTGATGAGGCGCAATTCGTCACTACCAATCCCCGCGTAGTCGGTTATAAAGATCAAATCGAAGAAATTAAAGGAAGGCTTTATCCCGCCCTGGACAGCGAGGATCTTTCTGATGTGAAAAAACTCATCGAGGATTTGGAAATTGCCTGCCCCGTATCAGGTTCGCGCAACTGGACAGATGTCCGTCAGTTCAACCTGATGTTTTCAACTCAAATGGGTTCGTTGGGCGATAGCGCCAACACCATTTACCTGCGGCCGGAAACTGCCCAGGGAATTTTTGTAAATTACCTCAACATTCAGAAAACAGGCCGGATGAAAATTCCTTTCGGGATTGCGCAAATTGGGAAAGCTTTCCGTAATGAAATTGTGGCCCGTCAGTTTATTTTCCGTATGCGGGAGTTCGAACAAATGGAAATGCAGTTTTTTGTACGCCCCGGCACCGAGATCGAGTGGTTTAAATACTGGAAAGGGCAGCGCATGAACTGGCACCTGAGCATGGGCATCCCCGAAGAAAGCTATAGGTTTCACGAACACGAAAAGCTGGCACACTATGCCAATGCTGCCTTCGACATCGAGTTTGATTTCCCCATGGGATTTAAAGAACTTGAAGGCATTCACTCGCGTACTGATTTTGACCTGGGTGCGCACCAGAAATTCTCGGGCAAGAAGTTGCAATACTTCGATCCTGAAATTAACGAAAGCTACGTGCCTTATGTAGTAGAAACTTCCATTGGCCTCGACCGTACTTTCCTTGCTGTGCTTACTTACGCTTTCCGTGAAGAAAAGCTGGAAGATGGCTCTGAACGGATAGTGATGAAAATACCTCCGGTTTTGGCTCCCATAAAAGCTGCTGTATTTCCATTGATTAAAAAAGATGGATTACCCGAAAAAGCACGCGAAATTTTCGACAGCCTCAAGATGGACTACTTATGCCAGTACGATGAGAAAGATGCCATTGGCCGCCGTTACCGTCGTCAGGATGCGATTGGAACACCGTATTGCATTACCGTTGATCACCAAACCCTCGAAGACAACACCGTAACCATTCGCGAACGCGACTCGATGAAACAGGATAGGATTGCCATTGAGGAAATTTCGGGGATTATTGCCGGGAGGATCAAGGAGAACAGGTAAGGCAAGAAGAGTGAGAGGTGAGAGGTGAGTAGTAGGCTGTCCACAGTAAGCAGTCCACAGTAAGCAGTCCCGATCCCGAAAGCTTTCGGGACAGAAATCTATGATTTCATCTTTTTTCGAGCCCGCCTTGCCGCCAGCGTAGGCTTTTGTTTAGGCGAGGCAGGGATGTTGAAAATCCGGGATTTTGAATCCTGGGCTCGATCGCATGTTGGCATAGGCAGTGGGCCTGTGGAACTGGCTGGTACCGTAATTTATTTTAGAAACTACTAAATAAGAATCACAAAACTTAACCCCAATGGCCGGATGGTTGTTGGGGTTAAGTTTTTTTGTTTTAACGTTTCCATCCCTTAAGCACGCATAGCCGTCAGGCTAAGCATATTTCCCAAATATGTTACGCAGGCTGAAAGCCTGTCCGTAGGACTCCTGCGGAGGAACATCAAAGAAAAGGTATTATTACCATAAAGATTACCAGGCTGAAGATATTATTCCTTCTGTGCTAAAGAGGAGCGTTGCTCCTCCTTTTGATATGAAAGGCTTTCAGCCTTTTTTGTAGTATTCACTTCCTCAAAAATCACAAATATTTCCTTAACCTGACAGCTATGCGCACGCACGGGAAAGGGGAGTTGTACTCGGACTTTCGCACGTCCGCTATTTGGCGGACTTCGAGAAATCAAAAAATCGACAGCCTGTATTTCAAAATACTGACTCTGAAAAGTCAGACGATTTGGTTGAGAGTATTAATATACTAATTCGTTCATATAAGTGTGAAGCTCATTATTTATACTTTGTCAATACTTGGTCAATACTTCTTTTTTTGGTATTGTCAAGATCGCTCAGACCGGCCTCAATATCATTTTTTTGCCATTCGTTTAATGAATCCCAAAAATCGGCTTCCAACTCTTTGGTATTTTTCTATATCAAATAATGATAGATTTGAAACAGTTTGTTTTTTTCAAGATTATCGATGTATCTGAACAATTCTAATTTTACATCTGAAACTTGCATAAAAAATATTTCATTGCCTTTTCTATTTAGAATGCCTCTAAATTCCATTAATTTCAAAAAACGCTTATTCAAGATGTTCCGGCGTTCATCAGGAAATTCCCAACGTTTATTCAAGATGTAGCACTTATTTAATCGGATTAGATATGAAAGGGTGTTGCAATATATACTCAAAATATTTAAATTTGTTCCTACTAATCAAAAAATAATATTATGAAAAAACAAAAATTCACACAACTATTATCATTGTTAGCATTCCTGATTTTTCTTCCATTTCTTGGAATTCCCCAATCAAACCCGGTTGCTGTTGATGATACAGCCAACGCAAAAATGTATCATAAAGTTTGGATTGATGTCTTGCATAACGACTACGACCCCGATGGGGATGAAATTGAAGTCTTCGCTAATGGTTCTCCGGCACATGGCGAAATTATCTCAATCAATGATAGTATGCTCCGATATCAAAGTTATGAGTACTTAAGTTGGGATAGTGTGAAGTATAAAATCAGGAAAAAGAATAACCATGATTTCCAGGATTCTGCATGGTTGCTAATTGAAGTTTTACCCAATGCTTTGCCTGTTGTAAACAGCGATCCCATTCCTATTGAGGTTGGAAGTACACTGGAGCTAAATATTTACGACCTGGCCTGGGATCCCGATGGCGATGATTTTGAATTAAATCGGGTATATTACCCGGAAAATGGTGAAGCTGACGAAATATCAGATAGCACCTTTTGGGTGAGCATTACACAAAACTACGTTGGCCTGGATTCGGTGCGGGTACGACTTGAAGAGCTTTCCTCCGGAAAAATCAATAATAGTTATCTATTGCTGGATGTTTCTTCAAACCCGGAGTTTCCGTATGCAATAGATGATACAATTATAGCTTATCCCGGAGATACCTGCAGATATTATGTGCTCGAAAATGATATCGACCTTCAGGGCGATGAATTACAAATTTATCACTGCCATAAAAATGCAAATTTGGCCTATTATGATGTTAATGATACTGTTATCACTTTTATCCCTGAAATGAATGCTGATACGGGAATCGTTTTGTATTTCGATTACCAGAGTCGTGAAGTGAACAATCCTGTTCATCTTTCAAATCGGGCCAACAGTTATGTACATATTTTCCCTAACCCCAATTTGCCGGTAGCTGTTGATGATGCTGTTGAGGCAACAGCAGGTCTTCCTATTGAAATTTATCCATTGTTAAATGATTACGATTTAAACGGTGATGAATTCATTATTACGGATGTTAATTTTGAAGAACAAAATGGTATCATTGCGTTTAATGACTCCGTCATCACATTCACATCTTTTTCATTTTTAACTGAAAATGTAATATTTAGCTACAAGATTTCAGAATTCAACAATCCGGCACACTATTGTTGGGGTACGGTCAATGTAAACATCACCACAAACAGCAATATGCCAATAGCTGTCAACGATACTGTTTATATGCAGTCCTACGACAGCTTATTGTTTAATCCGCTTGTTAATGACATCACCCCTTACGAGGGAACTATTGTGCTGGATGGAGAATTTGCAGGTGATAAGCCTATTTTTCTTGCTTTTTCGATGGAACCGGACAGCCTTACCAACACAGATGTTATAATTCATGCCCGAGCCAATTATTCAGGAATGATAAAAAAACAATACAGGTTTTATTATGAGAACAATCCGGCCATGTTCTCAACCTGGGGTGAAATTTGTATTATTGTTGAACCTAATCCTGACTCACTTCTGGCGGTTGATGATGAAATAACTGTGAACTCAATAACCATGGACTCCATTAACATTATTCTCAATGACATCAACCCTAACAACAACGACATTGCAAATGTATCTATTCCCGGAGGGTTTAATTTCAGTTATTTGTATTATGAAGACAGTTTAGTTTTCATAAAACCAAAACCAATTATACATGGCGAATATGATTTATACTATTACTTTACTAATTATTCCTCACCAAGCAATCCTATACTTTCGTTTGCAAAACTTAAAGTTAAGGTTACAAATTTGTACCAGGCCGATTCGTTGTACATCAATAACATCAATGCCGGTTTTACAGCGTTTGGACAAAATTTTTGGGAAAGCGAAACAGAGCATGAATTTGTTAATTTTGAAGTACCCAAAGGTAGTGGCAAACAAACCATATTTACCAATACAATGTGGATAGGTGGCATGGCTGACGACACACTTTGCCTCGCTGCCGAAAAATACAGACAAGGACCTTCATTTAATGGCGGGATGGATTTTTGGACAGGCCCCGTTTCGGATTCCTATCCGGTAGATGATTTGATGAAATACAGGGTATGGAAAATCAATAAAGCTGACATCGACTACCATATTGCCCATTATCAGGATTTGAACTATGAACCCATCGATAATATTGCCACCT
The DNA here is from genome assembly GCA_964593705.1 of uncultured Lentimicrobiaceae bacterium. Classification (GTDB taxonomy): domain Bacteria; phylum Bacteroidota; class Bacteroidia; order Bacteroidales; family 4484-276; genus SABY01. Next base: position 21,830 of record CAZQIV010000070.1, on the reverse strand, counting down.
GGCCCGGAAACGGGAATACAGCCCTGGGACAGGCCGAACAACTGGCTCCCTATTACGACCTAAACTCAGACGGAATTTATGATCCTTACACCGGCGATTTTCCTTTAATCAGGGGCGATCAATCACTTTATTTTATTTATAACGATGGCCGTGAAATTCACACCGAATCCGAAGGGGAAAATATGAACGTTGAAATCCATTGCAACGCTTTTGCTTTCGATAATGCTCCTGACAGCAATTTGTACAATACCATTTTTGTACATTATGATTTGTACAACCGTTCCGAAAAAACATACCTTGATACTTACCTGGGGTTTTTCAATGATTTTGATTTGGGATATGCCTGGGATGATTTTATGGGTTGTGATGTTTAGCGCGGGGGCTGCTTATGCATACAATGGCTTGGCAATAGATGGCTCAGGAGAGCCTGAAGCTTATGGCGAAAACCCACCGGTACAGAGCATGGTAATCCTTGGGGGCGTAAAAATGCCGGAGGATGGCCAGGATAATCCTGCCGGAGGGTGTAACGAAAGCGTTAATGGATTGAACTTTGGCGATGGCATTGCAGATAATGAGCGTTTGGGTATGACCGGATTCTCCTATTTCAACAATACTTCTGCAAACCCGAATATCACCGATCCACAATTTGCTCCTGAATATTATAACTTCTTAAAAGGACTTTGGAAAGATAACACAAGCCTCTTATATGGTGGAACAGGGCACATCAATGATCCCCAGGCTGTTGGCCCGGCTTGCAAATTTATGTTTCCCGGAGCTTCTGATCCATTAAACTGGGGCACGGCTTGCGTTTACCCTAATGGTGGTTTTAACCAAAATGACAAATACTGGGATGAATCAAGCATGGGAAACACACCGAACGACCGGCGTGGGCTAAGCATCACCGGCCCCTTTACTTTTGCCCCAGGCGATGTACAATCGTTAGATGTGGCTTATGTTTATGCCCGGGATTTTGATTTGGAGGATGATAAAACAGCCTTAGATATTATGAACCAGCGTATCGACACCATCAGGCAAAGAGTTATTAACGGAGGTATTATTTATTTGCCGGATTATAATGTTGGGATAAATGAAAAAAACAAACAGAATCTTGAAATTCCGGTATTTCCAAATCCAACTTCGGGCGAAGATTTTTATATCGACCTGGGGCAAATAAGCCATTCCGGGGAAGCACGGTTTTTTGTTCATGATATGATGGGAAGAACAATCCAAAACGGATTCTTGTCATCCGGAAAAATCAACCCCATTCAAATTCCCGGGATCAAATCGGGCATCTATGTTATTGTAATAAAACTTGGTGATAATACCGCTATACAAAAATTGGTGATCAGAAGGTAGGGGTTGGATGTTTGAAGTTAGAGTCCCGAAAAATAGAAAATTTTCTCCAAAGGAGTCCTTCGGACAATTTTCGTAATTTTTCGAGCCCGCCTTGCTCGCCTCGCTGGCGAAGCGGGCCGCCTGTTTGTGCTTTTGTTAGGGCGAGGCAGGGGTGTTGCAAATCCGGGATTCTTGAATCCTGGGCTCGGGCAAAGCCCGGAATTAAAAGTTGATTTGTAGATATTTCTGGGTTTTTCTTTTGTGTAATATCAATTGTACGCTACCATTTACATTTCCGTTCCTGCATCTGGCTGGTTCAAGACCAATTTAGAAACTTCAAGCGGATGATTTACAAAATGGTTTTGTAATGATGCCATCTATTACTTTTCATTAAACTGATCCTTGACTCATCAAATGATATCTATAAAAACGATTGTAGAACCTTTTTTGTGAAAATAGCTCATAATTACAATTCGTTTTTTTTAATACACTTGGAAAATAAATAAGGATTTAATGATGGCCAAAAAGGATAAGGAAACTAAATTTTATACAAAAATTCATCCGGAACTAACTGCCAGCCTGTACCGTAGACTGATGTCAACCACCGAAGCCGAACTGGCAAAGCGAGGCTTAACCGGGCCGCTGGTTTATGTGTACATTTTATTTGCCCTGCCATTTATTACAGATATTTACAACGACAGGCCCTCCTTCTACATACTTTTTGCCACCCTTATGGCAACAATCAACCTGATCCGCTTTTTTATGATGTTGTTCTATAAAAAGCTAAAGCAAAAAGGAATAAAATGGTGGGAAAGCATATATGTAAGTTTAACAATAACTGTTGCTATTCTCTGGGGAACATACAGCGGCATAAATGTATTGTGGTACGGGCTTTCTATTTCTTCAATCACTGTGTTGCTCATAACAAGTGGCGTATCAGCAGCAGCTACTACTTCCCTTTCACCACGCCTAAACGTGCTGATAGTATATCAGTTTTTCATGACGATGCCATCCATTTTTTTTAGCTTTTATATGGGAAATACTCAGCTATATGTTATCGGGGTAATGTTTGTATTGTTTTTCCTGTTCATGTATATGCAGGGAAAAGCCCAATATTTTGCCTATTGGAATGCTTTGGTGAATAACATAATGCTTAAAAAAGCCAAGGAAGAAACCGAGGAAGCCAACCGTGCAAAAAGTGCATTTTTAGCAAATATGAGCCATGAAATCAGGACACCGATGAACGGCATTATTGGGATGACAAGCCTGCTGGAAGATACTAAAATCAATGACGAACAAAATACCTATATAGAAACAATAAGGGTGAGTGCAGATTCGCTGCTTACCATTATTAATGATATACTTGACTTTTCGAAAATAGAATCCGGAAAACTTGAATTAGAAAATCATTCCTTTAACCTGCGGAACTGTATCGAAGATGCATTCGACCTGATTTCAGCCAGGGCTATCGAAAAAAAGCTGGAAATGATTTTTGAAATGGAACCCGATGTCCCCGTGATTATAAAAGGTGATGTAACCCGCTTACGTCAGATCGTTGTAAATCTGCTTAGCAATGCAGTAAAATTTACTGCCAAAGGCGAAATTAAAGTACACATAAAAAAAACAGCCTTTAAAGAAAATAAATATATTCTCGATTTTGCTGTGTCAGACACCGGTATTGGAATTCCTGCCAACAAGATGCAGCGGCTGTTTAAGTCGTTTAGCCAGGTTGATGCCTCCACCACCAGGGTTTTTGGTGGAACCGGACTTGGGCTGGCTATCAGCAAGCATTTGAGCGAATTAATGGGAGGCGGAATCCGGGTTGAAAGCCGCGAAGGGCATGGTACAACCTTTTATTTTTCTATATATGCAGAGCCAGCAGATACTCCTGAAAATATTGATATTCAACGTTCGGTTGACTTGCTTCATGGAAAACAGGTGCTTATTGTTGACGATAACCAAACCAACAGGCTTGTTCTAACCAAAATGCTTGAATCATGGGATTTATTGCCGGTAGCAGTGGGCTCAGCCATTGATGCGATGAACACACTTTCCACACAACAAAAATTCGACCTGGCATTGTTTGATGTACAAATGCCCGGGATGGATGGAATATCACTTACCGAGGCAATCCGCAAAATGGAACACCGCGAAAATCTCCACATCATTTTATTAAGTTCGGTACAGAAAACAGACATCGATTTTAAAGCCATCGAAAAACTCTATTCCGCGTTCCTGACAAAACCCATTAAAAAGACCCAACTCCTAAAGGTAATGCTGCAAGTTCTGGGGCATAACATTGAGCTTAAGCGCAAAAAAAACTTTCAGAATAGACAAAGGTATGGGCGAGAAAAATCCGCTCCGCATTTTAATGGCCGAAGATAACCTGATAAACCAGAAAGTGGCGGTGAAGCTTCTCAATAAAATGGGTTATAAGCCCGATGTGGTGGCCAATGGTCTTGAAGTTCTCGAAGCTTTGGAAAGGCAGCAATACGATGTAATACTTATGGATTTGCAAATGCCTGAAATGGATGGATTGCAGTCAACAGAAGAAATCGTCAAACGCTGGCACGAAAAATCAAAACGCCCCCGTATAATAGCGTTAACTGCCAATGCTATGAAAGAAGACCGCGACAGAACCATTAAAGCTGGCATGGATGATTATGTGAGCAAACCTATCAACCTTAATGCCATCACTGAGGCTCTCAGTAAATGCAAGCCCATTCAACAAGGCTGAATAGTCAGTCGATGAAGTAGTATTAAAAAATATACGATTGGCGATAAAAAGAATCCACTAAATTTATTTTTTGTTATACGAATTCATGGTTCGCTGAGCGCCCACGAAAACAAAACTTTTAATAAAATCGATGGCCATCGGGATTTTATCCATTATAATTTTCTCCTCAGTCTTTGTCCATTTCCCAAGCACATAATCCACCTGGTATCCGGGGGCAAAATCGCGACCTATGCCTACCCTCAATCTAACCAGATCATTTCGACCCAAAGTGTCAATTATATCATTCATGCCATTGTGTGTGCCTCCGCTGCCTTTGGTTCGCATACGCAAAACCCCAATATCCAAATCCAAATCATCAAAAACAATCAAAACATTTTCGATGGGCACATTTTCTTTTTCCATCCAATAGCGGAGCGCTTTCCCGCTCAGGTTCATGTAGGTGGTGGGTTTAATTACAACCAGTTGTCTGCCTTTAAACTTTGGCTTTGTAACCATAGCCAGCCGCTCGGTTTTAAATTCTGATTTTAAATCCTGCGCAAGGGCATCAGCAATAATAAACCCAATGTTGTGCCTGGTGTTGGCGTATTCATCACCAATATTTCCGAGTCCTGCAATCAGGTATTTCATGGATGCATTAATTGTTATTCGTCCCGAAAAGTAGAAAATTTTCTCCAAAGGAGTCCTTCGGACAATTTTCGTAATTCTTAACTCTAACTTCTAAACTCTAAACTCTAACTTCTAACTTCTAAGAAAACAAAAGGTACAAAGCCTGTGACCTTGTACCTTTTTATTATCGGGGTTTTCAATACTATTTTTCAGGTTTTGCTTCGGCTTCAGCACCTTCTGCAGCACCTTCAGCAGTTCCTTCTTCACCTTCTTCGCCTTCTTCTTCCTCAACTTCAATGGCACGTGCCGATTTAATGGCAACAGCAATAGATTTAGGAGGATCGAGAAATGTTAGATTTGGACGTAACAGATCTTCGATTTTGACCGAGTCGTTAATATTTAGTTTGGCAATATCAACAGCAATTTCATCGGGAAGATCACCAGGTAAAGCGCTCACCCTAAGTTTTCTGTACTTTCTGAACAACCTGCCACCTTTCAATATACCTTTTGAAACACCGGTATAGTTTAGGGGTATAGAAACAGTAACTACTTTGTCGTCAAAAATTTGCAAAAAGTCAACATGCAAAATATTGTCGTTTACAGGATGGTACTGAATATCCTGCATAATACAGTTGTAGGTTTTACCATCTACATCGAGTTCAATCAGGTGGGTGTGTGGTGAAAACACAAGTGCTTTGAAATCTTTTTCAATTACTGAAAATTGAATTTGCTTTTCGCCGCCATACAATACACATGGAACTTTTTCTTCGCGCCTGAGTTTTTTGGCATCTTTTTTCCCTACGCTCTCCCTCAGAGAACCGCTCAATTTTAATGCTTTCATTTGATTAAATAATTTAATTATTAATGATCTATTTGAATTATAACATCGTAGTAAACCCAAAATGGGTACTGATCGATTTATTTTTATTTACTCTATTAATAACATCAGCAAAAATTTCGGCTGTCGATAAAATGGTGATTTTCCCAGATGCTTCGCGCTCGATGGTGTCGGCAACCAGTACTTCAGTAAGTGCTGATTTTTCAATTTTATCTTTTGCATTATCCGAAAACACCGGATGTGTGCATATTGCCCTCACCGAAGTAGCGCCTTCCGCCATCATCATATCAGCAGCCTTGGTAATAGTCCCGGCCGTGTCGATAATATCGTCCACAAGCACGATATCCTTTCCTTTTACATCGCCGATTATCCTTAACGAGGCTATTTCGTTGGCTACCTTACGCTGCTTGAAGCAGATGACCAAATCTGTATCCAAAAACTTGGCATAAGCCGCAGCTCTTTTTGTTCCTCCGGTATCAGGTGAGGCCATGGCAAGGTTTGGCAGCTCCATTTTCTGGAGGTAGGGAACAAAAATGGAGGAAGCATACATGTGGTCAACCGGAATATCAACAAAACCTTGGATTTGATCGGAATGTAAATCCATGGTAATAATACGATCAACACCTGCTGCAACAAGTAAATTTGTAATGAGCTTGGCGCCAATCGAAACCCTGGGCTTATCTTTGCGATCCTGGCGGGCAAACCCAAAGTAGGGAATCAAGGCTACCACTCTTTTTGCCGATGCCCGTCTTGCAGCGTCTATTAACAGTAAAAGTTCAAAAAGGTTGTCGGCAGGCGGGTTGGTTGATTGAACCAAAAATACATCATTTCCCCGAATGGTTTCCTCAAAGGATGGTTGGTACTCACCGTCCTTAAAATGTGAAATCTTAACATTGCCGAGCGCTGCACCATAAGCTTTCGCAATTTTTTTAGCAAGATACTCCGAAGAATCACCGGAAAAGATGTTTACAGTTGCAGCCATGATTGCGAACAAATTATCGTTTTAAATCAGGCCGCAAAATTAAGACAATTTAGTACTGTGGCAATTTTTTTATTGGATTTAACATTAAATTAAAAATAAATTTTACTTTTGTACTCCTAAAAAACGGGGGCTAATGTTCTTGAAATATTAGTTGAGTTCTTAATATTGTACCCGCCCGAGTGGCGGAATTGGTAGACGCGATGGTCTCAAAAACCATTGAACTTATGTTCGTGCCGGTTCGATTCCGGCCTCGGGTACTAATGATAAACTAAAAAGCCTTGAATATTAATTTATTCAAGGCTTTTGTTTTTGCTGGATTATAGTTTTCATCATATTCCTGTTTTCTGAGTATAAATTTGGAGGTAAATGTAATTAGCCATGTATCGATTTGGGTGTTTGTAAATCGGTCGTCCGAAGTATATTTACGCGTGTATTAAAAAGAAGTTCTAAAAAAATAGTACCTGCCCTGATTATAAATATCAGGACGGAATTGTGCCGAAAAATTGAAATCTATGATTTCATCCTAATTGAAACTTTAGGCAATTTTTATAAAAATACTTAGCTTACAGAACAGTTTAAGTTCAGATTATTTACCTTTGAAAATTGTAAATCTTAACAATAAATAAATATGAAAGATAACAACGAATTTACAGTCTCTGGTAAAATTGTCGATTTGATAGCAAATAAGATTTTTCCCGGTATTGTTACCGTGTCAAATGGGAAAATAGCATCAATTTCTCCAGCTCAAAATGTTGACGATCAATACGTCGTTCCCGGATTGATTGATGCGCATGTTCATATCGAAAGCAGTATGCTCATTCCATCTGAATTTGCGCGGCTGGCCTCTGTTCATGGAACGGTGGCTACTGTTTCCGACCCGCACGAAATTGCCAATGTACTCGGGATTGACGGCGTTCATTATATGATTAACAACGGGAAAAAAGTCCCGTTCAAGTTTTATTTCGGCGCTTCGCCATGTGTGCCGGCCACCGGCTTCGAATCTTCAGGAGCTAATATTGGCGCTGAGCAACTTGATGAATTGCTGGGTTCTTCAGAAATAAAATATATGTCGGAGATGATGAATTTTCCTGGTGTTTTGTTTCACGATGAGGAGGTGATGCAAAAAATTGCCGTTGCAAAAAAGCACAATAAACCCATCGATGGCCATGCCCCCGGATTGAAAGGTGATGATGCCCGAAAATATATCGAAGCAGGAATCACAACCGATCACGAATGTTTTACCATGGAAGAAGCACTGGATAAAATTAAGTATGGGATGAAAATCCAGATTCGTGAAGGGAGTGCCGCTAAAAACTTTGATGCTTTGGTTGGCTTACTCAAGACCCACGCTGATATGGTACTTTTTTGCTCGGACGACAAGCACCCCAACGATTTGGTTAAAGGCCACATTAATCAATTGGTAAAACGTGCCATCGCGCTCGGTTACGATCCCTTGTTGGTATTGAAGAGTTGCATCCTCAACCCTATTGAACATTACAAACTGGATGTGGGGATCTTACAAGCCGGCGATAATGCGGATTTTATTTTGGTAGATAATCTTTCAGATTTTAATATCATCGAAACTTATGTAAATGGCGAGCTTATTGCAAAAGACGGGAAAACGCTGATAGCTTCTGTTCGGGAATCAGAACCCAATATTTTTAAGGCCGAAAAAATTACTGTTGGTGATATTGCTGTTCGGGCAAGCTCTGCCAAAATAAAAGTGATAAAAGCCTTTGATGGCCAGCTGATAACCGAAAAGATGGAGATGGAAGCAAAGGTTGAAAACGGAAATGTGGTGAGTGATGTGGATAGGGATATTTTGAAAATGATGGTGATGAACCGCTACAAAAAAGCGCCCCCGGCCATAGCTTTTATTCATAATTTTGGTTTCAAAAGCGGGGCTATTGCCTCAACGGTTGCCCACGACAGTCACAATATAATTGCTGTAGGCACAAGTGATAAAGACATTGTGAGAGCCGTTAACCTTTTGGTTGATACACACGGCGGTATTTCGGTAATCAATGGGAGTGAAGGGCATGTATTGCCCTTGCCTGTTGCCGGATTGATGTCGGCTGATGATGGATACAAAGCTGCAGCAGCTTACGAAAAAATGGATTCACTGGCCAAACTTTTAGGGTCGAAACTCAAAGCCCCGTTTATGACTTTGTCGTTTATGGCTTTGCTGGTAATTCCCGAATTAAAACTCAGTGATGAAGGTTTGTTTGATGGCAAAAAATTTCAATTCACCGATTTAATGGTGGGGTAATCTGCTATTTAGTGCATGTCGATAGAGTCGATGTTTTCAATAATCTAAAATAATAATCTCCCGCAGATTTCGCTGATAGGCGTAGATTTAATCTGCGTCTATCAGCGAAATCTGCGGGAGATTTGTTTAAAAGGCAGGCTCTGTTTTTTCCAGAAAAGTGAAATTAAACTATTCGGATATGGACATTAAGATTCATTTAAAATAAACAAATAAACAAATTTACATATTTATTTATTTGGTATATAAATTTTTAATACTTTTGTTTTTAAATATCAGAATAATGGGAAAAAAGATAAAACTTGACATTGAAAAGCTGGAAGCAGCGGCCAGTAAGCTTAGATCTATTGCACATCCTATGCGTATTGCGATTATCGATTTGTTGCACGATCGTGAGTTTAGCGTTACCGAAATTTATAAACGCTTAAATATTGAACAGGCTTCAGCCTCTCATCACTTGAACGTTTTAAAAGGTAAAGGTGTACTAAGCTCGAAGCGGAGTGGTAAAAAAATATTATACACTTTAAAAAATCAAACTCTGGTCGAAATTATTGATTGTATCAATCGCTGCAACGAAAGTTAAACGCAGGTATTGATTGATTCTTTTCTATGAGGGTTTCTGTTTATGGAAGTATCCAACTTTCTTCCACATCCCAGTTGGCTCTTATTTGGATTTCAGCCGGAAAATAGAAAACATTTTCCGGTTGTTTTTTGTCTATATATACCCCTGTGTCCCAACGTTTATTAATCCATTTGTCCTGGATGGCCTTAATCAGGTAAGTTCCTGGTTTTAGGTTTTCAATTTTGAGGGACTGCCATTCGGTAATATAAAACTCCATTAAAGGCGTTTCTTTTTGATCCATCAACTTAATTATGTAATTAAAATTACCAGGCTCAACATTGAGGATGAAATTCCCGTAATTCTTAATTTCGCCGGTGCTGAATGATGCCTGCAACGAATCGTTGGTTAGTCCGTAGATGCCGAAGAAAACAGAGTCGGGGAAAATAAACCCATAATTGCTAGCTTCAATCATTTCATAATCAAGTTCAAAAATGGTGGCCACACTATCCACAACCTTAAAGGGAGCTCCTGTAATGGTGTCATCGCCGGCAATAAAAGTGGTGGTGGAAAAATCCCACGATTCGAGGGGGTTTTCCATGATTAGCCTCAAATGCTTCCCGGGATCAAGAATTCTTCCTTTTGTATTTGTCTTAATTTTCAATCGTTCAACGGTTTCATCCTTTTTTTTCTTTTTTCCTGTTTTAATATCCAATACTCTTTTGGCCTTGCTAAACGAAACCATTACCGTATCGTAAATTGTATCGCCATCGGCAATGGCCAATTGCAAGCTGTCTAATGCCATATCTGTCACCCACACAGTAAGTGTATCTTTCCCCTTGCTTAGTTGTTCGATTTTCCAGTCATCGCCGGGGTCTTGATTTACAACAGTGAATTTTGGGTCTTCGGCAGCAAACTGAAAGGTGATCCTGAATTTTGGAGGATAAAATACTTCGGTATTCAATAATCGTTGTGTTGAATCAACCTGCTGAAACATAAAAAGACTGTAAAATTTATCGTACATATTTTGTACAACTAAAGAATCGTAGCGGGTAGAATCCGTTGCCAGGGTTGTTGAATCGTTAAGCTGGGATGTGTCAGCAACAGGGATTTTAAGAACTTCGGGGCTGATGAGTGAATCCAGGAATGCAATTTCCTCGTTGGGCTGATTGAAAAGGTAATTCCCGTCCACATCGTTGAGCGCGAACAGGCGGAAACTTTCGTTGCGCAGATTTCGCAATTGGAACTGCCCGTTCACATCAGTTTTTGCAACATAAAGTGGCCGGCTTAACATAGGGATGGAGTCCTGGGGGATGGTATCGATATTTTCGGGGAAAAGCATTACAAAAATATTTTCGCGGTGTTTCAGATCAAAAGCATTCACCACTTCACCGCCAATAGCAAGCGAGTCAACATGATCGCCGGTTGAAAATGCGTACAAATAATTTATGAGTGGGTTTTCCTCGGCCAGGTCAACAATGGCATTTCCAAAAAAAATGGTGTAGGTGGTGTTTGGGTGAAGTTCTTCTTCAATATCTATAATCAGGGTTTTGCCGCGCAACCTGTATTCGGGCTTGCTTGCAAATGGTGGCGAAATTAACACCTGCTGGTTGGGATTTTTTAATTTAACATATTCGTCAAAACTTATCGAAATCCTTTTTTTATCAAAGAAAATTGAATTGTTCGGGGGCTCGCTCGATAAAACCTGTGGTGGTTCTTCATCCCTGGGGCCGCCACCCGGCGAAACCGGATTGGCGCAGTTGTAGAGAAATAATATTGGCAGCGCCAGAAAAAAAGAAACGATGATTTTTTTAATACTTTTCAATGTGATAAATATTTATGCAAAAATGCGAAAAATAGTTAACGCACGTTTTTATAATTTCCTGTATGATTTTTTTTTTAGTTCTACTACCATTTTTGTGGATGTAAATAATGGCTATCACTGTAAATAGATTTCTTGCCGCAAGTGCGACATCGAAATGACAAGGATAGAGCCTTTTCACAGGGTGGATGTGGGCGGGCGCGAAGCGCCCGCCCACATCCACCCCAACAAACCCGCCAAAGCCATGTCATTTCGAAGGAGTGTAGTCCCGCACGTGCGGGAAGAAATCTATTGACAAATTTTTATCACCACCAACTATTAAATCATTAATATTTTACTTTCTACTATATTCGCAGTAGTACCTTTTTTTTAAATGAAATCCATTACCTTTGAAAACCAAATTTACTTTCATCATCATGCATATTAAATCTATTCTTTCCTCATTATTTTTTTTACTTCCGCTTATTCTATTTTCTCAAACAGATATTTTTCAAGATCATACAAACGAAATAGCGGCATTTGAAAGCAAACGTTTTAACAATTATAAAATTCCTGTAAATGAACGAACGGGCGGGGAAATTGATGTTAGCTACACCCGCTTTTTCTGGGAAATCAATCCGGAAGTGCTCTTTATAAAAGGTAGTGTTACTTCTTATTTCTCTTCAAAAGTTTCTCAACTTTCGGAAGTTAATCTTGAGCTTAATAGTAACATGCAAATTGATTCGATAAAATGTAGGAGCGAGTTACTGGAGTTCGATTATTATTCCCCATTTCAATTTAAAATATTCTTAAGCCAGGTGCTGGAAGCCGGGCATAAGGATTCGATACAAATATTTTATCACGGTGTGCCGGAACAGGGAAACGGCTTTGGCTCTTTTTCGAAAAGTGAGCATGATGGAGTTCCTATAATTTGGACACTTTCGGAACCTTTTGGTGCCAAAGACTGGTGGCCGGGTAAAAACAATTTGAAAGATAAAATTGATTCGATTGATGTAATTGTAAAAACACCGGCGGCCTATCGTGCAGCAAGTCATGGTTTGCTGGTTTCGGAGTATGTGGAGGGCGAATTCAGAACCTGCCACTGGAAGCACCGCTATCCCATTGTGAGCTACCTCGTGGCGGTGGCGGTTACCAATTACGTTGAATTTACCCAGTATGCCGTTATCGATGGGGATTCTATTCCCATTGTAAATTATGTTTACCCCGAGGATTCTGCACAGGCAGCCGGCGATTCGCAAAATACTGCAGAGATGATCGAAATTCTGGATTCACTTCTTGGAGCATATCCCTTTGCTGCCGAAAAATATGGTCATGCCCAATTTTCGTGGGGTGGGGGTATGGAGCATCAAACCATGAGTTTTATGGCAGGATTTGGCCATGACCTCAGGGCGCATGAGCTGGCGCACTCCTGGTTTGGGAACAAAATTACCCTGGGTACATGGCACGATATTTTTCTCAACGAGGGTTTTGCAACCTATTGTACCGGCCTTACATTCGAAAATATGTACAATGGTTTTTATTGGGATATCTGGAAAAACAATACACGAAATGCTGCCCTTGATACTTTGTCAGGCTCTGTGTATTGTGCTGATACCACCAGCGTGAGCCGGATTTTCAATGCACGATTATCATACCACAAAGGTGCTTACCTGCTACATACGCTAAGATGGATTTTGGGTGATGAAGCATTTTTTACCGCCCTGCGAAATTACCTCAACGACCCCATGCTGGCCTATCGCTTTGCTGGCGTAAACGATTTAAAAGCCCATCTCGAAAGTGCTGGCAATATTGATCTTACCGAATTTTTTGCTGATTGGTACTATGGCGAGGGGCACCCGATTTATGGCATCAATGTGGAGCAAATGGAAAATGACGGGGAAATCCACCTTACTATTTTCCAGGAACAATCGCATTCTTCGGTAGATTATTTTGACATGACTGTCCCAATTGTATTGTATGGCCAGGGAAGCGAGATTACCTACTACTGCGAAAACTCTGACTCCGGCCAGGAGTATGTGTATGAATTTCCGGGGTTTAAAGTCGATTCAGCACAGTTTGATCCAAAACACTGGCTATTGGCCCGGCTTGATTATCTGAATTTGGGAGTTGACGATGCAGCCTGCCGAAGCATTGCCATTCATCCCAATCCGGCTTACGAAGATATCCGGTTTTTTATTCCCGACACCCGGGTTACCAAAATTCAGATTTTTGATATTTCGGGGCACTTGATTTTTGAAAATGAAAACTCCTCCATCAACGAAATTCAACAAGCGGATATTTCAGGCTTGTCGAAAGGAATGTATTTGTTGGTGGCCAAGACAGAGGCCGGGATTTTTCATGGAAAGTTTGTGAAAGAATAAGGACTAAAATTGTGATTTTTTTAACAGCACTTATCCTTCTGCTGTAGGCTTGCTGTACCTGTTGATTGTCTTATTAAGTTTGCCAGGATATACGATTAATGTTTTCAATATTTTTGTAATAGAAATAATTTAATATGTGTAAAATAGAAACATTTGGAAGCAGAAAAATCAGGACTATTTGGAACGAAGATGAAAAGAAGTGGTGCTTTGTAATATTAGATGTTGTTAAAGTGCTGGCTAATTCCGTTGACCACTATAACTATACAAAAAAGTTAAGAAAATACGACCTTGAACTGGGTAATGTTTGGAGTCAATTAATTACTCCACTCAAAGTTTATACCACCAGTGGAATACAAAAAATGAATTGTGCTGATGCACTCGGAATTTTTAGAATTATTATTTCCATTCGATCTCAAAAAGCAAAATTGTTTATTAAATGGCTGCAAAGCCTGCAAATTGACCCATTTGAAAAATATGATAAAATTAAGTTCTCGAAAAAGGAAATGAATGAGTTTTACGAAACATTAAACAACAAAGACAATTGGATACAAAAAGGTGAACAAATATTATTAATCAACAAGAAACAACCATCAACAAAAAGATTGAATGACCTTGAATTAATTTTTGTATTGCTTGAAGAAGATGATATATTGTCGATGAGGGATTTTCGGGAAAATGAAATAATGGAAGCAAGGAATAATCGACCAAGAAAAAGCCAAAATGGCATATTACCCAAAAGAAAGCTTCCGGTGTATTACAAAGATTATAAACCTGGGAACTAATTATTTTTCACCTTACGGTTGGGGAGTGCGTTTTAAAAAAGTCGATGCGCACTGTAAAAGATAAGGCTTCTATCCTGCTTATTTAAATCCTGATTTTACAATGTTGGTTTTGTTTACTTTTGCATTTTATAAACCAAACGATTATGATGAATAAACTATGGGGTTTTGTTTTTGCTTTGATAATGCTTTTGTCTGTTAGTGTTTTCGGACAAACCAACACGTATCATATTACCGGATCATCATTGCCACCTGCAGGAAGGGGAGCATTTTATATGTTGCCACAAACTGTTTTAAGGGTTGATGTAGTTGTAAGGGCTGACGAACAACTAAAAGGGCCGTATGCCGAATATGCTGCTGAATTTCTTGGGCTTGAAAACGTGAATAATTTTGATTTCACAAGCTATAACATCGAAAAAGTTGAGCTAAGCACTGCCGCTGAGCCTGATCCTGCCCAATTGTATTTTGTTGAAATGTTGTCGGCTGACTCTAAAGATTTAAGAACGCTCAAACTTAAAGTTGATGATGCAGGTTTTTTGCTGGCTGCAAACGATTTGAATCAATCCTTACCGGGGGAGCTGAAAAAGGCCATCGAAATTGTGGAGTTTGAAAATCCCTTCGAGGGGCGGCTTCTTCCCGAATTTCGTATTTCAGGCAATGTAAGTACAAAGGTTGATACAATTATCCGCCGTGTAACTGTTGATACAATGATGGCCGAGCAGATATTTTACCGGGCACGCCTGGAGGAGAAAACCACAGAACAGATGGCCATGGAGGCGCTGTTGAAAATTCAGCAAATCAGGGATTCGAAATACAATTTGCTTACCGGATTTCAGGAAACACCTTATGAAGCCGGAACAATAAAATTTATGTTTGATAAGCTCAATCAATTGGAAAACGAATACCTGGATTTGTTCCGTGGAAAATCATACTCCGAGTATTATCATTACACCTATTATTATACCCCTGACAAAAAGAGTATGAAAAATCCTGTTGAATTGTTAAGGTTCTCATCGGGTTCGGGCGTGAGCAGAGGTACCTCGGGCGAAAGCGTTCAGATAAGTTTTACAGCGAATGGGATGGAGCAGATTGCCGGGAATTATCCTGAAACAACCACTGGCATTGCGTACAGGATTCCCGGTTTTTCGGTGGTTGAAATAGATTATAATGGTGAAGTGTTGTATAAAAACCGGATTACAATCAATCAGTTTGGGGTGGTTAAACGCCTTCCTTCCCGAAAGTTTAATGCGGAATTTAATCCCGAAACCGGCGCAATGAAATCATTATTTTTGGAAACCAGCGAACGGTAAAAGGCTTGGTTGTAAAAATACACTCCGTCAATTCAATAATTACTTTTTGGTGGGTTTCTTTTAATTTTAGTTTTCAGCTATAGAAACAGCAAAACGGCGGGGATGTTTAATCGTGGGGATTGTTTCAACCTTCCAGGCTGGCATAAGCAATTATTCAATTTCATGGAAGGAAATGGTCAGGCTGAAAGCCTGCAACATCCCAGAAAAGAATGTCCCCGTGCGATAAAGGCCAGGCTGAAAGCCTGGGATAAAAAAAAGAGATATTGTTTCAGCCTTCCAGGCTGGCATAACCGATTATTTAATTTCATGGAAGGGAATGCTCAGGCTGAAAGCCTGTAACATCCCAGAAAAGAATGTCCCCGTGCGATAAAGGCCAGGCTGTAGGCCTGGGACAAAATATAGAGAAAATGTCTCAGCCTTTCAGGCTGCCTCGCCGTATGCAAATTGAATAAATGCCGGAATGAGCAGGTTGAAAACCTGCAACATCAAAAAAATTAATATTCCCGAAAAATTAGGTCAGGCTGAAAGCCTGCAACATCCAATAAACATTTTTTCTGAAAAATGAATTAAACTACATTTGCAGGCCATTTTTTAGGTAAAAAATTTAGACAAAATATTGTGGTATGGCAGGGTGTTCCAGCAACAAATGCAAAGGAATCTTAAAATAAAACATTACATGCAACCAAATATATTACCATGCATCTTCTAACTGAAAATAATGAGTGACAATAGTTTAGCTGACGGATGTAAGGCTGGCGACAGGGCTGCAATGAAAGCGCTGTACGAACGTTTTTATTCGCCAATGCTTGGTGTTTGTTTGCGCTATTCCGCTAATTATGCCGATGCTGAAGATTTTGTGCAGGATGGTTTTATTAAAGTATTTAGCGATATTCGTTCTTTTAAAGGTACTGGAAGCCTGGAAGGCTGGATAAGAAGGGTGATCATTAACTCTGTGCTCATGCAATTGCGTAAATCCAAAAAGGAATACGCCTATGACAATATGGAAATTGTAATGAAGGGGACGGATGACGAATTGAGCGAAAGTGAATTGGATGAAAAACCTTTTGATGTACTTGAATTGTCGCAGCAGGAAGCAGTAGATATTATTCAAACCTTGCCCGATGGATTCAGGAAAGTTCTTAACCTTTATGTAATTGATGGCTATAAACATCGCGAAATTGCTGAATTGCTAAATATTAGCGTTGGAACCTCGAAATCGCAACTGAACAGGGCCAGGAAGCTAATGAAACAAAAACTTATTGAACATCTTAAAACTAAAAAGTAAACTTAAATAACTCGAATTTTGGCTTAAAAGCTACAAAAAATTGATAACAATAAAATGAATGATAAAAATCTTGATAGAATCTTAAAAACACTGGAGGACTTCGATCCGCAGGCAAAGCCCAATTGGGAGGCTTTTGTTGCGGGTAATGAAGCACACCTCGAAAATACTGATAAAACAATAGATCAGCTTACCGGGAAAGCAGCTAAAAGCTTTACCGGAATTAAGTATGCTGCCATAATCCTCACAGTTGTTACCAGCATCTTTTTTATATGGTATTTCTCAGGAACCGGCAGTGATGTTTCTACCCAACAAAACGCTATTCCAGAGGCTATTCAAACACCGGCCACTTTGCCAATCAATAACACAGACGAACCTTTTACTGAAGAAACAATTCCATCTGTTACTGACAAACCCAATGTTAGTCAGGAATTTTTAAATGAAAGCATCATTATCGATGACCTTAATACTACAAGTGGTATTGAGTCGGTAGTTGGCAGTTCAGGAAATATTGGTTTGCCCGTAATTGAAGAACCAACAACAATTTTACCTAAGCAAAATGAAAACCCGGTGTTAATAAAAATTACGGACACTGTTTTTGTAAAGAAAACCATAATTGTAAACGACACCATAAAAGTTAAAAAAGCTCCCATAAAAAACTAGTCTTACAAGCTACTTTCCCAATTTTAAATACATTTGTAGATGTAATGGATTTTTATAATTTACATCTCAAATGTTTAAATATTTAGCGGTGCTTATTTTAGTTGTATTGATTTGTCTTGCTGCTTATTCGGGCATGGCAGACAATAGCAAGGTATCGTTGGTTACCTACCGGATGACTACCCTTCCTGCAAACGATACTGTTTTTCAAATCGATACCGTTTATCAGTACGAGTACGTTTACGATACTGTTTATTATTACGATACCCTGCCATTGTCTGATACTATTGTTTCATTTACTGATTTGATTGAAGAATCGGATAGTACCGTAATTATTAATCGAACAATAGATTTTGTAGTTACTGAAAACAAGATAGTTTACATCGATAAAAACAAGGTTCCACAAGAATTTGCCGGCAGGCCGTTTCGCGAAATTGGTGAAAGCACCAGGCCGGACATTGATTTTCAGCCCAAGGATATCAAGCAAACCACACCGGTAATTAATAAGCGAACAAATATTAATCCTGAGCCTTCGCCTTCAACCAGCGAATTTACCTATATATCATCAGGATCCCGGGATACGCTTTTCAGGTACGATACTATTTTTAACTTTCAGGTTAAATACGATACCGTTGCTTATGAGCGGAAAGCAAGATCGGATACCAGTATGTCTTCACGCACTACCTACGAAGATTTTGGCAGATCGGTGCTTGTAAAAGAAACCGTTACAGTTAAGGTTACCGAAAATAAAGACTTATTGAGAGATCAATACTATAAATGGGGTTCGGGATATAGGCCAAAAAACAATCAGCGAGCCACCAAAAAGTCAAGTACCATTGTTCATTCAAAATATAGAAGTAGTTTTGACCATACCCCGAGAGTGGGTGATAATCACACTTTTGAAGGCAACCTTCGTGTTGGTTTTATGTTTTTTCAACCAGATATTCAGTACAGTGCGAGAGATGCTGGTTTTTCGGATGAAGTTGATAACATGAATAAAAATCATCGCCCTGAAAATTCCTATGGGCTTGCATTTACCTATCAGTATTTTAAAGATAAACTGGGTGTTGAATCAGGGCTTGGCTTTTCAGAACAAAAATATACCTACGATTATTTTTATCAGGAACTTAAAAAAGACACTAGCACATATTGGGATTTTTTTGAGAAAGAAATATCTGTTTACGACACCACCTGGTATTTTGCCATCGACACATTTTTACAAACCGGAGATTCGGTATTTATTCCAAAAGTGGATTCTTCGCTCATTACTGTTATGGATTCAATATTGAAAATTAATGTTGATACATCCTACGAAAATCGGAAATCAGTAAATCATTATTCTTTATCATTTCTTGAAATACCAATAATCGGGCATTATACATTGTTAAATCGCAAGTTTTACCTCCGGGTTAGCGGGGGATTGATTCCCATGTTTATGATCTCGAAAACCGGAACAATTACTTATCCTGAATCATCAAATATAATTGACGGGGGACAAATTTCGTTTGATTATGGATTCATGCTTTCAATTTATGGTTCGGCAACACTGGGTTATAAGTTTAATAAACGATGGTCGGTTTTTGCAGAACCGTACTTCAAGAGGAATATTTTTTCAGTAATCAGGAATGATGAAGTTAAGCTTAGTGTAAATTCGTGGGGGGTAAAGGCCGGTGTCTCATTCCGTTTATTCAGATTTCAATCAAAATAAAAATTGTGAAAGGTTTTACATTTCAAATATCAGTTTTATTGTTATTTACACTACTTGGTGTTAAAGCTTATGCTGTTGATTATTTTATTGACGGGTATGTTGTGGTTGAAAATCTTTACCTGCCTGTCGAAGATCAGATTGTTGAATTCAGGGATAATAGCGGGGCGCTTATTACTTCTGCCTTGACCAATGAATCGGGATACTTTTTTAAAGATCTTGATTTGCCGGTATCAGCACAAACAATTGTTTTAAGTGTGTCGAGAAGCTGTAGCGGCGAAGTACTCTTCTATGATTATGAATTGATACTTGATAGCGATCATCTTGGATATATATTTCTTGTTTGCGAAGATCAGGCTTGCGAAGCCAGATTTAACTATCAGCAGCAAACCCGCAACAGCCTCATCTTTGAATTTACAAATATTTCCAGTGGGAATATCGATAATATATTTTGGAATTTTGGCGATGGAAACAGCTCAACGGAAGAAAATCCTATTCATGAATATACCCAACCCAATGCTTATAACGTAACACTTACCATTAACGGGCAAAACTGCACTGATGCTGTTGCCCGGCAAGTTACGGTGGATTACCTCAATTGTATGTCTAAGTTTTCATACAACCAGGTGAACCAGGGTCAGGCACTGACTATTGAATTTAAGAACGAGTCCGAAGGTTTTTACCTTCAGTATTTATGGCAATTTGGCTCATTTGAAATCTCATACGAAGAAAATCCGACAGTTGGCTTTACCACCCCGGGGTATTATTTGGTTACGCTAAATGTGGCCAGGCTGGGGTGTTTTAACAACTTAACAAAAATTGTTGAGGTTTCCCCTTTAACAGGATGTTTTGCTTTGTTTGAAAGTGAACAGCTATTTTCCCCTGAATTGCAGGTGCAATTTACCGATTTGGCAGTTGGTAGTGAAATTCTTTATTGGGTGTGGCAATTTGGAGATGGAACCTCAAGTACCGAAAGAAATCCATTACATGTTTACGATGAGCCCGGTAACTATGAAACCTCATTGCGGGTTATTAGCTCATCTTCTCAGGGTTTCTACTCAAGAACTATCGAAGTTAACGAAAGTAGCGGATGCCTTGCTGATTTTGAATATGTTCAACCAAACCCCGATAATCCTCAAATAAATTTCAATAGCCTTACCGCAAACGGTAATTTGCAATTTTACTGGGATTTTGGTGACGGCGATGTGTCAAGCGAAAAATCTCCGGCACATCAATATGATGATTTTGGGATTTACCAGGTGGGTTTAAGTGTACTTGGCTATGGTTGTACCGATAGTTCATCCTACACTCTCGTAATCGAAGAGCCCGTTTATTGCGAGGCAAAATTCTCTTATTGGCAGGCCTATCCAGAGAGTCGCCAAATAAGTTTCATCGATCAATCTTATGGGGATGCCTTAAATTACTCCTGGGATTTTGGAGATGGTGAGACCTCCTCCTTAAATAATCCGGTACACACCTATCAATTTTTTGGTCAGTATCAGGTTAAACTTTTGATTAATAATCCACAAAATTGTATCGATTCGGCTTTTGCCCTTATCGAAATTCTCCCGCCATTGAAAATTTCGGGCTATGTTTTTGCCGGTAATATTCCTTTGGGTTTGGGTAAAGTTTTCTTATACCGGATTTCGGAATTTGATGAAATAGCATATTTAGGCAATTGTAACCTGGATAAGGGTTATTTTGAATTTAGTAACCTTGAACCCGGCAGGTATTTTATTCAGGCCATCCCCAACCTTGAATTCCCTTTTCCGGTTATTCCTTTTTACTACCCTATTTATTCAGGAATCGATACCCGGTGGCAAAATGCGGAAATATTTCATACAGATGCCCTGCCCCAGGAAATAAATCTTAACCTCGAATCTTACAATGATTTTTTTGATGGTAAAGCTTCTCTTTCCGGAACAATAACCCAGGCATCCGGTGATGATAGTTTACCCTTGATCGTCTATTTATCCAATGATTTTGGTGAAATATTTCAGTTCAGGTTGATTGATGCGCAATTCCAGTTTAGCTTTGAAAATATTCCCTACGGGAACTATAAAGTGCGTCCTGAAAAAGCAGGAAAAACAAGCCAATCATTTAATCTCACACTTGATGAAACTGTTCCTGAAATGAATAACATTTTATTTTTGGAAACAGAAAATGCCATTATTCCTGATTTAAGCTCGATAGATGAGCAAAGCAATAGTAAAGTTCCGGAGGTTTATCCAAATCCTGCAAGCAGCTTTTTAAAAATCCAATTTCCTTTCCAAATACCTCCACAAATTTTTAGGATAAAAATATTTAGTTCCATTTCGAAGTACTTGCTGATAGATAAAGAGATATCAAGCGATGATGAAATTGACCTGACAGACTTGAAAGACGGATTTTACCTGCTCGAAATTTCCACTGACCAAAATACTTTTTACAGTAAACTCATCATCAGGAAATAAGTACACAACAACGCTGCTTCTCACCTAAAGCATCGGTATTAATTAGTGTGTGTCCATAGAGTCAACAATTTTTTAAATTAAGATGGCTCATTTCTAAGATACGGTTGAAAGTTTATAAGTAGACTTTGTTACCAAT
>CAZQIV010000069.1:0-35268 GCA_964593705.1 uncultured Lentimicrobiaceae bacterium | reverse complement strand
TAGATTTCTCCCGGCAAAACTTGCTTCGCTGCGTTTTTTGGTCGAAATGACCCCGCCTACGGCTTGATTTTGGGGGAGGGGAATCGGGAGCTTTGCGCCCGATTCCCCTCCCCCCTCTGCCAGCATCGATCTTGTCATTTCGACCGTAGGGAGAAATCTATTGAGAACCAGACACTTGAAAAAACATGTCATTGGTACTGCAGTGAGAAATCTCTGGAGAGCCAGGCACTTGCAAAAACTTGTCATTGGTAGCATAGGGAGAAATATCTATAGTTTAACCGGACACCAAGGATATTGAATAATGAATAATGAATATCGAATTACACGATTAATGCCGAGCTACGCTCGTGCATCCTCGAAAAATTACGAAAAATGAAATTTTTCTATTTTTCGGGACAATTAACTAACAACAATTAACAATTAACAAATAACTATTAACACTCATCTATCCTCCTTGCTGCGTATAGTCAATTTCCGACCCGAACATACTGTGTGGGATAAGGTAAACCGCCAAAAGTCCAATGGCTGCTGCAATTACCCAGGCTTTTTTGTTTGGATTGTTCCTAACCTGTAACCAGGCCGCTACCCAAAGTACAAAAGCTGCCAGTGTTTTATTATCAGTCCAGTCGTGACCAATTGGCCATCCGGTCCAGTAAGCATCAAAGGCGTATTTTTGAACGATAGGCCCCAGGGTCATTCCGCCAACAGCCAACAAAACTACAGTCCACATTGCATAATTCACAAGGTTTCTGCCGTTAATTGCAGCCTCGATACCCGTTCGGGTAGAAAACATCATGGCCAGGAAAATGAAGATGATATGAGGAATTAGTACCCCCAACGGAACCCTGCCTTTGTATCGCAATATGGCAGGCTCATCTTCGAGTTGTATGAATTGTTGCTCAATCCCAAGGAAAACTTCATATTCTACTTTTCCGGCTGCCGGTTGCCCCGGAAGATAGGCAACAAGTTCTTCCCCATCGCGTATCATTGCACTTTCGCTCCATCCGTCGAAACTTTTGTAACGCTTGAAACGGTATTTTCCCTGAATATTTTCATCTGTAACTTTAACCCTGATTTCAGCGTCTGTTTCACCTTCCCAGGTTCTTATCAGTTTGTATTTAATTTTTTGGCCTGCTATTTCAATTTTTCCATAAGTTGGATGGGTTGGGCCTGTCATGCGCTGATACACGGCTGCTCCGGCCATGAGTAAAAAAGATAAAATCCAGAGTAGTATTGATTTTCTGCGATATTTCATATTTGAAAGTTATAATTTGCCCGCAAAAATAGGGGAATTACTTTAACAATCCTGCCTGGTTACCGGGTAAGTAATTTTCGGTTTTTTTATTGATTATATCATAAACTAATTGATGTAAATCAGTGCGGAGATCCATTTTGAGTAATTTAATATTCGAGGCATCAGGGTAAACACGGTTGGATAAAAACACGTATAGCAAGCCATTTTCAGGATCGGCCCAGGTATAAGTTCCTGTAAATCCCGAGTGGCCGAAGCTTTTTAAAGAAGCACTCTCACAACATGGTCCCAAAGAATCATATTCAGGATAAGGCTTGTCGAAGCCAATGGCCCGGCGGTTTTCATCCAGTGGATACTGCTGCTTGGTGAACTCATTTATTGTTTCGGCTTGCAGGTACTGATGGCCTCCATAAAATCCTTTCTGCAAATACATTTGCATAAGCCTGGCCAGATCGTTGGCATTCGAGAATAGGCCGGCATGACCTGAAACCCCGCCCAACATTGCAGCTCCCGGATCGTGTACATAGCCATGCACCAGTTGCCGCCTGAATGAGGTGTCGAGTTCGGTTGGAATGATGCGATTAAGGTTAAACCTTTGCAAAGGTTTATAGCCCATGGTATTCATCCCAAGCCGATCGTAATAATTTGTGGCAACAAATTCATCAAATGATTTCCTTGTAATTTTTTCGATGGCATCACAAATCATGTAATATCCAATGTCGCTGTATTTGTATTCTCGTTTTTCTCTTAATTCTGAACTTACAATGGTGTCGAAAATACTATCGCGATAGCTATCCATAATAAAAAGATCACTGGCTACTTTTGTTGTGTATCCCTTTTGGGGCTTACTTTTATAAATATCAGGGTTTAATTTATAGTTATCGATTGTTTTCCAATAAAAAGGTATCCATGGTTGAAATTGTGCATCATGGGCCAGGATTTCACGGGTGATCTTAGCTTGTTTGTTTGAATTTTTTAAATAGGGTAAATAATAGGAAAGTGGCATGTCGATGTCAAAAAGTCCTTTATCCTGTAAATCCATAACCGCAAGCGTTGTGGCTGATATCTTGGTTAAGGATGCCAGATCGTAAATATCATTGTTATCTACTTTGATTTTGTTTTCGTAGGTATGATGTCCGAATGATTGATTAAAAAACACTACACCGTCTTTTGCCAACAATACCTGTGCGCCCGGATAAGCTTCTTCCGCGATACCATATTCAACCAATCTCGCAATGGTATCGAGCGCATCCCGGGGGATTCCCACTTCTTCGGGAATCGAATATTTTAACCGTCCAATGGGTTTTGTATTAATTCCCATCCCTGATATAAATTCCGGCGATGCAGAAACAGGCAATTTACCACCGGCACCAATAGCCCCAAAAATTATTTGTGCAGAAATATCTTTTGCCGTTTCATTATCTTCGTAAGAAACAAAAATGGCATCCAAATCCTGATGATCATTAAAATTGATCAAGGCATAAGGATTTCCAAAAATATCCAAAACAAAAGCTGAATTTTGTTTTTTAATTTCATCGATTAATTGAATGGCCTCTTGTGAAATCCCGAAATTTTTATTTGATGAATTTGAGGTGTTTTCGATCCCGATAATCACAAGATTAAAATCTGCAAGGGCATTTTTAATTTTTTTAATTTCTGATGGTCTTGGTTTAGAGCTTACATTAAAATGTTCGACCGATGCATACAATTCGAGGGTTTGCTGGAATGTACCGGGAGTTTTCTTGCCAATAATTAACGAGGCAATGCGCAGGGTGTCCAGGTTTTTCAAAGGGATTAAATCGTTATCATTTTTAACCAAAGTAATGGCTTCCTCGAAAATTCTTCTGTTCAGCAGTTCATTTGCCGGGGCATTAATTTCTTCGATAATTCCGCTTTCCTTTACGGGAATATATTTGTTAAGGCCCACCCGATTTTTGTAGGATAAGATTTTGCGGCATCTGTTATCCAACTCTTTTTCTGAAATCAATCCATTTTTTATGGCATTTTTTATTTTCCAAATAGCTCCAGGAATATCGAGTGGAAGGAGTAGAATATCATTTCCGGCCAAAAATGCCAAAAGCTCAATATCGCCGGGCTTGTGATAATTTGTAACCCCATTCATATCCAGGGCATCAGTAACCGACAAACCCTTAAATCCAAGTTCACCTTTCAGGAGGCTATCGACCGATTTTTCGGATAATGAAGTGGCCATGTTTTCGCGTTTATCAAGTGCCGGAATAAACAAGTGGGCTACCATAATCCCACCCACTCCGGCACTGATGGCCTGGCGAAATGGATAAGTGTCGATACTATCAATTTGAGCCTTGTCGTGTTTGAGCAATGGAAGCGTGTAGTGCGAATCGCTGTCGGTGTCGCCATGCCCCGGAAAATGTTTGGCAGTGGCAATTACCCCCGTGCTTTGTTGGCCATTGATATAAGCAACACCTTTTGCTGCAACATTTTCAGGGTTTTCGCCAAACGACCTGAAATTGATGACAGGGTTTTTGGGATTGCTGTTGATGTCAACCACCGGGGCAAAATTCATGTTTACGCCAATTCTTTTGCAATGCTCGCCAATCTTTTTTCCCATAAGGTAAACAAGGTCATTATTTTGCATGGCACCCAGGGTCATTTGTTTCGGGAACGACCAGGCACTGTCCAGTCGCATACCAAGTCCCCACTCTGCATCGATGGCTATGAATAGTGGTGTTTTGGCCATGCGCTGCCAATAGTTTGTTAGTTTGGCCTGTTGCACCGGGTCGCCCTGGAAAAAGCAAAGGCCGCCGATATTGTAGTCGATAATTAAGCGCGAAATGCTATCGTAAAAATTTCGATCCTTATTTGAATAGGTTCGGATCATTAAAAGCTGCGCAATTTTTTCATTCAGCGAAAGCGAACTTAAAACAGAATCTACCCACGGGCTGTGTAGGTTGGAGCTATCGGTAACGGAAGGAGCATATTGTTTTTCGGCTTGCTGTGCAAAAATGGGGAAAGTGAATAATAAAATAATAAATGAAATAAACAGATGCTTCATAGAAATCAAAGATTGTAATAATAAAATGTGTAAAAGCAGATTAACCCGGCATAGTGCAAAAAATTGCAAAAGTAAGCAGATTTTGGGGCCTTGTGTTTTGAACAGCCATCGGGGGAAAAACATTCAAAAAGGATTTTTGCAATACATATTTCTTATCGGATATCGTAATTAATTTGTTTTATGCTTTTTGAAACCACTTCCATGCAGGTACAAATTCAATTTTTTCTTTTACACCAAACCAACTATATTCTTCCACAAATTCTTCTTCGTAAGTGATAATTAACAGTTGATGGCATTTTAATTTAGTGGAGGCATTTAGTAAGGATTTTACTTCCCGATCACGGGTTTTGTATTTTGACAAATCCCAACATACCTGAATCAACGTTGAAATATTTATGCCGGCTTGAACTACAAAATCGACTTCCGTATGATCTCTATCTTTCCAATAGAATATTTTCATACCCAGGTATTGACAGCGTTTGTAAAGTTCGGATGCGACCAGATTTTCAAGTAATTTACCCCAATCTTCACTGAAATGAAAGGCCTTAGCTCTATAAAATCCGTTATCAAAACAATAATTCTTTTTATTTGATCGCTGCTGTATCCCAACCTTGAAAGAGAATTTGGAAAGGGAGAAAAAAACAAAAGATTCTTGTAAATAATGCAAATACTTCTTTACTGTATGAACACTTGAAATTTGAACTTGTCCAATTAAGGAACTCATTGAGTATTCTGCTGTGATATTTGAAATCAACCAAATTGCAAGATTTTCAAGAGAGTTCGAATGGCGGATATTATATCGTTTTACAATATCTTTAAATAGAATCGAATCGAAGAGAATTCGTAAGTAATCATTATAGTTTAGAGACTTCATTAGTGGTTCGGGATATCCGCCCTGGGTCAGGTACTCCAAAAACTTCTCTTTTATTTCAAGTTCAGTCATCTCAATACTAAAAGAATCAAGATATTCACGAAAATTAAAAGTAAATAAATTAACTGGCAAATGACGTCCGGTAAGGTGTGTTGCCAGTTCACTACTTAAGAGGTTGGAATTGCTTCCGGTTATTATCAATTGGAAACCATTCCTTTGTAAGCGATTTACAATTAATTCCCAATCCGGAAGATTTTGAATTTCATCGAGCAGTAATATTTTTGGATGATCATAAACAACTAAAAGAGCTTGAAGTATTTCATCAAAATTTTGAACTTTCACGAGTCGTTCATCGTCAAAATTAACAAAGCCAATTTTTTTATTTTCAGTTAATTGGTGGATGCCAAAAAATGATTTTCCAGATCTGCGTGGTCCTATAATTACACGAATTAGGTCAGCGCTATCTTCACTTAATTTTACAATCCTTCGGACGTACTTTTCATTGAGGTTAAGCTCAATCTCTCTTTTTTGATTAATGATGATATCTCTTATCATAAGTGCAGTAAAATTATTGTAATGCACAAATTTACGCAAATTTGTGCATTACAATGCAAATAACTAAGATAATAAATGAAGTATTGATATTTAAAATTGGATAAGTCAAAAATAAAAATTTGTAATTTTTTACTAATTTTAGCATCAACTCTTAATATTATTAAAATTATGAAGACCAATAGTTAATTTCAAGATGATATTTCAATGTTGCCAATTGAGGATAAACTTGCGTTAGTTGATGATTTATTACGCACAATAAATGATCTGTCGGATGAAAATAATGATAGTTGGAAAAATGAAGCAGAACGAAGAGTATCCGGTTTAAAAAGCTGAAAATACAAGCCCATCGAAGGTCAGCAGGTTTTTAATGAAATATAAAAGAAGTATTCAAAATAAAGCTATTTTTTTTCACTAATTTTAACATCAAAATACTACTTTTGCCCCAAGTCATTAAATTAAAATTTATTATTATGAAGAAAACATTACTATTTATGACTGTGTTTTTTATCACAGCATTTGCTTCGGCACAAACCGATTTATTTTTCTCTGAGTATTGCGAAGGTTCAGGGAACAATAAGGGTGTTGAAATTTACAATCCTACCGATGCTGCCATCGATTTAAACGAATACTGGGTGGTAAGGTACAGCAACGGGAGTTTAGTTTTTACCGATGGTGGTACCACCCACTTGCAAGGTGTTATCGAGCCCTACCAAACTTTTGTATTGGTCAACGGGCAAACTACCAGTACACCTACTTCGCCGGCTTGCAGCCCGGTAATGCAGGCATTGGCCGATCAACTTGACGGAGAGTATCCGACTCCAACGTACATGAATGGTAACGATGCCATTGCACTGCTTAAAACCCCCAATGGCGACCCTCCAACAACCAACAATATTACGCCCGTTGACCTTATTGGTGAAATTGGTTTGGGCAGCGCAATTTCTTCTGAAACCGGCTGGTCTTATGTTCAGGACACAATCATCTCCTATGATAATTCGGCTGGTGAACCGGTAACAGCTAAGGTGATTAATTACGTTGTTCAAAAATATGCTACCAATGGTTCGGATTGGGGTGCATTTTGGATGTCGTGGACTTCCGGCCATTCACTTATCAGGAAACCCAATATTGTTCAGGGTGTTGTAAGCAATCCAAGTCCCTTCAGCGTAAGCATGGAATGGGATACCGTAGCTGCTCAACTCGATACAACCGGCTATTATTCTTATGAGGATATCTGGGACAACCTGGGCTCGCACGCATGTGTTGCCGATCCAAATTATTCTTCCATTGGCGAATCGGGTCCGGCCATAAAATTCAACATCTTCCCCAATCCGTTAGTAGGCGAAAATCTCACCATAAGTGCTGATGTGATGATGGAATCAGTCAAAGTTTTCGATATTATGGGCAGGGAAATTTACAAGGAAGTTTTTGATTCATCACGATATGAAGCTGAACTTGGGATAGGAAAACAATTTCCGGGTATTTACTTTGTAAGGGTTGCTTTTTCAAATCATAAAATTGCAAGCCAAAAGATCATCGTTAAATAGTTCTTTTCCTTATTTTTTCTAACTAAAAAAAAGACAGCTGGCGATGGGCATCAATCATTACAGGTGTCTTTTTTTACTTTTACTTATATGTAATACCCAATTAATTTTATAACTCCCACCGGCATGAATTAAATTTTATTCGTGCATCTCCGCCAGCTGGCGGATAGGCTGTGGCTAATTTTTATAAAGATGAAAAGCAAAATTTTATTTCTATCCATTTTATTGGTCTTTTCTTTTGCCGGCTTTGCTCAAAAACAAACGGTAAGTGGTGTGGTAAAAGATTCTTTTTTAGGCGAAACAGTTGTAGGAGCCAATGTGTTGCTCAAAGGTACTCTAACAGGAGCAGTAACAGATATTGACGGGAAGTTCAGTATCCTGTTGGAAAAAGGTAAGCACACCCTCGAAGTTTCTTACGTTGGCTATGTTACCACATCCAAAGATATTGTAGTTGAAGATAAACAGGTGTATGTTGTTTTCAACCTTGAAACCATCGTATTGGACGAAGTTTCAATTGTTGGTGACGTAGCTCGCAGTCGGGAAACTCCGGTAGCTTTTACCACCTTATTGCCTGCCAAAATTGAAGAAAGATTAGCCGGACAGGACATTCCAATGCTTTTAAATAAAACCCCCGGGGTTTATGCTACCCAACAAGGTGGTGGTGATGGTGATGCCCGTATTACCATTCGTGGCTTTAGCCAGCGCAATGTTGCCGTAATGCTCGATGGTATTCCGGTAAACGATATGGAGAATGGCTGGGTGTATTGGAGCAACTGGTTTGGATTGAATGCCGTTACCCGGAGCATCCAGGTGCAACGTGGATTGGGAGCTTCCAAGCTTGCCTTACCTTCGGTTGGTGGCACCATGAATATCCTTACCAAAGGTATCGAAAACAAACGATCACTGAGCATCGAACAAGCAGTTGACAACAACGGAAAATTAACTACAAGCCTGGGTTATACCTCCGGTGCTTTGAAAGACGGGTGGAGTTTTACCCTGGCAGGAGCTTACAAAAATGGTAATGGATGGGTTGACCAAACCAATGTAAATGCCTGGTTTTTCTTTGCTAAAATTGATAAGCGCTGGGGAAATCACATCACAAGCCTTACTGGTTTTGGAGCACCACAAAGCCATACCCAACGCAGTTACAAGCGTTCGATAGCAGCTTATGATACTGATTTCGCCAGGGAACAGGGTGTTGATACCTCCGATTATCCAGCCATCCGTAACGAAGGAATTGGATACAACCAGCATTGGGGTTTTATTAAACGTGATGCCGAACAATGGAACAGCGATTATACTGCCAGAATTATTAATACTAATGCAAGCAGAGATGTGCAGAACGAAAAAACCAACACCTATTTTAAACCACAGTTTAGTTTGCGTGATTTTTGGAATGTAAGCGACCGACTGGTGGTATCAAATATTCTCTACCTTTCGATAGGTACCGGTGGGGGCGAAGGAACACGAAAAAGTTTAAAAAACCCAAACTTTATTACAGCCGAAGATGTAGCCAACAATCCTGAAAGTTTACGCTCTGACGAAATTGGTCAAATTAACTGGCAAAGTATTTATGATCAAAATACCAAACCTACAAATACCGGATTTGGTATAAGATATCCTATCGACACAACCTATAGCCACAGTTTGTACTATGCCGGCAACTATTTGGTTCAAAGCAATAACAACCACCAATGGTACGGCTTGCTTTCTACTTTCAGTTATGAGGTGAGCGATGAAATTGAGTGGTCGGGAGGCGCTGATTTGCGCTCGTACAAAGCCGAACACTATATGGAAATTACCGATTTGATGGGAGCAGATTATGCCATTGATGAGGAGGATAAGCGCCATAGCAATGAAGAATACGAACAAAACCCGCAATTGGCCGTAAAGCGTGTGGGCGATAAGGTATATTATTATGATGACGGCCTGGTGAACTGGGGCGGACTTTTTACCCAACTCGAATATAAAAAAGGTGTTGTTAGTACGTTTATAAACATAACCGGATCGGTGAGTGGCTTTAAAAAGATTGATTATTTTGGCGATAACGAATCCGACTGGAAATACAAACCGGGTTTCACCATTAAAGGGGGTGCCAATTACAACCTTAGCGAGCGTAGCAACGTGTTTGTTAACTTAGGGCTTTTATCCAAGACCAGGGACTTTAAATATTATTTCCAGGGCTATACTGCCAATTTCCTTCCAGATTCTATTACCAAAAATGAACTGGTTAAGGCACTTGAGCTTGGTTATTCTTATACCAGCAGTAAATTTTCGGCTAACCTGAATGCCTATTACACCAAATGGGATAACAAACCTACTACCCAGGTACATGGTAAATGGGATGACGAAAATACTTATGGTGATATACCGGGGATGGATGCCTTGCATATTGGCGTTGAATTTGATTTTGTGTATAAAATACGAAACAATCTCGATTTTCAGGGCCTTGTATCGATTGGCGACTGGGTTTGGGATAAGAAAATTAATAACCTCCAAATGTATTATACCGATAATAACCTGCCTGCCACCACCCTTAGTTTTGATGCAACGGGAATTCACGTGGGCGATGCCGCCCAAACCCAACTCGGTGCTAGTTTGAGGTATGAACCAATAAGGGGACTTTATATAGAAGGTGGAATAACCTATTTCGACCGTTATTATTCCGATTTCAATCCCGAGGATTGTACTGATTCGATTGGTAACCCCGTTGAATCGTGGAGAATTCCATCATATACTTTGATCGATTTTCATGCGGGATACCGCTTTAAACTCAACAAGCTGGATAAGTTCGGTTTTACCCTTAAGTTTAATATTTTGAACCTGCTTGACAACGTTTATATTTCGGATGCCAAAAATAACGATACTTATATTCAGCGCAACTTTAGTAGTTTTGATGCACGCTCTGCCTCTGTATTTTTTGGTGGCCCGCGCCAGCTTGTTGCATCGCTTAAAATAAACATTTTTTAATTTTAATAAATTTATATTTTATGAAAAATAATCTTTTCACTGCACTATTTCTCTTTAGCTTATTCACTTCAGCTTTTGGCCAGGCTACTATCCAGGAAGCCCGTCAAATGCCAATTGGCAGCGTTGTAACCGTTACCGGTATTGCATGCAACGGCTTCGAAATGGGAATTATTCGCTACTTTCAGGACGAAACCGCCGGTATTGCTGCTTATGGTTCGTCAGTGGGTTC
This sequence comes from uncultured Lentimicrobiaceae bacterium, assembly GCA_964593705.1. Lineage (GTDB taxonomy): Bacteria > Bacteroidota > Bacteroidia > Bacteroidales > 4484-276 > SABY01. The sequence continues at coordinate 24,816 of CAZQIV010000069.1, read as the reverse complement.
GGTTAATCGCGGCGATGAAATTACAGTTACCGGAACACTTAAAATATATAATCAGTTGCTCGAAATTGACCCGGTTTCTTCGGTGGTTGTCAATTCAACAGGAAATCCTGTACCCCAGCCTATCGTGTTAACACCCAACCAAATTTCGGAGCCTTACGAGGCAATGTTGGTACAAGTACACAACGTGCTGTTTAATGATGCAGGATTGCTGTTTACAGGAAATAATAAATACGAATTTACCGCCAATGGCGAAACAGGATTTATTTATGTTAAGAACGGGCAAAATATAGTTGGAACTGTTATTCCTACCAGCGAGGTAATTCTAACGGCCTTATGCTCACAATTCCATTATAGCAATCCCAATGACGGGTATCAATTGCTTCCCCGCGATCTGGACGACATTAGCCTTACAAGTTCTATTTATCTAACGGGAACACTCATTAATACTGTATTCACCAAAACAAATCTCGATTTTACCTGGGAAACCAACATAGCCGGTACCACCGAGATATACTATGGTGCCACCGAGGAAACTGTAAGAGAAAATCATTTTTCGGTTGCCGACACCGCGACCAGCCATAGTATTGATATTGCCGACTTAAACCCCGGCGAAATTTCCTGGGTAGAAGCGTTTTCGGTAAGTGGTAGCGACACGGCAAAATCAGCCATATCATCCTATGCTACCATTTCCAATTCAAGCGGCGAAATGATAGCCTATTTTAATTCGCAAAACGATATTTCGTATTCTAATGGTGTGGATGCGATTTACCTTCCGCAAACCATGGACGATACATTGATTCAGTATATAAACCGTACGAAATACACCATCGACTTCACCATCTACAACTTCAACAACAATGGAATCAGCAACATCAGCAATGCGTTGATAGCTGCTGCCAACCGGGGCGTAAGGGTGCGTGTAATTGGCTGTGGAACTACGCTTAACCTCGGTATTGAAGAGCTGGAAGGAACTGCCGTAAACCTTTTGATTGGCCCGGACGATTTTGAACGCACCGGCATTATGCACAACAAGTATATTGTTTTTGATGCACAGTCTGCCGATCCCAACGAACCACTGGTTTGGACAGGAGCCACAAACTTTACCGATGGCCAAATCAACCTTGATGCGAACAATGTAATTATTATTCAGGATCAAAGCCTGGCACGTACCTACGAAATTGAGTTTGAAGAAATGTGGGGATCGCACGGCGATGCACCTGACGCGGCCAAAGCACTTTTTGGTTCATCGAAACGCAATAACACCCCGCACGAATTTATGATTGATGGCAAATATGTTGAGTGTTATTTTAGCCCTTCCGATGGTGTGAATGGGCGCATTGTAGAAGTAATAAATACCGCCAACAACGACTTGAGTATAGCTACTATGCTGATGACACGTACCGAAATGGCTAACGCAATTGCCGATCGGAAATCAGCCGGGGTTGCAGTAAATGTAATTACCAACGATGAAAGTGGCAACAGTAGTACCGTAAATCAGATTCTCCAAGCTGCTTTGTCAACACACAATACTTTCGACAATGTAAGTAATGGCATACTCCACCACAAATACATGATAGTGGATCAGTATGCAGCCAATTCGGACCCGATGGTTTTTACGGGCTCGCACAACTGGAGTGCCGCCGCCGATAACGATAACGATGAAAATACACTGGTGATACACGATGCTACACTTGCCAATATTTATTATCAAAACTTTGTGTACCGCTTTGTTGAAAACCTCGGTGTTTTGATTGAACTTACCGATCCTCCCACCGCTGTTAATGATTCGGTTGAAACCGGAGTAGAGCAACTTATTACCGTTTCGGTTTTGGATAATGACATACTGCAGGCTCCCGTTAATTTAACCATCGAGCAAACTGCCAGCCAGGGCAATGCCTTTATTCCTTTTGCCAATCCCAACGTGATTTCATATCAACCGGTAGCCGGGTTCACAGGTCTCGATTCGATAGTTTATAAAATTGCATACACCGCAGAGCCAACACTTTATTCGATGGCAAAAATTTATATCAACGTGGTTGACAATAGCGGGATAGATAAGCTGTCAGGAATAAGCGGCCTGACGATTTCGCCCAACCCTGCAGGCGATCATTTTAATATTGCGTTCGATGCTATCGAGAGCAGTATGGTTAGCATCACCGTTTTTGATTTGACAGGCAAAGCACTTTTGCACAAATCGCTGCAGGTGAAAGCAGGGAGCAACCAATTGGTCATCCATAATCATCAATTGGCCGGGGGTGTTTATTTGCTGCAGTTAAGCAACAAGAACACCTCTGGGTTTACGAAGCTAATAGTGAAATAGTACACCAATTTTAGAAATTTCAAAATAGCCGCCCGTAATACTTACAGGCGGCTATTTTCGTTTTAGGCTCTTAAAAAACCACTAATGCTAACATGTTAACGATATTTATGCTGCTGTTTTTTCCCTGAAAGGCTTTTTTATCTCAGGGAAAAACGTAGTACCTTATCTCTAATATTCTGCCACTTTTTGGCAGAATATTAGAGATAAGGTACCCAAGCAAAATTTAAAATGCATTGTCGTTATTATGAAATGAAGAGTAATAATAAAACTCTTAATTGCAAAATATGCATTTATAAATTTTGCCGACTAACTTGGACAAACCAAAACAGGAATACACCACAAGTTTTACATGATCACCTTGTTTGGTTTTGGCTTGTCCAAGTTAGGGTTTTTGTATCTTTGCTCAAAATAATCTGAACGATGAAAGCTATCGAAATACAATCGAAAACCGATAAGCAGGGTTTCCTGAAAATGTCCTATCCCTTGGAAAGAAAGGAGAGAGATGTCAGGGTGATAATCATGTTTGATGATAGTGATGATGAGGAATCACAATGGTTGAAAAGCATTTCCAATAATCCTGCTTTTAACTTTTTGTTGGATGAAAAAGAGGATGTTTACTCGTTTGAAGATGGAGAGCCAATAAATGATTTGCATTTCTGCTGAATTAGTATTTTCCCCTATGTTACGAGATAACAACAAATCAATTTTGTAGAAAATTATTAGTTTTGTAATATTGAACACTCACATGGAAACACTGCAAATAGAAATATTAAATCCAAAAGCCAAAAGGATTTTAAAAAACCTGGCTGATTTGAAGCTCATCACTATCAAAAAGGAAAAGAAGCAATCAGAGTTTATCACTTTGTTAGAAAAATTGAGAGCTAATTCGGAGAATGCTCCAACAGATGAAGAAATTACAGCCGAAGCAGAAGCTCTTAGAAGCAAAAGGTATTTTTATCAAAGAGATCATTCCTAAAAAGCAAACAACATTTTTAGTGAATAGCCGCCCCTAATACTTACTGGCGGCTATTTTCGTTTTAGGGTTTTTGTATCTTTGCGAAAACTTTTGATTATGAAAACTATCGAATTAGAATCAAAAACTGACTCCGTTGGTGTTTTGCGGGTATCATACCCTTTACACAAAAAAGATAAAAAAGTGAAGGTGATAATTATGTATGATGATAGTGAACCTATAGATGAAGAAAAGTTATGGTTAAAATTCGCTTCACAAAACCCGGCATTTGATTTTTTAAATGATGAAAGCGAGGACATATACTCATTGGATGATGGGAAGCCATTAGATGATTAAAGGGTCAATTATATTAGTCCCGTTTCCTTTTGATGATTTTTCTAATATAAATAGGAGTTGTAAATAATATAGTAAAAGTGGAGGTTGAAAAAAAATCTCCTTACTTTTTTTTAAATAAAATACGAAAATGGCAAACAAACTTGTAATTATCCCCACCTACAACGAAAAGGAAAACATCGAAAAAATCGTTCGATATGTTTTTCAACTTCCCGGCGATTTTAATATCCTGGTTATCGAAGACGGCTCGCCCGATGGCACAGCCGATATTGTAAAACGAGTGATGTCGGAATTTCCCGAAAGGCTTTTTATCGAAGAGCGCGAGGGAAAACTTGGCCTTGGTACGGCGTACATCCACGGTTTTAAGTGGGCGTTGAAACGCGATTACGACTACATCATCGAGATGGATGCCGACTTTTCGCACAATCCCGATGACTTGTCGAGGTTGGTGGAAGCCTGTGAGAATGGTGCCGATGTAGCCATCGGTTCACGATATGTAGATAATGTAATTCGCGTGGTAAACTGGCCCATGGGTCGCGTGATGATGTCGTACTTTGCATCCAAATATGTAAAAATTGTTACAGGCCTCAAGTTCACCGACACCACCGCCGGCTTTGTTTGCTACAAGCGCAAGGTGCTCGATACTATCTGGCTCGATAAAGTGAAGTTTATCGGCTATGCTTTCCAGATCGAAATGAAACTTACCTCACACAAACTCGGCTTTAAGGTAGTGGAAGTACCCATTATTTTTACCGATCGCGAAGAGGGAACCTCCAAAATGAGCAGCGGAATTTTTAAGGAAGCTGTGTTGGGCGTGATTAAACTATCGTACAAAAAAATAGAACCGAGGCCGGCATAATAAAAGGGTTCATTGAATTGCAAATGATGTATAAATATGGAATAGTAATTTTTTGGAGTAAGGCAGATAAAGTTTTTATTGCCGAAGTTCCTGAATTGCCGGGATGTATTGCACATGGCGACAGTCAGGAACTTGCCTTAAAAAATGCCAAGGATGCGATAGCCTTATGGATTGAAACAGCAAAAGAATTTAATGATCCGATTCCTGAGCCTAAAGGTGAAAGGCTGATGTATGCTTAATGTTAATTCTGAATTAGGAAGAATCAATGGCTGAATATGAGCGATAATGCCAGAACTTTTACAATCCAGGAATTCCAAAATAAATACAAAGGGCTGGCCGAACAGAATATTAATTAATCTTTTATTGTGTATTTTTGTAAAAATTGATTTACCATGAATAGACAAATTTTAATTGATCGGGCAGAAAAAAAAATCAGACAACTGCCGGATAATAAATTAAAAGAAATTAATGATTTCGTTGACTTTTTATTAAGCAAAATGGATGACAAGTTAATTTTAGAAAATCTTCAGAAACTAAGTTCCGAATCAAAATCTTTTGACTTTCTAAAAGATGAAGAAGATTTATATGATGTTAATGATTTAAAAGTAAAGTACTAATGAACAAGGGGGACATTGTATTAGCTCCTTTTCCATTTACTGATTTATCCGGATATTCAAATAGGCCTGCTTTAATACTCATTGAATCAGAGCAGGATGTAACCATCTGTTTTATTACGACACAACTAAAATGGCAGGCAGATTTTGACATTGTCATTTATCCTTCTCAGACAAATGGATTAAAAAAGACATCATTGATAAGACTAAATAAATTTGCGACCATTGAAAAAGATAGGATAATTGGATTATTGGGGAATCTTGATGATAAATATCGTGCTGAATTGAATGGAAATTTGATTAAGATATTGAAATTAACAGATTAGTGGGCATTAGAATTGAACTGTATATAAATCAGGAATCCCTTAATGAATACGAAGGATTGAGCGAGTGAATTATTATTAGCCTTTTGTTTTGTATTTTTGTAAAAACAGATTTAATATGAAAGCAGCAAATATCATAGAAAAGAAAATTTCAAGATTGTCCCCTTCATCTTTAGCTGAATTGGATCATTACGTTGATTACTTAATCAACAAAAAACAAATGCGGAGTTCCCGTCACTTAACACAAAACTGGGCGGATGGATTAAATGATATTGATATTTCTTCTTTAGAACTTCAAAAGAAAGCCTTGGAATGGAGGAAAATTCAATCTCGATTTTGATGATGCTTATCAATTGGCTATTGCGCAAAAATATGGACTAACCATCGTAACCTTTGATAGAGATTTTGACACCTTTGGAATAAATAAAGTTTCACCAGTGGAAATCTTGAAGAAATTTTAGACCTTTAAAATGAACTACCTGATAAAAAATGCAAATATTGTAAACGAGGGAAAGACCTTTTCCGGGTCGGTTCTCGTAAAAGACGGAATGATTGACAGGATCAGCGAAGGCGAAAATTTGCAGCCTGATGGAGCAGAAGTTATTGATATCAAAGGAAAATTCCTGATTCCGGGAATTATCGATGACCAGGTTCATTTTCGTGATCCCGGCCTTACCCACAAGGGCGATATTTACACAGAGAGCAAAGCTGCCGTTGCCGGGGGTGTTACCTCATTTATGGAAATGCCCAACACTATACCAAACACCTTAACCCAGGAATTGCTCGAGGAAAAATATAAAATGGGAGCTGAAAAATCCCTTGCTAATTTTTCTTTTTATATGGGTGCTTCAAATGATAACCTTGAGGAGATTATCAAAACCAACCCGCGGAATGTTTGCGGTGTAAAGGTTTTTATGGGAGCTTCAACCGGGAACATGCTTGTTGATAATCCTACAACACTCGAAGGTATTTTTAAAAATTCCCCCTGCCTCGTGGCAGTGCATTGCGAAGATGAGGCTACTATCAAAGAAAATACTGAGCAGGCCGTGGCCAAATATGGTCGGGATTTACCTATTCATATACACCCCTCAATCAGGAGCGCCGAGGCTTGTTTTAAATCTTCTTCGTTTGCAGTGGAGATGGCTAAAAAACACGGAACCCGTTTGCATGTACTACATATTTCTACTGAGGCTGAAACAGCACTTTTCCAAAATGATATTCCATTGAAAGATAAAAAAATAACAGCCGAAGTTTGTGTGCATCACCTTTGGTTTTCGGCCGAAGATTATGCAAAAAAAGGGACCTTCATAAAATGGAATCCGGCCATTAAAACCATTGGCGATAAAAAAGGGCTTTTTATAGCGATGCTCGAAAACAAACTGGATGTTATCGCGACCGATCATGCTCCTCACACCATTAGCGAAAAATTAAATACTTATTTTGAAGCCCCGTCAGGTGGCCCTATGGTTCAGCATTCGTTGGTAGCAATGATGGAATTTTATCACCGTGGAAAAATAACGATGGAGCGCATTGTTGAAAAAATGTGCCATGCACCTGCTGAGTGCTTCAGCGTTGAAAAACGTGGGTTTGTGCGTGAAGGTTATTATGCCGATCTCGTGGTGGTTGATCCCAACAAGTCGTGGAAAGTGTTAAAATCGAATGTGCTTTACAAGTGTGGGTGGGCTCCGCTGGAAGGTGTAACGCTTAACTCCAAGGTGATGAAAACCTTTGTGAATGGAAATTTGGTTTATAATCAGGGAAAATTTAATGACGACATTAAGGGTCAGCGTTTATTGTTTGATCGCAATTAATAGTATTATTTAAAATTGAAAAATGAGAAAAATTATGCACATATTATTTACCCTGGCATTATTCGCACTGATGAATTGTGCCCCAGGACTGGAGCAGGTGATAGCAGAAAAGTACGCCGACGGAACACCTAAAATTGTTAAGTATTTTAAAGGCGATGGTAAATCCAAAACTATGGTAAAAGAAGCGTTTTATTATCCTGACGGTCAATTGAGAATGGAAGGAGAGTTTAAAGAAGGAGCAAAAGACGGGCGTTGGATTTCTTTTTATAACAATGGCAATAAATGGAGCGAGGGTTTTTATACCGATGGCATCAATAATGGCAGAACCACAACCTGGCACGAAAACGGCCAAAAATATTATGAGGGCGAATTTGATAAAGGCCAGCGTTCAGGTACATGGAAATTCTGGGATGAAAACGGTGAATTTATCAAAGAGATAAACTACAGCGGATTTGAATAAGATCAATCCTCAACGATAATATCAGAACTCCTGACCCCTTATGTTTAAAATCAAATAGTTATCATCGAATTACACTAATTAATCAAATTATTACCTGCCTTTGGCAGGTACAATTCGTGTAATTCGATCAATTAGATGACAAAAAAATATCGTTAACATGTTAGCATTAGTGACTTTTTAAGAGCCTAAGGCTCTCCCGATAGGGATACCCGCTTCGCGAGGCGAGCCTCTGGTAAAAGTTTCACAAAGAGTGTTCTAATGCGACATAACAATTACGTTGAGGCAGGAGTTATGAAAATCCTCCTCCAGGCATTTTATTTGATGAAACCCAATTTTCACCTAAACAATCAAATTACCCCTTTTCTTTGAAAGGTTGCAGATAATCGAATGAATAATCCTTATCGGGAAAATCTGATAAACACCGGCAGGTGATCGCTGTACCCCCCATAATAATCGCTTCGTCCGGCAGTACGGTTTGGTACTTTTTCTCCGCTACGATTTTTATAAAGCATCCATTCCTCTTTTAAAATCTGAATATCACTTCCGTTAAGTTTGTATTCTGTTTTACCTTTTAAAATATTCCCCGAAACAATCATCTGGTCAAACAAGTCCCAGCTTCTGTAGTACAGCGTTCCTTCGCCTTTTTCAAATTTATTGATGGCAAGATTATAAAGCACATCCGATTTTATATCATCAGCAATTCTTCGTGCTTTCAACGAAACAGTCACATTATCATCCGTAGGATTATCATTTAAATCGCCCATGATTATGATATTGGCTTCCTGATTGAAGCTGAATATAGAATCAACCACTATCCTTACCTGGATTGCTGCAGCTTCTCGTTTGGGATCACTCTTTTCTTTCCCCCCGGAGCGCGATGGCCAGTGGTTTATTAAGAGGTGTAGGGTATCTGTTCCCATCATTCCTTTTACATACAGCAAATCGCGGGTAAGGTCATCTTTGTCAAAATCGAAGGTGAGAGGGTAAGGTCTTGCATGTAGAGGTGTGAAATAATCGCTGCGATAGAGCAGGGCCACGTCAATGCCCCGCTCATCAGGACTGTCGAAATGAACAATGGCATAGTTCCCAGCACTCAATTTTGTTTTTGAAGTCAGGTCTTTGAGCACAGCAAGATTTTCCACTTCAGCAAGTCCTACAATCACCGGGAGGTTTGCACTGTCGATGGCCGCGATTACCCTTGCAATATCGTTAAGCTTTTTGGTGTATTTTTGATTGTCCCACACAATAGCACCTTCAGGGGTAAAATCGCCATCGCGAATGCCCTCATCATTTTTAGTGTCGAAAAGATTTTCGACATTGTAAAATGCAAGAGTGAAATTATCAGGTAAATCATTCTTACAACCTTGGAAGGTAAGGGCTGATAATCCGATAAGTAAAGCAGCAAATAATAAATTTTTTGATTTCATAGTACAATGTATTGGTGTAATGAATTGGGATGTGCTTATTTATTTTTTTGGTTTTTTTGATTGTAGCCACAGCATTTGTCCGGTTCGGGGAGAAGTGCCTTTTTTCATGCGGTTGTTGCTGTATAGCTTGCTTAGCCTGATGCCATAGAGTTGCGAAATCGAGCGCATGGTTTCGCCCGGTTTCACATAATGATATTTTTCTGTGTTTGATTTGTTTCTTTTTTTCTCGATGTAAACCTTCTCGCCCTCTTTCAGCTTATCGTTTTTACTTAAATCGTTGTACTTCCAAATCTGAAAATTGTAAACATTCAGGTCGTTGGCAATTTTGTAAAAATCATCTCCTTTACGGGCAAAGATGAACCTTTTGCCATTATTTAAAAAAGCTTTCCTGTCGTTGCCAACAACACCATAAACTTCATATTTCCGGTTTTCACCTTCAGGTATTTCGTTGGGGTAGGGGTTCACTGCCACATAATCGCCCCCCATCAAATCGTACTTTTGAAGATTATTTTCTTCAATTATCTTAATGAGCATATTGGCATATTTTGGATTGGTAGCATAGCCGGCTTTTTTTAAGCCCCTGGCCCAAGCCTTGTAATTTGTAATTTCCAATTCGAATAGTGAGGCGTATCTGCTTCGCTGACTGAGAAAGAACGAATGATCTTTGTACGACTCCAGGGGGTCTTTGTATTTCCTGAAACATTCGTTGGGAGCATCATCGTTTTCGCGAACAAAATCGCCTTCCCAGCCGGTGTGGCATTTAATACCAAAATGGTTGTTTGCTTCACGAGCCAGCCTGCTGTTTCCGTTTCCCGATTCCACGATGCCCTGCGCCAGGGTGATACTTGCAGGAATGTTGAATTCAACCATCTCCTGAATGGCAATGACTTTGTATTTTTCGATGTATTCACCCCTGGTCATTTTCGTTTGTGAATAAGCATTTTGGAAAATGATAAGCATCACGAAAATAGAAAATGATGAAATACATTTTTTCGAAAAGTATCGTCTGAAGGGTATTTGATGAATTCGCATCCTTTGGCCAAGTTGGTTTAAAGTTTTACAAATAAAGCTTGTTTTGTAAGATTATTGTAAATAATTTAAAATATGGAGTTATTATTTTTAATTAGTGCGTGTCTATATAGTCGATGTTTTCACTAATTGCCCGCACGACCCCTTAGTCCCCGCCAGCTGGCGGGGAAACCCCCGCCAATTGTGCGTTGGCTGGTTCTCCCCTTCAGGGGAGCCAGCCTTGCCGGCTAGGCAGGTTAGAGGGGTGTGCGGCGGATTATGAGTTTATGGACGGACACTATATAGTCGCTAATTTTCAATATTCTAAAAAAAATTCTCCCGCAGATTCCGCTGATTAGCGTAGATTTTATCTGCGCTAATCAGCGGAATCTGCGGGAAACGGTATTAAAAAGACAGGCTCTAATCATGCCACATCTTCAAGAGCGATTCTGCCTTTATTAAACTTTCCGGTTTACCAATGTCGATGTAGCCGGCCTTATTATCCTGATACCCCAAAATATCATGGTTTTTTGCCAGACTGAGATAAGCTGGAATAATAGAAAACTTTCCATCCATTTTCATTAAATTATAAATTTCGGGGTTGATAATATGAATACCATTAAACGCCAGTTCTGTGCTCGTATCGGCATTTCTTGAAATGATGGTTTCCCCTGTTTTTTTATTTGTCCAGCCGCAAAGCTGTATATCTTCATTAAACATCAAATACCTTGAGCTGGTGCGCTTTTGCACAAAAAGCGTGGCAAGTGGATTAGTTTTCAAATGGAAATCCATAATTTTTACCAGGTCGATATTGGATAAGATATCCACATTGTGAAGAAAAAAGGGTTTCCCATCATCGAAAAACCAAGCTGCTTTTTTCAGACCTCCGCCCGTTTCCAGGGCTTGGCCTTCTTCGATTGAATATTCGATTTTGATCCCAAAATGATTTTTTAAGTTGAGGAAAGATTTGATCTTGTCGGGGAAATGATGGAGGTTGATGATAATCTCGCTAACGCCAGCAGATTTGAGCTTGAGGATAACACGCTCAATCATCGGTTTGCCTCCAACCTCAATCAGGGCTTTGGGAATTTTTTCGGTTACCGGGCGAAGCCTTGTGCCCAGCCCGGCGGCAAATATCATTGCTTTCAAAATGGATTTTCTTTGTTGGTGATTTTCTGTATGTGTTATTTAAAAGTCAGTCGATAAAAGACAATGGGCTGCCTGCATTCTATTTGGTGTTCGTCTATAAAGTCGTCATTTTTCATAATCTAAAAAAAGCCTCCCGCAGATTTCGCTGATTAGCGCAGATAAAATCTGCGCTAATCAGCGAAATCTTCGGGAGAAATTACTAAAAAGATGAGCACTATTTAGCAACTTCCGGGTTGCACAACTTATCCTTATCCTTAGCTGTTTGATAGCATTTTTTGCAGGCGTATTTATCTTCTGATGATTTGCGGAATTTATCTTTTTTACATTGTTTTTTCGACATCTTCAAATTTGTTTATCACTAATGTCCGAGTAAATTTAATAGATTCCTCTCCTCCTAAATCAACTCGTGGACGGAGTCATTTCGATGCCGTACTCACGGTAGAACTGCCCCACGTGCGGCAAGAAATCTATTCCCTAACGTCATTTCCTTATTATGCCCAAAAACTTTGGGTGAACTCTCAGAATGACAATGGTTTGCGATGAATTAGGGAAGGGAGGGCTTTGCCGGAAACAAATCCGCTTATCTCCTATCCTTTTGCCGTAGCCTTGAATAGCTTTTCTTTACTATTCGCGGTTTGGTGGCATTTTTTGCAGGCAAACTTATCCGCTCTTTCCTGGCGAAATCTGCCCTTCTTGCATCGTGTTTTCGTCATGGGTGTGTATTTTACTGTGAAGTGTCAGGGTTTTTTCTTTCCCTGTAGTTTACCAGTATTCTTTTCGGGTAAGTAGTTGCCTTCTGAAATAACACTTTTCCCTGATTCTTTTTCAAGTGCTACTCTTGCGTCACCAGCTATTTTGCCTCCTTTTTTTGCAGCTATTTTATTTTCAGGAAATCCTTTCGCATCTGTATTTCTGGTAATTTCGGTAGTTGAGGCTTCGCCAAGCATTGAAAAAATCAATTCAAGGTCATTCATGTGATCACGAAGATTTTGTCTTTTCAGCCCTTTTACTTCTTTATATTGTGAAGGAGTTAACCCAAAAGTAGCTTTGGATATTTCTGCTGTTAATATAGCATACTCAATTCTTTCTTTTACACCACGTTTTTTCCATTCATCTGTCAATTCATCACGAATGGCAATACTACGCATTCTCTTTTCTATCCATTCATCTGAATAGCCCTTGGATTTGTAAATCTCTCTTACACGTTTTGATGCTAATTCAGGGTTTTCAATTTCTTCCAATCGTTCATATCCAACCTTTGCCAGCCAAAGTTTGAATGGTTCTGCTTTTGAAGAAGGAATAGATTGGATGATTCTTAAAAGCCCTTCGGCATTGGCGCATTGTATTTTTCTCTTTTTGCCATCTTTTGCAATTAATTCAAGGGGGGGACAAATTGTCCCCCAGTTGGAATTCAATAGCCCATCACGCTTTCGCATTTTTTTGATATAGTCTTTAGGGTTAACTGATTCTGTTAACACTTCAACTACGTCAATTACTGCAAAGTACCATTTTTCATCCTTGTCGTTCCAAACTGCACGTATTTGTTTACTTTCAAAAAGTTTAATATTTGCCATTTCGAAAATATTTTGATGAATAAGACAAAATTAATATAGTTAGGTTTCTTGGCATTTTGCACCTCTTTTGTTTGTGTGTCGGCATTTTCAATATGTTTGGTAACTTCTCCTAAAAACACCTTTTGCTTTATTCTTGTTCACGATGGTGGATTTCTATTTTGATATTGTCGTAAAGGTAAAGTCGTTGTGCCATTTTTTCGGTACAATATACCGAGCGGTGCTGCCCGCCTGTGCAGCCAAAGTTTACTTGTAAATTTTTAAAGCCACGCTGGTCATACACTTTCACCGATTGCTCAACAAGACTTTCGGCATGGTTCAAAAATTCTTCAACTTCCTTATAATTTTCAAGATATTCAATCACCTCCTTGTCTTTCCCGGTAAGGGTTTTATACTCCTCTAATCTACCCGGGTTGGGAAGCGATCTGCAATCAAAAACAAATCCTCCGCCATTTCCGGTATGATCAGGCGGTATCCCGCGTTTGTACGAAAAGCTGCTGACATTAACTTTTAAAGGAGGGGAAATGGTTTCCTTTAATTCCTCACTTTTGATAATGGTTGTGAGGCATTTGCGCAATTCCCCAAAATTTTCGGGGATTTTGTCATTATCCATCAACCATTTAATATTGTTAATGGCCATTGGGATGCTTCTCACGAAATGTTGTTTTTTTTCATGCAGCCCCCTGAAGCCATAAGCTCCCAGAGTTTGAAGAATTCTAATAAGTACAAATTTGTAAAAATGATGTCTGAAATCTCTAACACTGCGAGGTGCTATTTTATGTGCTTTTTCGATGTAATAATCAATAAGCAGTTCCCGGATTTCGGAGGGCATTTCAACCCTTGCCTGGAAAAGTAAAGAAACCAGATCGTAATGCACAGGTCCGCGTCTTCCACCCTGGTAATCGATAAAGTACAATTTGTTTTTAAATTGCATGATATTCCTGGTTTGAAAATCGCGGTAAACAAAATAGGAGCCGTCAACCGACATAAGCAATTGCACTAGTTTCCTGAAATCTTCCTCTAAGGAGTATTCGTTGTACGGGATTTGAGCCAACTTCAGGAAATTGTATTTAAAATAATTGAGATCCCACATGTAGGCCTGGGTGTCAAAATCGCCCGAAGGATAACAAACCGAATAATCAACTTTTTCGCCGGCTACAATCTGGAAATTGATCAATTCATCAATAACCTCTTTGTAGATGTTTATCATTTCATCATTAAAGCCCTGTTTTTCTTTTAATTGGCTAATTTGGTTGAATAATACATTATCGCCCAGGTCCTCGAGCAAATAGGCCTTAAAATCATCATCAACCATGTAGATTTCCGGAACGTTTAATCCACATTTTTTAAAATACCTTGTTAGCTCTATAAAAGCTTTATTTTCGTTCGGATTGTCGTAATAAGCGCCTAAGGCATGTTTGTGTTTGCTCTTTATTCTGTAATACCTGCGGTATGAGCCCGAAGCGGGTAATAAATTGCTTTCGGTGGAATCTTCGCCTGCCCAACTTTGGTAAAGGCTTAAAATCTTTTTCTTTTCTTCTTTATTCAATGCTGTAAGTTTTAATTGGCAAATATAATGAGTCTGATGAAAACTTTTGCAATATCTTTGCAAACGGCTATGAAAGCCTGTTTACATCTCGTTAACATAAGCGTTAAACTTCGTTAAATAGAATTTTGTATTTTTTTACACAAATAAGGATAATTCTATTTTTGCGTTCATAATCGAATCAAAAATCTTAAAATTAACAAATATGAAAAGGATTATTACACTTTTATTTATTTTATTGTTTTCATTGAGCGCTGTTCAGCTTTATGCTCAGGAAGGAGATGGGGTAGTTACCGGGAATGAAGTTGGAAATTACATTGGCGATTTCGATGCCAAAAGTCCCGATGGTGAAAATATTAAGCTTTCCGATTTAAAAGGCAAGGTAGTATTGGTTGTTTTATGGAACTCGTTGTGCGGGCATTGCAATAAGGAAAATGAAAAATATCAGGCGGCTTACGAAAAGTACCGCGACAAAAATTTTTCAAACGGGGAAGGTTTCGATGTTTATCAGATTACTTTAGATAAAGAAGAAGCCACCTGGCACGAGGCACTTGAAAAATATAATTTCCCCTGGAAAAATAGTGTTTATGTAATCGATAGCTGGAAAGATAAAAACATTCGTTTCTTTGGAGTAAAGAATCTTCCGGGTACATTTTTAATTGATGAGAACGGAATTATTCTTGAAAAGGCATTTGATGGGAATGATTTACCAGGCTTTTTAGATAAATTTGTTAAAAATTGATATGAAACTTTGGTATTAGCGTTTGCTAATAAAAAAAAATGTTTTACTTTTGCAGCCCTAAAATTATGGGCTGTATTTTTTTTATTGTAGAAGCGAAAATTTTAAACATAATGGCAAATCATAAATCAGCATTAAAGCGCATCAGGTCGGATAAGACAAGAACATTACGTAACCGTTATTACGCCAAAACCATGCGTAACCAAATCAGAAAATTCAGGGATCTTACTGAAAAAGGTTTCGCAGAGGAATTGTTTCCTAAACTGGCATCAATAATCGATAAAAACGCGAAGCGTTCTATTATTCATAAAAATAAGGCCGCGAACCTTAAGTCGAAACTATCGAAGCATGTAGCTTCATTGTAAGATATTTCAATCAGATTAAAATATTCTGCCTCTTTCGGGAATTCCGTTAGAGGCTTTTTTTATATTTTCGCTAAATAAAATCATTGTGGAAATATGGAAGAATACACCCAAAAAACATCAATCCGATCATGGGCCGAGAGCGACAGACCCAGGGAAAAGCTTTTATTGAAAGGTAAAGCCGCCTTAAGCGATGCAGAATTAATCGCCATTTTAATTGGTTCAGGTAGCAGGGAAGAGTCGGCTGTTGACCTTTCAAGACGAATTCTTGCCAGCGTTAATCACAATCTCATCGAACTCTCGCTTATGAGCATTAGCGACCTGCAAAAATTTAAGGGTATTGGCGAGGCCAAGGCCATTTCGATTGCTGCGGCAATGGAGTTGGGCAGGCGCAGGAGAGGCGCTGAGGCGGTAGATCGAAAAAGTATTACTTCGAGCCACCAGGCTTTTGAAATTTTGCATCCTTTTCTTGCCGATTTGCAATACGAACAATTCGCAATGATTATCCTCAACCGGGCAAATCATTTTATCAAAGTTGTTAATATTAGCGAGGGCGGTGTTTCAGGGACTGTTGTTGACCCAAAAAAAGTATTTAGGCTGGCCATCGAAAATAATGCTTCATCATTAATACTTGCCCACAATCATCCGTCAGGTAATGCCACGCCAAGTAATCAGGACATCTCATTAACAAAAAAAATTAAAAGGGCGGGCGATCTGATCGATATTGCAATTTTGGATCACATCATTGTAGGAACAGAAAAATATTACTCTTTTGCCGATGAAGGAACGCTGCCCCCGAAAGTGGAGGTTTAAGCGTGGGTTATTCATGGTTAGCCACTTTTATTTCATAGCAGTTTTTCATCCCAGAAATATCCTTCGGTCCTAATCAATTTCACATTCCTCTTAAAGTAAAAATTTTCTCTTTTTAACTATTCTTCAAAATTCTGGATTGAATCAAAAACGTTCCAATAATTCATTGGTAAATTTTTCGATGGTGTTTTCAGTTATCCGGGGCATACATTAAAGGCTTACTGCATTAAAAACTACTTTTGTTTTTAAACTATTTAAACGCACATCTTTGTAAAGGGTTTTGTTCTTTCTTTGCACCTGGGCAACAATAATACCCGGATGTTTCTTAAACTTTTGGCTTAATTGCAAAATCAAGTTTTTATCAAAAGTTGGATATTGGAATAACTCATTTCTTTCTTTTTCCGACAATAGCATTCTGGCGGCAAATGCATCTGCTTCATTTTCCTTGGCTTTGTCAGGCTTAATACTTTCTAACCCGTCAATAAATATTTCTTTTTTGCCATGGTACAAAATATGTGCTAACTCGTGATAAAAAGTAAACCAAAAAGCATTGTAGTCTTTTTGCCTGTCGGTTACCTGAATAAGCGGTATGGTATTGTTTTTAATCCACCGGGTAGCGCCATAAATAGGCGCTTTTGCAATACAAGGAGTGTAAACCAATGCTACTCCACAAGCTGCACAAATACCTTGTAACTCTCCCAGCCAATTATCGGAATGATTATAAGATATAGTTTGAATTTGAGCTAAATTGTGGCGTATTTCTTTTTTATCGAAAGTAGCTACATTAATATGTTCTGCTTGTAATTCGCCTAAACGTAACCAAACCGAAATAGCTTGTGGTTCTGCTGTGTGTTTAAGTTCTATTTTAAACGCCAACGAAGTTCCCTCATAAATATTAGTCCATTGTTGGGGCGAAGCAACTCTAAAGAATTTCAACAAGCTATCGGCTAATTCAGGTTTATTCCGTGTGTTAGGCACAACCCCTATTTTTTTCATCACTGACAAAGGAAAACCTTCAGCCCATGCAATACATTGTTCTAAATGTTCCAGTTGCCCAATTTCTAATAGTTCGTCTTGATATTGACGTTCAACAGTAAGCCAAAAACTTGCAGGTACACCCAAAACATATTCTAATTTAATAGCTGTTTCTTTGGTAATAGGAGCTTTCCCTTTTATTAACTCATTTAATTTAGGAATTGACCTGCCTAAGCGCTCTGCTAATTCAGCCTGAGGCATTCCTATGTGGTCGATATGTTCTTGTATGGTATCGCCCGGACAAGAGAGCAATGATTTTTTTAATTCTAAATCGGTCATAACAATTTGCTTTTACATTAATGTGGGTCTTCTACAGACTCAATACTTATAATTGTTATCGCATTTAAATCTATTCCTCCATCTTCAAAAGTAGGAATAGGGTCATGGTTAATTTGAAAAAGTATTCTCCAGTTTTCCTGAATATCAATCGACCAAATTCCTTTTCTGTCACCCTGGTATTGATGCAACCTCAATACCGGCAGTTTTGAAATAGTCAATAAATTATTGGCACTTTCGAGTTGTATTCTGCGTTGTTTTACCTTTTTTGCCAATCTACCGTAGCTTTTAGCCAAGCCTTTGTCGGTAGTTAGCGACTTCTCCAGTTTGTTATTTTTGTACGATAATTCCATTACAAAGATACAAAATTATTTACCAAGTAGGTTAATCATTTTCTGTTTAGGCAGATTCTTTCAATCAGATTCTTTCAATTCGTGTGAAATAATACTTTTTGTATGTCTTTTTAATTTCATTGGTTTTACTATTTGAATTTGTTTTTTTACTTAATGCAATAAAATTTTTTACACGAGAGAAATCATCTTCGTAATCCTTTTCGCAAAATTCTAATCCTTCCTTTTCGTATTTTTTATCAATTAAAACGGAGTGCATAGTTAAGAGCCATTCAATTTTTATATCTTTTGGCACATAATTGTTTTTAATATAAAACAACTGCTTATGAAATAGTCCTAACATATCTTTCTTTAAAGTACTATCGCGTTCTTTTGTTTGAATTTGTCTCATATAACCCCTGTATTCCTGAGAGCATTTCTCGATGGTTTGCAGATAATTGCCTTTTCGTGCGGAGTAATAGGTAAAGGCAGCAATAATTACTCCCAGTGCTATAACTATATTTGCAACTTCTGATATTGAATTCAGAATGGTGCAATTGATAAAAATAATTAGATTAGTTTCCATTTTCTTTCAGTTTTTTTATATTATAGCAAAATTTCTTTCATTACTCTGGTCTTTTTTTGCCTTGCCCATAACTTGTTTATAAACTCCACCAAATTAAATCATCGTTAAGATTAATTTTTTCTATCCATTATTTAGCTGGAAAATTAATAAGTATTTATTTACCCGATTATCTTCCCTCGCAGGCGTACCTTATTGTTTCAACATACAACTCGTGCCAGCCTTTCCATCTGTCGGCATTACTCAATGATTCGTTGTGCCACAAACTCACGAAAGTTCCATCCACGGCTTTAACCTCATCAATAAGTAATTTGATGATTTCGAGCGATTGCTCCTTTGTTTTGTACATGTAATCTTTTAATGTGCCTTCCATCACCTGGAAGGGATGAATGAGCAATGTTGTTTCGGTTTCGAGGTCGAGGTCGTAAAAATAAAACGGGTCGCAAATGCCTGCCCTAAATCCAGGTTCGGCAGCATAACCCATGGTGTAGTCATCGGTAATGTCGAGGTTTATCAGGTTGCGATAGGTTGACGGGAAGGTGAGCTTAAGAAAATGCTGGCGGCTTTTTGTAATTTCCCTGTTCAAAATACTGGAGAGTCGCTCAATTTCAGTTTTGAGTTTGTTAAGGTTGTTGTTCGATTGGTAAGAGGGGTGAATGCCAACTGCTGCATAGTCGCCAAGTGATTTTATCAGTGTTTGAAAATGGCGGCTGTTGAAAGGAATATTTTTATCAAACTTACCGTAATCTCCCAAAAGGATAAAATATATGGGCGTGAATTTGTAGGTTTTGAGTAGCTGAAGCTGAAAAGCATAAGTGTCGAAGGGGTCTTTTTGCAAGCCGGCAATAACCAAAACCCGTTCAATTATTTTCTGAAATTCAAATCGAAACAATGAAGAAACCATTCCACCGATACTTCTTACTGTACCTTTGTATTTATATGCATACGCCGAATCGATGTCGATTGTGGAAACATAGCTGAATTTTCGTTCTCCAAAAACCAGTTCAGGGAATGCAGATTTCAAAAGTTCTTTAATTTTATTTGCCCAAATGTTTACTACCGGTTTCCTCAGGAATTCATTTTTACTTGAAATACTTTGAGGAGCCTCAAACCTTCCAAAGCGGTCGCTCATATAGGGCAAATATTCTTCGTAACGTGTTACCATAAAAAACGTGGCAGCGAAAACATCAAAGGGTAAAGCGCTGCTATGACTGTGAACAGGAAATAAGGCTTTGTTTTTTTCGAAAGTAAAAATATTCAAATCCTGTCCTTCTACACCGGTTTGAAAAAGCAAATCAGATGCCTGAAAAAACAACTCTTTTCCGAAGCTGCGTGTTGAATAAGTGAATTTTGGGTCGGTGTGGGCAAGGTATTTATCCGAATTACTTGTAAGTTCGAAATCAATTTTAAGCAAGAGATCAAATACCAACTTAAAAGTATAGTTAACCCGCTTGGTTTTTTTATGTGTGTAGATTAGCAACATTACCATCAATTTAGATACAAAGGTAATTATTTTACTGTCAGGCTTGTTGGCGATTATATTGCAATTGTTAGCAAAAAACAAATCTCTGCAAGCCAAAAAAACAGTATTTTTGAACTTGAAAAATCATTGACCGACAGATGGAGAATTTTATTGTATCAGCCCGTAAATACCGACCTTCCACTTTCAATACCGTAGTGGGACAAAGCCATATTACCAACACCCTTAAAAATGCCATAAAGAATAACCAGCTTGCACAGGCATTTTTATTTACAGGACCTCGTGGCGTTGGAAAGACCACCTGTGCAAGGATATTGGCCAAGACCATCAACTGTATGAATCTGGATGAATCCATCGAGCCTTGTAATAAATGCGAATCGTGTGTTTCGTTCAACAGGAGTGCTTCGTTCAATATTCATGAACTTGATGCCGCTTCCAACAATTCGGTGGATGATATCCGTATCCTTGTGGAGCAAGTGAGGATTCCACCGCAGGTAGGGAAATACAAAGTGCATATCATCGATGAGGTTCACATGCTATCCCAGCAAGCGTTTAATGCTTTTTTAAAGACACTTGAGGAACCACCTGAATATGCAAAATTTATTTTGGCAACAACTGAAAAACACAAGATTATACCTACAATTTTATCCCGTTGCCAGATTTATGATTTTAAAAGAATTAGCGTAAAAGATATTGCCGAACATCTGAAATTTGTTGCTGAAAGCGAAGGCGTAGTCACCGAACCGGAAGCATTGCAAATTATTGCCCAAAAGGCAGATGGCGCATTACGAGATGCCCTTTCAATTTTTGATCAGTTGGTTAGTTTTACCGGGCGTGATTTAAAATATAAGCATGTAGTCGAAAACCTTAATGTGCTTGATTATGATTATTATTTTAGCATTGCCGAACATTTGTATGAAGGACGGCTTTTTGATGCATTAATTGTTTTGGATAAAATAATAGAATCTGGTTTTGACGGACAGCATTTCTTAAGTGGTTTAGGTGCCCATTTCCGCGATTTATTGGTTTGTAGCGATGAAAAAACTGTGATATTACTTGAAGTAGGGGATAGGATCAAGGAAAAATACCTCGCTCAGTCTCGATTACTGGATATTCCATTCCTGTTAAAGGCATTGGATATTATTCAAAAAATTGACTTTGTTTACAAAACAAGCAATAATAAGCGACTACACCTCGAAATTGCCCTGATGCAAATATCAGGATTGAAAATATTACCCGAACAAAACCAATCTGAATCACCAGCCGGCTCGCCCCCGGTAAAAAAAAAATAGCAGCCGATAATGCGCCAGGTACTGTAGCACCAGATCCTTCTCCTCCCACCGAAACGAAAACAAGCAGTCCTTTATCAAAGCCATCAGTTTCGTCAGCCCCATCGGTTAATTATGGAAATAAGCGTGTAGAAAAGGCTCCCCATGACGGTAAAAGTTTTATGCCGGGATCGGTCTCGATAAAAGAAGATATTTCGCAAAAGGCCGATGAAAAGGAGTTGATTGAGAATTTTAACAAGGAATCGGATGAGTACAAAAATGCTGATCCCCTTAATAAGGAAGCGCTCGATCGGGTCTGGCAAAAAGTTGTGGCTTCGGTACCAACAGATAAACCTGATTTAAGAAGTACCCTGATATCATCTGTTCCTGTGATTGGATCAGGATTTATTCTTGCACTGGAAGTAAAAAACCAGATTCAAAAAGATAAGGTTGATGCCTATCGTCAGGAATTGATTCCATTAATTCGCGAAGAATTAAACAATAAGTTTATTACCCTGGAAGTAAAAGTAAATTTCGAAAAAATTGTGGATGCCAAGCCGGTATCACCCATCGAAAAATTTAACCATCTTGCCGGTAAAAATCCTGCAATGATTGATTTGCAGCAAAAATTTGGACTGGAGCCAAACTATTAGGATGGTGATAAATTCCCGGTAATTTAGTGTATCTCAATAATAACTTACCTCGCCAATTTAGCCCATTCGGGGAAGACCCCGGGTTCAATATTAAAAACCCATGAACCAATATAGTATGTAAGTGTAGTGATAATAATTGCCCCAACAATATTTAAAATAAGCCCATTCCTTGCCATTTGTGAAACCTTTAATCTATTCGTCCCAAAAACGATGGCATTTGGCGGGGTAGCTACCGGAAGCATAAATGCCATCGATCCTGATAATGTAGCCGGAATCATAAATAGTAATGGATTGGTGTTGGTGCTAATTGCCAATCCGGCCAGGACGGGGAGTATCATTTCGGTAGTAGCAGTATTTGAGGTGAGTTCGGTGAGAAAGGTCATCAAAATAGCTATGGTAAAAATAACCAATAGTGGATGATAATTTGAAACCCAAACCAATTGCTCGCCAAACCAGGAGGAGAGCCCCGACTCTTTAAACCCCGATGCAAGGGCAAAACCACCTCCAAACAATAAAATGATATTCCAGGGTAGTTTTTCAGCAGTTTTCCAGTTCATAATCCGTTCTCCCGGTTTGCCACGCGCCGGAAGAATAAACAAGAAAATGGCAATTATAATGGCCACCGTACCATCGTTAATGTATTTTGATTCGGGAAATATTGATGACCAGCCCGGAATAGTAAAACTACCGATTTGGATGTTTGAACGGAAGAGCCATAAAAATGCAACAAGTACGAAATTGACCATCACTATCTTTTCCTCAAAACTCATTTTTCCCAATTCCGATAGCTGAATTTTAAAAGTATCTTTTTCGATTTTTTTCCAATTTTCTTTTTTTGGTTTAAATATCAAATAAAGATATCCCCAAACAAAAACAAAGACCGTGATGCTGATTGGCAGCGCGAAAATGATCCATTTTGCAAAAGATATCTCCGGTGCATCGGGGAAATAGATATGGAATATTCTTGAAAAAGATAAATTTGGCGGAGTGCCCACGAGTGTTGCAATACCACCAATTGAAGCACTATAGGCAACACCCAACAGCAGCCCTGTTGTGTATGACGAAACATTTTTTTTACCGATAAGCTCTTCTAATTTTCCTATTATCGACAACAAAATCGGGATCATCATCATAGTGGTGGCCGTGTTTGAAATCCACATGGATAAAAATGCGGTTGCAAGCATGAAACCCAATAAAATGCGTCCGGGACTAACTCCCGTAAACAAAAGGATTTTTAGAGCAATTCTGCGGTGTAGATTCCATCTTTGCATGGCGAGGGCAATGATAAAACCACCCATGAAAAGAAAAATAACATGATTGAAATAGCTGGATGATACTTCCTGCCCGTTCATAATTCCAAGCAATGGGAATAATGCAACGGGCAAAAGGGATGTTACTGCAAGAGGTACGGTTTCGGTGATCCACCACACAGCCATAAGCAAAGCCACCGCAAGGGTACTTCCAACTAAATTATTGTCGGGATCGATGTTCCCAAAAAAAATTATTGAAAGCGACACAAGTGGCGTGACCAGGAAACTGATTATGGATTTTGTTTTCAATGCAGCTAAAAATAGTTGTAAGAGAAAGTTAGGGCGAATTTAATAAAAATCCCTGTTTGAAAAGCTTTATAGCAAATAATTCACTTTTCTTTCCTTGAATATTGTTTAGATTTGCAGCCAATTATTCCAACATTTATCTTTTAAGAACTTACTGATTTGTAAGCATAAAAGCTTAAATTGTCTGCTAAAGTCTGGTTTGGATTTTTTGAAGAAGTATCATTTAATTTTAGAAATTTAATTTGAATTAATAATTGACAAATGAAAAAATTGGCAGTAGTAGCATTAGGTGGTAATGCTCTTTTACAATCGAACCAGAAAGGTTCGATAGACGAACAGGAAATAAATGCTTATGAAACAAGCGAGAAGTTGTTGGTTCTTATCAGGGAAAAACAATATAACTTAGTGGTTACGCATGGAAATGGTCCCCAGGTTGGAAACCTGTTGTTAAATAATACGGCAGGAAACAAGCTTTATGGCTTACCTGAAATGCCGCTTGACATTTGTGTGGCCTATTCACAAGGTTTTATCGGGTACTTAATCGAGCAGCAGCTAAGAAACGTGTTGATGCATAACGACCTCGATCGCGACATTCTTACCATTATTACCCAGGTTTTAGTAAATAAAGATGATAAAGCTTTTTTGAACCCAACCAAGCCTATCGGTCCCTACTATCCAAAAGAAGAAGCCGATAAAATTGCAGAAGAAACAGGAGCTAAATTTGCCGAAGACCCACGGGGCAGGGGATATAGAAAAGTAGTTGCTTCTCCAAAGCCTTTGGTTATTAATAATAAAAAATCAATCGAAAAAATAGCCCGCGAGGGAACTATTGTCGTGGCTGTTGGCGGTGGCGGTATCCCCGTTTTTTATAAAGAAGAAAATATCCTTCAGGGAATTGATGCCGTAATTGATAAAGATCTGGCATCAGCCTTACTGGCAGCGCAAATAAATGCGGATAAATTATTTATTCTTACCGATGTGCCAAAAGTATGTATTAACTTTAACACGCCACAGGAAAAAGCCCTCGACAGGATGACTATTGCCGAAGCAAAAAAATATCTGAAAGAGGGGCATTTTGCAGAAGGAAGCATGGCACCGAAAATCAGGGCTGCAATTTATTTTGTTGAACACAGTGGAAAAGATGCCATCATTACAAAAACAACAAAGCTTGGGATTGACGATGGTGGTACCCGTATTGTGATGGTTTAGAGCCCCGAAAAATAGAAAATTTTCAATTTTCGTAATTTTTCGAGGATGCACGGGCAAAGCCCGGCATTTAGAATTTAGAGGTTAGAGGTTAGAGGTTAGAGGTTAGAGGTTAGAGGTTAGAG
>CAZQIV010000068.1:0-35310 GCA_964593705.1 uncultured Lentimicrobiaceae bacterium | reverse complement strand
CACCATAAGTTTTACATGATCACCTTGTTTGGTTTTGGCTTGTCCAAGTTAGGTGTTGGAATTGAATACCAAATCGTTATGACCCCATCCCCGCCTTGCCGGCCCGCTTCGCCAGAGTTATAGCGAGGCGAGCGAGGCAGGCCCAACCCTTCTCCGCCAGCTGGCGGAAAGGGAGACCAGCCGAAGCCCCTGCAGCGGCTAGTGCAATGGCATCCTCCCCCTTTTGGGGGAGTTAGAGGGGGTAGTTGATAGTGGCCAATTGAATGGGGACTGATAAAGCAGCAAAATAGTTACGAAAAAAAATATTATTTAGTTAGATATTTAAAATATTATGAATACAAAAATTAAAGACATAACAAATTTAATCGAAGATTTTGCACCTTTATCCTTGCAGGAATCTTACGACAACGCGGGACTAATCATTGGCGATGCTGATGTTACCGCGAGTGGGGCACTTGTTACTTTGGACGTAAGCGACCAGGTTGTTGATGAAGCTATAAAATTGGGGTTCAATTTAATTTTGGCGCACCACCCACTTATTTTTAAAGGGCTAAAAAAAATTGACACTAACAATATGGTTGGCAGGTTGGTAAGCCGTTGCATTAAAAATGATATTGCTATTTATGCTGCGCACACGAACCTTGATAACGTAAAGGCTGGGGTTAACAGGATGATTTGCGACAGGCTTGGCTTAAAGAGAGTTAAAATATTATCGGCTAAAGAAAACCTGCTCAGGAAATTGGTTGTGTTTTGTCCCGAAAATTCAGCCCCGGCGGTGAGGGAAGCAATTTTTGAGGCAGGGGCCGGGCATATCGGGAATTACGACAGTTGTAGCTTTAATGCAGCCGGATATGGAACTTTCAGGGCGCTTGAAGGTGCCAATCCTTTTGTGGGTGAAACCAACAAATTGCATCGTGAAAATGAGCTTCGTATGGAGTTTATTATTCCTCAATACCGGCAGTCGGCTGTAATAAATGCCATGATACTGAGCCATCCTTACGAGGAGGTGGCTTATGATATTTATCCAATCGACAACATGTTTGAAAATATTGGAGCCGGCATGATTGGGGAATTGAATGAGCCCGAAGATGCAGATAAATTTCTGGCTCGTTTAAAAAGAACCTTTGATGCCGGGTGTATCAGGCATACCAAAATAGTGAAAGACAAAGTGAAACGAATTGCTGTTTGCGGTGGTAGTGGTAGTTTTTTGATTTCGAGGGCTATGGCTGCAGGAGCGGATATTTATATTTCGGGCGATATTAAGTATCACGAATTTTTTGACGCTGATAACAAGATAATTGTTGCTGATATCGGGCATTACGAAAGCGAACAATTTACCAAAGAATTATTAATGAACTTAGTAAAGAAAAAATTTTCTACTTTTGCCGTCCAAATTTCGGGAGTAAATACCAACCCGATCAATTATTTGTAGAAAACGTTAACAATATACAGAGTATGGCAAAGCAAAGTCCAAAATCAAAAGAAGGTGAAAAAACTGAAGTTAGTGAAGTTCCTATAGAGGAAAAGCTTATCGCGCTCTATGGCCTTCAACAGATTGATTCACAAATCGACAAAATTAGAATAATAAGAGGCGAACTTCCATTGGAGGTTCAGGATCTTGAAGATGAAATTGAAGGTCTTCAAACACGGGTTGATAAATACCAGGATGAGGTTAAAACTTATGAGAAGCAGGTGAATGAAAAGAAGCAGGCTATCAAAGAAAGTAAAGCCCTGATTAAAAGGTACGAAGAACAGCAAATGAATGTTCGCAACAACCGTGAGTACGATTCTTTGACCAAAGAGATTGAGTTCCAGAACCTGGAGATGCAGCTTTCGGAAAAAAGAATTAGCGAATTCACAACAGGTCTTGATTTGAAAACAGAACAAATTAAAGATGCCAAAGCACAACTTAAAGAGCGTGAGGCTGACCTTCGAATTAAAAATTCAGAACTCAAAGATATTGTTCAGGAAACTGAAAATGAAGAAAAATCTTTGTTTAACAAATCACAGGATTTAAAAAAGAAAATCGAAGACAGGCTTGTTGTTGCCTATAACCGCATTCGCAAAAATGCCACGAACGGCCTTGCTGTTGTGCAAATTGAACGGGATGCTTGTGGTGGCTGTTTCAATAAAATTCCTCCCCAGCATCAAATGGATATTCGTATGCACAAAAAAATTATTGTTTGCGAATATTGCGGACGCATCCTTGTAGATGATGATATCGACCAAAAGGTTAGAGAAGCTTAGAAGCTTATAGAAATTTAAAAAAAAAGGCGATGCTGTTTGCATTGCCTTTTTTTTATAAGAACTATTGGTACCACTTTGGATTAAGTGGAAAAGATCAATTATTTTTTAAGTCCTCAGTTCACAGTCTTCAGTTTTCAGTTCATATTGTTTTCAGTCACAAGAAACTGACAACTGCGGACTGCCAACTGCGGACTGCCAACTGCCAACTGCGGACTGCCAACTGCCCTCTGCGGACTGCCCTCTGCCAATCCCGAAAAATAGAAAATCATAGATTTTCATAATTTTTCGAGGATGCACGGGCGAAGCCCGGCACTACCCACTGTTGTTTTGCTGAATTACTCAAATCTGTAACCCAGTGTAACAATAAAATTATAGTTGCCTGTTGTTAAGTCAGCTTTAGCCTGGGCTGATTCTGAACTGTACAAGTAATAATCTCTTGACGTGCCGTAATACGATAAAGCGGCATCTACGAAAAATTCGGCTGTCCGAAACCCAATTCCTCCTGAAATAATTTGCCGGCTTCCGTCATTTACTCCGTCCTCAAAGGGGCTCATCTGGTAGGCATAACCACCACGAAGTATTATTGGTCCTGCAAAAGCTTCAAGGCCAAAGCGGAAGTTGTGGGTTTGTGTAAAGTTGTTTTTAATGGTTTCGTTTTGGCTGCTAAAGTCAATTGTCGGGCTCAATCGGGCTGATGAATAATCCACATATTCATAGTCGGCGCTGAAAAGGCCAAACTTTCCAACAACTACCGCGGCACTTCCTGAAGCACGCCAGGGGGTTTTAATGTCGTACTTAAAATTACCCAATGGTGATTGTGAGCGGAAATATTTTCCATCAATATCAATATTATAATAGGCTTCCGTGGTGGTATTCCAATTGTCAGTTATGTTGTTGAACCATGTTGGGGTGTGAAATGCCGCGCCGAGACGAAGAAAAGGAGTTGCTTTTACAATGGCTCCCAATTTAATATTAAAACCACTGCCTTTGGTTTCCAGGTTTTCATAAACAGTAAACTTTTCCAGATCAGGTTCTTCGGTTTGGTTAATCTCCGTGTAGGTCGATTTTTGTTTGTACCTCATGTATGGAAATCCAAAGGTTAATCCAAAATAAAATTTGTCGCCAATATTCACCCCCCCGCTCAAAACAACTTCGTTCATAGAACCGCTTGTCTCGATTGATTTTCTTTGAATGGCTGACGTAAAACCTCCGATGTAGTCGTATGCATCGATGTAGGTGATTGTTGATTGGCCGGGCACTGTGTCGATAAGAAAAGTCTCGAAGGCTGGACGTGTATCAAAGGCATTTAAAGAATTAGGATTTTTATTTCCGGCATACTCCAGGTAAGTATCAAGCAGGGAATTTTTATCGTTTGTCCCTTCAATGAATATCCTGTTGTTGAAATCGTTCATTCGGGTTAGCCCGAATCCAAATTGAAAGTTTTCTACCGGATTTTTATCCAACCTGTCAGTGGGTTTACCTACCATAATTATTCCTACATTTCCCAGCGCAAAATTATTTTTTCCGTCATCCAGTGTTCTGCCATTGTATGAACTTTCCGAATTTGCGAAGAAGATAGAAGGGCTTATAGTAAACTCCGACTTTTTGTAAACCCCAATACCTGCAGGGTTGGTACTCAGCGAGGAAAAATCAGCCCCTACTGCTCCATAGGCACCACTTAGTCCCATGTATTGCGCTGTTCCCATAATATCATAAGAGGAATACCTGAGAACATCCTCTTCGTTTTGAGCAAGGATGGAAAATGAAATAGCGTATAGCAAGCCTAAAATAAGAATGAATTTTTTCATTTTATCGATTGATTAAAAATAAATAAATAGGATGAATAGAATTATCTGCCGCGTTTGCCACTTGAAGAACTGCCACTCGATCTGCTAGTCCCGCTACTTCCGCTGCTGCTGCCCGATGATCTGGAAGGCGCTGAGTATGTCTTTCCGCTACTCCGGGATGATCTTGATGGGGTAGAATAGCTTCTGCTTGGTGTGCTGTAACTCCGACTTGGTGTGCTGGTGCTTCGGCTTGGTGTGGTGTAATTGCGTGTATTCGATCTTGAAGGTGTTGAATAACTGTTAGTACTCCGCTTAGGCGAACTAAAAGTATTCTGCGACCTTGAAGGTGTTGTATAGGTTCGTGTTTGATTTGACCTGGGAACGGTATATTCATTACTCGATCGTGGCCTGTTGGTATTTGGTGAAGTATATTTTTTGGTTTCGCCTGTCCTGGTATTACCACTTAAACTTTCAGAGGCCGGTTTTGCATATTTTTTCGATCTCGAATAAACGTCTTCTCTCGATTGGCCGGAAACAGGTTTGTCGTATTGTTTACCCGGAGTTTGCGAATATTTTTCCTGGGCTCTTGCATTTCTGCTGCTTTCCTCAACTCCCGTAGCATTTTGTGGGCTTGCATATTTCCTGCTAATCTCAGGTGTTCCTGCATTTTCCTGTCTGTTTGCTTTTTGCTGACCTACGGTCGATCCACTCACTTGGTCTGAACCTGGTTTTGTGAGCTTTTCTGATCTTATTTCACGTGTATCGGTTGCTGTGGCATTTTTCTGTGGTTCCAAATTTCGCGAGGTTCTTTGTGTTTCCGGAGTCTGTGTACCGGATGGAATCGATGTTCCGTTTGCTGCAGCGCCACCAACCCTGCTGCCGCGGCCGGAGGAAATCGTATTTTTAATTTCACTATCTTCTCCGCCTTCAAGCCGTGATCCTCTTGTTGCGGAATTTCCAACCATTGAACTGCCACGTGAGTTTCTCGGGCCATTATAATAGTCAGGATAAATAGTCTCTCCACCGGGATAATATCCACCGCCTCCGGCGTAATAGCCATTCGAGTAGCCATGGTTGTATCCTGCCCAGTACGATCCGCCGTAACCATAGTATGGGTAGCCGTACCATGAGTTGCAATACCATGGATCGTAGCAATAGGGGTTGTAATATCCGCCGCCCCATCCGTAGTTAAATCCAAAGGAAAAATATGATGAAGGCATTCCCCATCCGTAACCAATTGAAAGGCTCGGCCCATACGAAGGATAGTAGCCGGAGTAAACGGGAGCATAGTAGCCAAAACTTCCTGCGCTGTTGTGAAAACGATCAATTCTTGAGGCATAATCGTAATCATAATACTCTTCCGAATCTTCTACATAATAGTATTCATCAGATGATGAGGCAGCCGGAAGGGTATCTTCAACATAGTTGTAGGATTTGTAATCTCTTTCATCAACAGCTACCGACTGTGGATCCGAAGTTTGCTGGTAGCCATCTAAGGATGAGGAACCACTGTAAATTACTTTGGAAGTGCTGCTTTTAGAGGAAGATGAAATGGCCTGATTGCTGTTTTTTGGAGTGTAGTAAACATCATCATAAGCTGATGCAGCCTGATATGTTGAGGTGCATGATGCCAATGTGAATAAAAAAGCGATGGCGATTATCAATAAGTTTTTCATTTTGGATTCCTCCTGTCTGTTTAATGTCTAAAAAATTATTGTAACTCTGTCCGAATGATATTTTTATATTTTTGCACAAAGTTAAAATTCACGTTTAAAGTTCCAAAAACTATACCAAAAATAGATTATGGCAAAAGATTTTCCAACAAGAGAAGAGAACTATTCACAATGGTACACCGACCTTGTAGTAAAGGCTGATTTGGCCGAAAACTCAGCAGTTAGAGGCTGCATGGTAATTAAACCTTATGGTTATGCAATATGGGAAAAAATGCAGGCCCAGTTGGATAAAATGTTTAAAGATACCGGGCATTCCAATGCCTATTTCCCCCTGTTTATTCCCAAATCATTTTTCAGCAAAGAGGCTGCACATGTCGAAGGCTTTGCCAAAGAGTGTGCCGTTGTTACGCATTACAGGCTTAAAAATTCGGAAGATGGTAAAGAAATTATCGTTGACGAGGATGCAAAGCTCGAAGAGGAGTTAATCGTGCGCCCCACTTCCGAAACCATTATTTGGGATACCTACCGAAATTGGGTTCAATCATACCGCGATTTACCCATCCTGGTTAATCAATGGGCCAATGTGGTAAGATGGGAAATGCGAACCCGCTTGTTTTTGCGTACTACCGAATTTTTATGGCAGGAAGGCCATACAGCCCATGAAACGAGGGGAGAGGCTGTTGAGGAAACATTGAAGATGTTAAATGTTTATCAGCAGTTTGCTGAAGAATGGATGGCTATGCCCGTGCATAAAGGGCTTAAATCGGAAAATGAAAAGTTTGCCGGAGCTATCGATACTTATTGTATAGAAGCCCTGATGCAGGACGGAAAAGCTTTGCAGGCAGGAACATCGCATTTTTTAGGTCAGAATTTTGCCAAAGCTTTTGATGTGAAATTTTTGAGCAAAGAAAATAAACTGGAATATGTTTGGGCTACTTCGTGGGGTGTTTCTACCCGCCTGATGGGGGCTCTAATCATGGCTCACTCCGATGATAACGGGCTCGTACTTCCACCAAAACTGGCCCCAATTCAGGTTGCCATTGTTCCTATTTATAAAAAGCCGGAACAACTTGAAGCTATTTCCGAAAAAGCCAATACTATTAAAAAGAATCTTGAGGCAAAGGGAATTTCGGTTAAGTATGACGACCGTACTACTTTTAAACCCGGATGGAAATTTAACGAATATGAGTTTAAAGGTGTACCTGTAAGATTAGCTATTGGGCCGCGCGATCTTGAAAATGGTACTGTAGAGGTAGCCAGGCGCGATACACTCGAAAAAGAAACTTTTCAACTTACCGACATCGAAAGTAAAATTGTGCATTTGTTAGATAAAATTCAGGAAAATCTCTACAATAAAGCATTGAATTTTAGGGAAGAAAATACAATGAAAGCAGATAACTGGGATGAATTTAAAGAGATGGTGGAAAAAGGCGGGTTTATCCTGGCACATTGGGACGGGACTACCGAAACCGAACTGAAGATAAAAGAAGAAACCAAAGCTACCATTCGGACTATCCCATTAAATAATAAACCCGAAGAAGGAAAGTGCATCTACTCGGGAAAACCCAGCAAAGAGCGTGTGATTTTTGCTAAATCGTATTAATCTATTTTATAGAAAGTATTCCATAAAAAGCAGTAGGGCGTTGAGCTTTACTGCTTTTTTTATTGGAGCTTTATTAACCTTCCCGAACTTTGTGTGGTGATTTCAATTCGGTCGGGGTCATTGTAATAGTAAACGTTTCCAATAGAGCTGAGTACAGCATAAAAGTAAACTTCTCCACCCCTGACATAACTATCATTTGAGCTTTGCATATTTATGTAACAATAGTTAGAAACCAACTTTGTAAAATCAACCTTGCCATAAGCACTGTGGAAACATTCGATTTCGTTGCTTGTGCCGCTTAAATTTACAGTTGCTGTTCCGCTAAAATTCTCGAGTCTTACAAATTCGCAATCAATGTTCATGTCGATAATTGCCGGGCTGTTTGATATCCTGATGGTCAGCGCTTCATCTTTAAAGGGCTCAATACTTTTTAGCATTCCATAGCTTTCGATAAAAATTGTATCGATATCTTTTACCGAAATTTTCATTTCGATAGTTTTCCATGGGTCATTGAGTAATGGGCACGTGCTTTTATTGCTCAAAACAAGGGTGTTTTTTATGATGTCAATTCCAAGTTCGGGGATGAGATTTTCGCCGGCTGAAATTTCAAGTTCATTTACGCTTCCATTTACAAGCGTGAGGCTGATATTGTCTTTCACCCTGATATTTTTAAAGTCATATAGTCCTTGCCGTTTTGTGATTGTTTTACCCGGCCCGTTCAAACATTCATTTAATGAATCATGGCAGGCGCTGAAATTTGTTACAAACATCAAAGCGACAATAATAATCAGGTAATATTTCAGCTTTTCTAAAATCATAGTTTAAGTTGATTTTGATCCTTCTTTTTAAAAATTAAAACCCATACCCACACTCAAAAAATCTGCTTTGGCCCAATGGGTTTGTAAATTTAATCCAACAAAAGCGAACTTCAGGAAATTGTAATTAATCCCAAGCTTATTATACAAAATAGCGTTGTTTTCATTATTATTATGAATATAGTAACCCAGATTCATGAATATCGATAGCTTTGAGAAAGTCCACTCATGGCCGATGTTTACACCAAATTTGCTTATGTTTAACCAATAATCGGTGGGTTTTCCTTCCTCTTCAAAAAAGTATTTTATGGTTTCATCATAGATGCCATCAAAACCAATCAAGATTTTGTTTGTGTTGTTATAGTATCTTGAAATGGTCAGGCTGCTTGCAATAATTACAAAATCCTTATCCCAAACATTAATTATTTGTTTGGAGCCCAAAGAGCCCATCACCCTTACATTAATTTTTTTTCGTTTTATATTCTGATTTTCAGGTTTAAATAATTTGATTTTTTTTCTGGAAACTTTCCAATCAAAACCTGCAAAAATTGCCGGGTAGTTCAAGCCGTAATTGGGCGATTTTATCGTTCCATTTGAAATGTGGAGCATCGACAAGCCGGTGTTGAATTGCAATTGTGGTGCAAGTTTAAATTGCAGGGAGAGTTCAAAACGTACGGCTGCATTGTAATTTGATCCAATAGCGAGGTTTTGAAAATTATTAATCCGGTCGAATTTTTTAGATAAATGTGCTAAACCTAAACCCATTCCGAACGAGCAAGTAAATTTCTCCCTCAGCATAAGCGGTAAATTGATGTTTGGCAAAACAGCATTCATAACTCCCAATTGTTCTGATGCCCCAAAGTTGCTATACAAGTAGGTCAATCTAACTTGTGGATAATGGCGGTAATACTGGTAAGGTTTTCGCCCATCGGTTTGCTTAACAATACTCACTTCCCAAACAGGAAAATACCCGTCAGTCAATGCCCTTATTTCGTTGTGGTGTGGGATTATAAAACCATAATGTACTTTGCCCTCTATATAAATTGTTGAGAAAAAAGTATTTTTTTCTGTTTGAGGAAATCCTGAAATAGCAACAAATATTAAAAAGAAGGAAATAAGTTTTTTGAGCCTAATCCGGTATAATATGCTTAAAATATTTTGGTTCAAGATGCCTGCTTTTATCACTGGGCAAATGTAATGTTAATTGATTTTACGATTGATAAAGTGGAAATTATCATACCCGGGTACTCATGAATTATTTTTTTCAGGGAAAGGAGGAATTGATGAAAAAATGGACTAACAATTTTTTTCACTACTGTCCGAGTAAATTTAACAGATTCCTTGCCGCATGTGCGGCATACTAAAGGCAACATTTTGTAAGGCACAGAAAAACAGACCTCTCAGTCGCAAGCTCCTTCGAGGTGACACCGATAGCGTTGTGGTTGTGAGGGGAGGGGAATGGGGTGCGAAGCGCCCCATTCCCCTCCCCTCAAATCAACCCGTGGACGGGGTCATTTCGACCAAAAAACGCAGCGAAGCAAGTTTTGCCGGGAGAAATCTATTCCTTTGTCATTCCGAACGCAATCCCGAAATTTCGGGATGAAGTGAGGGATCTTTTTTCTTTCTATCATTTTGTCGGATACAAATGTTTTTTTCATAAAAAAAAGCCGACTTAGGAAGCCGGCTTTATTTTTCAAAATCAAATCAATTAATTAACTCAAAGCTATTACCATGAAAAACTCTTTCTCGTTAAAACTATATGGGTAAAATCGCATTCTTAATCAGGGTTTCGGTTGCCAATAATAAAATGATGAACATTAAGATCAAAAGGTAGATTGATGACCTGGAGTTAAAAATTTCAAGATTAACAAATGATAATAAAATATGTCTGATACTTTTCATATTATTTATTCTTGTTTGTGATAATAAGATGCAGTGTTTTAAAATTTGGTTGCGTGGGTCAAAAATTATTTTCATTTTTTATTTGTCTGTGAAACTGAATAAACTGAGAAGCATTATTTGTTGGATGATTAATAATTCTTACATAAATGAGTTTAGTCTAAAAACCCAAAACTACTGATTTTTAGTCCTTTTTACCCCGAACCCTAAAGGGTGAAGTACTAAAAATCAGTAGTTTAGCAAAGTCCCCTTTAGGGGATTTAGGGATTTTGAGGCTTTTTAGACTGGTCTTATAAATAATAATGTCCACAAAAAAGATAGTAGAACCATTTGAATAAATAATTGCCCCGCCACGCAACCAAAAATTTAGCTCAAACATCTAATAATAGACTTTCGAAATCGTTCTTTGAAGTAATTGACTAATTTTGTGTGAGGTTTATCTCCATAATTGTCTTTAAATCAATTGTTAGGTTTGGAATTAACGCAAATTATAGAAGGATGCCGCAAGGGCAACAACAGGGCGCAGGAATATTTATTTAACCTGTATGCCGATGAGATGTTCGCGGTATGTCTGTATTATTCTCCAAATCGTACCGAAGCTGAAGATACGCTTCATGAGGGCTTCTTAAAAGTTTTCCAGAATATTGAAAAGCTCAAGAGCGAAGGTGCATTAAAAGGTTGGATAAGAAGGATACTCATTAATACAGCGCTTGAGAAATACAGGAAAAAGAGTCCGATGTACATACTTGATAACGAAGATTACACTGACGTTAAAGATAGCGGCGGTGATGATCCTATCAGTAATATTTCGGCAGATGATTTGATTGAGTTAATTCAGAAGTTATCACCACAGTACCGGATGGTTTTCAATCTGTATGCACTCGAGGGTTTTTCACACAAAGAAATTGCAGCAAAGCTAAATATCTCCGAAGGGACATCAAAATCTAATTTGGCAAGGGGAAGGTCAATTCTTCAGAAAAAAGTTAAAGATCATTTTTATGTAGCACCATCAAAATATAATGTCTGAGTATTCTCAAAATATCGATAAATTATTTCAGCAAAAGCTGAAAAATCATAAGGTGAAAGCCCCGGCAAATGCTTGGAGCCGACTCCAAAATGATTTGCATCAGCCTGCCAAACGCGGTTATTTCTGGTTGTCAAGGGCTGCCGCTGCTGCAGTTTTATTGATGATTGCTTTTGGTGGCGGTTACTTTTATTCAGATTTAAGCAGGCACGATGATGGTAAAATTGCTGAATTGCCAAAGGTTGAAAAATTACAAACAATTCAGAATACTGGTGCACAAACCACTGATCTTGCCGAAGCAGTGGATGGTGAACAAAAAGATAATGAACAGATCGTAGCACTAGATGATCCGCAACAAAATTCAGCCAAACAAACTAATCCTGCAAATAATAAAAGGTCAATAGTTACTCCTCAAAATTCTGGATTAAATCCGGATGCTGATAAGATTCTAATAGCAAAAGCTGCGGCGGAGGTTAGTGAAAAAAATGATTTCTCTGATGGAAGTGACACCAAAAATGCCAGCACCCCCGAAGCTCTTCCAAACATAAATGTTGAGCAAGGTGAAGCTATTGCCGTAAATATTGAGGATGACAATAAATTAATTCCTACCGACATTCAATCCGATGAAATTATACAATCCGATAATATCTCAATGATGGATGATGAAATGCTACATCAATTGCTTATCTCTGGAAATGATGAATTTGCTGATATAAATATTCCTGATGCAAACAAGGCTTCTAATGGTAATTGGAAAATTGGGGGGCGTGTTTCACCTGTGTATTCCTACAGATTAATCAATGGCTCAGCTATGGAAATTCCTGATGAAACTATTGATGCCGGGTATTTTAACAACAATGAAAACGGTATTATAACAATTGGCGGAGGGTTAAGTCTTGAATACATGTTTAACGAAAGGTTGAGTATGGGTTCAGGAATGTACATGTCGCGGATTGGCCAACAAAATAATGAGGTGCTGGCGTACAACGATCCGAAATCCTCAAATATGTATAAGTTAACTACTTCCACCGGAACTGTTACGGTGAATCCTACGAAATTCGAATCGGTAATTGTTGACCAGGCTGCATCGGCAAAGGATCCTCCGGGCGATTACACTGTAAATGGCACTTTTATTCAGAACCTCGATTACCTGGAAGTGCCCCTGGTTTTAAAATACAAGGTACTCGATAAAAAGTTTTCTGTGAATGTTTCAGGAGGTTTAAGTCCCGGAATACTTGTCAACAACCGATCTTATTTTGAATTTGAGGGAGAGAAACTGCAAACAGGAACTACCGAAAATATTGATCCTTTTATTTACAACAGCGTGCTTGGAATTGGACTGGAATATGCGATTAGCCGCAAATTTTTCATTAATATGGAACCCTCGTTTAAATACTCCCTTGCACCGGTTAACTCAAGCAGTGGCATCGAATATCATCCCTATTCCATTTCCTGGTTTACAGGTATCAGTTATAAGATTGATTAGTACTTTATCTCTAAAATTCTGCTATTTTTTGGCAGAATTTTAGAGATAAAGTACCTAACTTGGACAAATCAAAACAGGAATACACCATAAGTTTTACATGATCACCTTGTTTGGTTTTGGCTTGTCCAAGTTAGGTTGTTAAAAGATTTTGTGCTTCAAATAATTATCTCTCCGCTCCAGATTTCCATTCACTATGCTTCGAATTTTCAATAAGCAATTAGTGTCTGTCCATAAAGTCAATGATATTTTTTAATTTAAGATGATCCCGCACATACAGGAATCGTCCGAAGGACTCCTTTGGAGGAGATTTTTGATTTTGTTGAATATCACCAACATCTTAAATCTAACATCTTAAATCTTAAATCGTATATTTTTCTAAATGTTTCCTTAAAAGACCAACTCTATTTACCGCAGCCCCTTTACATTGGGTAAGCCTGCAATAAAACTTTTGAGGTAAAAAGGCTCGAAATAGGCCACATCTTCAAATTGTTTTTTCTTGAACTTTTCAAAAGCGGTTGGAATCATAAATTTTGCTGAGGTAGTAAAATCACCTTGGAAAATTGCATTTTGATTTTGAGAAAGCAGGGTCTCGCATTTTTCTGATCCATTTCCTGAAAAGATTATTTGATGCTTTTTTAATAATTCCTGAAATGAATTTTCATCGATGATTTCTGCTTTTGTTTCCCTGATTTCATTTCCGTTTGCATCGAAAAGTGCATCATAAACTTCCATGCGCCTCGCATCGATCATTGGGCAAAATATCATGTTTCCTTCAATTTCCCTTTCTGATTTAAATTTTTCGATGATACCTGTTACCATTGCTTTTAATGTTCCAACAGCGATCAGGGGCTTGTTAAGCGCGTAGCAAAATCCTTTTGCAGCGGAAACTCCAATACGCAAACCGGTGTATGAGCCGGGACCTTCGCTAACGGCAACTGCGTCAATATTGGTGAGTTTTAAATTATTTTCCTTTAAAACTTCCTCGCTAAAAATGGTAACAACGCGCGAATGGGCATTCTTTTCATTGGTTTCTCTCAGCCCGATTAATTCGTTATTGTGGCTTAGAGCTACCGAGCAAAACTCGTTTGAAGTGTCGATATGAAGGATTTTCGTCATGGTGCAAAAATAATTATTTCAATGGCTGGGGGGAAAGGAAAAATTTTTGATAAAAAAAACCGG
Source organism: uncultured Lentimicrobiaceae bacterium (assembly GCA_964593705.1). Lineage (GTDB taxonomy): Bacteria > Bacteroidota > Bacteroidia > Bacteroidales > 4484-276 > SABY01. The sequence continues at coordinate 21,597 of CAZQIV010000068.1, read as the reverse complement.
AATGTAAAAGCAAATTCAGGATGAACATGCAGCTTTTACATTCCGTTTTGATATTAGAAACAAATATTATTTATGGAGTTAGAACCCTTTTTTAACTTGTCGTTTCCTCAATCATTCCAAAACCCTGGCAGGTACACATTAAATTGCGGTCGCCCCAGGCATCGTCAATTTTTGTAATTGGAGGCCAGTATTTATCTGCTTTGTCGCAATTGTGTGGGAAGGCGGCTTTGGTTCTGGAATATGGGCGATCCCAATCTTCGCCTGCAACCATGCAAAGTGTATGTGGTGCGTTTTTAATTACATTGTTACTCTTGTCAAATTTTCCTTCGGCAATCTCATCAATTTCCTGCCTTATGCTAATCATTGCTTCAACAAAGCGCTTAAGCTCAGTGAGTGGTTCACTTTCGGTTGGTTCTACCATTAAAGTGCCGTGTACCGGAAAGGCTACTGTTGGTGCATGGAATCCATAATCCATCAAACGCTTGGCAATGTCGATAACATTTACGTTTGCAGTTTTGCTGAATTCATTACAATCCAGGATAAATTCGTGGGCTACCCGATTATTTTTTCCTGTATAAAGAATTTTGTAATGATCCTGTAATGCATTTTTCAAATAGTTGGCGTTGAGGATGGCCATTTCGGTAGCCAGTTTCAAGCCGTTTCCTCCAAGCAATTTTATGTATCCATACGAAACGGGCAGGATTAGGGAACTTCCAAAAGGTGCTGCAGATACTGGTGAAATTGCTTTTCCCCCACCTGTTTTTATAAAGCGGTTGCCGGGTAAAAATGGAGCTAAATGTTTTGCCACACCAATGGGACCAATTCCGGGGCCACCGCCACCGTGGGGGATTGCAAAAGTTTTATGAAGATTTAAATGACATACATCGGCGCCAATCAAACCGGGGTTTGTAAGGCCAACTTGTGCATTCATATTAGCGCCATCCATATATACCTGTCCACCGTTATCGTGAACGATTTTGATGATGTCCAGAATTTCCTGTTCAAAAACCCCGTGTGTCGAAGGGTAGGTGATCATCAATGCTGCCAGTTGATCGGCATGTTTTTCTGCCTTAGCTTTTAAATCATCAATATCAACATTCCCTCTTTCGTCCGATTTTACAACAACAACATTCATCCCGGCCATTACCGAACTTGCCGGGTTTGTGCCGTGGGCAGATGATGGGATGAGGCATATATTTCTGTGCCCCTGGCCAATACTTATTAAATATTCTCTTATTACCATCAACCCGGCATATTCGCCTGATGCTCCCGAATTGGGCTGAAACGACATGGCGGCAAAACCGGTGATTTCGCATAAGTCTTTTTCAAGATTGCAGATAAGTTCAGTATATCCTGCGGCCTGATCGATAGGAACATAGGGGTGAAGGTTTGCAAACTCGGGCCATGACAACGAAAAAAGTTCGGCAGCCGCATTGAGCTTCATGGTGCATGAACCGAGCGGAATCATGGTTCTGGTCAGGGCAAGATCCCTGTTTTCCAGTTTCTTCATGTAGCGCATCATTTCCGTTTCGGAATGATTGGTATTGAAAACCTCATCCTGAAGGAATAATGTTGTCCTGATTAAATTTTTAGGAAGGTAGTTGGCCGAACCAGGTTTTGCTTCAATAATTTCTTTGCCTGCGGCATGAGAAAGAACTTCAAGAATCTGTTTAACATCGGCCAGGCTTGTTGTTTGATCCAGGCTGATTCCAAATCCGTTTTCATCGTACCTAAAATTCATTTTACCGGCCAGCGCTGTTTCTCTAATTTTTTCGATGGAAGTATTTTGTGCCGGCTCAAAATAGAGGGTGTCGAAGAAATATTGATTGTGTTGTTTGTATCCAAGTTTTTCAGCGCTTTCGGCAAGTAATGCGGTAAGGTTATGAATATCCTGGGCAATATCTTTTAATCCGCCGGGGCCGTGATACACGGCAAACATTCCTGCCATGATTGCAAGCAATGCCTGTGCAGTACATATATTAGATGTGGCTCTTTCGCGTTTAATGTGCTGTTCGCGGGTTTGCAGTGCCATTCGCAAGGCGGTGTTGCCATCGGCATCCTTACTAATCCCGATGATCCTCCCGGGCAGGTTGCGTTTAAAATTTTCGGTAGTTGCAAAATAGGCAGCATGTGGTCCGCCATAACCCATTGGCACACCAAAACGCTGGGTATTTCCAAGGGCAATATCTGCACCCCAATCTCCCGGAGGAGAAAGAAGGGTTAAGCTAAGCAAATCGGCTGCAACTGCAACCACTGCATCGGCCTCATGGGCTTTAGCAGTAAATGCTCTATAGTCGGTAATTTCGCCTTTTTCATCCGGGTATTGAAGAATGGCTCCATAAACCTTTTCACCAAATTCAAAATTTGTATGCTTGCCAATAATAATGTCTATACCCAGCGGGTTGGCACGGGTTTTCATTACATCGATGGTTTGGGGAAATACCTTTTCTGAGATGAAAAATTGATTTTTCCCGGCTTTCACTGCATTTCTTGATCTTGAATTATAAGCCATGATCATTGCTTCTGCAGCAGCAGTTCCTTCGTCAAGTAACGAAGCATTTGCCAATGGAAGCCCCGTAAGATCGGAAACCATGGTTTGGAAAGTCAGCAATGCTTCGAGGCGACCTTGTGAAATTTCGGCCTGATAGGGAGTATATGATGTGTACCAACCCGGGTTTTCCAGTATGTTTCGCTGGATTACTCCCGGAAGTATGGTGTTGTAATACCCCAGACCTATGTATGTTTTGTAGAGTTTGTTTTTTGCTGCAATCTCGCGCAGATGCATTAAATACTCATATTCGTTGATACCATCGGCCATGTTGAGTGGTTTTTTCATCCGGATGGCTTTGGGTAATGTTTCATCGATGAGTTGATCTAAATTTTCCACACCTGCCATTTTAAGCATTTCGGGCATGTCTTTCTTATTGGGTCCGTTGTGACGTTTGGTGAAGTTGTTGGTTAGCATCTCTTTTATAACAATTTAAGGTTAAAAAAACACCGTTTTAATCTGGCCGCAAAGGTAAATTTCTTTAAAACAAAAATTAATTTAACTGTTAATTAATTAACGATATGTTTTGAATTGTTTGAGTAACAATAGCCAAAGCACTTTGTTGTGAGAAATTGTGAGGGGAGAAGTAAATCAATAGCCACGTGCAGGCAAAATACACGGGAATATGGATGTTTTTTTTAGGGTCTGTTTCTTTAGGAATGTTTCCCGCGGATTTCGCTGATTAGCGCAGATTTATTCTGCGCTAATCAGCGAAATCCGCGGGAATTTTTTTCTCTCTTTGATAAAGGCCGACTTTATGGACGGGCACTATTTAGTTTGTGTTTTTTTACATTTTGTTTCACTCATTTTCATTACCACCCCAATTTTCTTTTTCCCGTCAATTTTTATTATCAGGGGGTTTTTAAATCGGATATGCCTGATGAATTCATTTTCATAAACAGCCTGCATTCCTTTTAGGTAGTCCAGGTCATAAAATCCATCATCGATAAAAGGGTTGATGGTAAAGTAGCCAACCCTGAATGATGTGAGGTTTTGGAAAAAGTGTGTGCCCTGGCTGGGATCAATCCTGTAATTTTTTAGTCCTGATTCCACGATGAGCCGGGCTGCTGAAATTTGAGGCCATTTTACCGGTATGCCAAGCCATGAGTCAGTGGAGCCCCATCGCCCGGGGCCGACAAGGATATAATTTTTATTTTCTGATAAAAAAGTGTCGTTTATTTGTCCAACCTTTTGCGCAATTTCGTTGGTGCGGGCTGCATCGAAACTTTCGGGTTTTATATAAACAATATCATGAATATTTTTGACAATGCCATTGCCAAGCGCATTTTGTGCCGTGATAATAGTTTCTTCCCTGGCTATTTTTTCAAGATTCTCATTGATGGTTTCGTCAGAATCGACAATGGGCCTAATTTGTAAAATGTTAAAAATTACAGGTTGACCTTTATGAACATTCAGGTCCACGGCAAATTCAATTTCAATACCCTTGTTCATTTCCTTTTGGCCAATATTAAGCACGATTCTTAAAATTTCAGGCAGGGGAAACACATTATGTTTCAGAATGTGAGCAAAGGTTATTACCTTTTTACCGGCATAATTTACTCCATCGCGCATCACGTTGTTCTGGTAATCATAAGTAGATGCAACCCATTTAAGCGAGTTATCTTTTTCTGCTTCTTTTATTCTTAGATGGAGCAGATTTATGGAGTCATCAACACTGGGTATAAAGCTATCAGCGTTCATATCGAGTGCAAAAAATGTTCGCTGAGTCTCGGTAAGAGCCATATCTGTTGATGCCATTTGCAGGACTTTTTTTGGATATTTTGGTGAAAATCTTAAAGTATTGCCACCATCCACAATATATTTTCCCAATCCGAATGCAACGTTTGCAATGCCATCTTCAGGTTTCTCGGGTTCGATTGGGTAGAAATTTACTGATCTCGCCACTCCTGAAATTGTCGGGTAAAATTTATCGTTGTATTTGCTCCCGCATACTTCCTGCAATACGATACCCATTTTTTCTTCATCAATTACATTAAGTGTTGCCGCCATATAGTCTTTACTATCTTTATAAAAGGCCGAGGCATAAACACTTTTAATGGCCATGCTAAGCTTTTCTATCATCAGTCGCTCATCATCGGGGATGTTTGGAATCATATAGGTGGAGTAGATACCGGCAAAAGGCTGGTAGTGCGAATCTTCGAGAAGGCTCGATGAGCGGACGGCAATAGGATTGCGCGACACACTGATAAATGTATATAAATCCTCGTGGATTCTGAAAGGCAATCTTGACCCCACAAAAGCATCCAGGATTTCACGGTCGCTGTGATTGGAAAGTGCAATATCGTAAAGGCGGTTTTCTTCCATGAACTCATCAAAAATATCCGTGCCCAGCACAACAGTGCGCGGGATGGTAATGATGATATTGTCGAACTGGTCGATGAGATGATTTCGTTTTATCATCGAATCCAAAAAAGCAAGTCCACGTGCCTTTCCCCCAATCGAGCCTTCACCAATCCTGGTAAAAGTAAGGTACTCATCAAATTGTTCGCGATGAAATTCTGCAATTACTCCCCGGCCTTTGTACATTCTGTATTTTGCTATGGCATCATAAAGGTAGCGGCGTATTTCATCCAGGTCGGTAAAATCTTCGGGTTGAAATTGCTTAAACAAATCGGCTAAGGGGAAAAGCGCCCTCGCCCGCAGCCATTTCGAAATATGATTCCGGCTGATATGGTACAAAAAAGATTCGTCAGGAATGTCGAAAAGCATTTCCTGCAATTTTTTCAAATCCTTAGCCCGCATTAATTCTTGTCCGTTATTTGGATCCTCAAACAAAAAATCGCCAAATGCAAAATATTGAGTTATAAAATTACGAAGTTGCAACGAAAGTGTTTTTGAATTTTTATTGATGAATCCAACCTTGATTTCTCTTGCAATTTTTTCTATACCATCATCTGACGACTGCAGGAGAATGGGCATGTATTTGTCGTTAGCTTTCACCATTTTGCAGAAATGCAAACCGGCCTTTTTATCGTGCTTTCCATTTCGCTTGTAACTCAGGTCGGAAATAATTCCGAGCAGGTTATTTTTGTATTTATGATAAAATTCTTCTGCTTCCTCATAAGAGGTGGCGAGCAAGATTTTGGGGCGGCCACGCATCCTGAGCATTTTCTGGTGCTCGTTCAGCCCTTCGGTCATAAAAGTTTTCGATTGTTTGAAAATGATTTTGTAAATATTTGGCAAATAGGATGAATAAAACCGCACAGAATCCTCCACGAGAAGTATTACCTGAACGCCTACATTTATTACATCATCTTCAACATTCATCTTGTCTTCGATAAGTTTGATGATGGCCAGTAAAATATCGGCATTACCCAACCAGCTAAACACATAATCCAACTCTTTAAGTTTGCCCGAATCTAATTTTAACGATACTTCCCGTGAAAATGGAGCAAGCAATACCGCCGGAATATCCTGGTACTTTTCTTTAATGCCCGATAAAATATTTACATCAAAGGCACTGAGCATAAATATGATCAGGTCAATATTTTCCTCTTCCAGTATTTTTTGTGCATCCTCGTACGAGTTTGCCTGTATAAATTGAGGAGGATACCTCAGGTTAAGGGATACGTACTCATTAAAAATCTGTTCATCAATCCTGCCGTCATCCTCAAGAATAAATGCATCATATTGGCTTGCAATTAAAAGGACATGATAGATCCTTTTTTTCATCAGGGTATTGAAAGCGGTATCGTTAAAAACATACTTGTGCGAAAGCACGCTGTTATTGTCGTTCATTTGGTAAAGTGTATTTAGTTGCAAAAATAACAATATGTAATTATCAGTCATCTTTCATTATTAGAATGTTAGTTGATGTTCGTACATAAAGTCAGATCTTTTCTAATTTTGCCTGCGCAACCCCTTATTCCCCGCCAGCTGGCGGGGAGACCCCCGCCAATTGTGCGTTGGGTGGTTCTTCCGCCAACTGGCGGAGAGTTAGAGGGGTGTGCGGCGGATTATGAGTTTATAGACCGACACTATATAGTCTCGGTCTTTAAAGTAAGTTTTTTTTGAAATATCAATTGCCATCCCGTTAAACGGGACAGGCTATCCTTTTGCCATTGGCATCCCTACGGGAAGGGTGTGGATTAAATTGATGTGATGAATGCCCCCGCCTTTTCGCTGTCAATGCCAAAGGCATTGACAGCGAAAAGGCGGGGGAGGCGTTGCTAAATTCATTAATCCCCGGGTTAAAACCCGGGGCAAGTGAAAAGTACCGACTTTATGGACACACACTATTTATTCTGGTTTATTTATTAAATATTGATCTATGTAGCTTTTTTAAATTATCCGGGTTAGGAAATTAGTTTTCACAGTGTTTTTGTTACTTTTGATGGGGAATATTTAGAAATATGATTTTAATGCTTTTGCAAATTATTTAACGCGATGAATTATCAGTATCCCGATCTTCTTTTGGAGGCAAGTAATGAGGCCATCTTTATCACAAACCGGCAAATTATTGTTTCATGCAATGAGGCTGCACTTGAATTATTTGCTTACAACAGGCAAACACTTACAGGAATGAAGGCTGATAAATTATTTGTCCCTGAAGCGAAAGATTTTGTCAATAAAAAATTAAAGGAAGGAATTCCCTTTATTCTTGAAACCGAAGCCGTAACAAATAATCAGATTAGGTTTGATGTACAATTGCAAATCAAACCTGTTACTTCATCGAATGATACACTGGTTTCGTTTACGGTACGGGATATTTCAGATTTTAATCGATCGCAACAGCAATTGCTGGCAAAAGATAAGCTTTTAGAGGCTGTAAGTTTTGCCGCAGCCCGATTTTTGGAATCGAAAAACTGGAGGCAGGAAATTGATCCGGTGCTTCAATACATTGGTGAGTCGGCTAAAGTTAGCAGGGTGTATATTTTTCAAAATTTTTGGGATGAGCAGGGCAAGATATTTATGAGCCAAAAATACGAATGGGTTGCTGATGGAATTGAAGCACAAATTGATAACCCCGTGCTTCAAAAATTATATTATGAAGAAAATAGCTTGAAGATGATAGTTGACGTGCTTTCGAAGGGCGAAGTAATAAAAGGGCTGGTGAAAAATCTTCCTGATAATGAACGGGAAGTATTGGCAATGCAGGGAATTATATCCATATATTTAACCCCAATATTTTGCTCGGCCAAGTGGTGGGGGTTTATTGGATATGACGAATGTGGATTTGAAAGGGTGTGGAATCAAAACGAAATTCAACTTTTAAATACCGTGGCCGATATTTTTAATTCGGCACTTGAACAGGAAAAAATGGAGTTGGAAATGGCCTGGACAAACGAAAATTTCAAGTCCTTGTTCAATAATTCTCCTGATGGAATATATGTTTACGATTATTTTGGTTTTATTCTCGATGCTAACGAAGCAGCCTGCACGCTCAACGGGCTTAGAAAAGAGCAGATGCTGAAAAAGCATGTGTCCGAACTCGTTCCACACGAAAATGCCAAGCAGGTTGCAGCGGACTTTAAAAAATGGACAACCGGTGAAATGAAATTTGTTGAATCAGTTTTAATGGCCCATAAGGATAAAATCTACCCGGTAGAAATTCGCGGTACACGCATGCTCTATTTTAATACCCCGGCAGTTGTGCTGCACGTGAGGGATATTAGTCGTAGAAATAATGCAGAGATACAGTTGAAAAAACGACTTGAATTTATTCAATTCATCAGTCAGATTTCATCAGATTTCATAAAAATTGATATAAAAAATATTGAAGACTCAGTGAATAAAGCACTAGAGTTTGTTTGCCGTTTTACCTCCAATGAGCGGGCTTATGTTTTCCTGGTAAATGATTCAGAAACACGAATGATACTTGCAAACGAATACTGCGATCCTGATTATAAACCACACAAAGGATTATTCGATTCATTCAATGTTGAGGATTTCCCGGGTTTTATTAAAACACTTAAAAATGGTGCGTATTTAATTTCTCATATTGATGAAATACCAGGGAAACCTGAATACAAAAAAATACTTCAAATACTTGATCTTCTGCAGATAAAATCGTTGATCAATATCCCGCTTATTGTTGGGGGGCATTTTCTGGGGTTTATTGGTTTTGATTCCACCACAAAAAAAACCAACTGGGACAACGAAACAATCAACGCGTTTATGCTTACCGGGCAGATCATTTCAAATATCCTGGTACGTAAAAAAAATGAAAATGAAATTATCGAAGCAAAAAACAAAGCCGAGCAAAGCGATAAATTAAAAACAGCATTTCTTGGCCAGATATCACACGAAATGCGCACTCCCCTCAACAGCATAATTGGTTTTGCTGATTTATTGCTGAAAGAATTGACAGAAGATGAATATAAGGAAATGGCTGATTTTATTCTAATGAGCGGCATGCGCCTGCTGAATACCTTTAATCTTATCATCGACCTTTCGGAGATTGAAGCTAACGTTGTAAAGGCAAAGCTCAAGGCTGTCGATTTACGAAACTTTATAAATGGGATGCTTCCATTGTTCAAGCGTCGTGCATTCGATAAAAACCTGGAGTTCGAATACAGTGATGGAAAATGTAAAATTGAAATTTTGGCTGATGAAAGCCTCCTTGAAAAAATTCTAAATAATTTGGTGGATAATGCTTTAAAATATACCATGCAAGGTAAAATTTTGCTCAATTTATCAGTTGAAGAAGTAAACAGAAAACAGATGGTGCTTTTAAGCATAAAAGATACCGGTATCGGAATTCAAAAAGATAAAATCAACCAGGTTTTCAGCAATTTCAGGCAGGCAAGCGAAGGCTATAATCGCGAGTTTGAAGGTGCAGGATTGGGGCTTAGTGTTACCCGTGGATTAGTGCAACTTATGGATGGTGATATAACTGTTGTCAGCGAACCTAACAAGGGATCGGATTTTAGGGTTATTTTTCCTCTTTTGGCTACACTCAACGAAACCGAAAACCAAAATACTGCCAGCCCAGTTTTGTTGGATGACTTTAGTGTACCACCAAAAATATTGGTAATCGAAGACGAATTATTGCATCAAAAATACCTTAGCTATATTTTAAAAGATAAATATGAGCTTACTTTTGCTGAATCAGGGAACAGTGGTTTGGAAATTGCCCGGCAGCAGCAATTCGATTTAATAATTATGGATATTAATTTAGGTAAAGATTTAAATGGTATTGAAGTGTTGGCCCGGGTAAAAAACATTAAGGGATATGAAAAAATCCCGGTACTTGCCGCCACTGCAAACGTGATGAAAGGGCACAAGGAATTATTTCTTTCAAAAGGATTTACACATTATATTCCTAAACCCTTCAAAGCTGATGAATTAAAAGCACTGGTTGGTGAAATCTTAACCTGAAAAATTCATGAATTTTTCACTCTGACGGCTAAAAAGCCGACAGAGCCGAATTTCCGCAGGAAATTCGAGGGTTAACCCTCGAAAATATTTATTTTAAATATTTTCGGCCTTCGGTGATTAATTCACAAATTCAACGAATTTGTGAATTAATCAGGTTAAAAAACAGCCTTCTAATAAATAAAGTTTGATACTTTTGTGTGCTGCCAAATCAAAAAAAAATGTTTATCAAAAAACTATACTGTACTTTTCTATTCCTGGTTTTCGGTTTTGGTTTAAATGTATTAACCGGACAGCAGCAATACATCGATAGTATTAAAAACCTGCTTACTCAAAAAATGGACGATGAAACCAGGTTGGATAATTATTTTAAACTGGCAAAATCGTACAGGAATGTAAATGCCTACATTGGCCTCGATTATATCGATTCGTCATTGACATTGGTCGATTTTAGCGAAACCCCACAGCTTAAGGCAGAAATAATGAATGAAGCCGGGGTTTTATATCGCAAATTGGGATTATACCAGGAGGCATTGGATGAAAATCAGAAAGCGCTTGTAAAGTTTGAAGCACTGAACGATTCGATGGGTATTGCATATTGTTATGCTAATATGGGTAATGTTTTTTTAACTATTGGAAAGTTCGATCTTGCTTTGGAATATAATCTTAAGTCGCTTAAAATAAAGAAATTTTTAGGAGATTCACTGCAAGTAGCTTATTCGTTGAGAACTACTGCTATTGCTTTTCAAATGCAAAAAAAATACGATTCAGCCATCGTTTATTTTAAAAATGCATTGGATATTTACAAGGCCATCGGGTCTGAATATGGCCAGGCAAATATGTATTTTCATATTGGAAGTGTAAAGCTTGAATCAGGAATCAATCAACAATTGTCATTAGACTATTTCCAAAAAGCACTTATTCTTTACAATAAACTTCAGAATTCTTATGGTACAGCTGTTGCAAATTACGAGGTGGGCATAGTAAATTTGCAGTTGGGTGACCTGGATAGGGCTGAAATGTTTTTTGACTACGCTTTGGCTATGGCACAAAAGGCAAAAAACCCCAGGATATCGATGGATATTTATTTGGATTTGTCCGAATTGAATGTTCAAAGGGCCAATTTTAAGGATGCACTGAAATATCATCAGAAATATTCAAAGATCAGGGATAGTCTTTATTCTGAATCTTTCACTAAGAATTTAGCCGAAATGCAGGCAAAATACAAACGGGATGCTGAAATAGTGAAGCTTCGGAATGAAAACAACACGATGAAAAAAGAGGAGCAATTAAAAACCGCTTACCTTATTTTGCTCATTTTTGGTATTGTATTTTCGCTCGGCATGCTTGTATTATTGTTTTGGAGGTATTGGGAAAAAAAGAAATCCAACCTTCTTTTGGAAAATGAAAATTTGATAAGGAAAACAAATGAAAGAAAACTATTGGAATCGGAAAAAAAACTCATGGAGGCGAATGCAACAAAAGACAAGTTCTTTTCTATTATTTCCCACGATCTGAAAAGCCCGTTTGGTGCAATGAAGGGACTTATTGAAATGTTGGGAATGAATTATAAATCATTCAACGAAAGTGAAAAACTCGAATTGATAAGCGTTATTGGAAAGGCATCAAATAATACCTATACACTGCTCGAAGATTTGCTAACCTGGTCGCAGGCCCAGCGGGGAACAATGGATTTTAATCCGGTTAAAACCGACCTCGCTGAAAATTGTAAAAATACCATCGAGTGTATTTTACCTTTCGCCCGGAAAAAACAAATTTCGATAATTAATAATGTAAGCGAGGGTAACCTGGTTAAAGCAGATATTAATATGCTTACAACCATAATCAGGAATATTTTATCGAATGCCGTGAAATTTACACCCAACGGAGGAGAAATTTATATATCAGCCAAAAAGCCGGAGGGAAGCCTCCTGGAGATTTCTATCGCCGACAATGGAGTTGGGATGAGTGAACAACAGCTTCAAAAAATATTTAAAATTGACGAAAAATACAAGACACAGGGAACCAACAACGAAACAGGTACCGGCCTTGGCCTTATGATATGTAAAGAGTTTGTGGAAAAACACCAGGGTGAAATAAATGTGGTAAGCAAAGAAGGAATTGGCAGTACATTTTCGTTTACATTACCTGCTGTTTAAAATTAGTGCTCGTCTTTTTAGTAATTTTTCCCGCAGATTTCGCTGATTAGCGCAGATTTTATCTGCGCTAATCAGCGAAATCTGCGGGAGCATTTTTTTAGATTATTGAAAAAAGACGACTTTATTGACAAACTCAAACTATCTTTTGAAAGATTGGAGATCGATTAGTCTTTTATAAACCCCATTTTTTGTTAACAATTCTGCGTGTGTTCCCCGCTCCACAATCTGACCCTTTTCCATAACCACAATTTCAGTGGCATTTTGTATGGTAGATAAACGGTGGGCAATTACTACTGAAGTGCGGTTTTGCATTAATTTAAACAAAGCATCCTGCACCAGCCTTTCCGATTCGGTATCTAAAGCTGAAGTAGCTTCATCGAGAATCATAAGCGGGGGGTTTTTTAATACTGCACGGGCAATACTCATCCGTTGCCGTTGGCCTCCCGACATTTTAACACCCCGGTCGCCAATATTTGTATAATACCCATCAGGCATAGTTTCGATAAATTCGTGGGCATTGGCTATTTTTGCAGCAGCAACAACATCCTCCATCTTTACGTTTTCTATCCCGAAGGCAATGTTGTTAAATACACTGTCATTAAACAATATTGTTTCCTGGGTTACAATACCCATCAAACCCCTCAATTCATTAATTTTTAAATCTTTTACAGGAATACCGTCCACCAGTATTTCGCCCGCGGTGCAATCATAAAAACGGGGAAGTAAATCTACCATTGTTGACTTCCCGCTTCCCGAAGCCCCCACCAGGGCAATCATTTTGCCCTTTCCGATACTCAAATTAATGTCCTGCAAAACCGACTCTTTGTTGTAAGCAAACGAAACGCCCTTGTAAACAATGCTGTCATTAAAATCCTTTTTGGAAATGGCATCGGGTTTTTCTTCTATCATTTCTTCGGCTTCAATAATTTCGCTGATGCGCTCAGCCGAAGCCAAACCTTTTTGCACATTATAATAAGCCTCGGTAAGTGCCTTTGCAGGAACAATGAGCTGCGAGAATACCACCACGTAAAAAATAAATACTGTAGGTTCGAGGCTCGAAGTGTTATTTAGAACCAACTGTCCGCCATACCATAAAATGACTACCAAAACCAGTGTGCTCAAAAACTCGCTCATGGGGGAAGCCAAATCCTTTTTCCTGAAAAGCCTCGTCATAGTTTTTGTAAGCTTACTGTTTTGTTCCCTGAATTTTTCATCTGTTTTGGCAATGGCGTTAAACCCTTTGATGATTCGCAATCCCGAAATGGTTTCTTCAACGATGGATAAAATAACACCCAACTGCTTTTGGCTTTTGGCTGATGTGCGGCGCAGACTTTTCCCAACCTGGGCAATTAAAATTCCTGTGATAGGTAACAGGATGACAACGAAAAGTGTAAGTGTCGGGCTGATAATTATTAGTGTTACCATAAAAATTATTATGGTAAGGGGTTCTTTGAAAATCATTTCGAGGGATTGCATGATCGACCACTCGATATTCATTACATCGTTGGTAATGCGCGACATGATGTCGCCTTTTCGTTGCTCCGAAAAATAGGCGAGTGGTAAAATAAGGATGCGTTTGTAAATGTTGTTGCGGATATCCTGCACCACGCCATTGCGCAAGGGGGCAAGGAAATACATAGCCAGATACCGGCTTAAATTTTTTAGAAAAAATAAAATCACCACCAACAACGAAATAAACATCAGGGCATTTACCTCACCTTTTTCGATGATAATTTGGCTGATTCTGTAATTGAAAAATGAGGTTATTGATTCTGTTTTAAAGGCCAATTCGGGAGCTTCGTAAACGAGTTTTGTTTTATCGAATAATAATTGTAAAAATGGGATGATCATGGCCAGGGAAAAGAGGTTGAAAATCACCGAAAATATATTGAACATCACATTAAGTGAAGCATATCCGGGGTAGTTCTTTACATATTTTAGAATCTCTAAAAATTTCTTCATTTTACAGTAATTTCAGCTTGCAATGTTACGAAAAGTTGAGAAACCCTTTTTTTGTCAAAAATTATTTCGTTTGGAAAAAATTGTTTGAACTAAAAATAAGGTACTACAACCATTTTTGTGGAGGTAAACAATAGCTATCAATGTAAACAGATTTCTTGCCGCACGTGCGGCATTGAAACGACCCAGTCCACGGGTTGATTTGGGGGGAGGGGAATCGGGCGCGAAGCGCCCGATTCCCCTCCCCCCACCACCATACCGGGAGTTTTGTCACCTCGAAGGAGCTTGCGACTGAGAGGTCTATTTAACAGTAGGGTTTTCAACGTTTTACAAAAAGTTGACATTAGCAAGGAGTGCAGTCCCGCACGTGCGGGAAGAAATCTATTGACAAATTTTTATCACCAAAAACTACGAAATCATTAATATTTTACTTTCTATAAATTCGCAGTAGTACCAATAAAAAAAAACAATTCCGTGGCTGAGTGGTTAATGTTGAAAAGCTTTTAAATATGAATAAATCGGATAATAAGCCACAGTCGAACCGGCTTATCAACGAAACAAGCCCGTACCTGCTGCAACATGCGTACAATCCTGTTGACTGGCATGCCTGGAACGATGAAACACTCCAGAAGGCAAAACAACAGGATAAGATGCTTTTGATCAGCATTGGATATTCAGCCTGCCACTGGTGTCATGTAATGGAGCACGAGACCTTCGAAAAGGAGTATTTGGCAAAGCTGATGAACGATAATTTTATTTGTGTGAAGGTTGACCGGGAGGAAAGGCCTGATGTGGATGCCGTGTATATGAATGCCGTGCAATTGATTCAAGGTAATGGGGGCTGGCCGCTCAACTGCTTTGCCCTGCCCGATGGAACTCCATTTTATGGCGGAACTTATTTTCCCCCTTCAAAATGGGAAGTTTTGCTAAAGAACATTGCCGGTTTATTTCTTAACAAAAAGGCTGAACTTAAAAGTCAGGCGCAACAAATACTTGATGGAATAAACAGTGAGGACATTATTAAAATAAGTGAGGACGAAAATGATAGCCTTGATAAAAGTTTACTTGATAAGGCTTATGAAAAATGGAAGATAAATTTTGATTTTGAATCAGGAGGTTCAAAAGGAGCACCTAAATTTCCGATGCCATCAAATCTAAATTTTTTATTGAAATATAGTTTTCAGAAAAATGATCCTGAGTTGCAGGATTACATTAAGCTTTCGCTGAATAAAATGGCAATGGGTGGCATTTACGATCAGTTAGCTGGGGGCTTTTCGCGCTATTCGGTGGATGCTGAGTGGAAGGTGCCCCATTTCGAGAAAATGCTTTACGACAATGCACAATTGATTTCGCTATATGCCGGGGCTTTTCAAATAATGGGAGACCAAAGGTTTTTGGAGATAGCAAAAAATACTGCTGATTTTATTTTAAACGAGCTAAGCTCACCCAAAGGATTTTTTTACTCGGCGCTTGATGCAGATTCGGAAGGCGAGGAAGGGAAGTTTTATGTTTGGACAAAAAAAGAATTTGACGAAATTTTAGGTGACGACAGTCCTTTGATTTCAGCTTATTTTGGTATTGATGGGGAGGCCTTGTGGGAAGATGGTAAAAATGTTTTGATGCTGACACAGTATGCTGAGGAATTCTCAGCCGATAAAAACCTTGAATTTCCCATCTTTAAAAAAAAGTTATCAATTTCAAAACAAAAATTGTTGTTTGCCAGAAGCCAAAGGCTTAGACCCGGACTCGATGACAAATCACTCACATCATGGAATGCCCTCACCATAAAAGCCCTGGCACAATTGTCGGTGCTTTCGGGTGAGGATAAATATTTGGAGGCTGCTACCAAGGCCATGCAGCTTATCCATGATAAGCTATGCACAAAAGAGGGGGCTATTTTTCACAATTACAAAAACGGAATTGCAACAATAAATGGCTTTTTAGAAGATTATGCCTTTGCTGCCGAGGCTGCCATCGAACTTTATCAAGTGTCGATGGAGGAGAAATGGATTGAATTTGCGAGGCAGCTTGCCGATTATGCGCTTGCAAATTTTTATGATGATAAGCAGGGATTGTTTTGGTTTACCCATAAAAATGATACAAGTTTAATAACAAGAAAAAAAGAATTATACGACAATGTGATCCCATCATCAAATTCGGCGATGGGCATAGTTTTATTTAAGCTTTCTAAATTTTTCGAAAATCGGGACTTTGAAAATATAGCGAAAGGAATGACCCAAAAAATGATTACAAACCTTAAAAAACATCCTTCATCATTTTCAAACTGGGCAACCCTGATTTATTATTTAGGTGGGAGTTTTAGTGAAGTAATAGTTGCCGGGCCCGAGGCAAAACGGAAATCACAAGCATTATGCAAATTCCCTAATCCACGAAAAATTGTTGCAGGCGCAGTTTCCAAATCCGGTCTTCCTGTTTTTGCACATCGGTTTAAACCTGATATAACAATAATTTATGTTTGTTCGGGCAATATATGCCATGAACCGGTGGAAGATTTGGATAAGGCCTTTGCCCAAATAAAGTGATTAGTGTCGGTCTTTAAACTCATATTCCGCCCCACACCCCTCTAACTCCCCTAAAGGGGAGAACCAGCCAACGCACTGGCAGCGGGGGTTTCCCCTTTAGGGGACTAAGGGGTCGCGCAGGCAAAATCAGAAAAGTACCGACTCTATGGACACGTACTATTTAATCGTCAGAAAACTGCTTGAGTAAATTACGGTAAGATGAAAATACACGGGCACGGGAGATGAAGCCCAGGTACTTTCCTTCCTTGATTACCACGAGGTTAAACTTCCCGCTTTTTTGAAATTTTTGCGCAACTTCTTCCATCGATTCCTCGGGATATAAGGTCAATTCGGGCGTAAACATAAGCTCACTTACAAAGGTTTTGTCATACATGTCGGGTTGGAAGATGATATCGCGGATGTGGTCTAAAAATATAATCCCTGCGAAGTTATTCTGCTCATCCACCACCGGGAAAACATTCCTCGATGATTTTGAAATTACTTTTACCAAATCACCAAGCCTGGCATCGGGATGGATAGAAATGAAGTTTGTTTCGATTAGTTTTTTGGCCTTCATCATCGAAAGTACGGCTTTGTCTTTATTGTGTGTCATCAGTTCTCCACGCAAAGCAAGCCGTTTTGTGTATATCGAGTGGGGCTCGAAGTACATAATGGTTAAATACGAAATAGTGGCAGTAATTATAAGTGGCGGCAATAACACATATCCTCCGGTGATCTCCGCAATTAAAAAAATAGCAGTTAGCGGAGAGTGCATTATGCCTGCCATTATGCCTGCCATCCCCACCAACGAAAAGTTGCTTTCGGACACATTGAGAGAAAAAACAGAGTTGATCATCCGTGCCGTAAAAAAACCGGTAATGCCACCCATAAAAAGCGAAGGGGCAAAAATTCCACCTACACCGCCAATGCCTGTTGTTGTGGAGGTTGCAATAACTTTAAAAAATAGTATCAGCAAAAGTAAAAACAAAAACAGCCACTTGTTTTCGATGAAATCGCTGAAAATACTCTGGTTAATTATATTTTTCCCATTGCCGTTTAACACGTCTTCCAGGGCTTCGTAACCTTCGCCGAATAGTGATGGAAAAATAAAAATCAATAATCCCAATATGGTTCCTCCCAACAATATTCTTAGCCAGATATTTTTTACCCGCTGATACTGCTGCTCAATGCGCATGGTTGCCCTGGTAAAATAAAGCGATATAAACCCTCCGATTATGCCAAGCAAAATATAAAACGGGATATCCTCAAGTAAAAAAGGGGTGGTAACATCGAACGAAAATATTACTTCATTCCCCATTAGAAAATAGGCCAGGGTGGCAGCCGAAACTGATGCAATAAGCAGGGGAATCAGTGTGGTCATGGTAAGGTCGAGCATCAACACTTCGATGGCAAATATTACACCTGCAATCGGGGCCTTAAAAATCCCGGCAATTGCTCCTGCACTGCCACATCCTATCATTAAAATAACAGTTTTATAATTCAACCTGAAAAACCGGGCAAGGTTCGATCCGATGGCCGATCCGGTTAATACAATTGGAGCCTCAAGCCCAACCGACCCACCAAACCCAATGGTTAGTGAACTTGCAATCATCGATGAAAAAGTATTATGCGATTTTATTTTTCCATTGTTTTTTGATATGGCAAAAAGTATCCTGCTTACCCCATGGCCTAGTTTATCTCTTATTATAAACTTTACAAAGATTACCGTAAGTAATATTCCTATGGCGGGGTATGCCAGGTACATAAAATTTTCGGATGCAAAATTGAAACCATTGGTCATCAGGTAATGTGTGTAATGCACAAGGTTTTTGAGAATAATCGCAGCCAGTCCGCTCAATATCCCAATTACAAAACTCAGGAAAAGCACAAACTGACTGTCCTTGATTTTCCTGACCCTCCAGATCAATATCCTGCCTATAATTTTGTTCATCTTCATTACGGCGGCGAAATTAATAAATCACACACATCAGAGAATGATTTTTTTTAACGAAGTCTTTCTGCAAGCCCTAACTTGGACAAGCCAAAACCAAACAAGGTGATCATGTAAAAATTATGGTGTATTCCTGTTTTGGTTTGTCCAAGTTAGTCGGCAAAATTTATAAATGCATATTTTGCAATTAAGAGCTTTATTATTTATCTTCCTTTCATATTAACGTCAATGCATTTTAAATTTTGCTTGGGTACCTTATCTCTAATATTCTGCCATTTTTTGGCAGAATATTAGAGATAAGGTACCAATTAACAGCTTGGAGTGAATTCAAATTCGCCACATAATATGGGTTTTTTTATACAACAACTTATGTTTTATATATTGGTTTAACACTATGTTTATGGTGCATGTATATTATTTCTATTTTTCAAAAAAATGATTCTTTATTTTTTTGCTATTTTATTCAAAAAGAATACTTTTGCATTCATTGATAAGCAGAAATAAATTATAGCAGAATTTTGGGGGCTCTTTGATAGACAAACATTATTATTAATTAGTTAAAGCTTCACGGTTTGAATGATTGTACAGTGCGTAAGGGAAAAAATAATTAAATAACTAAAAAATAATTAAATAACTAAATCTAACCAACGATGAAAAAACTTTTATGCTTAAAACCAAAATCATTTCTTATTTGTCTTTTATTTTTCTCGGGAATTTTTTACAGTATTGGACAAGTGAGTATTAATTCGGAGGTATTTTCCGATCAACAAAACTTAAGTCCGGCAGAACAGTTGATGCTGCGACAATACCTTGAAAATTATGACAACTTAACTGATTTAGGGAACGGCTATCCTCCAATTTGGGACAATCCTATACCTCAGCAGAAACCTCATGGAATCATAGTTGCCCTTGAGTCCAATCCTCGAATTAATGATATTCCCCTCGATCAGAATGATTACATTGGTGGGTTTTACACCGATGATTATGGGGAACTAAGATGTGGTGGCGCATCATACTGGCCCGATACTGCGGGTATCGTATTCGCGTTGCAAGGGGATAACCCGGATACACCTGAAAAAGATGGTTTTTCATATAACGAAATCATTTATTTTAAGTTATTCTCATTTAGTACCATGAAAGATTACATGGTTGATGTTGTGGTGTTTGATCCTGAATTTTACGGTACCAACAAATGGGGGCTCCTTGGTTTATCAAGATTGCTTGATGTACAAGCACTTGAAGATCTTGATTTTTACATCCAACCCTCAAATAACCCAATTTGCTTTGGCGATGAAATAACTCTGTCCGCACAAGAATTTATTGGCTCTGGCGGTAATTACACCTTCCAATGGTCATCCAACCCTCCGGGATTTAATTACAACGTTCAGTTTCCTCCCCCAGTAACACCTCTTGTAACAACTACTTACACCTTACTTGTTGATGATGGAGTATCAAGCTCTGAGCATTCGCTCACCATTGAGGTTTCGCAATTGCCAATTGCTGATGCAGGAACGGGTGGCGAAGTATGTGCAAATGCTGATTTTCAATTAAGCGGGGATGCACAAAACTTTACTTCAGTTATTTGGACTACCGAAGGAGATGGCGAATTTAATAATGCCGAATTACTTAATGCCCTTTATACTCCGGGCGAAACGGATATAATCAATGGAGAGGCAAATCTTATTTTAACTGCTATACCTTTAAATCCCTGCGAAGCCTCCTTTGCAGATGAGGATGAGGTTTCAATTACAGTTTTACCAATTCCTGTTGTTTCGGCAGGCGATGATTTTATTGCATGTACCACGCAGGATGTTGAACTTTTTGCCAATGCATATTATTATAGTACGGTTCAATGGTCAACATCAGGGAGTGGATATTTTACCGAACCCAACAGTTTGAATACTTTATACATAGCCCAGGGAAATGATTTTGCAAACGGAGTTAACCTGACCATTTGTGCTCAATCAGCAAGTGCTTGCGAGGCTACGGTATGTGATGTTATCCATGTAAGTTTTGTTCCGGGGCCTACTGCGTATGGGATGAGCTCAACAACCGGTTGTGAAAACAATTTTATAACTGTAGGTGGACAAGCTTTTAATTTTAGCTCAACACAGTGGACTACTGCAGGTGATGGCACCTTTGCCAATCCCGGTGCCTTCTTATCGAATTATTATCCGGGGACTTTGGATATCCAAAATGAAGGAGTGATAGTTACACTCAATGCCTATCCCATAGGTAATTGCGATACCGCTGTAAATAATGTCATCGTTAATATTGTGAATTTGCCAAAAATTACCTTCGGCCCCAATTCGGGAAATATTTGTTTTGGAGATGATTTTCTGCAACTTGAAGCAACGGTTAATTTTAGCAATTCAATTGTTTGGAGTACTAATGGCGATGGCACATTTTCAAATACGCATATAACAAATCCAAAATATTTCCCAGGAATACAGGACGAACAAAATGGCCAGTTTGAATTAGAATTATTTGCTTATCCTTTGACATACTGTTCAGTTAGTACTATTGAGCCCTTGCTGGTTACTTATCAGGATAATCCAATGTCTTTTGCAGGACCAAATGGCCAAATTTGTGAAAACGAAACTTACACCTTTTCCCAGGCTTCAGCATCAAGTTACAGCCAGTTGTTGTGGAGTGGAGGTAATGGAGCATTCAGCAACCCTTACACTTTAAAACCTACTTATACGCCTGCTCCGCAAGACTATGGTACAACAGTTACGCTTTGCCTCGAAGCTGCTCCTATAAGTCCGTGTGATCTTGCTTCGAGCGATTGTATGAATCTTTATGTTGAAAGACTGCCTGAAACTGAAGCGGGTCCGGATAAAGAAATTTGTGAAACGGATATACTCCAGCTTGACGGAACTGTGCTTTATTACGACAGTTTTGAATGGACAACGAGTGGCGATGGTGTTTTTAGTGATGCAAATACCGAAGACCCAAGCTATATACCCGGAAGTAATGATATTGAAAGTGGTTTGGTGACGCTTACGCTAACTGCTCAGCCAAAAGCGCCCTGTGCTGTCACCGCTGTAGATGAAATGCAGCTCGATATTCAGCTTGCAGTTACGGCTGCTGCCGGAAATGACAATGTAATTTGTGATG
>CAZQIV010000067.1:0-35417 GCA_964593705.1 uncultured Lentimicrobiaceae bacterium | reverse complement strand
GAGGGTTAATCCTCGAATTTCCTTTGGAAATTCGGCTCTGCAGGCTTTTTAGCCTACAGAGTGAAAAATTCATAAATTTTTCAGATTAATTATATAACACAAATATTAACAATCTTTTAACAGAATATACCCCAAAATACTCAATATTGAGTATTGTAAAACATCATTTCAGGGTTTAGTTTTGCCGCTTCACGCTTACAAACCCTACGTTAATCACTAACATCTTTATCAAATTATCGCGAAAAACATACAGTCAAATACATAATCTAAAACATCTTACAATAAAAACACATTTTACAAATATTTTTTTTAACAACTTAAAATTTAATCATTATGAAAAAAGCAGTACTATTTTTAATTGTTTTTGCAGCATTTGCCTTTTCAGCTCATGCTGACGTAATTACCGTAAGCAACAACCCCGACAGTCCGGGGCAATACACGAGCCTGCAAATGGCCATTGACAGTTCTTCTGTTGGAGATACCCTTTTGGTGGCCGGCTCCAATACCTCTTATGGTAATGTTACCCTTTACTGGGGCTTAACCCTGATTGGCGCAGGATACAATAATCCTTATGGACAAAATACAATAGTGAAAAATTTAAACCTGCTACGATTTAATGCCAACATTGGCGCGAGTAACACCAGGATTATGGGATTATATTTTTCTGGAGGTAGTGTTTCATTTGCAGGAAATTTCTCAGGAGGCAGTGGATCACAGCAAAGCATTGATAATGTGGTTATAGAAAGGTGCCGCTTCAATAGATCAAATCAAGGGAATTCTATTGTTTCATTTGGTTCTTACTTTTATAATAATGATACCATTCGGAATTGTTTATTTACTGGAAGTGCTTATGGTGCAGCTTTTATTGCGTTTTATGGTACTCAGAACAACATTGTTATGCATAACAATGTTTTTAGTTATGCTTATATAAATGGAAGCAATAAAAACTTAAGCAGCTGCAAATTAAGAAACAATATTTTTATTGATGATGGCATAGGTAATGTATTCCAGGATATTAAAAACCTTGTTATTGAAAATAATATTTTTTACAGGAGAACACCAGGCAATGAAACATCTGGCTGTGCATATAACAATAATATTACCTACCTCACAGATTTTGATGATATCCCGGGGCCAGACAATATTGGCAGTGGCAATATAACCGCCACAGATCCGGAATTCGTCAATTTCCCTGCCTTTGGTGCAGATTTTAGTTGGGATCATGATTTCCACCTGCAAGCTACTTCACCCGGGAAAAATGCCGGAACAGACGGAACGGACATCGGCATATATGGAGGCTGGATGCCCTTTGAAGTGGGAGCCAATCCTTACATTCCCCAAATGGTGGAAGTTACCTTGCCTTCCGGAAGTTCGGTACCGGCCGGCGGAACCCTCAACGTTCATTTCAAGGCCATCAAGCAAGACTAATGGCTTATGAAGACAAAGATCTTTCGGGTCATCCTGCTATTGCTTGGCTTAGCAGGAACGGCGTTTGCTCAATCCACGATCACCCGGGCGGAATACTTCCTGGATGTTGATCCCGGAGTGGGCTTTGCCACACCCCTGGTGATTACTCCCGGAGATTCTGTTGTCGGAGATTTCAGCATCAACATGCAGGGCCTTTCAACGGGCTGGCATTATATGGCGGTGAGGGTTCGTGATGATTTGGAGCGATGGAGCATTGTGTTTTCACATAAAATTCACATTTATGAAACCATCCATCAAACCATCGAACCAACAGCTGCACCGCTTATATTAGCTGAATATTTTTTCGATACGGATCCCGGCCAGGGAAACGGAACACCTATACACACCATCCGTGGTGATACCATTAACCTGGAGCGATACCTGCCCATTGCCAGCCTCGACACCGGAATGCACCGACTACACATCCGGGCAAAAGACCAACGTGGCTTGTGGGGATTAGCAAAGTGGGTTGATTTTAAGATAGACACCAGCGATTGTGAATTTCCTGTGGTGGATTTTACCTACGACACGGTAACATGGGGCACACCGGTAACTTTTACCAACCAAAGCCAAAATGCTCCTCCGGGAACTTCGTGGCAATGGGATATTGGCAATAACGACACGGTGAATTATTACACTGAAAATGCCACACATATTTTCCCCTTTCCGGGAGTTTATCAGGTAAAACTTACATCCATCAACGATACCAACTGTTCGGCTGCTATCATTAAAAATGTACATGCAGGGCCTTTGCCCAAAACCACGTTGCTCATCGAAGGACTGCTGGAATTTTGCGAGGGTGATTCGATATTGCTTACTTCGGATAACGACCCGCTGGTGCATCAGTTTGAATGGTCGAACGGAAATACCACACAGCAAACCGTAATCAGGGAGTCAGGGAATTATTATGCCTGGGTTACCAATCAATACGGCAACTTTGTTAAGTCGGAGGTAATTTCTGTATTAGTCCACGACACGCCCGAAGTTTTACTTACCTACAATGATGCAAGCGGCGGCCATGCCAACGGGATGGCATACATGGAGATCAGCGGCGGAACGGGGAACTACAACATTTTATGGTCCACCGGAGAATCGTACAGTATTGTAAATAACCTCGCTCCCGGCGATTACACAGTTAACGTGGATGACGGATTTTGTCCGGTGACCAGGTTTTTCACGGTTGGCAACAATCCGATAAATCCCGGCAACATTGTTTCAGCGGAGTATTTTATTGACACTGACCCGGGTGTCGGCAACGCCATCCCTTTAAATATCAGTGCCGGTGATGAAATCAACTTTGCCACCCGGATACCTTTTACAGGAATTCCTCCGGGCTATCACGTACTGTCGATCCATGTAAAAGATACTTATGGAGCATGGAGCGTGATTTCTCAAAATACAATTTATGTGCGGGATAGCACTGAAATTAAAATCCCGGTGCAGCCACCCATCGTGGAAGCTGAATATTTTCTAAATACAGAACCGCTTGTTGGAAATGGTATTTCTCTTCCCATAATTCCGGGCGATACGGTAATAGAGAATTTTAATCTTCCCGGCCTAACCATGCCTTTGGGTTACCATCAACTTATGACACGGGTAAAGGATGACGACAATCGGTGGAGCATTGCGAATGGGCAAAAAATATTCGTTTACGATGATACTTTTGTTGATTTACGCAAAACCATGAAGGGCATTGGAGTAGCCGAATATTTCTTCGACAGCGATCCGGGTGCAGGCAATGGCACACCCCTAACATTCAACATTTACGATACTGTTGACATCGAACGGTTTTTCCGGGTGGAAAGCCTGGATCCCGGTTCCCATTATTTCTATTTGCGTGTGCAGGATGAAGATGGAAACTGGAGTCTGGCAAAAAGGCAGCCTTTCGAAATTTATGATGTAAACTGTACTTGTCCGATTGTAGAGTTTACTGCTGACACAGTGGACAGTCCGCAAGTTGCCACCACTTTTGTTAACCTGAGCCAGAATATTGATCCCGGAGCATGGTACGAGTGGGATGTGGAAAATGACGGGATTGTTGATTACACAACTTTGGATATCACCCACAGTTATGCTGATTTCGGAATTTATGATGCAAAACTTTCTGTGTATAATTCTGATTCCTGCTTTGCTTCATACATCCGCGAGGTGGTAGTGAGCCCGCCCATCGACACCTCCCTGACACTGGTGGGGCCAACGGCTTTTTGTGATGGCGATTCCCTTACCATAAACGCACAGCCAGGCTACACATACAACTGGAATACCGGTGAAACCACACAATCCATCAAAGTGAAAAATGAAGGCAATTACCGTGTGAGGCTCACCAATGCTTACGGCGTTCAGAATCATTCGCGCTCTGTACAAGTATCGGTATATCCTTTGCCTGTGGTTGAAGTTACCGTGATAGATGCCAATCCGGGGCAGGCCAACGGAACTGCACTGGTGGAAGTTACAGGAGGCAGTGGAAACTATAACTACCAATGGTCAACAGGCGGCACACTTCCCATCGAAAACAACCTGACCGAAGGCGATCATTCTATTACGGTTGATGATGGCAATTGCCCGGTAACCATTAATTTCTATATGGGGCAGCAAGCTGTAAACCCCGGTGATATTGTTGAAGCAGAGTACTTCTTTGATGCGGATCCGGGCTTAGGAAATGGTTTCCCACTGAATATTTCAGGAAGCAATTCGGTGTATTTCGCCACCTATTTGCCTGTGCAAAATGTTTCGGTTGGATATCATGTACTCAGCATCAGGGTTAAGGACACCAAAAACCAGTGGAGTATTCCTTTGTCGAAAACCATATTCGTATATCCTGACACAAACCAGCAACTCACGGTTAATCAACCGCCAATGGTTGCGGCTGAATATTTCATTAACGATGATCCGGGGCCTGGCCATGCTACGCCCATTCAAATCACACAGGGCGATACAATTATTGAAAATTTCGCACTACCCACCGCCGGATTATCTCCCGGTTATTACACCCTTGGGTTAAGAGTTATGGACAGCCTTTACATATGGAGCCTGGCAAGGCATTTCAAAATTCAGATAATGGATACGCTATCCCACATTGAAATCCTCACTTACAAAATCGTTGAAGCTGAATACTTCTATGATGATGATCCCGGAGTGGGAAAAGGAACTGCCATTCCTTTCAATCCAACGGCAGATTCCATTGAGATAAACAGGGCTTTTCGGGTGGGCACACTTGATCCCGGATCGCATAAATTGTATGTGAGGGTGAAAGACGAAAACAAAAACTGGAGCCTTCATCAGCAGCAATCGTTTTCAATTTATCCGGTTTCCTGCGATGTTCCTTTGGTTGATTTTACCTATGATACAGTGATTCAGGGTAGTGTTACGCAATTTACCAATCTTTCGCAAAATACAAATCCATCCACTTTGTATGAATGGGACGTACTTGATGATGGTGTGATTGATTTTACAACGCGGGATATAAACTTCAATTTCAACCAATCAGGCGTTTTTGATGTAAGGTTGAACGTGATCAACACAGATTCCTGTTTTGCTTCCGTTGTTCGCCAGGTATTCGTTGGGCCGATGCCGTTCACTGAAATATCTTTAAGTGGGCCGACTGAATTTTGCGAAGGAGATTCTATAATGCTATCGGCGCCGGCCGGATATATTTACGAATGGTGGCCGGGAGGTGAAACCAGTCAATCCATAAGCGTGAAATCATCGGGCACTTACTATGCCTGGATAAACACCAATGCGGGCATTGAGCTTAAATCAGAAATTGTAAATGTGATGGTTTACCAAAATCCTCAAGTTAATTTGACAATCGTTGATGCAAGCGGCGGAAATGCAAATGGAAGTGCTTATGTAGAAGTTGAAGGCGGAAGTGGAAATTATAACTACCTGTGGTCAAACGGGTCATCTGAATTTTATGCAAATGATCTTGTCCCCGGCGTTCACAGTGTCCAGATTAATGATGGCCACTGCCCCATCGACACAACTTTTGTAATCGAAAACCGACAAGTATATCCTGGAAATATCCTTGCTGCTGAATATTATTTTAACAGCGATCCGGGTGTTGGTTATGGTTTACCCTTAAATGTTGCGGCTGGTGATACTATGGAATTCCTCACCGGAATACCGGTGGATTCTCTGCCTTTAGGATATCACACCCTGAATGTTAGGGCAATGGATACTGAACAACGGTGGAGCCAGATTCACATGGAGAAAATTCATGTTTACGATACATCTACGTTGGAACTAGCCGTTCCTCAACCACCACTTACTTACGCGGAGTATTTTATCGATATCAACATCGATTCCAACCCTGACCCGGGGCCGGGACACGGAACCGACATCGCGGTAACTCCGGGAGATATGCTTGTGGAAAGCTTTCAGTATCCGGTGGATAGCCTGCTGCTCGGTTACCACAAAGTATTTGTCCGTACTCAGGATGAGTGGAACAAGTGGGGGCATTTTCTGAATACGCGCTTCCATATTTATGACACCACATATTTTGACCTTACGGTAATTCAGCCGGGGCTTAAAAATGCTGAGTATTTTATTGATGATGACCCGGGTGTGGGTAATGCTGTACCCGTGGAAATCGTTCCGGGAGATTCAGTGTCTAAGAGTTTTGCAGTTGATCTTGGTGCATTAAATATTGGAGAGCATTACCTGTATGTGCGTGTTATGGACTCACTGCAACGATGGAGTAGTCCTGCACGAGCAGGGTTTGAAGTATTTGATTGTGTGCAACCGGAAGTGGACTTCACCTTTATCCAGGTGTGCATCGAAGACAGCGTTCATTTTACTGACCTTTCGGCCAGTGTGGGGACGGGAGCCATTTACGAATGGGATATCGACAATGATGGTGTGGTGGATTATAATACGGTTGGCGACCTGGTTCATAAATATGATGATCCCGGCATTTATGAGGTTAAACTCAAAATAACCCACAATGTGGCCTGCTTCGACAGCATCATCAAAACAGTGGTTTTCCCTTATGTTAATCTTGGGAACGATACCACCATTTTTGAATACCAGGAGATCATCCTTGATGCCGGTCCGGATTATGCTTCCTATTTATGGAATGATGGTTCGGTTTTCCAAACACTTACCGTGACAGGCCCGGATGTTGGCGTTGGAACGCATGAATATTATGTGACTATAAGCAACGATTTGGCTTGTACCGCTTCCGACACCATTGATATTACGATTTCTTCAGGACAGGTTTTGGACCTGCCGGTTGGATGGAGCGGGATTTCAAGTTGCCTGGTCCCGGAAAATGACAGCATTCACCTGATGTTTGAACCTGTGCTTGACAATACCATTATCATGTACAACAATACAGGAATGTTTTGGCCGGTTTCAGGAATCAACACCCTCGAAACCTGGGATAACAGCTTGGGGTATATTGCCAAAATGGCGGCAGATGAACACTTGGTGGTTTACGGAAATGAGGTTTTGAACCGGACAGTTGACCTTGAAACAAACTGGAATCTTATCCCGGTACTGAGTAGTTCGCCGGCTGATATTTCCACTTTATTTGCTTCGTATCAGGGATCAGTCTTTGCGAAGGAGGTAGCCGGAAGTGGCGTTTATTGGCCTGAATTTAATATCAACACATTGCCTTACCTCAATCCGGGGAAAGCTTATTATGTGCATGTTGAAAGCCAGGGCTCCATCACCTTCGACCCCGGAAATTACACTTATAAAAGTGCCGAAACGTTTGTTGATCTGACTGATTCGCCCTGGGGAACCATGGTTGAAACACCGAATACACACGTGGTGGCCTTTGATAATAATTCTGCTGATGTACTTAAACCGGGTGATGTAATTGGCGCATTTACAAAGCAAGGTGTGTTGGCCGGACTTTCTAAATATGATGGCGCACAAGCAGGTATGACGATATTTGGTGATGATATTTTCTCTGAAGTTGTTGAAGGCTTTGCAGATGATGAGCCACTCAGGTTCAGGATTTATCGACCCTCAACGGACGAAATCATTCATCTTGAAGTTAGCTTTCAGCCAGTCTTTGATAATACCGGACTTTTCAAAACTTTTGGCCTGTCTGTAATAGATGAACTTAAGGTAGCAGGGACTAAACAAGCAGGCATACACATACCCAGGCTTGTGATCTTTCCGAATCCTACCCACAGCGTAGTTAATATCAGTGGTGTGGAAAAACGGTCGAAGATACAGGTTTATAATGCTTTTGGTATGATGGTATTAAAAGACAGGATAAAATCCTCGGGCAAGCTCGACCTCTCAGGTTTACCAAAAGGAATGTATGTAATAAAGATCATTAACAACAATTATGTATGGTCTGAAAAGATCATTATTGATTAATTCATTGTTGTTTGGGTAAGTGTTTTATTCCATTTATAGATTCTTCTCCGCAGGTTGGCGGGGAAGAATGACAAGGTGGAATAGATTTCTCCTGCCGCACGTGTGGCATCGAAAAGACAAGGCTATGATTATACATGGGGTGAAAGAAAGTGGGCACTTCGCGCCCACTTTCTTTCACCCTTTCACCCTTTCACCCCAACAAACCAGCCAAAGCTCTGTCACCTCGAAGGAGTTTGCAGCCTGCCCCGATCCTTCGGGGATTGAGACCCGCTTCGCCAGCCCGCTTCGCCAACCTACTTCGCCAGCCCGCTTCACCAGCCCGCTTCACCAGCGAGGCGAGCGAGGCGGGAGTCTATTCGATGATAAAGATATTTTTCCCGGACAATAGTGGTTTAAAATAAATTTGAGGTTTCTTAACATTATTTTTAACGTTCATTCTTTCTCGCCTTGTATTTTTGACAAAATAAATTTTCTGCAAAAATTATTTGGCATGATCGAAAAAAAAGTTCTGGTTCAAAATATTGAAATATCTTATAAAACAAACAATAGAACCCCACCAACCATCATGTTTTTGCACGGAAATTCATTATCCTCCGAAACTTTCAGATACCAGTATCAGGCCGGTACTCTCGATGAATTGAATTTGCTGGCCATCGACTTTCCCGGACATGGTGATTCCCAATGGTCAAAAAATCCCGAAAAGGAGTATAGCTTATTTGGTCTGCGGGATATTATTTTGGAACTTATTAAGAAATTAAAGATCGGGAAGTTCCTATTTGCCGGCCATTCTTTGGGTGGGCATGTAGCCATCGAGTGCCTTCCCTACCTAAAAAATTGCAATGGAATTATGCTTTGGGGCACTCCACCTGTAAAACTTCCCTTAGACATATCAGAGGTTTTCCTTCCAAATCCTGAAATCTCATTATTCTATAAATCGAACCTTTCGGATGATGAACGGGCAAGCCTCGTTAAGCAATTGGTTCAGGATAAACACCATGATCTTATCAACAACATAATTAAAAAGTCTGACCCACAATTCAGGGCAAGTCTGTCTCAGTCGCTTACTGAAGGAAAAGTTTCTGATGAAAAGAAAATCCTGCAGAACTCAAATATTAACTTAGCCTTGCTTCATGGATCCAACGATCCAATTATCAAAGCTGATTATCTGCATAAGCTATCAGAATTAAGGCTTTGGAAAAACAATGTGCAGGTAATCCCGAATGCAGGCCATTCAGCTCAATTGGATAATTATAAAGCATTCAATTCTCTTTTATTGAATTTTACAAACGTTTGTTTCACCCTCAAAAAAGAATTCTAAATATGCCCTCCAATCAATTCAAAGCTTTCTTTAAAGCATATTCCAAAAAAATAGAGGATTTGGATTGCATGGAAAAATCTTTTGAAATCCTTGATAAATATCCACTATTACCCAGCCAGGCAATTTATGTTGTAAATTGGAAAACAATAAAAATCGACTACCAAAGGGGCATCGATAAATTGCTTGGATATTCTAAAGAGGAATTTAATCACGACCTGCTTGCAGAGTTCTACCATCCTGATGACATAGAACGTTATGTTTATCTCGTAAAATTAACCAACGAATGGGCACGGAAATTAAAACCCGAGCCTTTTAGTGTTGAAACACTGATCGACTATCGCATACGAAAAAAAGACGGCAATTATGTTAAGGTAATGCGGCAAAGCACGGTATTTGAAAGTTGCAAGGATAAAAGCATAAAAAGCTCCTTTTCGCTGCTTACCAACATTTCAAGAATAAAAACCAGCACCAGTGTTAACCTTTCAGTTATAAGCAATGAAAATGGCAGGGTACTTCTCGAAGATGTACAAAATGAAACGGTGTTGCCGCAGTTCAGCCCGCGTGAATTAGAGATTCTCATCAAATTAAAAGAAGGTCTCAACAGCAAAGCCATAGCCGAAGTGCTGCACATCAGCAGCCACACCGTGGATACCCACCGCCGCAATGCGCTGGCAAAAACCCCCTGCAAAAATATTGTAGAGCTTGTACAAATGGCGATAAAGATGGGGATTATTTAGTGTCGGTCTATAAACTCTCCATCCACCACACACCCCTCTAACCTGCCTGGCCGGCAAGGCTGGCTCCCCTGAAGGGGAGAACCAGCCAGCGCCTTGGCAGCGAGGGATTTCCCCGCCAGCTGGCGGGGACTAAGGGGTCGCGCGGGCAAAATCAGGAAAGATCTGACTCTATGGACACACACTATTTAGAGCCCGTCTTTTTAGTTATGTTTCCCGCAGATTTCGCTGATAGGCGCAGATTTTATCTGCGCCTATCAGCGAAATCTGCGGGAAATTTTTTCTCTCTCCTTGAAAAAGGTCGACTTTATGGACAAACTCTATTTAGGGCTTGTCCAGAAAGTTTATGATTTGACTTGCCCCGGGTTTCCGCTTCGCCAGCCCGCTTCGCCAACCCGCTTCACAGCCCGCTTCGCCAGCCTGCTTCGCCAGCGAGGCGAGCGAGGCGGGCGAGGCGGGTTAACCCGGGGAATAATGAATTGAAAGACACTTCCCCCGCCTTGCCGCCCGCGGGCGGCAAGGCGGGAATCTTTTGATAATTTTTTATCACCAACAACGATGAGATTATTAATTCACTACTTTCAACTAAATCCGCAGTAACACCATAAATAATAACAAGAATTTAACAAAAAACTAAGCATTTTACTCAATATTAAGTATTGACTTTCTACCCCGGTCAGGTATAGTTTTGCCGAACAATAATAATTATTGGCATGAACCATGAAATGTTACACCAGCTCACCAAGCGACAAATCCAGATTTTGACAGGGATAAAGGAAGGTCTCGATAGCAAAACCATTGCAGAAAAATTACTCCTGAGCCGACATACTGTGGATACCCATCGCAGAAGAATACTGGCAAAAACAAAAAGTAAAAACATGATGGAACTTATTTATCAGGCCACCAAACTGAACATCATTTAAAACAGCATAGAAAAACCCACCCCTTCGTTATTGTTAACCTGGTTAATTATATAACACAAATATTAACAATCTTTTAACAGAATACACCCCAAAATACTCAATATTGAGTATTGCGTAAAGCGAATTTCGCATGTATGTTTGTGGCCTGAAAATTCTTACTCATTTATCCATTTCACTATGAAACAATCATACGCACTCCTGGTTTTATTGACTATCGCGCTGTTCTCTTGTGATAAATATAAAACTGAAGGACCCGATCCTGTCGAGGTACAATAGCTAACTACTTCGACCGAGGGAATTTTAAATGGATTTCGTTATGAGGAATCTATAAATCTTCTAAAAAAGGAACATTTAGAAGGTAGGAAGTAGTAATGAAAACAAGTTACAAGCAATTTAAAAACCGTGGTTATGGAAAAAACAAAAGATGAATTAGAAATAATTAAGCTTAAAGAAGAAATTAGTAACCTGAAGAGACCATTTTTTCTAAGACCAGAATTTTTATCAATAGTTCTGTCATCGCTTTTCGCAGCATTTACCATCTGGGTCTCAATAAGTCAGGTAAACAAAGAAAAAATGGAACAATTAAAAACACTAAACATTGCGTTGGATAATAAACTAAACGACTTTGATAGAAAACAACTCGAAGTGGAAAAAGCCTCTCTTATAAGTTCGATTGAGGAATTAAAAGTTAAAGAAAACAATTTAAAGGATTCCCTTTTTATTAAGTACAACAAGGACTTACTTGAGATCGAAAGAAATCTTGAGGATATTTTTAATTACACTGTAGAAGACTATTCAATAGAATATGCAAATACTTATGTGAAAAGTGAATCAGTCACAAATGCTATTAGTGATTTTGTAGTTAATGATCAAAAAGCTGGCTTTAGAAAATGGCTGTATAGTTCAACAAGAAGAGCTATTGATAAATCCAACAATCGTTCAATGGAAAAAGTATTAGATAACATTGGATTTGAATTGAAACTTAATCAATATAAAAAGTGAAACCGGCTACAACACGCGCTCATAAAAAAATGCCGGGATAGTTGGTAATTCAAGGGTTGTAGCCCGCTTCAACTTTCTTGTACCTTGAGAGGTAATCGCCCGCAATCGGCAACTTTTCATACCGCTACCGTTGGTTGCAATTATTTTAACTAAATAACTATTAAAACATAAATAGATGGGATCTCAAGAAATTCAAAACGAACTTTGGGGTAGGCAAACTGAAGATTGGGCAAATATCCAGGAAAAAACTGGAATTAGCGGATATGAATATGCACTGAATCAATTAGAACTGAATGAGCCTATAAATCTACTAGATATAGGATGTGGCTCTGGGATATTTAGCGACTCTGCCCAATTAAAAGGCATTTCTATTACCGGAATCGATGCTTGTAAAAACCTAATTAAGCTTGCAAAACAAAGAAATCCTGACGTTCATTTTCTCGAAGGAGACATGGAAGAATTACCATTTCATAATGACTCTTTTGACGTTGTTTGCGGTTTTAACTCATTTCAATATGCTGGAAATATTAAGAATGCATTTGCTGAAGCAAAAAGAGTCTTAAAAGACAACGGGAAAATTCAGGTTATGATATGGGGCAACAAAGAGGATTGTGAAGTTGCATCATGCCTTAAAGCTATTGGTAGCTTGTTGCCTCCACCACCACCAGGAGCAGGTGGCCCATTTGCCTTATCTGAAAATCAATTATTAGAACGATTGCTTGAAGCTGTAGGTTTTCAAATAGTTGATAACTATGATATTGATTCGGTTTGGGAATATCCAGATAAGCAAACAGCCCTAAAGGGATTAGGTTCGGCTGGACCAATAAGCAAAGCTATTGAACATACAAGTTCTGAAGAAGTAGAAAAGACGATTTTGAATGCTGTCGAACCCTATGTTCAACCAAATGGAACAGTAGTATATAACAATAAATGGAGGGTTATAACCGCAACTAAATAGATTTTGATTGGAAACTACAGCAAACAAGTCCTTTAGAATCAAGGTTAGGTGAATAAAAGCACTTTGCGATGCTCAGCCCCGGAAAGGCATATCTGGTAAAAACGAATCAGGCTTTTTCGGTAATATTTTGGCTATAAACTTTGAGTTGAACCGACCCCGCAGAAATGGCGTGGCCGGTTTTGAAACCAATCAGTAGTTTTCAAGAAAACACTTGTTTGAAACAAAGATTAAAAACCTGTTAATTATATAACACAAATATTAACAATCTTTTAACAGAATATACCCCAAAATACTCAATATTGAGTATTGCAAACCGCACTTTGAGCAATTATCTTTGCAGATCAATAAATTGTATCTTTAAAATTTATATTATGAAACAATCATACACATTCCTAGTTTTATTTAATATCGCGCTGCTCTCTTGTGATAAACACCAAACTGAAAGACCCGACCCCTGTCGAAGTGCAATAGCTACCTACTTCGACCGTGGCAGTACTAAATGGATTTCGATATGAGGAATCTATAAATCTTCCGAAAAAGGAATATTAAAAAGGTAGGAAGGGGTAATAAAAAAAAGTTGGTACCAATATTAAAGAACATGATAAACAATGACATTTTAATTGAAAAACTAACAGGATTTTTTCGATCTAGAGTATTTAAGGAAATTGAAGACATTCATATTATTTCCAAAACACAGATGAAAGTATATTTTTCTGTTTATGACCCACATATAGACAAAACCCTATTAGGAGTAGCAGAAGTATTAAATCTTGAAAAAAGAAATTGGACAATAATGAATATTGATTTATATAATAAGAGCGGAAATAAGCAAGCCGCTTGGAGAAATCGTTTTATTAAACTTTAATTATAATTATTATGAAGAAACTAATTTTATTATCTATTGTTGCTAACTTTATCTATTTTATGCTATTCCCAAGAAGACAGTCCTATTCCTCTAAACCCGGATGATAGTGAGCAAACTTCAGTATTTAAAGATTCAAACAAGGACAAACTTGGCTGGAGAATTAAAGGCAAATGGTATTTCTCATTTAATGTCTTATCTCCTAATGCAAATTTATACTTTGATTTAGGTAAGGATGCTGAATTAAATGAAAATGATGAACCAGTTGAACCTGATTTCTATAAAGATGGCGCTGCTAGTTTTAATCTTCAATTAATATCATTTGACTTTTTCAGGGGCGAATCTGATAATTTTATAAGATATGGTTTTAACTTGGGATTAGGGGTAAACAACAATAAAGGAAATACAGATGAGGCAGGTTATTTTGTAACAAATATTGGTCTGGCTCTAACTTTAGACCAAAACATTAGAATTGAGACTGGTTATATGTTGGGGATTTCAGCAAAAGAATCATATACTAAGATATATGATGATGCTTTTTATATTGGAATTACATTTCCAATTATGGGAAGTGAAAACATAAAAAAGTGGGCTAAAGAAGAAACCAATTAGAAAATACAGTTACCAACAATGTATATAAAAAAAACAAGATAGTAGTAAAATCAAACTTTATCGTGGTTTGACAGGAAAGTAACCCGCAATCTGCCAATACTCATACAATTTTCCGGTTGTGTGCAATTAACGTAACAGTGAGACTTTATAAATAAAATTAAAAAAATATGTCAATAATAAATAATTTACCAGATGAAATAACCTTTGAGCAAATACAAGAATTGGGATTTGAAAGTGTTTGTTATCAAAAAACGATAAGAGGAAAATGGCCTTTTAAAGCCAATTTTAATTCAACTTCCTTTTTTATTAGTAAAAACTTTTTACTAACATCAGCACATAATATAGTAAAAACATATAGAGAGGTTAACTGGCTTAATATTGCACCTTCAAGAATTGGAAAGACATTTCATTTTGGCAATTTTTCAATGAGTGTTAATAGCTCAATTCATTTCAGAGCTTTCCCTAAGTATGATATGGATAATAAATCTACTCGCAGTTTATATGATATAGCTCTAGTTTACATTCCCAATAAAATACTAGAAAAAAATCAAAATTTTCCAAGTCTAAATTCTCTAACTATTTTAAATGACATTTCTTCCTTAACAATTGGGGAAAAAATTTATTGCGCTGGATATCCTGCTTCTAATCAACACAAAAATAGATACAGAATGACATTAGATACATCTGAAATTATTGAGATAAAAGAACACTCTTTTAAACACAATCTAGACACAGCAACAGGGAATAGTGGATCGCCTATTATGGTTAAAAGAAATGATAAATTCTTTGTAATAGGTATAAATTCAATAAAATTTCATGGAACGCTCATCAATAACATAAAACAAAAATGGTTAGAAGAGAGTAAACATTCGCTGGAAATATAAATAGTATTTGAACGAATATTTAAAAAACGACGAACAAACTCCTGGCGGCTAAGGGTCATCTCACACTCTTTTGAAGTGCGGTAATCAAACCATGAGAATAATATACTTTATTATCTTTTGCTTTGATTCGGCTGCTTTCAATGACCACCTTGTGAACGTATCTGCCTAGATGCTCTAAGGTTTTTCTTTCCACAAAATTCGGATTAGTACCCATAAAATTGAGAATTCTTTACATATCTCTGCCCCATCTAATTGATGCGCTTCTATTTTTGGATATTCAAATTACCAATAAATACCATTTCACAATAGTTATAAATCAATAATAATCAAGTACTCAAGCAAAAAATAACTTTTGAAAAGCAAACTACATTAACCTGCACTACCCACCTGAGAGCATAACAAACCGGATGAATAGTGCAATGGTATGTGGGACGGATGAAACACATTCCCCTAAAAGTCCCCCCGCAACCCCTCCTCGATAAACTCGTGCTGCCATATTTTAAAGAGGGTTTCATCTGTAGGAATATTTTCGCTGCTACCGGCAAATAAAGCTTCGATAGGTTTTTGGTTTATTGCGTTGATGGGAATTTCCATGATTGCGCTTGCCCGGGTTACTTTGTAGGCTTTTTTATGGAGGGTTAAACTATCCGCATTTTGAAGTGGAGCATTATCACCATCTGTCAACAAAATTCCTTCATAATTGAGGCTTGTTTTATCATATTTTCTGATGTAGCCATTTTCGGTAATCAGCTCATCGCCCGCAAGTTTGGCGGCCACCAGCTTCCGGTAACCGGCTTTTTGAAACCTGAATTTATAATCGAAGGAACAGTAATTCACGCCTATCTTCAATCCATTTGCTTTGGCGTGATGCATTATTTCGAGGGATGCAATTTCCGATTCCAGCACCACCGGCCTTTCGGAAGGGATGTAAGTATAATTTCGTTTAAGCAATTTGACTGCATTGTGAGTTGTAAGTCGCAATTGATGGAGATTAAGGTTTGTAACGCCCATCTTTACCATTTCGGGCAAAAGTGCGATGATGGTTTCAAGTTCTTCGGGGACGGCAGGAATTTCGATGGTAATATTTGGAACAGTATTTTTCGCAGGCAAAATCCTGTTTAATTTGTAAGCAGTAGCGCCGATATCAAAACGAACTTCATCAAGTCCTGCGGCTGCCAGTTTTTGGAATTTCGCGGGGCTGCCCAAAATACCGTTGGTATAAAGCCATGTATAGATTTCCGGGTCACAGGATTTTCGAACACTTTGCAAGTAAGCAAGGGTTTGCTTAAAATACAACAAGGGCTCGCCACCACTAAAACTCACGCCTTTAAAACCAAAATGATTTACATATTCTGCATAAGCTTCAGGGGTTTCAAAAGTGAGCTGTTGAGACGAGGGAACAATATCCATGTTTTGGGCAGCCGGACAGTAAAAGCAGGCTCCATTGCACTTGTTGGTAATAAACAGGCAGCTCCAAAGTCCCTGCCCGCAAAGGCTGCAACCTTTGGAAATTTGATTGAAAAAGGGCTTTGTTTTTTTAAACAGCCAATCCTCGCCAACCTTTTCGAGAAGTTGTTCCCGCTTTTCAATCAGCCCTGCCGACTGATAAGGATTTATCCAGTTGATATTTGGATAGAGGCTAAAATTTGTTTTGTTACTATTAATAAGTTCGTTGAGATACACGAAATATGCTTCCATAGCAAATGAAATTCGAGAAAAAAGAATAGGATAACTAAAAACTGAGGGGTGGATAAAAAACGAAGATCTGTACTACAGTTCAGAAAAGATATAGAGAAACATCAATAGTTTTTCGAAGCCCCCATGGCTTTTACGCGGATGGATATGGTTAATTTTATTTTTCATTTGATTGGCAAAATTAGGTAAAAATCTATTGTCTGTTTCATTAATTTATTTCCCGGGAGACAAGGCATGCCTTGTCTGTACTGAATTCAAAAAAAGGCCTCTTTATTCGCTTCGGCCTCTTAAGTCTCCATTTTCGCTTCGTTCTCTTCGTTCGCCTACTTCGTTTCGTTCGCCTGGAGACAACGCATGCGTTGTCTGTACTCAACGCTTCGATGTTGCCCTCCATTTCTTGCGTCATCATCTTCATCCGCATAAGTCGCTAGGTTCGCTTCGTTCTCTCCATTCTCTCCAGTCTCTTAGTTCACTCCAGTCTCTTCGTTCTCTTTATTCGCTTCGGTCTCTTCGGTCTCTGAGTTCGCTTAATTCTCTAAAGTCGCTTCGTTCGCCTACCTCGCTTAGTTCGCCTACCTCGCTTCCTTCGCTTAAGTCGCTTCATTCGCTTCATTCCCTATAGTCGCCAATTTAATCTTAAAGCTCAAATCTCGGATTCACAATATTGTTGTTTGCCGAACCAAACCAATAAGAAAAGCCAAGACCACATCCAAACCTGAAATCTGTTTGCATTTCACGCAAGCCTCTACTTACGTCCTCCGCATTCATATCTTCGCCAGATAATGCAATTTGATCGCGCAGCATTTCAAGACTAAAATTAGCAGATAGAGAAAAACCCTGAAACAACCTGATTCTTGAACTTGCCCTCATACCCAGGCTAAACTTTGAAAAATCATGCAGATAGCTTGCTCCATAAAGTTGTGCTTCAACAGTGCCAATTTTATCCTTTACCATAAAACCAACTTTTAGTTGTTGCCTGAATAAGTGATCGTTTATTTGGTTATAAATTGTCGTGTCAACATAATCGCAATGCTCGTAACCCACCGAATATAGGATTCTCATTTGGCGCTGTGATGCTTCACTATAATCGAAAAGACTGTATTCGATGGTAGGATCGATTTGCAACTTTAGGCGTAAGTTGTTGAACGAATTGTTTTTTATGCCAACTATTGCCCCCAATCCAAAATGAGACCCAATACTTTTAACATACAATCCTGAACCTGAAAAATCTTTGAGGACTGATTTGCTTATCTTATTCAATGGATCGGTGTAATCGGGATATTGATATTCTGTATAAATAAAATTGCTTGCAAACTCGATTTTTGTTTCACGGCTAACCTTTGCCCCATAAAAGCCAGTCATGATATTTAAGCTTTTATAGCTTTTTTCCACGTTTGCAGAACCTAAAAAATTGAAGCTAAAAATCCAGTTCCTCCATGCATCAGCCTCAGGTTTGCCATCGGCAACATCATAAATATTATAAAAAACTTTAACCATTCCGGCATCAGGAGTTTTCAATACAAAAGGAACAAGACCCAATTCCACTTTCGAAAGCATTAATGCCCGCAACTCATCTTCTGTTTGTTGAGACGAAGAGGAAAACTTTAGTGTATCACCCAAGGCAGAAAATCTACCATTTCCCGACAACACCATGCTATAAGCTGTTCCGCCAGCCGCTGAAGGAATGGATGTAAGGATGATATGCACATCTGAAGTCGCTGGTTCACGGGCAAAGTTCACAAAAGTCAGCCCCTCTTTAAAGTACTGCATATCGCACGAAGAGCAATCCAAAAAGACATCCAGGATTTTGCCGCCCACTTCTCCGCCTTTTTCAACTTCTGTTTGCGCAAAAACTTGAAATCCGAAGAAGATTAAAAATATCAACAAATTAAGATTCGTTTTCATGGCTTCTCCATTTTTTTGGGTATTAAAATAATTAATGAACAGTTGCAAAAGTAGGCTGCCAGGCAGTAAAAACCATAGCCGGAAACCACGAGAAAATTATTTAGCAGTTTTTACTTATTGAGCTTTTAAAAGCTCAAACTCCTGACTCAACGTACTTGTTATGTCGCAATTAATACACTTTGTGATACTTTGAGCCTTCGTGCCTTTGTGGCAAATTGTTGATAAGTAGGGTCTGCTGAAAAATTTGTAACAATTTGGTATTTATCTCATTGCATAAATAATGTTGTGCTTTGATGCAAGGTTTTTTGTACGATTATTCAAAAACCCTTGCATTTAATATTACGGTGCGCTGCACCTTTTTCCCCATTGCCGGATAAAATTCTACAAAGATTACCGGTGCTCTGCACCTGAAAGATAAGCCACAGAGTGGCGATAATATTTGTAGAAACATCAATTAGAATTGATACGGGAGGTGCAGAGCACCGAAATATTAAAGTTAACGATATGGTTTTGTGTTTTTCAGCAAGCCCTAAGTAGCCACTCACATAGTGATGCCTATGGCATAAGACTCAAAGACACCAAGAAACACTAAGTTCTTTATAATGAATTTTGCAACATATAGATTTACGAAATATTACTGTAACTAATTGATTTCAAAAGGATGGCATAGGGTCTTTAAAAGTTAAAATGGATGGGAAAATTTTCAGGAACAGAAATCGTAATACCTAATTATATACCAGGGTCAAAAAAAACATTCACCATAAACATTAGTTTTGCAGGAACATAAATTTACCGTTGCAAAATGCGAATTCTCAATAAAGAAAATATTCTTGATTTGGCCGATTATGGAGAACTTGTTGAGGCAATAATCGAAGCTTTCAATAACCCGCAAACGAACTTGTTAAAAAATTAGTTAATTATTTTTTATCGAAAATTATTGTGTCATTATTATCATGTTTAAAATATTATTTTTCTTAGTGATTCTGGGTGAACTAAGTGCCTAAGTGGTGAATTTCCTGAAGGTTACCACTAAGGCACTGAGGGCACAAAGATGCACTAAGATGCATTATTCACGACACTTGATTAACGTTAAGTAAGAAGTTTAGAATTTGGAAATAAAAGTTTCTTTCCACTAAAATAGTAGTAGAACCAAATTTTTTTGGATAAAACCAGAACAAACAATTACAAACCAGAATTCCTCCATTGGATAAATCCACGCAATTAACTAATAACTCAAAAACCCGCCTTTAACTTTTAACTTTCAACTTTCAACTTTTAACTTTTAACTTTTAACTTTTAACTTTTAACTTTTAACTTTTAACTTTTAACTCCATAACCATGACACACGAACCCATCTCCTGGCAGCCGCCCGACCACTGGCTCAAAATTAAAACCATCGACATGCACACCGGAGGTGAACCGCTGCGTGTATTTATCGACGGGTTACCCGAAATAAAAGGGGAAACGATTCTTGAAAAGCGAAGATATTTCCGTGATAATTTCGACCACATCCGCACAGGCACCATGTTTGAACCCCGCGGCCATGCCGACATGTATGGCGCTGTGCTTACCGAAGCAACAAGCCCGGATGGCGACCTTGGAGTGTTTTTTATGCACAACGAAGGCTATAGCACCATGTGCGGCCATGCCATGATCGCCCTCGGAAAATTGTTGGTAGAAACCGGGATGATTAAAATTGATGATGAGCATCCTGAAATTAAAGTCGATGCCCCTCCGGGAAGGATTATTATTAAACCAACAATTAAACATGGCAAAGTGGTTTCTACAACTTTTACGAATGTTCCTTCATTTATGCTGATGAAAGACCAGGAAGTAGCTGTTCCTGAAATTGGAATCGTTAAGTGTGATATTGCTTTTGGTGGCGCATTTTATACCTACGTTCAGGTCGAATCAATAAATCTCAAATTAGGCGGCAGCAATTATCAAAACCTGATAGATTATGGTAAAAAAATAAAAAGGGCTGTAATGGATAATTTTAAAATTACTCATCCATTCGAGGAAGATTTGAGTTTTTTGTATGGTGTAATTTTCATCGGCAAGGCTCACAACCCAAACAATCACAGCCGTAATGTTTGCATTTTTGCTGATGGTGAGGTCGATCGATCGGCTACCGGTTCTGGTGTTAGTGGCAGGGCAGCCATTCATCATGCAAAAGGAGAACTAAACATTGGTGAAAAAATCACTATCGAAAGTATTTTGGGAACTACAATGGATGTAGAAATCATCAGCGAAACTTCCTTTGGATCACACCAGGCTGTTGTTCCCAAAGTTACCGGAACTGCATTTTTCACCGGTAAAAATGAATTTTGGTTTAATCCTGACGATCCTTTGAAAGAAGGGTTTATTTTTAGGTAGAAAAATAGAAAAAATGAGACCAGTCTAAAAAGCTATAAAACCCCTAAATCCCCTAAAGGGGACTTTCCCAAACTACTGATTTTTAGTACTTCTCCCTTTAGGGCTCGGGGTAAAAAGGACTAAAAATCAGTAGTATTGGGGTTTTTAGACTAAACTCATTAATAATTAAAATTTACCATTGTATCTTGAATGATTTATTGATCAACAACTTCCGAATTGTATGTACCTTTGCAGGAAGCCAATCCACATAAATTGAAAATATTTTTATGACAAAATCACAGGAAATAATTTCAAAGATTAAACAGACGGTAATCAGATTTGAGCCGGACGCTAAAATTATTTTATTCGGTTCGTATGCAAGGGGTGATCAAAATGAGAATTCCGATATTGATATTCTTATCCTTTTGAATCAGCAAAAAATTACCCCATCGGATGAAAAAAGGATCAAATATCCACTTTATGATATCGAATTTGACACAGGTCAAATTATAAGCCCAGTAATTCTGTCTATCACAGATTGGAATACTAAACATAAAATAACCCCATTTTATCATAATATTGAACTTGATGGTGTATGGCTATAAATGATGAAGACAAAAAAACGCTCATTAAATACAGAATCAGTAGAGCGAAAGATACACTGGGTGAGGTAAATATTTTGACTCAAAATAAATTTTGGAACACAGCTGTCAATAGAATCTACTATGCATGTTATTATGCTGTAAATGCCTTATTCGTAAAGCATGGATTATTTCCACATACTCATTCCGGAGTGAGACAAATGTTTGGTTTACATTTTATAAAAACTGAAATTTTCGACAAAGAGATGGGGCGATTTTTTAGCGATATGTACGACAAAAGGCAAACTGGTGATTACGATGATTTTATTACCTACACCGAAGAAGACATATTAGATTTAATCCCGGTTGCTGAATCTTTCATAGCAAAAATTGAAGAACACTTAAATATAGATGAATTATGAAATCAATTATTCTTACAGTAATTACATTGTTTATCATTTCCATTGGGCAATTATATGCCTGCACAATCATCGTTGCCGGAAAAAATGCCACAGCCGATGGTTCAGTCATCATTTCACACTCCGATGCCGGCCCCGATTGTAGAGTGCATGTGATTCCCGGGCAAAAATTCGCTGAAGATGCTATGACACCGGTTTACTGGGGAATGGTTGATTTGGGTCGCCCACTGGGAAATTATGGCGACACGCTTGGATTTATTCCACAGGTGCGCGAAACTTACACTTATTTCCAAAGTGCCTACCCACAAATGAACGAATACATGCTGGCCATTGGTGAAAGTACCACCAGTCAGCGCAGGGAACTTGCGTTGGATTTATCGGTTGCCGAACAGATCATGTCGGTGGAGCAGGCACAGGCTTTTGCTTTACAGCGCTGCAAAACTGCCCGCGAAGCACTCGATTTAATTACTTACCTGATGGAAACTTATGGTTTCAGACCTTCCTGTGCCGGCGAATCAGAAGATTTGGTTTTGGCCGACCCCAACGAAGCATGGGTGCTGGAGCTTTTCAGCGTGGGCAACGACTGGAAGCCCGGCAGCGGGAAACCCGGCGTAATTTGGGCTGCACAGCGTGTCCCGGATGATGAAGTACTAATCATCCCCAACTGGAGCATTATTAAAGAAATTGACCGCACTGATAAAGAAAATTTCCGTGCATCTTCCAATTACATGCAGGAGGCCATCGACCGCGGATGGTACGATCCCGGCAGCGGCAAACCTTTTATTTGGCAGGAAGCCTATACACCTGTGCTCCGCGAATGGGCTACCAGCCGGTTCTGGTTATTTTACTCACAAATGGCTCCCGATTATGCCGCCTGGCCCGATCGTTACACCACCGATCCTTTTGGTGGTGATGAGCAATACATCCAGTTTGTTGAGCCATTGTCGCTTTATCCATTTTCGGTAAAACCCAACAAAAAAATGACGGTGAAGTATATTATGGATTTCCAGCGTTCCACATTTGCAGGCACCATTTACGATAAAGAAAATGCCCCCTGCTGGTATTATCCGGGTGCTGAAGGAAAACTCATAAAAAGCGATCACGCTACCCCCTTCCCCACTGCCGACATGCGGAAGGTTTTAAAAATTAACCGCCGCCGCAATGTGGCCCGGGCACGCGGTGAATATGGCATGATTGCCCATTTGCGTGGCTGGCTACCCCGGGAAGTTGGCG
Source organism: uncultured Lentimicrobiaceae bacterium (assembly GCA_964593705.1). GTDB lineage: Bacteria > Bacteroidota > Bacteroidia > Bacteroidales > 4484-276 > SABY01. The sequence continues at coordinate 12,136 of CAZQIV010000067.1, read as the reverse complement.
GGGTTTACTGGTTTTATGTTGACAACGCCTTCACCAGTGCTTACGTCCCCATGTATGCCGGAATTACCGATGTGGCCGGGTGCATGAAACGCTACGATGATCAGACTTTCGACGATAACTCCTGGCGCTGGGCTGTGGATTTTGTGGATAACCTAATGTACCTGCGCTGGCAAAAAGCTGTGCAGGATTTGCATGAAGTGCGCGACCCGATGGAACAGGCGTTTTTTGATGAACAGGAAAAAATAGATCAAAAATTCATCGAACTCAATGCCAAAAATCCAAAGAAAGCAAAACAATACCTCACCGACCTCACCATCGAAAGGCAGGAAAAAGCCATGAAAATGTTTCAGGATTTACGCATCCGCCTGATCACAAAATACACGAATAATAAGCAGGGGATTTAGGGGGAGATAAGTTAATCGTTATTGGCCCCGAAAAATAGAAAATCTCTGATTTTCGTGATTTTTCGAGGGTACTCGGGCTTTGCCCGGCATTAATCGTTATTCGTTAATCGTCCCGAAAAGTAGAAAATCTTTGATTTTCGTAACTTTTCGAGGATGCCCGGGCTTTGCCCGGCATTATTCGTTAATCGTTAATCGTTAATCGATATTCAATATTCATTATTCGTTATTCAATATTCGATATTGAGCTTGTTCGCCCCCTGGCGGATTATTCAATATTCAGTATTCAATATTCGATATTCGATATTGAGCCTGTCCGCCCCCTGGCGGATTATTCATTATTCAATATTCAATATTCGATATTCAATATTGAGCCTGTCCGCCCCCTGGCGGATTAATCGTTAGTGGTTAATTGTTATTGGTTAATCGATACTCAAAATTCAGTATTCGTTATTCATTATTCAATATTCAATATTCGATATTCATTATTCAAAATTCAATATTCATTATTCATTATTCATTATTCGATATTGAGCCTGTCCGCCCCCTGGCGGATTATTAGTATTTAAGGTCTGTCCATAAAGGCGGTACTTTTCAATAGCCCCGGTTTTTCCCAAAAGGATGCCCGCTTCGCGAGGCGAGCCTGTGAAATAACCCGGGGATCGATGAATTTAGCCATGCCTCCCCCGCCTTTTCTCTGGCATTTTTTTCAACTTGTTTTTAAAAGGGAAATTTTCTATCTTCGTGCGATATAGTGAAATGATTGATTATTTAACCTTTAAAAACAATCCTTATGAAAAAAAAACATTCCTCTTATTGCTTTTTATTGTATTCAATTTATTGCTTCATGCTCAACTAAATGACATTGAATACAATGAATGGATAAAAAACAAAGACCTGGTCATTTTGAATGAAAATACTGAAATTGAATTTAAGGCCAAAAAAGCCTACTACATCGAAATGATAGTGCATAAAGACATTACCTATCAAATCCTAAAAAACTCAGGCAACAATAAGATTAATCCTGTGATACTTCCAGAAAAGCCCGATGAAGTGTATGAACCCCATAACAATGCAATCCGCAACGAGCAAAGGATATTTGACCAGGCATTTGTTATAAACTTTGATGCCGGGTTGGTGCAAGAGGATAGCACCGAAACTGAAATTGAAAAAAAAGCTGAAATGGTCGAAAATCGGGTTATTGCGAGTGACGGCCATTTTGGAAAAATACACACTTACCGCTACACCTTCCCGCAATTCGCTTCCGGGGATATTGTCCATTTTCGTTATTCATACAGCATTCCTTTTGTATCAAACTGGCAAAAGCTACTTTCATCCCGAATTTTTCTTGAAACCAGTATTCCAAGAAAAAAATACACACTAACATTTTCCCATCATAACAATCTCGTGATGGATTTCAAATTTTTCAATGGAGCAATACCTGGGCAAACCGAGATGGAAAACAGGAAGTATTACAAATGGACTTGTGAAAATCAGCCCGGATGCCTTGAAGAGCCTGGTGCCCACCCTTATTCCGGGTTACCCTGTTTTACATTCAGTACACTGCCCTACGAATTCCTCTACACGCACTTCAATTCATTTATCGAAGAATTTATTCCGGCATGGTATTTTTTGTCGTACGACCGCGAAGCCAAGATACGAAAAGCATACGTGGACGATTACCTCGGAGTGCAAAACAGGGATAACCATTGCATTAATCGTGTATCAAGACGCTACACAAACATGCTGCCCAACGACACCATTGGCCTGGGAAGGTTAAGGTATTTTCAACGCTACATCGTAGATAGTGCGCGATATGATGATGCTTATGAACTCTACAATTGGTTTGAGGGGAATAGAAAGTTGAGTCCGGGATGCGACCTTGCCTCCGGGTTTATTCGCGACCCTAACACCGAAGTTATTTACGCCAATATATTGCCAAAACTTGGCTGCCAGTTTTTTACCGGCTACCTCGATGATGTGCGCTCAGGTGAAATTTCAGAAGCATACCTTGCACCTGCCTATGATAATGAAATGCTATTTGCTGCCGTAACCACGACCGATGAAATTGTTTTAGTTTTACCCAAATCAGATAAGCGAAATCTATACTGCGAAGAGCTTCCATTTTACTACGAAAATGTGCCCATATTGCTGCTGTTTACTTATGACTTTGCCGGGTATAAAAGAAATTTTAACGATATTTTCAGGCTCATCTTAACGCCTGCCAGCACTTTAAAAGATAATTACCGCAAAGTGAATAGTATGGTTTACATTGATATTGAAAATAAAAAACTGAATTTCAATACCCGGATTTCATTATCGGGGCAATACTCCACACTCACCTATCCGGTTTACACCAACGACTCTACGGATGCTTCCGTCAACCCAAAATACTTCGAGGCGATTTGGGATATTGGCGAAGACACAGAAGTGAAAACAATCCAGGCCAAAGGCAAAAAATGTTATTTCCCTTTCAAATCATCAGCCGAGGCGGAATACTCAAGCGCTTTGCCAAACAGTAAAAATGATGATGTTATCACCCTGGATTTTGGAAAATGGATCAAGCATATTTATTACGAAGATATGGATCACAACAAACGCTTCACCGATTTTTATGCTGATTTTACAGGTATCGACCTGTTCAACTACATGATAACTTTTGATAAACCTGTGGTAATGTTGGCCGCACCTGAATCGATTGAAATTGACAACAGTTTTGGCACGTATAAATTCAGCATTAAACAAACTGATAAAAGTAATATCCTCCTCACCAGCTACTTTTGCACAAAATCAACCCATATAAGCAAATCGGACATTTCTTATGTACATGTAATATTTGATGCTTTAGAGCAAATAAAAAACAAAAAATTAGTGCTTAAACCTGAATAATTGAGCATTGTCTCAAAAAAATGTTTCACATAACTCTGATGGCGATGATCTTCAATGCATGCTGATAATCTACCTTTTATACCTATTTGTTTTCCTACTTCTCTGAGCAAAAGCAAACCGCCATCATTTAAAGTTTCACTTAAAGTGAAATTCACTTTAACTTTTTTTAATTTTATGAATAATGCAGGCAAAATGTATTTTTAATAGGGCAAAGATAAATATAGATTTAATGATTTTTATATTTTGAATTGAGATTTTTGCCTATAATTTCTTTACTTTTATCACATAATTTATCATTATGAGCCTACTACTTAAAATAATCAGTTTCTCCTTGTCACTAAGTAAACGGCTCGTGTCATACCCCCCCCCCCGCAATACCATCAGAATCCATTTTAACTTTAAGATTTCAAATCTTTGCACCCAGTTTATGTCTTTTACTCCATATTAAAAGCAATGGTCATAATCAGAACTTACCATATTTCAACAACAAACACATATTTGTACTGGGGAAAAATAATTTCATCCCACCACTCACTCCAAATAGCACCGTCTGTTTTGGGGTGATAGAGAATATCTGATGTTAAAGACGGTAACATGTGTTAAAATAATTGTTTGTATCATTTTAAAATCAAATCTTATGAAAAGTACATGGACAGCAGAAAATGCAAATTCGAAATTGAATGAAATAAAGAATTCAGCAGATAGTGACCGGATTGAAATCCTTGATGGAATCCGAAGAAATCTAAAAGATTGGGCTGCGGAGAATTTTAGGCTTACGCCCAATCAGGAAGCGTGTCGACAAATGTTGCCACGCGAATACTGGGAAGAAACTGGTTTTATGCTCGCACATGCTATCGAAAAAAACTATCCAATCGAAATAACCGTTTCTCCTGGCGATATACCACCCGATCAGATAGAAAGAAAGGATACTGGAGAAGTTGGCTGGAACCAGAAATCTGGCTTTACCGTTGGGTATAAATTTCATTTTTAACCAAACAGCAGGTTTCCCGTTATGCGGGAAACCTGTTTTTATAACATCAAAAACCATTCAAGATGAAAAATTCAATACAAGTCATCCTTCTGGTTGTTGCTGGGGCAAGTTTATTTATCGGCAATACAAATCCATCCGATCCGGCTTCTCAGTCTAAATTAAGAAGCTATTCTGTTCAATTATCAACAGATACCGATACCAACATGCTTTTTGTAGATGCCACTATCAACAACAAGCAACGAAAAATGCTGGTAGATAATGGTGCCCCGACTACTTTGTTTATTGATAAGGCAGGGCTGGACGATTATCGTATTTTAAATACAACAAAAATTTTTGACGGCGAGGGCGATACATCAACCGCATACATTGCCAAAATCAAAAAAATTAGCATTGGCAATCTTTTTTTGAAAAAGCAATATTGCCTTTTGTCGATCAATAAGCCGCAGTATTTTTCAGAAATGGGAGTTTCCGGAATCATAGGTCACAACATCCTGAACCAGTTTGATTACACACTCGACTTTGTCAATTTTAATTTGGTGCTCAAAGAAAAATCGGACGAACCATCTAACAAAGGCGAACATACCATAGCCCTGGAAAAAAATCAGGAAGGACTAATCTTTATGCATCTGCGTATCGATACCACCCAACATCTGTTTCAGGTTGATTATGGATCATCGGGTCTGATCGATTTTTCGATAAAAAGCCCACTACCGGATTTTCCCAAATCTGAATACACCAAAGTGCATTTAATAGAAACTATAAACCAGCGGTTTTCCGATACCAGCACTTTTTTTCTGGCTGATTCAATCTTTTTCGCAAGCGACCTGGTTTTTACCTCCGTTCCGGTTACCATCAGATACACAGATTGCAACTTAATCGGGATGAAATTTTTCAAACAATTTGAAAGTGTTACCATCAGCAACTCCCACAATACCATGATCCTCACCCCGATTCCCATTGAATTTGATGTGGTTTTCAAGCAAGTTAATTGTTTTGATATTCCGGGACAAAGCGATTCATGCATGATCAGTTCTGTACTCAAAAAAACCGGAACTGAATATCCCGTGTTGAATGTCGGTAATATAATATTGAAACCCGCTCATGTTTCCCGTATAACTCTTTCGGTGGTAAAAGGAGTTGCATTGTGAATGAGAAAATTATGTAAATAAAAAATGGAGAAGGGGGAAAAAGGCTGCCCGTATCCGGCAGCCAATTTCAAAAAACCTTAGCACAGAAATGATTTGGTATTCAGAACTGATGTACACTACGTTAGTAGTCGGATTAGGATAAATATGGGCAGCCAATGGTTCGATGTCGTTGAAGCCAACGATAACCGTTCAGGGGTCAAAACATAAATCATCAAAATAGGTAACTGGCTCGCCACCAAAATCAGAACCAAAATAATCGATGTCGCCGATGGTAAATTCATTAGCAAATTCAATCATTAATACACCATCAAAAAATACCTAAGCCATATCCAGAATCGAAATCAAAATTGATTTCTATCAAAATCCACCCAAATCGTTATAAATTTTCCCAATGATTAAAAGAACATTCGTGTAAGCTTGTTTATCACCCAGCTTTTCAGCTTTAGCTTTGGCCTGATCTGCATAGTCCAATGCGGTCTTCAGGTCGGTTTTTTCTCAGAATATCTCAGCGAGATAGTTCTTAACTTTTGTCCCGCCCTGCTGATAATTAGATTTTTGTGTCATCTCCAACACCTGAAGAGCAAGCAGCAAAGCGGAATCGGTGTGGCTTGTGTACAGTGTATCGATTTGATCAAGGAGCTTATTGATACGCGAAGTTGTGGCAGGCTGCTAAGCCCTACCTACAGGATTATTTATACGGAAACCTTTTTACATCGTGGCTCAGCCCCATTAATGCTTCGGCTACATTCGCATTTTCGTTGATTCTGCTTTGGCTCATCCCGTTGTGGTAGCTCTATAAAAAGAAGATTTTTATTAAAATTTAATTGCCCGCATCATATTCAGAAATCCATACTTAACGTAAATCAATTGTCGTGAATAATACATCTTAGTGAATCTTTGTGCTTTCAGTTTCTTAGTGGTAACCGGTTAAAATTCACCACTTAGAGCATTAAGAAACACTAAGTCAAAAAGAATAAATGAATTGGCTACACATTAAATTACTACAGTTAAAATTATAACTAATTGATTTGTAACTTGTGGGTCAAATGTTCTGAAAATCAATTTTAGCCTTTTGAGTAAAATCAAATTTTTATCGAGCCGCGAAATCCTCTCGCTGCATAGTACGATTCCGCTCCATTATGATAGGTAAATACCTGGCCGTAGCGAAAATCACAAAAGATGGCTCCTCCGGGTTTTCTAATCTCCGGAAGTGTTTTCACCCAGCTTGAAGTTTTTATGTCGAAGTTTCCAAGTTGCTGCAACGCTTTAGATTTTTCTGCACTTTCACCCCATTCCGTTATCTAACGGAAAATGCACTAAATATCAGTAGTTAAGGATAGTCATCTTCAAGGGATTCCGAAAGTTTTCGGGAAGGGGCTTTAAGGCTTTTTAGGCTGGTCTAATTTATTCAAATCTTTTATCCGATTTTATTTCATTCAATTTATCGGTTTTGTTTTCAACCCAACCAATCTTTTCTATTTTATGGATGTCAAAATCCGGAATGTAGGGTTTAATATCTAAAAGTGGCGTACCGTCAAGGATATCAACATTTTCAATATTTAAAATATTTTTATCAATACTCAAAAGCCGAACAACCGATATCCCGATTGAATTGGGTCTTTTAGGCGCCCTGGTCGAAAAAACACCCCGTTTATTATTATCAAGAAAAGGTATCGTTTGCAAATCAAATCCAACAGATTTATGAAAGTGATAAATTAAAATAATATGGGAAAATCCATCTAAGTCGGTCAAACCGGATGCTAATTCTTCCTTTACTATAATTTGTCCTTTAATCCCTTTACCTCCCCTGGTTTGAATTGGCATCCCTTCTTTTGATTTAAAAGGAGTGTGAACAATCCCTACGGGTTCATAAGTAATCTGCATATTTTTCAATTTTTTTAATCCTTCTTCAAGCTGTTTCATTTTTTGCCGTCAGATGCAGTTGTCAAGTATTCCTTGACAACTGAAATTTTTTCTAATTCACCTTCTTTAAATATGTTGCGAATGTGCAAACTAACATTTCATTTTTTGGTTTGAAAAAGTTCAACCCTCTGTTTTTGGTTTAGCCAAACGGTTTCATCTTCCAAACGAACATCAATTTTGGTTTGCCCATCTTCGATTTGGTAGAGTAATATTTCTGAATTGTTCATCGCTTTACTTTCTATTACTTTCAATATCTATTAATTACAAACATCGGGTTTGTTCTAATCAATCCTTCTCTAAACTTCGGCTTAAAAAAGCTACGTATTGGTAGCTGTCGAAAACCGGCTTGATTTCAGGATTCCTCATTTTTTGGCTATTCAATTTTTAGGCTGCCAAAGTTAGTAAAATATCTATTTTCAAAAAATTGTTTGGGATGAGACGGTTTTATTTTAGTTCGAGCCCTGAATGTATTTACCATAGCTTTAAAAAGGCAAACCTTATTTTTTTCCCTCAACCTCAGTAGAACGGATGAACCCCCGGAAACACAAAAACCTTATTCCCATATTTTTCAAACACCAAATCTCTGTTTTTTAATAAGGTTAGATTTTCTGTACGTGGATTTTTTTTTCTACTAAGGTTATTTTTGATGATAAGGTAAGCGTATTCCAAAATATGTGATGAAGACCTGCGGACCCTGGAGAGTTAGGATTGTATTTTGACGTTTCCATCCCAAAACTTCGGGATTGGAAAGTTGGTGAGTAGCTATGACCCGCTGGCAGTCAGGGTTTCACTTAAAGTGAAGCCCTGACTAATCCAGGCTACAAGTCCCGGCACTAATAAACTACAGTCTGCATTGCCCTTGCGGGGATGCTCAATTAAATAAATTGAACACTTATTCTCCTACACAATCAGGAAATGAAATAGCACCTGCTTCATTCATCAATACAAAATAGGCTTTTCCGGATTCCATTGTTTCCAGGGTACTAATCCCGGCTTCAAGCCAATACAAATTGATGCCGGCAATTTCTTTTACCATCACCACTGAAGTACCCGCGAAAATTTCATTTATATCAACACTACATTCTGAAAGGACAGGAATCAGGTTCCAACCTGCATTTAAAGTAAGACTATTGTTTTCGACCCTTTTGCCTATGATTGGAAAACTAAGCTCGGAAGTAGATTTAATAAAATACCCTGAATAGTTGTCCCACTCGCCCAGGGTATTTAAATTTTCTGTTGGATAATAAACCCCGGTCAAATTTTGCAGAATTATCAATTCGTTATCCATGCTACTAAAAACATTTTCCATTTCTGGAAATGAAGGATCAATAAAAGCTGATAGACTGCTCCACCCATCTGACATTTGAACATTTTGAGCAGTTAGCGTTTCGGAGGCCGGGCTTTGATTTCCGTTAAAGTCAATAGCTGTAACTTTATAGCTGCAATCCGTAAGATTAAAAACATCCGTTATGCTATTTGAAATTGTCGTGATGAAAGGGTCATCTCCAAACTGCCCGTTCTCATCTGTTTTATAAATCGCAAAATACTGGAAGTCCTCATCCGGGCAGGGTTGCCATTGCAACTCGATGAAATCATCAACATAGCCCCCCTCAAAATCCTGGGGTGTGGATGGAACCAGATTATCTACCGAATATCCCTCAGCCGCTTCCGAAATCCATGTTCCTTCATCCATCCCTGCAATTACCCGAAAAGCTGATAAGCCATTAGAATTTGAACTTGAATCGACCAGCGTATTTAATTCGACAGTATAATTTTCTTCTCCTGTTGCATAAACAAAAGTTAGGGATACCCAATTCCCGTCATCCATGCGTTGGAAAGAATAACCTTCGGTACTCTTTGTGCCTTCTTCCGGTATTACTGTATCGTAAAATGATTTATTGAAATTCAGATAAACAAATCCTCCCTGGTCGTTGGGCCTGTCTGTGATGGAATTTATAAAGGGTTCGGCAAGTTCAACAATTATTGTATCGGTGGCAATATCGGTATTTAATGAACCCGTAACAGTAAGTGTAACGATGTATTCATCAGCCCCTGTGAAAGTATGAACCGGGTTCATTTCAGTACTTGTTTCACCATCGCCAAAATCCCACAAATATGAATTAATGGTACCTGTTGATTGATCGGTAAATTCTACAATATACGGTGAACACCCATGATTACCGGAAACCTCAAACGAAGCAGTAACTTCCATTTGCTCCAATACTTCGATATAGTCTGCCTTCGTCTCAGTATCATAACCAAAAGGGTTGTATGCAGTTAATGAAACTGTATATAACCCCGGGGTTTGATATTCATGGCTTGGATTTATTTGATTACTGTTAGAACCATCTCCAAAATCCCACCGTAAGCTATCAAGTTCTGTCGGTGTTAAATTTGTAAATCCTACATTGAGTGGGCTAAACCCTGATAATGGCTGTGCCGAAAATTCAGGGTTAGGAATCAAGGCAGGGTCAAAAACAGTTATGTACCCTTCCTTCGACATTAAATTACTTCCGCCTGACCCGGTTACCGTTAATTTTATAGTAAACGCACCTGCTTTTGTGTACGTGTGCGAAGGGTTCATTAAACTTGAAGAGCCACCATCCCCAAAATTCCAGCTGTAATCCGTTACCTGTCCGCTAACATCAGATGAAAATTGAACTTGAAGAGGAGCTATACCTTCGGTTGGAACTCCCGTGAAATCGATTATCACCGGTGCCAATATGGTTTGATCGTAATAAAAAGCGCCAATATCAGCGATTGTTCCATCGGGATCGTAATATTCAGGATCAGGATCTCCTGCATCAATACAGGGTGAGTTTTCCGTTAAATTAAAATCATCATTAGAAGGATCAACAAACATAGGATTCATAAATAAACTAAAATAGGGATCGCATGGGTCGCCATTATTGTTCGTGGTTACTATTTCACCAAATGATGGGGGTAAATTATCTCCGGCTGCATGTGTATTATTTTGCCAAAAAGAATTGTTGCTTAATTGTGAAGGGGCTGATGAAAAATTTACTCCAATACTATTATCATACAAAATGTTATTAATGATAAATAGGGGGGAATTAGTACCACATAATATCCCTATCTCATTCGAAAATATTGTATTATTCATGACTTCACAAGGTAATCCGTAGGATTGTATTCCATAATAATTTTCAAATATTTCATTTTTATAAATGTATGACACAGAATAATCAGTATTAATACCACGCTCACCGTGTGAAATTGTATTATTTATAATTATTGGCATTGATCCGTTAGTAGTATTAATTCCAATATGCTCATGGTATTGAATTAAATTATTACTTATTATTGGAGAGGAGGAATTAGACAATCTAATCCCAGTTTTAGCATTATTAACAAGTGTGTTATGATCGATAATGGGAGAAGATGACCAATTGCAATAAATTCCACCATGATCCCAATCTCCTGAGCCATTATTTCTGATTTCATTAAAGCTAATGTTTGGAGACGAACTACTACAAATGATTCCATTTTCACTATTGTTGCTGATTAGGTTATTGTTAACAATACATGATGAATGGCTGAAAGAAAGCCCTTTCTCGGCAAATTCAATAGTAGAAAAAGAAATATCATTATCTTCAACGGTAGAATATTCAAAAATAATGCCTACCCAACTACCGGGCTCGGGGTTAGCAATGCCAGAAGTAAAACTGATCGAATCGCTCTCAGTACCTTCAGCTACTAAAGTGCCATTTATCGAAAATTTATAATAACCCATAAACTTAACGATTACTCCCGGGTCTATCACCAGTGTTTCACCAGAAGAAACAGAAATATCACCAATAACTTCATAAAGGTTGCCCGATTCCCAAGTACCGTTTTGAGGGCCTGATACTTCAAAAACTAACCCCGGAGTAAGTATTACATCGCCTAAAGTGGTGTTTACAAAAAGGCTTTGCACACCAGGTATTGTGTAAGGTTGATAACCATCATGTGAGTATTTAACGGTATAAATCCCCTCCTGTAGTCCAATAGCGAAAGAACCATCGGGATTTGTGTAAATACTGTCAGTTCGGGCTGAGGGAGTAACAGCAGTAAACAGCACTTTCGTGCCGGAGTGATCGCCAGCACCTTCAAGGTAGCAGAAGCCATCGGCGGTTATCGATTTAACATCTGCAATAGCAGCATATCCTAAGATGATCAGAATCATCAAAATTGAAAACTTGTAGAGGTTTTTCATAACATTGAATTTTTAAAGGAAATGTGACTAAAAAATTATTTTTTGAATAAAAAACAACCCCCTTCTTAAAATGCAATTTTGTCAGCATCCAAAGTGTCGATCATTTTAAGCCTCAAATTTAATATTTTTTTTAATGAAACCATCAACGACTACACAGCTTTAAAATCCAGCGTCAATCGTACAGCTTTATCCTTGCTGGCTCGGATTTATGATGCGAGTGCGTAGCACAAGTTTGGATTGTAACTCTGAAAAAGTATGAAATATTATAAATTAATTTTGACGTTTGAAAGTCCTCAAATTGGCAGACATCTGAAAGCCAGTGTCCAACTTTCGTCCGAATTTTAGTCAGGGTTTCACTTAAAGTGAAGCCCTGACTTTATTTACCATAACTTGAATAAGGCAAACATTATCTTTTTTACTCAACCTCAATAGAACGGATAATCCCCCGGAAACACAAAAACCTTATTACCTTATTTGTCATACACCGATCTCTGTTTATTAATAAGGTTAGATTTATTGTACTACCTATTCTTTAGACCAAAAAAAAGTTTTTTAAGGTGATTTGGAT
>CAZQIV010000066.1:0-35554 GCA_964593705.1 uncultured Lentimicrobiaceae bacterium | reverse complement strand
TAACTGATGGAACGAACATTTATTTGTATTATTTGAGATTTACAACACCCCACCCTGAAGGTTGTTGATGTCATCTCCAAAGATTGTGACATAGCCTTCAATCTCCGTACAATTGGGGTGGCTGGTTTGGAAATTGTCAATCTGGGCCTGAGTTGTGAATGTTATTCCTTCTGGCAGGCAGGCCTGCCCGACTGCGTCATTCAGGCGGGGTTGGGAAAATGCAGTAGCCTGGATGATGAAGGCTAAAAAGATGAATAATGTTAATTTTTTCATGATGTTTTATTTTTTGAATAATTTTAATTTCTAGTTTATTTAATGATCAATTTCTCCTTAATTTTCGATTCATTTGTTACTACTTCAATAATATACATTCCCTGCCGGAGCATCGAAATATCAATCGCACCGGTTAATCGATTTTCATGTAATACCCTTTGGCCGGTTTGATTATAAATGTTTACCTCTTTAATAATCGCCCCATTCCTGCCGGAAATACTTAGCTCTTTTTCTGCAGGGTTAGGGTATATTGAAATTGCGGGTTCAAAATTTATTTCCGGGACCCAAATAGCTTCACAAGCTTGCTGTACCTGGTTCAGGTTAGTGCAACCCACTGCATTATTGTTAATTGTAATTATTCCCATTGGATCAGCTATGTAGTCGCATATACTTTGAACCTCGCATGTGGATAATGAAGGGTTGTAGGTTATGTCCAAATTGCCGATAGAAATAGGATCAATATTATCCAGTCCCGTTAAACTATTTAGGTTCTCATTATCTTCAATCGTAAGGTGTCCCCCGATGGAAGTTAAATTATTTAAACCCGAAAAGTCTATCAAGGCATCATTATTATAAATTTCAAATTCTCCCCCGATAGAAACCACATTATCCAAACCTGCTAAACTTGTCAGAGACTGGTTACCGCCATAGGGATAAGTTACTAATCCGATTTTCAGATCCCCCCCAATAGAAGTCAAATTTTCAAGTCCTGTTAAACTGGTCATGACAACGTTTTTGCAAATCCAAAGGTCTCCTCCAATGGAAATCAGATTGTCCAGTCCCGTTAAATTAGTAAGAGAACCAGTGAAATTTATTTCAAGATCTCCCCCGATGAAAGTCACACCGTCAAGGCCTGTTAAACTTGCAAGGGAATAGTTTCTACCAAACATATATAATCCAATTACTAAACTCCCCTCGATATAAGTTATGTTTTCCAGGCCTGTTAAACTTATCAGGGCAGCATTATCAACAATAGAAAGGCTTCCCCCAATTGAAGTCAAATTGTCCAATCCCGTTAAACTGGTGAGGGCATCAGTGCCCGCGACCCATAGACTTCCCCCGATGGAAGTCACGTTGCCCAATCCTGATAAACTGGTAAGGTCATAGCTTTGCATTATATCAAGGTCTCCCCCGAAAGCAGTTAAAACATTTAAGCCGCTTAGATTGGTAATGTTACCACCATTAATCGTAACATTTCCTCCAATTTCTGTACAGTTGGGGTAGTTGGTTTGGAAATTGTCTATTTCAGCTTGTGTATTGAAGTAGATGCCCCCGGGTAGGCAGGGCTGGGAGGATGCAGTAACCTGGATGATGAAGGCTAAAACGATGAATAATGTTAATTTTTTCATGATGTTTTATTTTTTGAATAATTTTAATTTCTAGTTTATTTAATGATCAATTTCTCCTTAATTTTCGATTCATTTGTTACTACTTCAATAATATACATTCCCTGCCGGAGCATCGAAATATCAATCACACAGGTTAATCGATTTTCATGTAATACCATTTGGCCGGTTTGATTATAAATGTTTACCGCTTTAATAATTGCCCCATTCCTGCTGGAAATAAAAAGCTCTTTTTCTGCAGGGTTAGGGTATATTGAAATTGTGGGTTCTGGGTTTATTTCCGGGATTGAAATATGCAGACAAGCTTCTTCTACTTCTGCCTGACTATTGCAGCCTGTCGCGTTATCATGGATTTCTATCCAACCATAAGGACTGGCAAGAAAATCACAAATACTTTGAACCTCACATGTGGATAAGGAACTATTATAATAAATGAATAAATAGTTGATGGAGTTCGCATCAATATTTTCCAGACCTGTTAAGCTTGTCAGGGCAGCGTTGTTCCAAATTGAAAGGGATCCCCCGATAGAAGTTAAATTGTCAAGTCCCGACAAACTGGTCATGGCTTCGTTGCCCAATATAAAAACACCTCCTCCGATAGAAGTCACCGCCTCAAGCCCGGAAAAATTTGTTAGTACATCATTTTGCTCAATATGAAAGTCACCACCGATCATAGTCAATGAATCAAGCCCCGCAAAACTATTTAATGAAGTATTAACTTCAATATATAGACCACCCCCAATGGAAGTCAAATTGTCAAGGCTTGATAAACTGGTCAGAGCAAAGTTGTGACTAATCGAAAAGGACCCTCCGATGTAAGTCACATTGCCAAGGTTTGTTAAACTTGACAGAACATAATTGCTAACAATCCTAAGGGAACCCCCGATAAAAGTAACATTGTCAAGACCTGATAAACTTGGCAAGGCATCGTTTTCCCCAATTGAAATATGTCCCCCAATGGAAGTTACATTATCAAGGCCTGATAAACTTGTCAGGGCATCGTTCTCTTGAATAACAAGGTCTCCCACGATGGAAGTCACATTGTCAAGGCCGGTTAACCTGGTTAGTGCTGAGTTACCACCATAATACCAATCTCCAATTATTAGGTTCCCTACAAACGAAGTCAGGTTTTCCAAGCCAGTTAAACTGGTCAGGGAAGCATTGCCAGTTATCCAGAGGTCACCCCCGATAGAAGTTACATTGTCAAGGCCTGTTAAACTGGTCAGGACATTTGAGTCCCATATTGTAAGGCTTCCCCCGAAAGCAGTCAAAACGGTTAATCCGTTTAAATTGGTAATATTATTCCCACTTATCTCAACATCTCCTTCAATTTCAGTACAGTTGGGGTAGTTGGTTTGGAAATTTTCGATTTGGGCCTGAGTAGTAAAAGTTATGCCCTCGGGTAGGCAGGCTTGCCTGCCCTGCGTTTGCAATTGGTTCGGCAGGCGGGGTTATGATGATGCAGTAGCCTGGATGATGAAGGCTAAAAATATGAATAATTTTAGTTTTTTCATGGTGTTTTATTTTAATCATTAAAAATGAGAACATTAATTTTTATTATGTTGTATAAAATACTTTTGTAGTTTTTTATTCATTTTTTCAACAGTTTCATCGTACGACCAATTTTGAAATGGTAAAATTGGCAATAAAAACAGTGCTTGTTCAGGATGTTTCTCCAACGAAATAAACATTGCCCGTGTATAATATGGAAAAGGCCTGTTGAGTTGAACAAAGTTTTCATCTTTAATGACAATTGCTTTGAAGTTAATATCTGAAGAAGGGGTATGAAAATTTTCAACTTTTCCAAAATCTCCATTTGAATCATATCTATGGCTATAGTGTGAAAAATATTTCATGGTATCTTGTTCAAGGCTGGTAAATGCGGCAATAAATATGGGTTTGCTTGTATCAATTGATATTGAATTATCAATAATTAGGCTGTCGTTAAGAAAAACATTACTGAACTTCCTGTTTTTGATATTCTTTAAATTTTCGCAATAGAAAAATGCTACATCACAAAAAGTAAAGTATTTATTAAAAGCGTCAATAATGAATTTGTTTTCCGTTTCCTGCTGTAATTCAATACTATTTGCTTTTTCATTCTTGCCGGTTTTTCTTAGGGCATTTACTTTATTCCCAGAGGTATTAAGCATAACCAAGAGTGTTCCATCATTAAGTTGTTTTATCTGGTCTTTTGATTTTGTTCGTTTTTTTTGCCTGTAGCTCTCATTTTTTGGCGTTTTGCTATTAAGTAAAAAATTTAATGAAAACTGAAAATTTTTAGTGTTATTTGCCGGTGTCGGGATAGTGAAATTAAATTCAAAACTCGTAATGCGGGATAATTTTATTTCAATACCTGTTGTTAGGTTTATTTCAGAGTTAAATCCATCATTATCAATTTTACTAATTCCATTCCATTTGTTCCCATCAAGAATTATATTTTTGGATTTTAGAAATACGGAAAAGCATATCCCGGCCTGTAAATAAAAACCATTGCAAATCCTTAGTTGGGGGGTGAGATTAAAATCAAGATATTTGTTCTCCATATTTAAATAACCTGATGATAATGAAACGGAACCTCTTTTGGAGTAAAGGATTGAGCTTTTTAAGTAAAAAAAATTTGGGAACCTTTGTTTTGCAAAAAATCCGATGGCAGGTTTTGCCGCGTAGTTTAAATCAATTGTATTATCATAAAACTTACTGTAATTAATACCGCCAACAATCCCAAAATAAAAAGGCTGGCTGGATTGTGAAAACAAGATGTCATTATTGAAAACCAGTATAAAAACCAGAAGCGTTAAAATTTTTAATGAATTGACTTTTTTCATGACATTTTATTTTTTTAGTTTAAAACCGGGGAGAATAAGCTATCACCCTCCCCGGATAAAAAACCTAACTCGCTATCACGCTGTGATAATTAGCATTGTTAATCCACAATTAGTTTATTAAAATAAATCCCATCACCGGTAGTAATCCTTATTAAATATATCCCATTGGCTTGCCCGGAGAGATCAATCAACCCGGGTAAATTTATATCCCTATAAAGGACTTTTTCCCCAAAGGCATTATATAATGTAACATCAACAATCCCTGAAATCCCTTCGATGTTGAATATTCCCTTTGAGGGGTTGGGATAGATGTGGATGTACCGGCCACCCGGCCCTGCCAGGGTTTCATCCCGATAGCTATTGGGGCCTGTCAGTGTTACCTCTGTGATTACCGACAAGCTATTGGCATGGAACCGTCCCGAATGGTCAAGGGCCGGATCGTACTCAACTTCCAGATCGAAAGTTTCATCACCTGCCGGGCGGTAGAGTTTGTACCGGATGGTTTCATTATCTGTAAAACCATCAGCAGTTTCGGTAAAGATATCATCGCCGTTTATGACGAGCGCGGTTGAATTCCCGTTATATCCGGCCATCCCGGCGCATAAACCCGATGGGGTAAAGGCTGCAATGATGTCGCCGGATTGGAGTGATGAAATGGCTTTCCCATCAATGGCAACGATATGGGTAGTTGGGGTTTGGTGGACATGATCCCATGGAGAATTATCCGGCAACTTTTCAAAACTTTTCATCATACTCAATTTTCCATCACATCCGGGGTATGTTACCGATCCGGCAGCATTCATCAACACGAAATAAGCTTTGCCCGAATCAAGATTTTCCAGTGTGTTGATACTTAAATCCGGCCAGTAAACTTTCCACCCGGCTACTTCTTTAATGATAACTAAGTCAGTACCAGCAAACAGTCCCACAACATCAACAGGGCATTCCGAAAGCACCGGAATCAGGTTCCAACTTTCGGAAAGTTGCAGGGTTTTGTTGTTTTCCCTTGTTCCTGCGATGGATAGTTCCACAGCTTCAGTAACTTTTATTTTATAACCCTGATGTGTATCCCAATCGACAAGTGAATTTACATTCTGTCCGAGCCAGAACATGCTGGTGTCATTTTGTAAAATGACAAGTTCGTTTAGGATGGGTGAAAAAATATTTTCGATGCTTTTATTAAAAGGATTTATATAACTTGAAATACCCGACCAGCCCTGAGGTATGATCAAGTTACATTTCTCGATATTGTATTTATCTATGGGAAATGGCCCGCCGGGTGTGTTTCCTGCAATAAAGATGTTATTAGCCTCACTTAAAAGAGCTATGCCATAAAGGTCGGGAGAGGATGAATTCAAGAGGCAGTTATCAACCCATTTTACACCACCAATGCTATCAGGAACGAGGTCGCGAAAATATTCGATGGTATTTGTGTTTTTATTTACAGCTACCAACAAATCATATTCTTCGTAATAATCGAGGCCTGCCGCGCTAAAATCAATTCCATAAATCCAGGGAACTTCCATTGATTGTATAAGAAGAGGATCAACACTGGGATTTGAAATATCATACTCGTAAAACATATCCGGGGAACCGCTTTGAACCAGCCATAGATGGTTGTTGTCGGCGTCGATGGTACTGCCTGCAATATGATTAGGCATGTTTCCATACGAATTTAAAAGTTCACCGGACAAATCGATTTGTCCTAGCTCAGAAGGGCCTCCAAGTACATTGTGAAAATTCATCCAAAATGTATTGTCGCAGTTATCAAAAGACAGGTCTCTAGCAGTATTATGAAAAGGCACTGTAGAAACATCAATTGTACATATTGTATCGCAAGTTCCGGGGATATAGCCAATAATTTTATTGGCCTTAGTAATTTTACCAAAGGGGATCAAAGCAATATTAACTTCCGTTAAATACCAAATCGTATCGTTGTAATTGTTGCTGCCCTCGCCGTCGAATACACTTTTTGTATATGTTATTTGCGTGCTATCGTTATTTATCCACTCCAAATACATATCTTCCGTACACCTTCCTGCATACAAACAATTGCATGTATCCAGTATTACCAAATTCATTTCCTCAGATGGAGACCAATATCCATCATTATCTTTCACCTTGAAATGGATGTTGTATGTGCCCGGATCATCGAATGTCGTATTAAAGCTGGCTTCAGCACTTAAAAAAATGGACAAGTTATCTTCAGAAATCGACCAATTATTTTCCTCAATGGTTCCATCCTCATCCTCACCATGTCCGTAAAAATAAACTGGTTCATTAATAAATTGAGGGTTAGGCGTTATTGAGTCGATGAAAGCTGTGGGGGGGCAGTTGGTGCAAACAGTATTTGTGGTTAATGAAAAATCATCGGGCACTGGATTTAAGTTGTCTTGATTTAAGTTTCCAATGGAGGATGCCGTGATATATCCCTGCATATCAATAGTCCAATTGGAAGCTGGCGGAATTGGAGAAGTATTCATGAGGCAGGTAAATCCATCAGTATTAAATTTCATGGAAAGGGCATCACTGTCTGTCCCGGACCAACTATCAGAATATCCGCTCACTATTAAATTTTGTTGGTTGTCCTTAAAAACAGTGTACCCGATATCATATCCGGAGCCACCATAAGCTCTTGTTGCAAATACATTGTTCCCATCCAAATCAAATTTTGCCAGAAAAACACTTCCACTTCCTGACGAATACGCGCCTGTAATAACAAGATTACCATCAATATCAGCAATCGAGCGTCCCACGGTTGTAGCAGTATTATATTTTTCACACCAGTAATCTGTCCACCCAGCATCAAATTTACAAACAAAACAATCGTTGCCTGCAATTCCGGTAAATGCAATCCCGTTATCGGATGTTTTGATGACTGAATAGGCCCTTTCGGGGTCAGCCCCGCCAATTTCCGTAATTTTGTATGCCCAATCAAAACTACCATCTAAATTGAACCTCAATAAAAGGATGTCTTCATCAATCCCTCCAACTCCCATAGAACGTCCAACAACAATAAAACCACCATCCGCCTTTACAAGGGAATATCCAATTAAATCATTTTCCGAATGATATCTTGAAGTTATTTGCAAATAATTTCCTGATGAACTGAATTTTGCTAAGAATGCTTCACCCCGATTTAAAGCAACACGGTATAATATTCCGGTAACAATAAGCTTATTATTATCAGAGGCATCCTCAATAAGCGAATATGCGATTGATTCGATTGGAAAAGGCGGGTCTTTGTGCAGGAACTTTGACCAAAGGAAATTTCCATCATCATCAAATTTAGCGAGCAATAAATTCTCCCTGGGCCCCAGGTGGCGCGTATATCCCGTAACAACCAATCCCTGGTCATAGGTTTCAATCACACAATAACCCACCTGGTCTTCAGGTTTTTCCAATATTTTACTCCAAACCAGGTTTCCATAAGAATTGGTTTTCATGATCAGTAGATCCTTACCCATACCTGCAGTTTGTGTATATCCCGTCATTACAATTCCCCCATCAGAGGTTTGTACCGAACTAAATATTTGTTCATCATCATTTCCTCCATAAGTTTTTACAAATTGATCGCATTGTGCATATTCATCAACCACCACGCTTCGATGAGCAATGTTATTCGTTTCATCAATCTCACCAAGTACTTCATTGGGATCGATAACTATGTAGATATCATGCTCCCCGGGTTCTTCCGGTATCCACTCACATTCAAGGGTTGCCTGGCCATTATTCTCAATATATTGTACTGTAATCGTGTTGGCCGGACTACAATGCCAATAGTCATACACTTCGTTGCTTGGCCCCGCGAAATCTTCAAAAAGAAGTATGCCATCCATATTTGGGTCGCCATCCCATATTTGGACTGTCAGATTATATGACTCCAGTAGATTGGTAGCCATAGGATAAATAAGAAGCCCCCGCAGGTCGGGGTTTGGATCATTACCACCCATGCGGTCATAGGTTTCCGCTTCAATATGTATGTCACCCAATTGTATCCAATCAAGATTATAATCAGGGTAAAAATCCATCTGATATGTACCCAGGAATATTGTGTGAGAACCTGCATTAATGGGAACATCATGAATTGTAACAATTTTCCAATGAAGCCCTGAACCGCATCCCGGCACTGAAGGACTTGCTATATGTGTACCATCCAGTTCTACGCGCCAATCAACACTTACATCATCCCGGCAGCGGTAGGTGATATCAATTGTTTCTGAAACCGGAGAATCAAAATCCCACTCTGCCCATGCTGAACGGCCATTTGATGAATAATGACCATGAGCACTTGTTGCCCTACATAAACCATAATTGTGAATTTGTGCTGTAATAGTTACATTTTCTCCTATCGATGGATTAGGATTGCTTAGTTGGATGTCTTCATTTGTTAAACCATAATCGTACTCTCCGTTTTGAGGATAGGAATAATCATCTATAATACTAACATTAATTGGGAAAACCAAATCACCCGAAAGTTGCCATGTATAAAAATTTGATGAATTTTGGAATAGGGGTTGCTGACCCTCGGTATATAGAAAATAGTATTTTTCAGGTGACAATACAATGTCATCAGAAACTTCAATATTTTCTCCCAATTCATCAGGTGTATCGCTTTCGTAAAAACGACACATCACCTGGCTCCCATCTGAGACTAATAAAACACCAATTGACAAAACTCCATGTGTACCCGGGGCTATTTTCCAGATATCAATATCCCCACTTTCGTTTTGCCAATCCCATAATACTGCTCCACCATAGCTTCCAGTACAACTGATAATGGGATTTGCGTTATCAATAAGTGTATTATTTGGCTCAACTTCACTGGTACCCTGTGAAAACAGGTTTAGGTGCGAACCAACAAAAAATAACATGAACACCTGAAATAAGAATAATTTTTTCATAATAAACTCCTTTTCTTTTATATGTTAATAATTCAATAAAAAGTGTGAAAGCTTCATTATTAACCCGGAGAGAATTTATAATACATTCTCCCCGGGATTAACTAAAACCTAACACGCTATCTTGGTGTAATAATCAGCTTTCTTATTTTTGCAAATTTTCCTTTGTTGTTTATCACTTCAAGCCTGTAATAATATATCCCCGGGTGTAAATGCCCCCTTTTAAATTCTACTTTGTGGGCCCCGGCTTCCAGGTACTTATCTGTTAATACACGTATCTCCCGTCCAAGTTGGCCGTAAACAGATAGTTTTACTTTTGAAGCTGTTGCAAGAGCATAAGATATTTCTGTTTTATCGGTGAAGGGATTGGGATAGTTTTGCATAAGGATAAATCTTTCGGGCACATCAATTCCGTTTTCTGAAATAGTCAGGGCTAACGGTTCGGCAGGGTTGCCGATGGTTGAATTATCACTGAACTGTATTGTCTCGTTGCAGGTGTATGTTTCCCCGCTTTCTTCATCATATAGCTTAAAGTTCAAGGCTTCACCGGCTGTATTGCCAACAATGGTGAAGTACCACAATTGGTTTTCTTCGTAAGCGAAACCCGTAGCTACCGAAGCGCAATCTTCATAATTGTTGAATGTGCCCGCGGCTTCAAATTCAGTGTCGGAATCAAATTTTGCCACAACTACCATATTATACATTGTCCCTTTCCTGATTTTCCAATTGGGCGGAACATTTGCTTTTTTGGTTTGTGTTAGCTGGTCATTCTTTATGCCGCCCGGAGAATCAGGGTATATCAGCACATCTTCATTAAGCATTTGAATTTTATAGCCGATGCCAGGCTCCATTAATGTCAAATCCCCTACCCATCCTGTTCCGGTAAAGTAAGTTGACGAAAGGGTTTGGTTTTTGACCTGAAACACATTTTGTTCGATACTTGCTAAAGCATCTTCAATCAATAATGGCTCCTGGGGATAATATGCAAGCCAGTTCCAGTTTTCGATTAAATCTATTGGTGTTGAAGCTTCGATTGGGGAACCGGATACCACAAAACTATTTAAAGGGTTGTTCATGTTCACGAGATATCCTTCGCCATCACTTATGTTTTCAAGATCGCCCCACCAGGCCGGTGGTTCCCCATAGTATGTTGCGCCGTGTATCTGGTCCTTCACCTGTGATACCGCTTCTTCCAAGGACTCGAAAACAGATTGGATACCTGTATCGTCAGGGTGGACATTAAACGAAACCCAATTCCAGTTTTCGGCCAAATCGAATTCCTGGTTTTGGATATTGGTAACCGTTAGTGGAAACGGGTTGCCGGGTGTTCCGATTATTGCATTATTTTCAAATAAAATTGTCTCGTTACACGCGTAAACAGTATTTGAATTACTGTCGTAAACCTTAAAGCTGATCACTTCTTCATCGCTAAGATCTGCATTGCTTACAATCGTAAAATTCCATAGATTATCCTGACCTGCTGCCAATGCCCTGCAATCGTTTTCGCCATCGGGGCCAAATGCTGCCGCCATATTATTGCCATCAGCTACAAAAGGATCGCCGAATAATTCGATAGATGCCAGGACTGTCATATTATATTGCGTGCCGGTTACTACCTCCCAATCGGGCTCGTTTACAATATATGAACAACCGTATATGATTACTTCATCCATGAAACCATAAAACGGGTGATGATTACCCGTATAGCCCCAATGATTGCCAAATTCAAGAGGTTTATAATCGTTTGCAATTGTAACATCACCTATAAATATTGAATTATCCAGCTCGTTATCGATATATAAATACTGGGTAGTCCCATCCCAGGATGCAACAATATGATGCCAATTAGTATCAACAATTTCTATTTCTGATTTACAAGCGTGTTGTGTACTTCCATCACCTAATAGGAAAATAATAGTATTGTCAGTGCCAATAATAAGGCCATACCCTTTTTTATGCGCACTGGTTATTTTAGAGATAAGGCCTTCGTCATACGACAGTGAACAACCTTTTCTCTTTATCCATAGTTCGATAGTGAATTGATTTGTATTGTTAAAATTCAGGATTGGATCATCGGGAATTAGGGTATAATCATTGATCCCGTCAAATTCTAATGCATAACCCGATATACCACTATTCCATTGAGGCCCGTGAAGTGTACAATTATTTTCATATCCACTACTACCATACGCAGTATTACCAGACCCTTCCTCAAATTTCCAATATCCAACTAAACAATCGGGTTGACTTCCACCACCAATCTCAATTTCAAGATACGGAATTAGGTCTCCAAATTCTTTGGAGTAAAATTTAGTCCAGGGAATATCAAACTGGCCCCAGGGTGCTTCATCCATAATTTTCCAACCAAAGTATTCACCTGGCAGATTATTGATTATTTCCTGCACATCACCTGTTACATCCCATGTCATCCACACTTCCGGTGCTCCAGGAACAATTGAACTTGATGTATGTTGCGATACACAAGTTGGCTGATTGTTCCAGGTAACGGTTTCTTCGTTCCATTCACTTGTTATGGGATAACAGCTTAATTCCCTTCCCGCGGGATTATTATCATGGTAATCGAAGTAGAAAAAGTTTAATGTTGCCGATAAGATTTCAGTATTGGTTGATATTGATGAAATATCGAAGTTTATAAGCACATCTTTCTGCCAATCTTCAGGATGCATGGGATGCCCATACCTGTTTTCTGTAATCAGAACAGTGCTTAAGCCATGATTAGAACCCGGATCTTTCATATATATGGTGGCATCACCTGATGGATAGAATGTTTGTGTTTGATTTCCTCCCCCAACCACCACGCTTCGATGAGCAATATTATTCGTTTCATCAATCTCACCAAGTACTTCATTGGGGTCGATAAGCACGTAGATGTCATGCTCCCCGGGTTCTTCCGGTATCCACTCACATTCAAGTATTGTCTGGCTACCACTCTCAATATAATGAACAGTAATCGTGTTGTCCGGACTACAATGCCAACGGTCATAAACAGTATTTGTATTCCCAACAAAATTTTCGTACAATAGTATTCCATCAGCATTAGGGTTTCCATCCCATACCTGGACTGTTAGGTTATATGACTCAAGAAGATTGGTGGCCATAGGAGAAATACGAAGTCCCTGATAGTCGGGATTGGGATCATTACCACCCATGCGGTCATAATTTTCAGCTTCTATATGTACATCGCCTACATTTACCCAATCAAGGGAATAATCAGGTGCCGAATCCATCTGGTATGTTCCCAGGAAAATTGTATGTGAACCTGCTGATATTGGGACATCGTGTATAGTTACAACTTTCCAATGAAGCCCTGAACCGCATCCCGGTACTGAAGGACTTGCTATATGTGTACCATCCAGCTCTACACGCCAATCAACGGTAACTCCATCCATGCAACGGTACGTGATATCTATTGTCCCTGAAACCGGATAGTCAAAATCCCACTCCGCCCATGCGGAACGGCCATTTGAAGAATACCAGCCATAAATGCCGTGTACAAAACATAACCCGGAATTGTGAATTTGCGTGCTTACAATTACACTTTCTCCTGCAATTGGTGCAGGATTAGAAATCCCGATGTCATCTTCATTTAATGAATAATCATACTCACCATATTGTGGATACGAATAATCATCCTCAATCGTAACATCAAACGACATTACTTGTGTGGCCAGCAGGGTCATGATCAGTGTTAAAAATAAGTTTTTCATAATAGTCTCCTAATTTTAAAGGTTTAATAAAAATTTCATAATGAATAATTAATATGATAAAGTTACATGTAGCTAAATGCCAAATCCAAATTTAATATGTGAACGTACGGATTTGTTGTGTGAAGGTATGCCGGGGGGTGTGTGAATGGAATTACTGTTAAAGTCAACAATTATTATTTCATTCAAAAAAACCACCAACTCATCCTCCCATGGGTAGTTCTATTTCTCCTTCCCAGCATTGTTGAGAACCATTATTGTAGGTTATACAAAATACCCAATGAATAGTACCGCTGATAATTTCCTTGGTATCTTTGTCAACTTTAACTTCATTGCTTTCCATGATTAAAGAAGTTGACCCGGTTAATTGAAGGCCAAACTGTCCTTCGTAAGTTAACATCCCTTCCTGTTCATAATTGCCACTGTAAACCCAATAATCCGGATCATCACACGAAACCTCACCTGATTGGATGTGATTACTTTGCATTTTAAAAAACTGTGTTTCCCAATAACCGTTCACTTCATTAGTATCGCGAAAACTCAGAATTTCAAAATAAGGAGGGATTAGACTAAACTCAAGTTCTCCCCATCCGGTTAAGTGAAGGAAATATTCAAATTTGATATCATTTCCTTCATAATTAAGTGGAAATGAAAAATCATAAACAGGGATCCAATTAGATCCTGAATTAGGTACAATTTCTCTTCTTATCGCGATAATACCAATCCCACGAGTGTCGCATATAACAGTATCACTTATTATAAAACCATCTTTGTAGCTGGAGTTTGTTAAAGCGTTCACCATCGTTATCGATATTTCTAACTCTTTCAGCATCCCTGCCGATTTTGATTGAAGCGAATTATTAACAATTTCAATAGCTTCTTCTTCACTTAAGGTTACTGTTTCAGTAACTTCATCATCTGTTTTTTTGCAACCACCAATAAACATGATCATTGCTAACAGAAAAATTCCGAAAATTTTAAGAATTGCTTTCATGACTTTATGTTTTTTAATTAATAATATATTGAATTCAATATAATATCTGTAAACTTCAAAAAAAGTAAACAGAATTCTTGAAGTTTTTTTGGTGAAAATGTGTGGGGGATTTGAAAAACCGGGCCAGGCCGGTTGAGAGGGAGGATAAAATTGTGGCGTTTCAGCGAGGCGAGTTAGGGTTCGGGCTAAAGTGGATTGATTTTTCCGTTTGAACATAATCTGTTAAAATAGAATTAATATATATGTGTCATATAATGCTATATCTAAATTTACTATTTTGTAAACAACTTTTTTTCTTTTATTTTGATGATCTTTCCATATTTTTTTAGCGCTTCCATATCAATTCGTTTTTTATCTCCGACAATGCAAATTACAAGAGGCTGCTCTTTAATGTTATTATTATAGAAATTTACAATATCATCAAATAACAGTTGTTCATACTTTTGAATTTTTATTTTTGATGGATCATCGGTATATCCTTTAAGTTTCCATTTTTCAACAGTTTCACTTATATCACGGAATCCGGGCCTTTTTGTTAATGCTGATTGTGATAAATAATTCTTAATCATATCCATACGTTCATTTTTTTCGGGCATATTTCTGATTAAATCGACAAACACTTCAATTGCTTCATTGCTTTTATCAGCCTGTGTGCCTAAGTATCCTATAAACCATGTTTGTTTACCCATTAACGCGGGGGTGATATAACCGGCCCCGGCAACATAAGCCAGTGAGCGGTATTCTCTGATTTCCTGCATTACAAGGCCTGAAAAGCCACCTCCAAAATACATGTTAAAAGCATCGATATGCGCATCTTCTTTAATTTCATATTGTTTGCCGTTGATAAATAAACCAATTTTACCCTGCAATGCACTTTTTTTATTAACAAAATATATGGCATTTTCCTGATACATTTCAGGATCTTTCACAACAGGTGAACCGCTTTTTTTAAGTGTTTCATTTATTTTCAGGTTTGAGGTTATCAAATCCTTCAACTCGTCAGAATTATTTGTTCCGCAATAATGAATTTCGGCTTGGTATTTCGTTGCTTTTAAAAATGTATTTACAAGGCTATCGGTATTTAACTTTTTTATTTCCTTTAATTTTAATCGATCGATATAGGGAGATTTATTTTTAAATCGAACAAAATCAAATAATGCAAAACCAACATTATCAGGCTTCGACTGTTCCATTTTTCTAATGGCTTTCGTTTCATCTAAAATGATATTCAGTTTTTCAGGTTCTAACTCAGGTTTTGTTAATAAAAGAGAAATTAATTTTAATGCATCGGGGAGCTTCTCTTCAACGCCGTTCATTTCAATATAGGTATAACTATCATCGCTTTTAATGTTGTAGCTGCAACCGATTTTGCTAAAATCTTTTTTATATTCATCAACTTTATATTTTTTTGTACCTGAATAATTCATTATTTCAGAAGCATACTTTAGCAACGGTAGTTTTTCCCCACCTACACCAAACTTCAATGTCAAGGTAAAAATGTTATTTTTAGGATTTTCAACGGCAAAAAGAGTAAGATTTTCCTGCAGTTTAACTGTTTGAATATCTTTTTCAAAATCAATAAATTTCTGCATCGGTTCTTTTGTCCGGATTTTTTCAAAACGTTTTGTAAAAGCCGATTTGGCATTTGTGTTTGCAACTACCGGTTCATATCCGGGTTTGTCAATTTTTATTTTTTTAGGAAATCCCATTTTAGAGAAAAATGCCAGGTAGTCGTTTCCATAATATTTATTAGCCACCCTGATAACATCTTCTTTTGTTATTCTTTTAATTTTTTCAGGATAAGCCAAAACATCCTTAATGTTGCGTTTCTGACTAAAACCTATTGCAAGTCTTTGTGCTATATATTTATTTGATTCCATTGAAAGCATGTAATCTTTGTATAGTTCCGTTTTAATGGCATCTACCATCCAGTCATCAAAATTGCCATTCCGAAGATTCTCAAGTTCTGATAAAACAAGCGTTTCTGCTTCCTCAAGTTTTTGCCCTAATATTTTAGGTACAGCGAATATTATTGCGCACCCGAAGTCGTTATATGGTATTACCATTAATTGCGCAGCCAGAAGTTTGTTATCTAATGTTAGTTTATCCAGTAATCCGCTGCCGTTTTGGTTTGTTAATATTCCATTACAAACATCAAAAGCAATTTCATCTTCATGTCTGGCAGGTGGGGTACGGAATCCAAGTAATCCAAGTTTTACCGGGCTCATTCTACGTTCAATAAGTTCTCTGCCTGCGAAAGGCTCTTCAATATATTCTTTTTGTTCGGGGATATCACCTTTTTGCCATTTACCGAACTTTTTTTCAATAAGTGGTTTTACTTCATCAGAATTAAAATCCCCCACAAGCACCAGTGCCATATTATTAGCAATATAATATTTCTTAAAAAATTCATACATTTTAGTTAGCGAAGGATTCTTTAAATCCTCAACTGTTCCGAGAATAGTTTGCTGACCATAGGGATGTTGTTTGAAAAAATGACGGTCAAATTCCTCGAGCAAAGGGGTTATAAAAATATCGTTATACATATTTTTTTCTTCATATACTACTTCAAGTTCCGCCTGAAATAACCTGAAAACAGGATTGATAAACGTGTGGCTATATAATTCCAACCATTTTTCTATTTGATTTGGCGGAAATTTACTATAAAAAAGGGTTATATCAGTTCCTGTGCCTGCATTTAAATTGGTTCCGCCTATGCTTTTTATTAAGTTGCTTAATTCATTGGGGATAGCATATTCGGCTGCTTTAAGAGATTCTTCATTGATCCTTTTTTGGAGTTCTTTTCTTTTTGCCGGATCTTCTGTTTTACCAAGGTCATCATAAAGGGAAAATATCTTATTAATATGAGGCTTCTCTTTTTCCCAGTTTGTTGTACCAAGTTCCCCGGTGCCTTTAAACAACATGTGTTCCTGGTAATGTGCCATTCCTGTTGCATCTTCCGGGTCGTTTTTAGCTCCTACCCTGACAACGACAACACCAAATACTTCAGGCTTGTAATGGTCTTCATGCAGAATTACAGTTAATCCATTGTTTAATTCATACTCTTCAACTTCAATGGATTGTGCAAAAGCAATTGTACTAAATAACGAAGAGAATACTAATAATACAATTAAATAGATTTTAAATGTTTTCATAATAATGAATTAGATTGATTAAACTTAATTTTCTCATTTTACATAATTGTTATTTTGGGTAAAAAACTACCCCTATTCCAAAATTGTAACTTGATATAGGCTGTGTATATTTTATATTGCTAAGGCCTGTGAATACTCCATAATGAGTTGTTCCGTCCTCCTCAATAATAATGTCGTTTTGGAAAACGTATCTTTGATATTTGATTTTAGGTTTGGCTTTGAAATAATCCAATGAGAATTTTATATCAAAATCTTTTGATATGGAATAACGCATACCTGTTCCAAGTTGCCAGACAAAGGCACTTCCGTGTCCTGAATTTTGTTCTGCAATCAGATATCCATTATTGAATGTTTGTTTAATAAATGGCCTTTCCAAATACATATACCCCCCCAATAATCTTAAATCCAGTGCAAATTTTTCAATAGGAAGTGAAAAGTGAGGGCCTAACATAATATTAATATTCGACCATTTCCCATAATCATAATCATAACCGGTATTGGAAGGATAACCCGCGTTATTTAACATATCATCTATTTTCTTATCAAGAGGATTTATTCCCAGAGAAAAGGCTACTTCATATCCAAAAAGATTATTATAAATAACTCCGTAATTAGCAAACAGGAATCCACCATTAACAGCAAAACCTGCCACCTCCTCTAAATTTGCCCCAGTACTTGCAAAATCTCCTTGTGGTATTGCGATACCAATAGTTAATTCACTAAAAACGCGTTTTGGCATTTTCTTTCCTTCATCGCCTGGAGTACTACTTATTCCGGTGTTATTAGTCTGGGCAAATGTTAATATTGTGAATCCGATAAATAGCGCAGATATAATTTTATTTTTCATGATTTAAAAGTTTTTATAAATTTCACATATAAAATTAATATAAATTAAATCCTAAAACAATCATTGCATAGTAACCCCCCGGGTTGATATTGGGGCTGTCGTTTTGTTTGGTTTTATTCATTTTCCAAGAAGATATACTTATAGGGAAATAATAACCTCCGCGAATTCCCAATATCCAATAGTCCTTATTATCTGGTTTCTTAGATATTTTAATAAAATAATTTATTTGAGTTGAAATATTAACCAAAAAAGCCTTTGTCGTCATTTTTAATTGGTTTCCTTCAGATGAGTAATCATTAAATGTTATTGAAGATGCAAAATCATTTGATAAATTAACTGTTGTCCAGGAATAATAAATACCGGCAGAGCTATACATCTGAAATTTTTTCTTATTTAAATAAGCATATCCAAACGAAAGACCCAAACCCCGGCTATCAATTGTAGAAGTTATGGTATCTTTACTTTTAGATTGTTCATAGTAATATACATCAGCCTGGAACAAAATATTCTTTGCATAGATTACTGTACCAAGTCCCAATGACATACAATAAGAATCAAACTGTGGATAATTGTAGAGGCTCAGTGCTTCATTAAGTTCAGTTAAATCCGGTGATTGAATGCCAACAAAGGCTACAAATTGAGATGATGTGGTGTTTGTCGTATCATTTTGTCCAAATAAAACCTGAGAACAAAATAGCGTCAGAAGAATGATAATAAATTTTTTCATGATAAAAGTTTTTATAAATTCATTTCTTTTTTTAATAAAGCAAGTCTATCAATACTATTAAAGTACCAAATGTAATTCCCAGGATAACCGAATTAACCGTGATCTGCAATGCATTGTTGTTTTTAAACCCAAACCCACAGAAAAAGCATTCGAGGAGCAAAAATGCGATTGCCAAAAAAAAATATTATCCCGGGCAATTGTGGAGAGGGCTATTCATTTTTTCTAAACATGAGTAGGTAAATAATGGGTAAAAGTCCCACTGTATTAAAAATTGCGAGGCAAATGAACCATGCCAGGTGATTGTTTCGCGCTGCTTTCCACATTGCAATAATTTTCCAAATCCCATCCCATAATACAATAACCACTACTCCTGAAAGAAACCAGGGCGTAATTAAAGAATTTAAGTTTTCCATTTTGATTAAGTTTTATATTGTTAAAGACTATTTTTTTGTTGATTATTATTTAAAATTTCTATTGATAAAATTAATGTTGCTAATATACAAAATCCAAATTTAATATGTGAACGTACGAATTTGTTGTGTGAAGGTATGCCGGGGGGTGTGTGAATGGAATTACTGTTAAAGTCAACAATTATTATTTCATTCAAAAAAACCACCATCTCATCCTCCCATGGGTAGTTCTATTTCTCCTTCCCAGCATCCCTGCCGATTTCGATTGGAGCGAATTATTAACAATTTCAATAGCTTCTTCTTCACTTAAGGTTCATGATTAATGCTAACAGAAAAATTCCGAAAATTTTAAGAATTGCTTTCATGACTTTATATTTTTATATTAAACAATAAATTTGTCTCATAATAATATCAGGGAATTTCAAAAAAAGTAAACAAGATTCTTGAAGTTTTTTGGTGAAAATGTGTGGGGGATTTGAAGAATCGGTCTGGGCCGATTCAGGGGAAGGAAATAATTGTGGCGTTTCAGCGAGGTGTTAAGGAACGTGGAAATATTCAGGCTCTTTAAAAGCCACTAATGCTAACATGTTAACGATATTTTCAAATTATCAGATTTTGTAATTATTTAGGTGGATGTATTATTTACCAAATCCTTATGACCCCATCCCCGCCCTCCCGAAATTCGGGACAGGCATTCCCCTTGAGGGGAAGGGAGACCAGCCGCACAAGCGACTGCAGTAACCAGTGTGGTGGCATTCTCCCCCTCAAGGGGGAGTTAGAGGGGGTCTATGGTAGAAGCCATATGTTTGGAGTTGAAAGCAAGTAGCTAAATAATTATCAGATTTTAATGTAAATTTTTTATCATTATGTGATTTCTTTCGATGATAATAAAAAAATGTTCAAAACTATGACACCAAACAGTTATGCGGTTTACAATATTTTGAATTTAGTTTTTGCTGATGATTCGGTAAGGGTTACATAACTACCACCTTCTTAACAAACCTAACTTGGACAAGCCAAAACCAAACAAGGTGATCATGTAAAAATTATGGTGTATTCCTGTTTTGGTTTGTCCAAGTTAGTCGGCAAAATTTATAAATGCATATTTTGCAATTAAGAGCTTTATTATTACTCTTCATTTCATAATAACGACAATGCATTTTAAATTTTGCTTGGGTACCTTATCTCTAATATTCTGCCAAAAAATGGCAGAATATTAGAGATAAGAGCCTAAAGGATTCGCCAGTAATACTTATCAAATAAATCCCTGCCGGAAAACCCGAAAGGTTAATTTGCTTTTTCTGTGCGTTTTTCGCGCCATCCATTTCAAACTGAAGGTATTCTTTGTTGCGTAAATCAAAAACCTTTCCGCTTACTTTTTCCTGCAGGCCTTCAATAATTATTTCCACCTTCCCTTCCGTTGGGTTTGGATAAATCCTGAGGTCGTTTGAAATGTTTTCATTAACCGAACTTGCCGACATTTTTACTTTTGAAACCACTGAGATGCCATTCAGTTTAAAAGTACCATCATTATCATATCCGGGGTTATATTCTACATCAAGGTCAAAAATTTCATTGGATGACGGGCGGTATAGTTTGAAGTGGATGGGTTCGCCTTCGGTGAAGCCGTCAGCATAAGTTGTTGAGGGATCATCGCCGAAAAGTGTAATGGATGAATTAATTTTCGGGTTATCGACCTGTAGAAAACCACATAAGTGATTGTGGTGATTAAAAACCCCTACATGGTCTCCAGATATCATTTCGTTAAGCGATAAATTTTGGAATGCCACCAAATGAGTGAATGGGTTCATGTACAATTCTCCCCAATGAGTTGAAACGGTATTGGTTTGACGCTGTGGAATACTGTAACTTTTGTTATCACAATCGGGGAAGGTAAGGGTAATATCACCTGACACCTTAATTTTATATGCCCTGCCAGGCACAAGATAATCCAAAGTATAGATAGCCATTTCAGGCCAGAAAATTTTGGTGCCAATCAGTTCCTGGACAATAACAATAGAATTTGTGTCGGTTTTAAATAGATCCCATGAATTGGCCGGACACTGGCTCAAAATCGGCATATAAGACCAACCTGAATCGAGCGTTATCTTATGGGGAGCGAAATTATATCCGCGAATTGGAAAGTTCGTAGCGGCATTCATCTTCAGCGCATAACCGGAACCGTTGTCCCAGTTTCCAATGGTATTTATTTCCCTTTCCGGCCAGTAAACCCCGGTAAGGTTCTTGAGGATAATCAATTTATCAAAAATGGGTGAGAACAAGTCTTCAAAATTAGGAGTAGATGGAATGATATAACTTGAAATACTGTTCCAACCACCGGTGAAAAGATAATCTTGTTCTAGTAAACCTTTGTCGGCAATATTGGATACAGATTGCTTGAAGGGACCGGCTAAATTCTTCCCAATAGTTGGTGAACAGATGCTATCAGGATGTTTTTCCACAACCACACGGTAAAAACATTCAAGTGGCTGAGGGTTTTTATCCGGGTATTGATGAGGAAGGTTATTGGCATGATAAACAGAATCAATCAGAGTTAGTGCATCTAATGTAGCTCCCCTGTATATATAAAACCAGTCATAAGTAAAACCTTCATATACATTCCAATTTAGGGTAACACCTGATGGTACTCCTGCACTTGTAGTTAGTAATATGGTTCTGTGGTGTTTACTGAGAGAAGATTCATTGCCACAGCTATCTACTGCTGTAATCATATATGATTCAGCAAAAACGCAGGGACTAGAAGAAAGATCAATATAGACACTTAAGCTATCAAAAAGCACTGATCCGATTGGAGTTGGAAAACCTTGTTTGTAAATATTATAATATGCAGTCCCCACACCTTCTGTTTTTTCCCATACAACCATGTTTTTTCCAGTTGAATCATTCACAGTTACCAAACAGATTTCTTCATCCTCATAAACCTGGGAAACACTTATTGATAATGTATCGAATGCCTGGCAAGAATAATAATCGGTTACTTGCAGGAATATTGTTGTGTCGTAGTCAACCTGGATAGTCAGCGCTGAATCGGTGGACAGTGTGTCTATTGTTGTTGTACTCCACAAGTATGTGTATGGCGGCATTCCCCCGGTAATATCAGGAATAATGTCAATTGAATCTCCCGGGCAAGTCGTGAAATCGTTACCTAAATCAACGTTAAGCGAATCTATAGTAATAAAGTTCCAGACAGGGCCAAAGGTGGTATTTTCATGGGAATCCTGAACATCCACACGCCAATGATATGATGTTTGTGGTTCCAGGGTATCCCATATACATTCCTGGTATGTTCCACTTAGTACATTGTATTTTTCACAAAGAAGTATGCACCCTCCGCTATAGTATATTGTTACCTTATCCACATAGGGTGTAATTGAGGGGTTGGATGAATTAAGTTCAACTTTAAAATTTATATACCTGGAATCAGGTAAATCAGAAATAGGTGCCCAATTAGAACCATCGTCTGAGTATGTTACAATAAGAGCTGTGCCTGATGGAGAAGTTTCATTTATTGTTGCACTTGTCCAGTTAACTACTTCACCAGCATCGAATGTTGTGGAAAAATATTCACCAGAAGATGCATATTCTAAAGTTAGCTGATTTATATTTGGTTCTCCATCAATGCCATCTGTGCCGTCCTTTCCAGAGTTACCAACACCACTATGATCGCCTTCATCATATGCACCACGTCCCCCATCACCAAAAGAGCCGAAAACACATCCATTACCACCATTATACCAGTTCCAAACATATCCGCTATAGTTATCGTAATAACATTGATGGTTTCCACCGCCATCACCGCCATCACCACCATTACCACCAAAAGAGGTTATATTATTTGCATTTAAATTGATAAGTTCAGAATAATAAATACTGATAATACCGCCATCACCGCCATCACCACCATCACCTCCGCCACCTCCGCCACCTGCAAAATCACAATTAACATTTGGATGATTTGGTGGATTCCAAGTAAAATACCCATTATCAATACTAGTATCACCATTGGCCCCGGCTTCACCATCACCACCACTAGCATTAATGTTACCTTGATTATCCAGCTTAAATGCATAAATTGTAAGCTCTCCACCACCAATACCACCATCACCCCCGTTACCCCCATTTCCACCATTACAATCCACAGGAAGCCAGAGAGGATGGTCATCAGGTATTGCTTTTGATCCTCCACCACCTGCTCTACCTGCCCCACCTGCTCCACCTCGATTGGCACCCTCAGCTCCACAATTGCCATTTTCAGGCCCAAAAGGAACACCACCATGTTCCTGACCTAATGGATCTTGTCCTTCACCACCATCGCCATGACTACCTCCGCCACCGCCGGAATAATTGTCATATATCGTTCCATTATTTATTATCGTACCCAAAATCCTTAATGTATAACCCTGAGTATCAAAAGTAGCTCCTGAACCAATTGTAAGGTTTTGAAAGTTTTTATCTGAATCCATTTGATAGTTCCCTCCCGGAAGTATGATTGTATCTCCATCTGAACCATCGCCAAAAACTGACATATCCTCATCAAGCATTAAATTACCATTGCCATCGGTTTGGGTGTTAATAAAGCTTCCTTGCTGCCAATCAGATTCATTATCCGTTACAATGCTATTTGATCCCGATTGGTCACATCCATAAAAATATACGGTTAGAGTGTCTCCTTCGGGGTCATTTACATAAGCTGATAAAGTTGGGTTTAGGATAACATTTGTTTTGTTGTCAAATGGAGTAGGATCAGAAGGAAGATGGGGTGGTTGATTAGTCAGGATAACAAGAATTGTTGAATCATTTGAAGACCAATACCCGTCATTGTCCTTTACACTAAAATGGATGTTGTATATGCCAGGCTCATCGAATACCTTAACAAAGTTGGTATCATCACTTAATGGTATGGACAAACCATCTTCAGAAACCGACCATAAACACCCCTCAATGATACCATCCACATCCTCTCCATGTCCGTAAAAATAAACTGGTTCATTAATAAATTGAGGATTAGGAATAATCGAGTCGATGAAAGCTGTGGGGGGGGGATTTGTGCATATCGTTACAATATATTTATCTAACGGGAAAGGGCCACCCGGGGTATTTCCTGCAATAAAGGATTCTTCAGTGTTTTTTACCAATGCTATTCCAAAAGGGTCAGGCGGGTATTCTAAATCCATAGTACATTCATCTATCCATTCCACACCCCCGGCTCCATTAGGAGTAAGGTCACAGAACCGCTCAATTGTACGTGTATTTTTATTAACGGCAACAAGCATGTTGCATTCTTCGTGATATTCCAAACCAGCCGCACTGTTATCCATTGGATCATACCATGGAACAGGCATGGATTGAATAAGAACAGGATATGTATTCACATCATATACAAAAAATTCGTAGAGCATATCCGGCGAACCGCTGGCTATACACCATAAATGACTATTATCCGAATCAAAGGCAAGCCCTGTGATACTACCCACATCGATATCATAGACGCCAATCACATCCCCGGAATAGTTGACACGATAAAGGAAATCCTCCGTAAAAACAGTGTACCAAAATGAAGGGGCTGATGTCGTAACACCACTAACAGTATCAATAGAAATTATACCAAAATTGTATGCCAGTCCGCGATTATCCTGCCATGAATCATTAATTTCGATAGTTGTAACCGTCTCGCAGGTAGCAGGGTTGTAACCTACAATTAATCCGTAGTAATCTACTTCAGGCGGATCTATAAATTTTATATCCATTAAATACCAAATACGGTCTTCAATAGGAAGTAAATGGGTTACTGAACTTTCACCATCATAAACTCCTATAGTATGTTCTAAAGGGTTTACCCAGTTCTGATTAATATCATTTATACAGCGACCGAGATACAGGCAAATACCAGATACTGAATCTCTGTTGAACGGACTCGCTCCCATATCTTCCCTTGTACCATCAGCATTTATTCCAGCCTGTATTGTGGGCTGTTCGGAAGGTACGTTTATAACATCTGCAAATACAAAACTACTGCAGAGCATAAATCCAATTGATAAGATTAATTTTACATTTTTCATTTTTTTAGCTCCTGGGGTTAAATAATTAAATGTTAAGCAAAGTCCCGCACGTGCGGGATCCCTTTCGTACGGGAAAAATCCCGCCACTTCGGGGATTGAATGTACAAAAATACAAACAAATCAGATAACAAAGGTGTAATCTTTTTAAAATCATGCTTATCAGACCTGTTGAGCATTGTACCTCCCACTTCTGCATTTCTAATACATTACATGTAAATGGCAAACCTCAAAAATATGGCCCGAACGCTTTTGCCTTTGTTCTTCCGTCATAATCCGTGATTACGCGATTTCTACTTTATTACATATTTCGGGGTTTCATACCATGCTATTTTGCCGATTTTATTTTAGTAGTCCAATAGTATATCTAATTAATTTCAAAAAGGTAAACATCAGGAAGTAGGAAAACATCTTATCAACAATATTTTAAATTGTGTAAATTTGTTCCCTGTGTTAATGTTATCAGATTATGAAAAAACTAAGAAATTTTTCCAGACGTTTTGTTAAAAATTTGACTGTGTTAGTTTTGTTGTTTGCAGTGCCGGCATATGGGCAATTGCTCCCGGCCGGTCCCGAAACCGGTCAAACCTACGCCCTTATCATCGGAATATCGGAATATAAAAATGTAGAAGGATTGGAATTTGCAAACCGGGATGCCCAGGCATTTGCTGCCTTCCTGCAATCGAAAAGTGGTGGGGAAGTAGAACCTGAGAAAATAAAATTGTTTCTAAACAGTGAAGCTACTGCCGTAAATATTGGGTCGGCAATAGAACAGTTTCATAAGCAAATCAATAAAGGCGACAAACTCTTTTTCTTTTTTGCAGGCCATGGCGACATGGAGGCAAGCAACATGAATAACGGCCTGTTGCTGTTGCATGATGCGCCGGCTTCGTCATATTGGGCTTTAGGGGACGATTACCTTGAAGTAAACAAGCTGAAACAAATAAGCGAAAATTTTACCGCCCGTGGTGTAGAAATGTTCATCATTGCCGATGCATGCCGATCGGGACATCTTTCGGGGGGTGTCAACGGGGTTTATGCCACCTCGATGGCGCTAAAGGAAAGATGGTCGAACGAGATCAAGATACTTTCGTGCCAGCCCAACGAATTATCGCAGGAGGGCAAGCAGTGGGGTGGCGGTCATGGAGTGTTCACCTATTACCTCATCGAAGGTTTGTATGGCTTAGCTAACGAAAATAGTGACGAAGACCAATGTGTGAATGTGATGGAGATAGAAAACTACCTCAGAAAGTTTGTGGTGAGGGATGCAGCGCCTGCCCGGCAAACGCCAATAGTGTCGGGCGACCGCTGGAAAACCATCAACTGCTTTGATGATACGGAGTATGCAAATGTTATCAGGCAAAGGGAAAAATTTATCCCTACAATGGATATTATCAATACAAAGGGCTTGCTCGATCAGCTTATTTCAGGACCGGATTCTTTAATGGCTGAACTTTATGTTCAATATGAAGAGGCTGTTGATAATGACAATCTAATTTTGCCTGAAGGGGAATTGGCATGGGACTTTTATAAAAAAATCATCGGAGCATTAAATGACGAGCAAATCGCCAGGACCTTGAAACGAAATTTTGCAGCTGCCCTTCAGCAAAGCTCGATGGATATTATCGAACCCATTTTACAACTGGAAAGTTTTGAGAGAAAAAGCATTGAGGAATATCAGGTAACAGCATTGGAACTGGACAAGGCTATAGAGTTGCTCGGCGAGTATCATTTTCTCACAGATAAACTTAAAATCAGGAAACTTTTCATCGAGGCCTACGCCCTTTGCGAAGAATACGAACAAAAT
The DNA here is from genome assembly GCA_964593705.1 of uncultured Lentimicrobiaceae bacterium. Classification (GTDB taxonomy): domain Bacteria; phylum Bacteroidota; class Bacteroidia; order Bacteroidales; family 4484-276; genus SABY01. The sequence goes on along the minus strand of CAZQIV010000066.1, from coordinate 8,464 downwards.
AATGACACTCAAGATCTTCAGGATAATCAAAATTTCCAGCAGGCAAAAGACTTGCTTTATAAGGCGGTTGCCATTGATCCAAATGTTGCCTACCCATATTTTCAATTGGGTTGGAATTACAATAAACAAGGAGATTTTGAAAATGCCCTTGAGATCTATCAAAAGTATGTTGAACTCGTCCCCAACAACAAAAGAGCTTACAATAACCTCGGCTGTGCTTACAATAGCCTTGAAGAATATGATAAAGCAATAGGGTGTTTTGAGCGGGTGATTGAACTTGATTCAAACTATGTGTTTGCGCATAATAATATCGGATATAATTATGCCTTGCAGGGAAAATTTGTTGAGTCGATACCCTATTTTGAAAAGGCCATCGAAAGAGATTCGATGTATTTACGGCCTTATTATAATCTCGGAACTGTTTATATTCATCTGCATGATTTTGAAAAGGCAAAGGAGTGGTTAAATAAATTTCTTGTTCTCGACCCGGATGATTTTGATGCATATTATAACCTCGCCTGTATTGGCTCGTTGGAAAATAATAAGGATGAAGCTTTGAAAAACTTTGCAAAAGCGCTGGAACTTGGGTTTGATAATATGGAATGGATTAAACAGGACCCTGATCTGGACAATATCCGAAATACACCTAAATTCAAATCACTAATGAAAAAATATTTCAAATAGAATAGATTCATTGTTTACTTTTCCTTCAAATTGGAGATACTTAAATGAAAAAACTTTCAAACACAGAAATGCTCTATGGACTGATAAGGAACAAACAGGAAGCAGTTGCACAGATTGTTGAAATTACAGTTCCAGAGCTAACCAGGAAAGTTAAGTATTTGCGTAACGATTGTGAAGCGAGTGATGAACCTGACTCGGCGATTGCAAATGTATCGTTCAAAAAACAGCTTGTAAAATATCGGCATGAAGCCATAGGAAAAATACAACAATATGAAATAAAGTTTAATGAAGATACGCTTCTGAAAAGATGTCTGGGGGATCTGTTTTTCGTTGAGGTGATTTGGTTATGCCTTGAGTCTCGAATAAAAATCAATGTCTCAAAAATGTATCTGAAATTTGGGGATTTCAAGGAAAAGCGGGAATTAGAGGTGGATAATATTTACAGGCTGATATCGGTTGATACAATGGAGGTACTGAAAAATACACTTGTTGGTAAGCCGCGGGTAAAACACTCGAATGGTTTGCTCTTTACAATCTGTAGAAATAAAGTTGTCGATTATTTAAAACAACACATTAACGTGGTGAAAACAAACAATGGAAACATCTTGACACCAACAGCCAGCGGGCCGGGCGACATAAACTGGGAAACGATTTGTAGCGATCTCTTAGAGAAAATTTTAACAAGAACTGAATTTGAAGATTTTATGAAGGGAGCCAACGAAAAATATGAGATCATTGCAGATGCCCTAAAGCTCAAAGCCGGTTTGTCATACAACGAACGGAAGATATTAATATTTAAACTGGTTTCCGGCGAATCACATAAAGAAATCTCGATGATGCTTGGCCTGGATGCACGAACATCAAAAACACTTATGAGCAGGGCTATGCGAAAAATAAGGGCTTATTTAAAGGATAAAAAGATCGGGTTAAATTATAAACAACAGTAATTTGTATAAAATGAATAAGGGCAAAAACGACATATTGATCACCAAATTTCTCCGTAACGAACTAAACGAAGGGGAAAAGGAGTTGTTTGCAAACAAAATGAAAACCGAGCCTGATTTTGTTGAGGAGGTGCAACTTCAAATGGCGTTGTATAAGGCGCTGGAAAAGGCAGATGACAAGGAACTTGAAGAAAAGGCAGATATTGCCATCGCAAACCTTGATAAAAAAAAAGGGGACAGGAAGCGGAATATCACATTGTATTCTATGGTGTCGCTTGCCGCAACGATTTTACTGCTCATTTTTATCATCAATCCCTTTGGTGGAAATGAAATGAAACGATATATCGCGATGGCCGGCAAACCTTCCGCCGTGGAATTTGAAAAAATTAGGTCGTTCAGGCAACCAAATCAACCTATCGATAGTACTTTGGTTTTTCAATCGTGCGATGAAATGCTGATATCATCAGTGCCTGACCGGGAACTCATGGATAAGTATTTTTTCAATGATTGTGTTTTATATACTTTTATCAGTACATCAGATCGGGTAAAAATTCTTATTGATCTTGATGCACAATACCAAAAAGTGTATTATTTATGTAAGGACAAAACGTCGTATAGGCTTTCGGTTGTGTATAATGTTGAAGATAAAAAATTGTATTCGTTAGAAAAGGTTAAAGATTTCATAAAATGAAAATAATAGCTTTTTTCATTCATTAAATCATCACTAATACGTATTGCTGAAAATACCCTCATTTTCGGCATTGAGAAATGTTCGGAGAAACAAGTGTTTAAAGTTAGCCCGGTTATTACATTAATTCCAATGGTCCTGATAAATGAAGTTTTCCCTGACATATTTGAACCCGTAAGCAGAATTGATTTCGTTTCGCAAATATGGCTCGCAGCCGTTCACTTGCAGGAAGGTTTATAGTGTTTCGTATGTTTCCTTTTCCCCTCATTTTTCCAGATGAACGCTAAGCGGCTGTGGGCCATGATTTGCCGTTAGGTGCCTGTTACTATTTATTCTCAAAATCAATTCTCAAATGTTCTATATCAGCTACAGAATCAACTAATTTAAGACCATAAGTTGAAGTTAATTGTTTTTTAAGATCACTTGAATCTGATTTATTTTTGTAAGTCAGGTTTAACTCCTTATTCATTTCTTTATTATTATTCGATTCAATAAGAAATGTTTCCTTAAAGAACAGCCGAGAAATAGAAAATATACACATATTGTTTATACCATATCCTCTTGATACGATTTCCTATGCGTTCTTTATTCTCTTTACCTGCCACATAAAACAATAAAAGAAAAAATCGAAGAAGGTAATTGGTCTCATATCTTAGATACAACCTAAAAATGAGTTCTTCCAGCAGAGGCACGGCAATGATAAAAGCAAAAATCACAACGCTTTTAGGCATTTTATTTAACAGATCAAGTACCTTGTGATTTTCCATTGAAAACAGCCCCAGAGTTTCTATAGCTGATAATAATAAGATACATATTCCTGCAATGGCAAGGTCTAATATTAATATTAAAAATAGCTTGGTAACTTTCTCTTTTAATCTTTGATTGTTGATAGAATGATCAACGGGTTTTTTAAGAAAAAGAAATAAATCTAAATAAGTATCTTTAATAAGTTTATTCATGTTGTTATTTATTTTTTAAATAGGTTTAACTATAATTATTTAACTTTTGTAATAATCCCTAAATACCTGAGAGAGAGACTATGCACACGTACATTATCTCTTTACATATTTGAGTATCCAGTTTGAAATTTCATTGAGTGCTAATGGAGAAAATGTTTCTTCTATTTCCCCGTACTCAGAAACTGATCCGGTTTCTGCGGTTTGGAAAAGATGATTCAAACCTGGTAATTCCTTAATCGTATAATCTTTGTTGCCACCGGCTTTAAGGGCTTCCCCGATAGCCTCAAGATTTTCCTTTGGCGGCACCTGAAGGTCTTTTTCACCAACTATCGCGAGAACCGGGCATTTCACTTTTTTCAAAACCGGTTTGGGGTCATAAGTTAAAAAAAAGCGAAACCAATCGCTATTAATCGCATCAATTTGACTTTGAATAAATTCATCAGCATTTCCTATCTGTTTCTTTTCTTCCTCACTTAGATTATTAATTTCGTTCTCTAATAGTGCTTTTAACTCTTTCTCAGCTTTTTGCTTATCGTTTTCTGATTTTACTATGTCAATTACACTTTTTTGAATTTTTACTTTTTCATCAAGGTTTTCTTGTCCTTCAGCTCCCCCAATTAAACGCAACTGTGAAATTAAAATTTCTTCTCCTGTAGTGCCTGGCCCTGCTAATAACACTATAAAAGCCACATCATTATTTTCACTTGCTATCATTTGTGCAATTATTCCTCCTTCGCTATGTCCTATTAAGCCAATCCGTTTGTGTTGTATTTCTTTTCTGCTTTTCAGCAAATCAATACCGGCAAGTACATCAGTAGCAAAATCCTCACTTGTAGCCTTTGCTGTTAAATCGCCGGTTGATCCTCCTACTCCACGGTCATCAAACCGTAGCACGGCAATTCCGTTTTTGGTAAGATGGTCGGCTAATACCAGGAATGGTTTGTGGTTAAAAATTTCTTCATTCCTGTTTTGAGGTCCCGAACCGGATATCAATATAACAGCCGGGAATTTTCCTTCTTTTTCCGGTAACGAAAGTGTGCCTGCCAAAAGAATGCTATCTTTTTCATTTTTAAATTTAACATCTTCGGTATAATATGGAAACGGTGGCGCAGGCTCCTGAGGTCGGTTTATTACCCGCTTTTCAACTTTTCCCCTTTCCAGGTTTAAAGGATAGGAACTTCCATGTTGAGTAAAATTACCCTCTATTTTGTTAGAGTCTTTTACCTTTCCTGAATAATTAAAATTAATACCCGGTATTTCTAAATTCAATATAGAATCTTTAAAACTGACTTCCTTAACCGGAATACCTGTTGCACCCTGGTCGGGGCTAACCATAGTGGCAGAGTAGTTAGCGCCATCCTGGCTTATGTGAAATACTATTCTTAACTGCATACCTTGAATTTCAAGTAAGCCATTCCATTGCCCGGTAATATCCTGGGCAAAAGAAGAAATAGTGATAAAAGCTGAAATTAACACCAGGATAATTTTAAATGCCTGTTTCATAACTGTTTGTTTTTAAATTTATATTTCTAATTTGAATTTGTAATTTTAAAGACAGGTATTACTATTATTGAAATGGCAAAACAAATAAACGAGACTACTTTTTGAAATACTTTTCTTTGTTTCAATATCTGAAACAATTCAATATCGGAAAGTACTTCCATTCTATCTTCAAAAGGCTTGCTTATTTTATTTGTTCCTTTTTTCTATACATGAGTATGTAAACAATGGGTAAAATTCCCATGGTGTTAAAAATTGCGAGGCAAATGAACCATGCCAGGTGATTGTTTCGCGCTGCTTTCCACATTGCAATAATTTTCCAAATCCCATCCCATAATACAATAACCACTACTCCTGAAAGAAACCAGGGCGTAATTAAAGAATTTAAGTTTTCCATTTTGATTAAGTTTTATATTGTTAAAGACTATTTTTTTGTTGATTATTATTTAAAATTTCTATTGATAAAATTAATGTTGCTAATATACAAAATCCAAATTTAATATGTGAACGTATGGATTTATAGTGTGAAGGTATGCCGGGGAGGTGTGAATGGAAAAGTTTGGAGTGCCGAAGCAAAGCTTCGAGCATGCTCGACCGAAGGTCGGCATTTGGAGTTTGAGTTTTGAGTTCAGGGTTCAGGGTTCGAGTATTGTGAGACCTGGAAGGTTTGGCCGGTTTAAGAGTTTGTTATTATTTTTAAATCCATTTTTTTTATTTTCCTCTTTAACTCTCCTTTCATCAGAATATCATTTTCGTAAAGATAGATTTCTCATTCGCTGCGCTCCATCGAAATGACAAAGCTCATGAATATCTGGTAGGGAAAGGGAAAGCGGGTGCGGAGCGCCCGCTTTCCCTTTCCCTCAATCCAATAAACTACAACTTTGTCATTTCGACCGATCCGCCTGCTAAAGCGAAGCGGCGGGCAGGTCTGCAAAAGGCATCCATCCCGCCATGGCGGGTGAAATATTTGTAGAAATTCAAAGTCTTAAACCCCTATGCCTGGCCATCAGGGCGTTTACGGCCTTTTTATTTTATCCGCTACCGATGATAGAAGGCCGTAAACGACCTCGTATCTTTTCAACCCTCAACTGAAATCCCTGCGCTTCCCTATACGGATACCCGCTTCGCGAGGCGAGCCTGTGGCAAAAGCACAGGGCAACGGATTCTCACCTGAAACAAACCCGTATCTTATTTCTTAGCCTGACTGCTATGCGCCTTTGAGGGATTCGGGGTTTAGCGTTCTGAATTTCAACGTTTTTTACTTGAATAAAACAAATGGGCCAATACTATTAAAACACCAATGCTTATCCCGGCGATAAACGAATTGATCGTAATTTGCAATGCATTTTTGTTATTAAATCCAAACCCACAGGAAAACCATTCGATGAGCAAAAATGTGATTGCCAACAAAAATATTAGCTTCAATACCTGAATTGCTTTTTTATTCACCTGATAATAATTTTTAAGATAAAGTTATAGGATTTCAGTCCCCAAATCCAAATTTATTATGTGAACGTATGTAATTATTGTGTGAATGAACGCAGGGGAGGTGTGAATGGAATATTGAAGTTTATATAAAGATAACATCCAATTAAATTATTCAACAATTACCTTCCCACTGCCCCGATATATGTGATTACTTTTTATTGCGCTTGCCCAAACAGAATAAAAATAAACCCCCTCCGGCAAATCACTTATATCCATATCCTGGCTGTATTGCCCTGCTGCACGGCTGTTATCTATTGTCTTTTTTACCAACACGCCTGTTTGATTATAAAATTCTATTTTAATATCGCATTGTTCAGGCAAGTTACAAGTAAGATTGATTATTGAAGAAGCAGGATTAGGGGAACAGGTAACACCTATGTAATTTCCGTTTTGCATTATATTTTCAGGAACATCGGTATCAAGGTCATTTTGTATAATCAACATTCCGGCTTTCCAATCTGTAACATAAGCATTACTGCCTGATACGGCGACTCCATAAGCAATATGGGGTGTATTGTAGTACCCTACTTAGAAAGGTGCTGCCGGATTGCTGATATTGATTATACGAAGACCTTCATAACCACCAGCCATATAAGCATAACTGCCCGATACGGCGACCCCACAAGTACAACAATCGGGTGTAACGTAGTACCCTTCTTCAAAAGGTGCTGCCGGATTGCTGATGTTGATGATGCGAAGGCCACCATCATGATCTGCAACATAAGCATAACTGCCCGATACAGCGACCCCCCTGGCAAATCCGGGTGTAACGTAGTACCCTTCTTCGAAAGGCGCTGTAGGATCGCTAATATTTATAATCCTCAAACCTGCCTCATAATCTGCAACATACGCATAACTGCCCGATACAGCGACTCCCCTGGCATATCCGGGTGTATCGTAGTACCCTTCTTCGAAAGGTGCTGCCGGATTGCTGATGTTGATGATACGAAGACCCCAAATTTCAGCTACATAAGCATAGTTGCCCCATACTGCGACTCCCCTGGCATAACCGGGAGTGTCGAAGTACCCTTCTTCGAAAGGCGCTGCCGGATTGCTGATATTAATGATGCGAAGGCCACTATTACCATCTGCAACATAAGCATAATTGCCCGATACTGCGACTCCCTTGGGATAACCAGGTGTGTTGTAATACCCTTCTTCAAAAGGCGCTACCGGATTGCTGATGTTGATGATGCGAAGACCATCATAGTAATCTGCAACATAAGCATAACTGCCCGATACGGCGACTCCCCTGGCTTGACCGGGAGTGTCGAAATACCCTTCTTCGAAAGGCGCTGCCGGATTGCTGATGTTGATAATGCGAAGGCCACCATCATGATCTGCAACATAAGTATAACTGCCTGATAAGGTGACCCCCTTGGCAAATCCGGGTGTAATGTAGTACCCTTCTTCGAAAAGTGCTGTAGGATCGCTAATATTTATGATTCTCAAACCTGCATCAAAATCTGCAACATAAGCATAACTGCCCGATACGGAAACCTTACGGGCATATCCGGGTGTGTTGTAGTAACCTTCCTCAAAAGGTGCAGACAGATTACTAATATTTATGATGCGAAGACCACTATCACTATCTGCAACATAAGCATAACTGCCCGATAATGCAACCCCATTAGCATGTCTGGATGTGTAGAAGTAGCCTTCTTCAAAAGGTGTTGCCGGATTGCTGATGTTGATGATGCGAAGACCACCATCACCAGCTGCAACATAAGCATAATTGTTTGATAGGGCTACATCTTTAGCATGTCCAGGTGTGATGTAATACCCTTCCTCAAACGGTGCCGCAGGATTGCTGATGTTAATAATGCGAAGGCCACTGGTTTCATCTGCAACATAAGCAAAACTGCCAGATACGGCAATCGTCCAGGCACGTCCGGGAGTGTTGAAATACCCTTCCTCGAAAGGTACTGTAGGATCGCTAATATTTATAATCCTCAAACCTGCTTCATAATCTGCTACAAAAGCATAGTTCCCATCTATCGTAATCCCTTCTAAAACATCCGGTAAAAGTAACTCACCAACTTTCATAGGTTGTGAAGGGTTACTTTTATCAATGACCAAAAACATACACCCGCTACTAATATAGGTGTAATTGCCACTTTCAGCAACAGCACAACAAGGCCCGTAACCTAAGCTGTTAAAAATTTGCTATTCATTTAAAAAAGTTCCCCCCATTTTTAGAA
>CAZQIV010000065.1:0-35751 GCA_964593705.1 uncultured Lentimicrobiaceae bacterium | reverse complement strand
ACAAAGTCTACTTATAAACTTTCAACCGTATCTTAGAAATGAGCCAAAAATGTTAATGCCTTCAGCCATTTTACCGACTGGACTATTGCTCACGTACACATTGGTGTTTTGGCCTGGAACGGATTCCTGACTTTTGCTATGTTCTACTGGTTGTTTCCACGCATATTTAAAACTAAACTATTCTCAGAAAAACTGGCCAACATACACTTTTGGCTGGACACCCTTGGCATAATATTTATTGCCGTCCCATTGTATTGGGCTGCCGTTACTCAAAGTTTAATGTGGAAAGAATTTACAGCAGATGGATTTTTGGCTTATCCCAATTTTCTCGAAACAGTTACCCAGATATTACCCATGTATTATACCCGGGTAATCGGTGGTTGTCTCTATCTCACAGGAGCTATTATCATGGTCTATAATTTGATAAAAACCGCTAAATCGGGGAGCTTTGTTGCTGACGAAGCTGCTTCAGCACCGCCTTTGGAAAAAGCACCTTCGAAAAGAATATTCGGTGAAGCTGTTCACTCATGGTTGGAGAGAAAGCCTGTATTATTCACTATATGGGCGCTGATAGCTATTTTAATCGGGGGTATTGTCGAAATTGTTCCGATGTATCTCATCAAATCAAATATTCCTACAATCGAAAATGTAAAGCCTTACACACCGCTCGAATTGCAGGGACGCGATATTTATATTGGTGAAGGATGTGTTAGTTGCCATTCGCAGATGGTGAGGCCGTTCAGGTCAGAAACCGAGCGCTATGGAGAGTATTCTAAAGCCGGTGAGTTTGTTTACGATCATCCCTTCCTTTGGGGTTCGAAAAGAACAGGCCCGGATTTGGCCAGGGCTGGTGTAATTTCAGGTAAAATGTTCAAGCCTGACTCGTGGCATTACAACCATTTGCTTAATCCCCAAGGGATGAATGCCCAATCAATTATGCCACCTTATCCATGGCTGTTTACAAAAGATATTGATGTAGCTTCCACACCTGTTAAAATTAGGGCAATGCAAACACTGGGTGTGCCCTATGGGGAAGGATACGACCTTAAGGCAGAAGCTGATCTGATGGAACAAGCCCAAAAGATTGCAAACGGACTCGCGGAATCAGGCATCAAAATTGAACCTCAAAAACAAATTATAGCGCTGATTGCCTATATGCAGCGGTTGGGTACGGATATTTCAAATACTCCAAAATCAGACGCTCCAAAAGCTGAACATTCAAGCCATGCAAAGCTGCCAATGCCATTGCCAAAGGATAGTGAAGCATTGGCTGAGGCCAAACAGGTTTATGATAAAAGCTGCCTGATATGCCACGGAGCCATGGGTGAAGGTAATCTTATAGGGCCAAACCTTACAGATAACTATTGGATACATGGTGGAAGCCCTGAAGATATTTACCAGATTATTGCAGTTGGTTTCCCCACCAAAGGAATGCAGGCATGGAACACCCAGTTAAGCGAAGAACAAATGGTGGCATTGACCAGCTACATCATTAATATGCATGGTACCAATCCGGCAAATGCCAGGGAACCACAAGGCGAATTATACAAAACTCAAATAAGCATGAAATGAGAATCGTCATTCATTATTTAGAAAACATTGAAGGGGTTGCTGTTTTTCCGATTATAGGAATCTTCATATTCTTTACTTTTTTTCTTGGACTGCTTTATTTCATTTTTCGAATGGATAAAGAATTTGTTGCAGATATGGCAAATCAACCTTTTAGTAATGATTTGGATCAAAATGAAGTGTTAAATAATAATATAGAAATAGATCATGGAAGAGAATGTTTATAAGCCAAAATACGATGGCAAACCTTTAGAACATGAATTTGATGGTATCAAGGAATTAAATAATCCGATTCCACCCTGGTTGGTTTGGATATGGTATGCCAGCGTAATTTTTGCGGTAATTTATTTCACTTACTACCATGTTTACAAATTGGGCGATTTGCAGGAGGTAGAGTACGAAAAGCAAATGGTTCAGGCAGGTGTAGGGATTGAAGAACATAAAGTAGAAACAGGACAGGCTTCTTTGGCGTTGCTTACTAGTGAAAGCGATTTAGCTGCCGGCGAAACCATTTACAAAGAAAAGCTTTGTGCAACCTGTCACGGGCAATTGGGAGAAGGTAATGCTATTGGGCCAAATCTAACAGATAAATACTGGATTCACGGAAACAGCATTGAGGATATTTACAATGTGATTTACAATGGTGTACCAACAAAAGGCATGACTCCATATAAAGATCAGCTTACCGAAGAAAAGATTTTACAGGTTGGGAGTTATGTTCTTAAAAAAATGCAGGGCACTAATCCACCCAATGCAAAAGCGGCCCAGGGTGAGTTGAGAGAATGATAATTACGATAAAAGCGACTTGAGCGAAATAGGTAAGCGAAACGAAAAAAGCGACTTGAGCGAAGTAGGCGAACGAAGCGATAAAGGCGACTTGAGCGAAGTAGGCGAACGAAGCGATAAAGGTGACTTGAGCGAAGTAGGCGAACCAAGTGATAAAGGCGACTTGAGCGAAGTAGGCGAACGAAGCGAACGAAGCGAACGAAGCGAAAAAGGCGGCATTGTTCAACGAAACCACACATTTTATCGAAACGGATGGTGATGTGATGTTTTAATCGGGTGGGAAGTATGGGTAGAGTGCTGATTGATGGATTTGCTTACTGCAAAAAAAAATGAAATATTAAACTTCACTATTACAATTAATGGAAGAATCCAAAATTACCAGGGATGAATCGTTCCGCGACAGCATTGCCACGATAAATCAAGACGGCAACCGCGAATATGTTTTCCCTAAAAAACCTAAAGGCAAACTTTACAACTACCGTAAAATTGTTTCGTGGCTTTTGCTTATATTTTTCTTTGGGATGCCTTTTGTGAAAATGGGAGGCGAACCCTTCTTCTTAATTGATGTTATCCACAGAAAATTTATATTTTTCGGACAAATATTCTGGCCACAGGACACCTACATTTTTGCAGTGATGATGCTTACACTCATCGTGTTCATTGTTGTATTTACGGTTTCGCTGGGAAGACTATGGTGTGGATGGGCTTGCCCGCAAACCATTTTTATGGAAATGGTTTTTCGTAAAATTGAATACTGGATCGATGGTGATGCAGCCAAACAGCGAAAGCTTGCCAAAGGCTCTTTTACTTTTGAAAAATTTTGGAAACGGACTGTAAAGTATATCATATTTGTAGTAATCGCCCATTTGATTGCATTAACGCTCTTTGCATGGGTTATCAGCTTCGATGGACTGGTACAACTCCTGGGTGAACCCATTTCTGAAAACAGTGCAGCGATTACGGGGCTGGCGGTTCTCACTGGGTTTTTGATTTTCATCTACAGCTGGTTTCGCGAGCAAGTGTGCCTTATCCTTTGTCCTTATGGCAGGTTGCAGGGGGTTTTGCTGGATAAAAACAGTATTGTAGTTGCCTATGATTATATTCGTGGTGAGCAAAAAGGGCCCATGAGAAAAGGTGAAGACAGGAAACCTGCCGAAAAAGGAGATTGTGTTGATTGCCGTGCCTGTGTGCAAGTTTGCCCCACCGCTATCGATATACGAAATGGCACCCAACTCGAATGTGTGAATTGCACAGCGTGTATTGACGCTTGTAATCATACCATGGAAAGGGTAGGGCTGCCCAAGGGTTTGATCAGGTTTGATTCTGAACGGGGAATTTCTACGGGGACAAAGCTGAAGCTCAATACCAGGTTGATTGCATATATTTCAGTTTTGGTCATTTTATTTACTTTCCTTAACTACTTGCTATTTAGCAGGGCTGATGTGGAAGCAACAATTCTTCGTACACCAGGAATGCTTTACCAGGAGCAGGATAATAATCAAATCAGCAACCTGTACAATATTAAGGTTGTAAATAAGAAAAGAGTAGATTATCCAATTGAAATAAAATTACTTTCACCTGTTGGTAGCATTTTGATACCTGCCGGAGAAATGAAAGTGAAGGGTGCTTCATCGACCGAAGGTGTATTTTTTGTTTTTCTCGATAAAGATAAAGTTGACGGGAAAATACCTATAAATATTGGGGTGTTTACCGGCGAAAAACTCATCGAAGAAATTGATCTGACATTTGTCGGCCCAAATTAATTCGATAAGCCCCGATCCCGATAGTTATCGGGACTTTCGGGCTAACTAATAACTAATAATCCGCCAGTTGGCGGACAGGCTCAATAACAATTAACAAATAACAATTAACAAATAATGCCGGGCAAAGCCCGGGCATCCTCGAAAAGTTACGAAAATCAAAGATTTTCTACTTTTCGGGACAATTAACAAATATCGAATAACTAAACAAACGATGAAATTCAACTGGGGACATGGAATAGTGCTGGCCATCATAATTTTCGTGATTGGCATGGGGCTAATGGTTTTTATCACCTATCAAAATACTATTAACCTCGTCCACGACGATTATTACCCACGTGAACTCGAACACCAAACAATGATTGATAAACGCGATAACGCATTAAAGTTAGAAAAAAATGTAAGCGTTAAGTATGTGGATGATGCGATTGAGATTGGTTTTCCCGAGATTTTTGATTTTTCAAAACTTAAAGGTGAAATTCAGTTGTTCAGGCCCTCATCCGGAATACAGGATGTTTTTATGTTTATTAAAACTGATGGCCACGGAAAACAACGAATCATTGCCAATGCATTGGAAAAAGGGAAATACATCGTGAAGTTGGAATGGGAATATGAAGAAACATTCTACTTTACCGAAAAGGAAATTTATGTACAAGAAAGTCATCCCGAAAAATAAAAAATCTTTGATTGTCATAGGTAGTCATTTATTGTCATTTAAAGTCATTTGTAGTGTTTGATAATTTAAATCTGCTCATGTGTACTTCTGTGAACTGATGTGGTTAAAGAAAGTCATAGGTAGTCATCCCGAAAAGTAGAAAATTTTTAATTTTCGTAACTTTTCGAGGATGCTCGAAAAAATATGAAATCATAGATTTCTGTTTTTTCGGCATTGATGGTCATTTTTAGTCATTGATGGTCATTGATTACTTATGTGTACTTCTGTGAACTTTTGTGGTTAAAGAAAGTCATTGGTAGTCATTTATTGTCATTGGTAGTATTGTATTGAACGAAAATAAGATGTTTTAATAAAAAGAATATTTATGCAAATAGAAATGATGTCGGCGGCACTGGTTTTTGGATTCCTCACCGGGTTTCATTGTATTGGCATGTGTGGTCCGATAGCTGTTGCGTTGCCCTTAAAAAGTAATACATGGTTTTCACGTGTATCAAGCGCGGTAATTTATAATTTTGGCAGAACCCTTACCTATTCTGTAATGGGTCTCATATTTGGCCTGCTTGGCCAGGGTTTAATGATTGCAGGTCTGCAACAATGGCTTTCGATTGCCATTGGCTCCACAATGATTTTATCAGTATTCTTTCCTTTACTATTTAATTCATTGGCTGCGAAATCACCTTTGTTTCCTTTGGTTAATAAGGTAAAATCGAATTTGGGATTGTTATTTGGTAAGAAATCATATTCATCACTTTTCCTCATCGGGCTGCTTAACGGACTGCTACCCTGCGGCCCTGTGTACGTTGCCATAGGTTTATCGTTGGCGGCAGGAAGCGCCATAAATGGAATGTTTTACATGGCTTTGTTTGGCTTGGGTACGATCCCAATAATGCTTGGGCTAAATTTGCTTGGCAACTTTGTTACAGCTCCGGTTAGAAAATACATGCGCAAAGTAGTGCCGGTATTTATTGTGCTGATGGGTGTTTGGTTTATTTTTAAAGGTTTAGGGCTTGGAATTCACTTTGTTTCTCCTCCCGATAAAAAACTTAAGATTAAAACTGAACAGGTTCATGGTGCAGGCGGCAGCACCAATTTAAAGTGGATCAACTATAATGACATCAATTATAATTTCTTGGAAACATCACCTGTCGATTGTCTGATTTAATGAACTTGCACTTTTTTTGGCTTCTTAAATAAAATTGTAATGCGCTAAAGACCAATAAACAAATTTGATGTTCTCGCTATCTCCATCAGTAAAATCATATCCTAAAAACAGTAGCCATTTTTTGAGCTAAAAATATCTATCTTTGCGCCCAATTTTTTAGGATAGAAAAGCTTTATTTCATGGATAAGAATACAATAATCGGGTTAATCCTCATCTTAGGCATCTTTGTTGGTTATACCATTTACACTTCCCCAACAGCGGAGCAAAAAGAACGCGATAACTTTGTAAGAGACTCAATTGCAAGGGTGCAGTTTGAAAACGCGAAAGTTCAGGACTCATTAAGGAAAGTACGTGCTGAAAATACCTCGCAGCAACAAGCAATTGAGCAAAATGCTGTAGCTGTTGAAGAAGATACCGGAGCAATTAAAACTGCAATGGCTGATAAACTCGGGGCTTTTGCAGGATCAGGCAGTGGTGAAAAGAAATACTTCGTACTCGAAAATGAAGTAATCAAACTAAAGATATCCAATCAAGGGGGTAAGATTGTAAAAGTGCAACTTAAAAATTACCAAACCTACGATTCGTTACCCCTGGTGCTTTATAATAATGAAAACACAACTTTTGGCTACACATTTTTTGCCAACAATCGCAGTATCAATACTAACGATCTATATTTCCAGCCCCACTTTTTTAATCAGTTTGATGCAGGCAAAGATTCACTTTTTGTTAAGGACCAGGATTCGTTAAAATTTTCGATGCGGCTGTATGTTGATCAGGGCGATGGCTTTAGCACCGATAAGTACATCGAAAATGTTTATACCCTTTACGGGGATAAATACATGATGGGCTATGATTTGAACCTTGAAGGGATGAACACGGTAATTGACCCCGGGACAAGTTTTTTAAACCTTACCTGGCAAGCCGAATTGAGGCAGCAGGAAGCCAGTCTGGATAACGACCGGGCTGAATCGACCATCTATTATAAATATTACCAGGATGATGTTGATTACTTAAATGAGCGCAAGGATGACGAAGAAAGTATAAAGACAAAGTTAAAATGGGTTTCTTTCAAGTCGCGTTTTTTTGTTTCCACACTCATCGCCGACAAGGCCTTTGAGAATGCAGATATAAAGGCATTTTTACGTGAAGAGGAAACAAATGCGCATTACCTTAGGGATATGGAAGCAATTATCGGGGTGCCATTTTTTAATCAACCCTCACAAACCTTTGCCTCCTCATTATATTTTGGGCCCAACAAATACAAAACCCTCCGGAAATATGGCCTTGAACTTGAAAGACAAATTCCGCTTGGTTGGAGTTTTTTCCTCCTGGCATGGATAAATCAAATTGCTGTACTTCCGGTTTTTAACTGGTTGGGAGGATACGGCTGGAACTATGGTATCGTGATCCTGATTCTTACCCTCTTGCTTAAACTTGTACTTTTCCCGATTGCCTATAAAACCTATTTGTCTTCGGCAAGAATGCGGGTATTAAAACCCGAAATCGAAGAGTTGGGCAAGAAGTTTCCCAAGAAGGAGGATGCCATGAAAAAGCAACAGGCAACAATGGCACTCTACAAAAAGGCCGGTGTAAATCCAATGGCGGGGTGCTTGCCAATGCTCTTGCAGTTTCCAATTTTGATTGCCATGTTCAGGTTCTTCCCTTCATCAATCGAGCTGCGACAACAGGCATTTTTATGGGCCCACGATTTAAGTAGCTACGATTCGATTGTATCCTGGTCAACGCAAATTCCTCTTGTAAGCCAGTATTACGGAAACCATGTGAGTTTATTTACTTTATTGATGACCATTTCAACAATCATTTATACCAAAATAAATAACGACATGATGGGATCCGCCCAAACCCAAATGCCGGGTATGAAGGTAATGATGTACTTTATGCCACTGATGTTTCTTGGAATTTTCAATAACTACGCCTCGGGTTTGAGTTATTATTATTTGCTGGCCAACCTGATAACTTTTGCCCAGATGTACCTTATCCGCCAAACCATCGACGAGGATAAAATACGCAGGCAAATTTTAGCCAACAAGAAAAAGACTGTCAAAAAATCAGGCTTCCAAAAAAAGCTTGAAGATATGGCCAAGCAACGTGGTCACGATCCAAAATCCGGAAAGAAAAAGAAATAAAGACTGCCTGATTTCTGCCTTAAATTTATTTTGTCAGATTCCACTTCCTCCAGCCCGTCCAGATCAATGTAACTGATCGGTTTGTTGCCCGCATACTGATAAGGAGTGTAATGTGGGTATTCACGTTGCAACGGATCCACACTCACAAACCTACATATCCAAGCCGCGTAATACCGTGCCCCATAAAAGTACAAACCCGTTTCTTCGTCCCGCTCCTTGCCCACATATTTGTACCGTTTAAGCGAAACCTCGGTTTCGGTTCTGCCATTGCGATACGAAGTCGTTCCAAAAGGATGATACTCTTCATACGAGATAATGGCCGCGTTTTCATCCAACTCCAGGCAGGCCGAGCCCAGGTGATTATCATACTGGTAGCGGATGGCAGGGTGCGGTAATATATCCATGCCATTTTGCACAGTCTTGGTTTCTATGTTGGCAATGGCTTTTCTATCGTCATTTATTCTTAATGTTTCCCTTTCAAAGTTAAGGCTTCCGGAAATTGTTTTCTTATAAACCTCGTATCCGCCGAGATAAATGCGCTGCTCTACAATGCCGCCGGTTTTTTCGATTACTTTTCTTACCCTTTTACCAGAAGCATCGTAAACGTAGTAGGCTGTTCCGCCCCCGCCAAGGTCAACCTCCTTTAATTGGTCTTTGTAATCCCATTGCATGTTGCTCAGGTGCGGCATTGCGGTAGTGTTTCCGTGGTTGTCGTAAGAATAATCACCATTCCACCATCGTGCTTTTGTATTTAAAGTATTCATTCTATTTCTTATTACGATCTAATAATAATACTATTCCGATAATTGTAAAGACAATGATAACCCTTCCCGTGTATTCATACCAATGTTCGAATGTATGACCTCTGTAGCTATAAAACATTTCTATTCCAACGATAATAAGAATTATCCTAAGCAAAATTCTCAGTATTTGTAAGATGAGTGGAATAAAGATGCTAAACTTTTTCATTTTGGTTTTGGAATAGAGTCAAGTTCGCTAATATGTTTATATGCGCTTTCCAAGTCTTTACCTTTAAACAAAATATTTAAACTTGGTTCCGCAATATCAACAATCCTATTATTGATATTAATACTCTTTTTTAATATTCTAAAGGCTCCTCCTCTTAAAGCATTGTGATTTGACCCAGAAAATAATCCTTTTGTATATGGAGCAAACTTTTGATAGGTAGGGATTTTAAATTTTGTCAACATTAAACCTTGTAACATCATCGAAGGCATTTGTTTCATTCCTTCATACAATGCCGGGACTGCTCCAACTCCGAAACCCTTCCCACCAAAACTCACTGGATGTAGTGCTTGTTGAGTTTCAATATGCTCATCAATCTTTCGTTGCAGCTCCCAATAGGCTCTGTTTTGCTCAATCATTTCAGGTGCCCATTCAATTTTTTTGTCTGGTCCAATTGAAGGTATTTCAGGCTCGGAACGGAATACGTTTGAAAATGGATTTTTATTACCTTCTTGAATTTGATAAACATTTACATCAGGAAGTTTCAGATTTGTATTATCCGCTTTTATCGGATAATCACGGATATAATTTGGAAGGTTTATGTTAGGATTTTGCTGTCCAACCGGAGGATGCACCTGATCCACCTCATCCTCGCTCTGCATCCCCGTTGGGTCAGAATAGCGCAAAGGATTATTATTAGAATAAACAAAAGGAGAAAACTGCGGGAATTGGCTTGCCAAAGCATCCACACTCACAAACCTACCCAGCCATCCGGCATAATACCTCGCGCCGTAATAGTACAAACCGGTTTCTTCATCTCTTTCTTTTCCCACATACTTGTAGCGCTTCAAACTTACCTCAGTTTCAGTTCTTCCGCTTCTATAACTTGTAGTCCCAAAAGGATGGTATTCTTCGTAGGAAATAATAGCTGCGGCATCATCAAGTTCAAGGCAAGTTGAGCCTAAATGATTATCGTACTGGTAGCGTATGGCAGGGTGCGGTAATATATCCATGTCATTTTGCACAGTCTTGGTTTCGATGTTGGCAATGGCCTTCTGGTCATCGGAGATTCTTAATGTTTCTCTTTCAAAATTAAGGTTTCCCGATATTGTTTTACGGTAAACTTCCCAGCCGCCCAGGTAAATCCTTTGCTCAACTATGCCACCGGTTTTTTCGATTACTTTTCTTACCCTTTCACCAGAAGCATCGTAAACGTAATATGCTGTTCCGCCACCGCCCAGGTCAACCTCCTTCAACTGGTCTTTGTAATCCCATTGCATGGAACTTAAATGCGGCATGGCGGTGGTGTTTCCGTGGGCATCGTAGCGGTAAACGTTGGAGCCGCCATCGTGGTTGAGCAGGCGGTTGTTGGCAGTTGCGTAGTAGTAATCACGTGTCCAAAAACCCTTGCTTTACATACGCTGTATGCTGCCCAGCGCATTGTAGGTGTATTGCTGCGTGTAGTTTTGTAGCGCATGCAACGTCGGGTCATTTTGATACGTGTATAAGGCTTTTTTGTCATTATTTTTCATTGGCTACAGCAAGATTAATATTTTGTTTTCCGAAAAAATATCCAATTACCTTCCATATCATAAATAACAATTTCTTTATCAACAATTAAATAAAAAGACTGCCTATATGATTTTCCAAATTTATCATACCTATCTGGTAAATAGGGTTCTACTTTTAGTTCATTTATGGTATCTCCTAATATTGTAAAGTCATTTAAATTTGAGAAATGTCTTTTATCGAAATAATCATTATAAAAATGCTTTGATAATGAAAAAACAGGTGAAAATATTGTATCACCAAAAATTATACAATAGTCATTACTTATCAGCAGTGTATCATTCATTAATTCATCTTCATCAATAACACCAATGGCATTTTCGTGGACAATTTTATATGCAACGAAATTACCAATAGGAAGGTGATTTTGAATATTGCCTTGACCATTCAAGAAGCCTGCGATTGATAAGCCAATAATAATTAAGTAAATATTCATCTTTATTTTTTATTAATAAATTCTTTCCAAGCATTATAATAAATTTTATAACCGTGAATAAACTTTCCCTCATTGTTTTTAACTCCTTTAGGAATAGGATCATAATTCCCGTAAAGAAAGATTGTGGCTTCCATAGCACGTCTCTTAATTAGGCCATTAGATTCTACCATTTTTTTTGTTTCGCTATCTTCATAAAACCTTCTAGCCAAAAAGGCTTTGTAAACTTCTGATGGGTCAGTTTCTCGAGAATTAACCGCATTAGCAACAGATTTGCCAAAACCACCATTATATTTGGCTATAACAAGTGCATCGAATTCATTTTGTGAGAGTTTAACATCATTATTTATTAATCTTTTAACATCTTTTTCACCTTTGTCAATTACATCTTTGGTTTTTAATAATTCAATAGCTTCTTTCTTTGTCAATCCTTCATCCCATTTAACATGCTCTGCCTTTCGAATATCGTATGAACTTTTATCTATTAAGTGTCCATAAGCTATTGTCGCATTTCCTGCATCATCATCGTATGGGCAGAACAATATGCAATTTCCGCTATCATCATATTTGTTTAATTCTTTTTTACCTTCACCTTCTGCCATTATAATAAAGTCCAAACCTTTTTGTGATAAATGCATCCCTTCTATATTGTCCACTTCTACTCGATCTCCCTTTTGATCAACCTTCAGGGATTTTCCTTCTGAATTAGTAAATATCTCACCGGCAGAGGGAATGGAATTAATTTTTGAACGATTTAATAGATTTGTATCGATTTTAGCTTGTTGTCCATTTTGCTCAACATTTGTATTTGTATTATTTACCTGTTCATTTCCATCTAAATCATAAAAAGTAACCGGATTATCACCGGAATATTGATACGGGGTATAAAACGGAAACTTTCCCGACAACGGGTCAACACTCACAAACCTCCCAAGCCAACCAGCATAGTATCTTGCTCCGTAGTAATAAAGCCCGGTTTCCTCATCTCGCTCCTTACCAACGTATTTGTAACGTTTCAAAGAAACCTCAGTTTCTGTCCTTCCTGAACGATAGCTTGTGGTACCAAAAGGATGGTACTCTTCATAAGAAATGATGGTGGCACTGTTATCCAGTTCCAGGCAGGCCGAGCCCAGGTGATTATCATACTGGTAGCGGATGGCAGGGTGCGGTAATATATCCATGCCATTTTGCACAGTCTTGGTTTCTATGTTGGCAATGGCTTTTCTATCGTCACTTATTCTTAAGGTCTCCCGCTCAAAGTTTAAGCTGCCAGAGATGCTTTTCCTATAAACCTCGTATCCGCCCATGTAAATGCGCTGCTCTATAATGCCGCTGGTTTTCTCTATCACCTTGCGCACACGTTCACCGCTTGCATCGTAAACATCGTAAACTTTGTCATGTGAGGCGTTAAGCGTTGCTTCTTTTAAGCGGCCGGCGTAATCCCAAACCATGGCGGGCAGGTGCGGCATTGCGGTAGTGTTTCCGTGGGCATCGTAAGTGTATTCTGTTGCTCCGCTGGTGTGGCCTTTTAATGTGTTAACTCCCGCATTGTAAAAGTAATCGCGTGTCCAAAAACCCTTGCTTTGCATACGCTGTATGTTGCCCAGCGCATCGTAGGTGTATTGCTGCGTGTAGTTTTGTAACGCATTCGCCACCGGGTTGGGTAAGCCTATATTATTGGCAAAGTCGGTATGTGTGGGCATAGCCAATCCTTTCAATTCCCTGCCTGTGGCTTCGGTGAGGCGGTACAAAGCATCGTAGGTGTATGTGCCCACCGGGGCAACTACCGTATTATCAAAATAGAAAGTTTGCTGTGCATCGTCTTCTATGCGGGTAATGTTGCCCACGGGGTCATAGGTGTAATTCAAATCCTGCAAAATGTCCTGGCCTTTGTAGCGGGTGGTGAGCAGGCGCGTTAGGCGGAAGGTTTCCGTGTCGTAAGTGTAGGCGGTTTTCGAGTCGTTGCCAAAATAAATTTCTGTCCTCTGGCCCTTTTCGTTGTAGTTGATGTTGCTCACGTAATCGACGGCAGCGCCACGGTGAGTCACATTTACGCGTTCCATTAGTGCTGCCTTATTGTAGTAATATTTGCTGCAACTGTTGTCGGGTTTTGTTATTTCCACGGGCCTGTTTAGCGCATCATAAGTAAAACTTTGTGCAAAAACATCTGCTTCGAGATTTGGAAAATTGTCCCAGTTGATGGTGTTTTGATAATCACTGCACAATTGCTTCGTCAAAGATAGCAAGTTTCCTTTGAAGTCGTAAGCCGTAAAATGTGTTTTCCCGCTTTGGTCGTAGTGCTGCGCTATTTGGCCTTTGTGATTGGTAGCGGTGGCGGTGCCGTAAACAATTTTTTCTATAAGGCTCACCGCTAAGGCGCTGAGGCGCAGAGAAGTATTGTTTGGCCGTTGCAGTGCATCGTAGCTGTATTCCATTTGCCGGTGCCGGTTGTCCCACAGGCGGATGGGCTTGCCGGCAATGTTGCTAAGGAGCCACCTTCTGCCGCTGTCGATATTAAATGTATAAACCACCTCACCCGTCATATTGTAAATGTTTTCGGTCATCCACCGGCCTTTGGCATCCTGCACGGCAGTTACATTGCTTAGGATATCGAACTGCTGCCGGGTTTCATAATAAACAGCGCTTCCCCTAACTCCGTTATCATCCTGCGTAAGGAATAACCTGCCCAGGGTATCGTAATGCTGTATTTGCGGGGTATCGTAGTGCGGTGTTGTATCGTTGTTGTCGTTCTGGTCGAAATTCTTTTGTTGCCAGGCATCAAACGCAACTGTAATCTCGTTGTGGTCAGGCAAAATGGTTCGCACCAACCTTCCCACGGGGTCGTAATGCAAAATCGGCGTTACGCCGTATTGGCTCAGCTCGTCCTCGCCTTCGTATTCATGGCTTGCTGAAAACCAGGGTTCGTATTGTTTCACTACTTTGCCCTTGTTGTTGTACAGGGTGCGGCCGGTCGCCGTCCAGCGGTCGCGGGTATTCACCTGTTCCGGTTTTCCCTGGGCACTTATCTGCCATGCCAGGCCATCCTCGGCCTGCACCTTGGTTTGCAATTCACGTCCCAGGCCATCGCTGTAGGTGTAGCTTTGCAGCCGGTTGGTGTTATGGTCTTTGTGGGTTTCGCGTGCCGTGGTATGCACATAAACCGGTAAGCCGTTTTTCTTCCAGTTGTGTAGGTCGTAAGCCATTTGCACGGTAGGGTCGGTAATGGTGTCGCCTTCCCAACCATTTACGGTTTCTTTCCCTTTTATGGCCGTGGCATTTACAAGTCCCAACGCATCAAAGGCCACCTCGGTATGGTTGAGGTTGGGGTCGGTAATCTCGCGCGGCTGCAAAGTGTGGTAGTCGTTTTCAAGCACGGTTTCGTCGCCAAGGGGATCGCTAACTTTTGTTATCAGCAGCTTGTATTCGTCGTACAGCATAAGCGTGGTGTTTCCCAGGGCATCCTTGCTGCTAACCGGCAAATAAAATCTAATAGCGTCAAAGGTTTGTCTGCCGCTTATCTGCCACAGCTTTCCGCCTTCGTTGGCGTATTTGCCGGTAGTAACCAGTGTTCGTGGCAGGTCGGTAGCCTGCAGCATGTTGTTGTGGTAGCTGCCGTGCGTATCGTTTTTGGCCTTTACCAGCGCCAGCAGGCCGGGGGTATAGGCGAGATTGCTTGTGTGATAAGGCAGGGCGTGCGAGGCTGTTTGCCCCAGGGCCAACATCCGGCTCAGGTCTTCGGAATAATAGGTTTGCCTGCTGTGTGCCAGCAGGCGTTTTTCGTATCCTGATCCTGAATATGATGCTTCATAGTCGATGGGCGTAGCGTTGCTGATGATGGCAATGATACTGCTATCTAATTTTATATTTCCAGAAAAAACCAAGCCGTAAACCTGGTACGATTTACTTTGTTTGGGCACACCTACCCTGTAAAACAACGCATTGTCATCTTCGTTGATAAACTCTTTTTCGTCATATTTCACCAGCAACTCTTCCTGTTCGGGAAGCCTGCCCTGGACATTCCTGCGCGGATAGGCAATTTCAGTTTCTTTGGTAATGTTGCCAAAAGTATCTGTTTCCAGTACGATACGGTGTAAAATCCTGGGATCATCGGTGTTTCGCTCGTAGTTGTATGAGATCGTTTCATTCTCAACTATATGAAAGACGGCATGTTTTTGCCCGGCCAGGGGCTGCACTTTTTTAATGCTGTAGTTTTTTTCCTCTACGGTAAATACGCCGCTTGGTCCACCCCCCTCAGTCTCCCCTTGAGGGGGGAAGTCCCAGGCATAAACTTCCTGCCGAAGTATGCTGCCTTTAAGGGTGCGGCAAGCCTGGCGTATTTCGCCGGCTTCGAGACCCCCCTCAATTCCCCCTGGAGGGGGGAAGGTGGTGTCGGGCAGCAACCAGGCATCATTATCGCCATTAAAGTATTCGGTTTGGTAATGGGTGGATATTTTATTCCTGTCCTTATAAAATCCAGTATGAAACCAGGTTTTGGTATAGACCCCCTCTTGGTCTTCGCCTGTTGGGGGAGAAACTTCAGCAAGTGTATCAATGTCCCATTGCTCCACCATGCCGAAGCCACGGAACTCGCGCTCCTCGCCATCGAAATAACCGTGGTGGTATGCGTAGCGATTTATGTAGCGTGTGTTGGTAACTTCGTCGATGGTCTCGGTTTTTTCGAGAACATGTACCGGGAAGGGAAGTTTGGTAATCCAGGGTAAGCCTGCTTTTTTATCCTGCAAATAAAACTTGGTAGAGGGAGCATAGTACATTTTACGCAGGGCACCCATGTTGTTGTTCATTTGGCTCATCAACCAGGGTTTAACACCGCTGGTGAGCTGGAGGTATTGCACCCTACCAGGAAAAGCACCCGGCAATGATGAGGACCAAACAATGCACGAAGTTCCGTTGCCCATCAGATCCATAACCGAAATGGCGGCGTTGCCATCGAAGGCAGGCAGCAGTGTAATTTCTTCAGCTTCACTAAAAGCATTGCCGGCAAGGTTTTTCCAGTAAAAGGTTTTTTTGGCCGAAAGGTAAATGATGTCGATAGTACCTGAGCCGTCAACATCGGCCAGGCGGATGCGTGTGGGGTCGAAGAGATCGGGAAAATCAAAATGGGGTGCATCTTTCAAGCTTATCTTTTGCCCGAAGCGGCCATAGCCCTTGTTGGGCCAATAATCACCTGCACCGTTACGAATGCGCACGATGTCGGTAAGGCCGTCGCCGCTCATGTCGGCGGTAAAGATGCTTTGGGTGCCGTCGTTAAAAACTATTGCCGGCCCCTGGTTTTCGTCCATATCTTTGGCTATGCGGTGGGCAGGCCCGTAGCCTTGTTTGGCTTTGGAGTAATAAGTGGTGAAGCAATCGTTTTCGGTAATGAGCACATCAGCATGTCCATCACCGTTCAGGTCGATCATCCTCAACTGTGGATCGTCAAAGTTAATGTTGGGGATATCCTTAAAAGGGATAAAATTTTCCCATTGGTCTTCGCGGCCCATTTCGTGGTAACCCGAAATTCGTGGAGAAAAAATCGCGAGGTCGGTTTGGCCGTTTCCATTCAGGTCGCCCAATTGATATTTAAGCCCCGAATCAGCAAGCGATGGCTTTGAAGCCAGGCGAACCATAGCACCTAATTCTGCATCGGGTTCGGTGGCTGTTTGGTCGTAATACTGATTGTTGCCATTGTTTGGCTTGTAGTACCAGGCCTGGTCATTTTCGACAAGGATTCCGTTTAAGCCTTCGCCAAAGAGGTCGATCCAGCGGTATCCCGGCGTGTTGGTACCGGCAGGGAGGTTTTCCAAATCGTCGAGGTCGAGCGAATGAATTTTACTGTCAATCCCGGCTTGGGTATAATTAAACTCCACGGGAGGGTAGCTTGCTGTTTCGCTACCGCGATAGCCTTTGTGGGTAACGGCGGCCAGCGTAGTTAAGGCAGGGTGGTAATTGTAATCGAGTTGGGTGGCCTTTGTTAGCTTCCAGCCAGTGCCGAGGTGCCCCTCAAAACTATGAAACATCAGGAGCCGCCGGCACAAGCGGTAGGTGCGTATGTCGAAACCTGCCCGAAAGGTGGAAAAGGCATCGGTGCGTAGCAGCCAGTCGTTGTCGTCGTCAGGCATGGGTGCCGTGGCATCATGTTCGCCATAGTCGAGCACAAGCTGAAAATGCCAATCCATCGCCGTCAGCGCATCCCCATCGGCATACATGCCTGCATTGCCATAATACACACCTTTGAGGTATTGCATATTAAAAGCATTGTTGATTTTGAGCCGGTTTTTCTCGTAAATTTCGTTGTCCACACCGGCCTGGTTTTCCTGCTTGTATTGATATACAATTACATTTCCTTTGACATCGAAGGTGCGCCGGATGAGCCACTGAAAAACGTGGCTTTGGTTGTCAGGGTCGGCAATACGGCTTTGGGGCGAATCGCCATACACCGTTGTAATGTTGTCTTTTGTGGTAGCGCGCCAGTGGGTGTCACCATCCGACTGTTGTACCCATTTTTCGATTTTGGCAAAGAGGCCTTCGGTACGCGGGCGGTAGCGAAAAAGGGAGTACCCCTGGCCCTGATAAGTTTTTTGCTCGGGCACGGGGGCGCTGCCGTCAGCGTTGAGCAGGGGCACCAGGTCTTCGGCACCCGAAAGGATAAAGGTGTCTTCGCCCTCCTGGCTTACTCCCTGTGGGGGCAAGTCATGGCCAGGGTCAAAGTATCGGGGCAAACCTTTGTCGGTTTTGCGGGTGATCGAGGGCAGGCCAATGCTCCATCCCAGCCCGAAGGCACCGTTGCCGCTGCCCGAATCGTAGCTAAGGCTCAACTGCGGCGCAAAGCCCGCCCGCCCCGGACTGATGGACAAGGGGACGGTAATGCCGGCAGTGCCGGTGAGGGGATTGGCCTGAAATTTTTCGCCAATGCCCTTGATAGCCCTGCCGCCTTTGGGAAGTTGCACGAGGGGATCGGAATCTTTGGTATTTTTGTTTCCCGTAGTGCCCTGGCCGGCCTGCTGCTGCAATGGAGCCTTAGCACCGGTGGCATTATCGCCGGGATAAAACTGTGAAGCATACGATTGGTTCTTGTTGTCCATGGTTCAATGTTTTTCTAAACCTGTCCGTTAAAAGTAAAATAAATACCCAGCAACATGTATAGTCCTTTGCCGCTGATGCCCGGATTGATGCCTGCCTCGAATTTATAGCCCAGATTTATCATGCGGCTGGCCTCATCCTGCTCGACCCACTTTATTATACGCGTAGGGCTAATGCCTCGTGATTCGAATCCAATTCTGAAGCCCACATTGTTGGTTTCAATTTTATGTTCGCCACTTCCCGTCAGGTCGTATTCACGCGTATCGGTTCCCATTTCGTAACCATAAATAGTGGCTTCTGTATCGGCGGCAAAAAAAATAAGCTTGTCCACATCCACTGATGCAAACAGCAGGTCGGCGTACCAGGTACGAATGGTTTGGTTCCCGCGTTTTCCAAAGTTTTCAAAATCACACATATAATTCCTGATCACTTCGTGCGAAATGCCAATGGCAATACCCTTGGTGTTAATGTTTGTTATCCATCCCTGGTAGCCATAATCGTAATCATCGCCCCCAACTTCGGCGGGGATGGTTCTGTCGATTGTGGGATTCGGCTTATCGCTAAGGTTTTGGTAGTCAACACCACTGTACTTTACACCATCGCCATAAAACCGGTTGCCGTCCTCATCCTCATAATAGTTATCACTTATGGCCAGATCGCCAAGACGATACAAATCAAGGGTATTTGTGTTGCTGAAGTACTCAAGGCCAACGCTCCACCTCCTTCTCAATTGAACATCGATGTAGGTAACATCGGAGTTTATCACACGCATGTTTCCATAGTTAGTTTCATCGCTGTTAAGGGTAAGCTTATCCTTCGATGTTCTCACCTTATCGTTGAAGGCAAAGCTCAGGCCTGCATTTATAAGTCTAATGCCTTGTATGTCCTGGTTGATTGTAAAAAGTGGGTTTTTAGGATGATCGAAGGAGTAGTTGAACGGTTTGTAATCGCTAAACAATGCTCCCGGATAATTTCCATTAACTACCTTTTTCGCGTATGTCGATCCAAAACCGGCATTTACCTGCAGGCTTTTAAAAGGCGAAAACTTTACCCCTGCTTTCCAGCCTGCTGTAGCGATATTTATTGCACTAACATTAAACCAGGCGGGTGTAAGCTCAATCTCCAGGTTAGGAATTCGATAGGGATCGTCGAGCAATTTGGTGTAGGATAATTTGCTATCATCCTGTGCCGTGGCTGCCACACCAGCGAGCAGCAATACAAATACAAACAATATGTGTTTTCTCATGACAATTTGGGTTTGATTATACTTCATTACAGTTTAAGATTGATTGGTGAATAATTTACTTTGCAAGTGAAATTAGTTTAGTTAAAAAAAACGTAAATTTGTAGGTTATCTTATATAAAATACTGTCTTTCTTATTTTTGGAGTATAATTCCTACTCGATCAAACCCTGGCTTAAAATGAGATTTTTTGAATATTGGAGTTTGAGGATATCCGTGTCCACACCTGCGGAATCGAATACCGAATGTTGAATGCCGAAAAAACAGAAATCCATGATTTCGTATTTTTTCTACATTTGCCAAAATATTGAAAACTATTCAATAAGCATGGAATTTTCATTAAACTAAAATCTACTCTTCAAAAAGTAAAAAAGTGAAATTTAAACTAACTTTAATCCTTCTATTCAGCCTCCTGCTGGCATTATCATCAAAATCCCAAACCGACAGCATTGTCGATAAAATTATCGAAATTGGTAAAACCGATAACCAGGTGATGCATCATCTCGATGTGTTGTGCAACCGTTTTGGCGGCAGGCCCATCGGTTCGGATGCTTATGAAAACGCTACCGAATGGGCGGCACATAAGTTTACCGAATGGGGTATGGAGGTAGTGATGGATGAAGCCGGCGAACTTCCGGTTGGCTTTAACCGTGGCCCCTGGTTTGGCCGGATGCTTTCTGACAATGGAATGCAACTTCATTTTGCAACACCATCGTACACCTCGGGAACAAAGGGGGTGCAACGCGGTCATGTACTCATCGAGCCCCAAACCCAGGCAGAATTCGATCGGATGAAAGGTGCGCTAAAAGGTGCATGGGTTTTAATCTCGGGCGATAGCGATGGCTGGCCAATAGATTTCTCAGCTAATGCTGACAGCATCCGGGATTCGATGAGAATTGAAAATATAATTATTGATGAAAAAAATGATGAAATAAGAAGAGAAAATCGTAAAAACCGGGGTAGTGATGAACCTAAAAAAGAGCTTTTACCGCTCATCGAAGAGCCTGCCCTTTTTTATAAAGAAATGTGTGAGGCCGGAATTTTAGGAATTATTCAATCGGCAAAAACACCAATTCGGGTTTTGTACGATCGCAAAAATATTGATGAAATGACCTTCGAAACGCTGCCTGAAATCCCCGATATTAAGCTTGATGAACATCAATATGCAATCATTAAACAAATGGCGGAAGAACGAAGGTATTTCCAACTGGAGTTTGATATTCGGAATCATTTTAAAATGGGTCCGGTTAAATATCACAGCGTTATCGGGATTATTCCGGGAACCGAATTCCCCGATGAGTATGTTATCATGAGCGGGCATTTAGATTCGTACGATGTGGCAACAGGTGGTGTTGACGATGGCTCCGGGGTTACCC
Organism: uncultured Lentimicrobiaceae bacterium; assembly: GCA_964593705.1. Taxonomy (GTDB): domain Bacteria; phylum Bacteroidota; class Bacteroidia; order Bacteroidales; family 4484-276; genus SABY01. Next base: position 14,985 of record CAZQIV010000065.1, on the reverse strand, counting down.
CAACTATGGAAGCAGCGCGTTTAATTATGGCCGCCGGGGGTAAACCTAAGCGGACAATCCTGGCAATACTATGGTCGGGCGAAGAGTTCGGGCTTTTGGGCTCTAAAAGCTGGGTGGAAAAAAATGGCGATAAGCTCGATAAAATCTCCAATATGATTAACCGTGATGGTGGCCCAACAGTTCCGGCAGGCATCAGTGTTTCGGAGGCCATGCGTGATGATTTTGAGAAAATTTGCGCTCCCCTCAGCAGCATAAACCCGGATTTCCCTTTTGAAATATCAGAACGTGAACCACGCGAAAAACCCGCTAAAGCCTGGGGCACCGATAGCGGCCCCTTTGCCGTTGAAGGTGTGCCTACCATTGGTTTTGATAACCGGGATTCCAAAGGATATAACTTTAGCTATTATGAAATTTGGCACACCGAACGCGATTTGTACAACAAGAGTATCCCGGAATACCAGGAACACGCTGCTATTGTAACTGCGGTTGTGGTTTATGGAATTGCTAATCTCGATCATCTTTTATCCCGTGAAGGGTATTATATTGATTTTCCTGAAAAGGAAGAAAAAACGAAAAAACGAAAATGACAAACAACGATATTCTAAGGCGGGTTCGCTATATTTATGATTATAGCGATACAAAAATGATTGGTCTTTTTTTACTGGGAGGCGAAACAGTTACAAGGGCGGAAGTTAGCGACTGGCTTAAAAGAGATGATGATCCTGCATGGCAACAGCTTTACGATAAGCAGATGGCAGCATTTCTTAACGGATTTATTGTAGAATTTAGAGGGAAAAGAGATGGCGATCAGCCCATACCCGAAAAAAGGTTGAATAACAATATTATATTGAGGAAATTTAAAATTGCCCTCAGCCTCAGGGATGATGACATGATTGAGCTTATTGGACTGGGGGGGAAGGAGATTAGCAAACACGAGTTGAGCGCTTTTTTTCGTAACCCGAAGCAAAGTCAATTTCGTCCGTGTAAAGATCAAGTGCTTCGCTGCTTAGTGCAGGGACTCGAAAAAAAAGCAGCCTCATCATCTTTGTGATAAGGCTGCTTTTTGACTGGTTTTTTAATTCAAAACGCACTGGCTCTTGCCCGTCCGTTCCTGAAGTTTTTTACGATTTAATCCTACCGAATGTTAGTATCTGTCGTCAGAAGGTCTCCTGTTTGTAAACCTTGGCCTTTGGGGCTTTTCTTCCGATTCTTTTACAACAAGATTTCTTCCTTCTACTTCCGTGTCGTTCAGTGCCTCGATGGCGCTTTTTGCCTCATCTTCATTTGGCATGTCAACAAAACCAAAACCCTTGGAACGGCCTGAGTTTCTATCGGTAACAACCCTGGTAGATTCAACGGTTCCGTGAGCTTCAAAAATTTCTTTTAAAGTGTCTTCCTGAAGATTGAAATTCAGGTTTGCAACAAAAATTTTCATAATAAAAAAGTAATAATTAATAAAAAAGTAATAATTAATAAAAAAGTAATAATTAATAAAAAATTAAATTGTGGAAGGCTCACCATAGGGGGTTTATTAAAGGGTTGAAAATCCGATTAATAAGTAGCTAAAGTTTTAACTTCCAATTTGCGGGCAAAGTTAGGAAAAAGAAAATCAAATCCTAATTTAGTAATTATTTTTTTCCTTGAGCAGCTTAATCTATAATTAGTATCTGCAAGAAAACTAGTCATGTTGAAAATCTAATTGTTAGGGTTTTCTTGCAAGGACTAATTTGGTTATCATTGCAAATTTTAGTTATTTTATCAGCATGAAAATACGTAGGACTATCGGGAGGTTTATGATATGGCGTGTCAGGCATTTGCCCGACAATTATTTTGTAATAATTTTAAGTGTTATCATTGGCCTTGGTGCCGGCCTGTCGTCATATTTGCTAAAGAGTTTTGTGTTTTATATAAAGAGTGAGCTAACCAGCTTTTTTACCATCTCCAGCCAAAATGTGTTATATGTACTCTATCCCGGAATTGGAATTGCACTTGCAGTTGTCCTGATTAAATATGTAATAAAGGATTCAACCGATCATGGAATTCCCCGTATCCTGTACGTAATTTCGAGATTGGACGGTAAAATGAAACGCCACAAATTTTTCTCATCGCTTTTTGGTAGTTCTTTAACTGCAGCCTTTGGAGGGTCAATAGGGTTGGAGTCGCCGATTATAGCGGCCGGTGCAAGCATTGGTTCAGGAATAGGGCAGATGCTCAGGCTAAATTATAAACATATTACCCTTTTAATTGGATGCGGTGCAGCAGGGGCTATGGCCTCAATTTTTACAACACCTATTGCCGCGGTAATCTTTAGTCTTGAAGTGCTAATGCTCGATCTCACCACCATCTCCATAATTCCCTTACTTATTGCATCGGTAACTGGTGCCATAACAACAAAACTATTACTTGCCGAAAATATCCTTATACACTTTTCTGTTACACAGCCTTTTGAAGTTAGTGATGTTCATTATTTTATTTTATTGGGGGTTTTGTGCGGCCTTGTTTCACTGTATTTTAGCTGGATGCACGATTATATTAAATCAAGGTTTCAGAAGTTCGATCAATGGTGGAAAAAACTATTTGTTGGAGGTCTGGCGCTGGGTGTCCTCATATTTTTGCTGCCGCCACTTTATGGTGAGGGCTATGATGCCATTAAGCTGATTATGACAGGAAGCTCTGACCAATTGTTAAACAATACTGCCCTGTATGAGTACAGGGACATTTCATGGATTTTTGTGCTGTTTCTGTTATTGCTTATAATTACAAAAATTATTGCAACTACCCTCACCACGGAGGCAGGAGGTATTGGTGGAATTTTTGCTCCCGCAGCCGTAATGGGAGGAATTACCGGATTTACTTTGGCGCGGGGACTCAATAGTTTGGGCTTTATTGATCCATTACACGAAGGTAATTTTACCCTTGTCGGGATGGCCGGAGTGCTTGGGGGGGTGCTTCATGCGCCGCTTACTGCAATATTCCTTATTGCAGAAATGACAAACGGTTACGAACTTATTGTGCCCCTGATGCTTACAACAGCCATTTCTTTTATTACAATAAAAACCTTTAGCCCACATTCCATTTTTACCAGGCAGTTGGCCGAAAGCGGGAATTTAATTACCCATGATAAGGATAAAACTGTGCTTACCTTGCTTAATGTAAAACGGGTAATTGATAATGACCTTCTTACCATTGTTCCGGAAAGCAAACTTGGCGATCTTACCAAACTCATCGAGAAGTCGAACAGAAATATTTTTCCGGTGGTGGATGCTGACGGGATTTATCTTGGATTGATAGATATGGATGATATTCGCAAAGACATGTTTCATCCCGAAAAATATGATGAGCCCATTTTAACCTATATTTTACATGCTAAAGCGCAAGTTTCGCTTAATGAACCTATGGATAGTGTAATGGAGAAATTCAGGAGTACCGGATATTATAATATCCCTGTTACTGATAATGGCAAATACATCGGTTTTGTTTCACGTGCAAATATTTTTAGCGCCTACCGAAAGGTTCTCAAAGATGTTTCGATGGATTAAGTACCGGGCTTTGATTAAAAAACAAAAATTAACATCACCCCTGCTTTGATTTTTTTCAACTTTTTGTTCTACTACTATTTTTGTGGATACAATTGAATGAATCATTTAGAAATAGATTTATCTGCCGCAAATGCGGCATCGAAAAGACAGGGCATCACACAGGGTTGTATGGGGAGGGGAACATCGGGCGCAGAGCGCCCGATGTTCCCCTCCCCACAACTACATTATAGCCCTGTCTTTTCGAAGGAGCGAAGCGACTGAGAAATCTATTTTATCATTTGAAATCAACTTGTTACAAAAACTTGTCATTGGTATAGAGCTTGCGACTGAGAGGTCTGTTTATTAGTTAGTTTTCAACGTTTTTCAAATAGTTGTCTTTAGTATCCGCCAACTGGCAGAGAGAAATCTTTTGACAATTTTTCATCATTCTGAGTAATAATGAATAAATTAGTAATTATAAATAATTTGCTATCCATGGAATTCGCAGTAGTACCTAACTTTTTTATCTTTACATTTGATTTTAAATCAGGACACCCGTCAGATTTTTGATCACCACATTTAGGTGTAGTACGAAAAAGTTATTTTTGCACCTTATTTAATTATAATAAATGATCAAAAAATCAATCATAGATTCTATTGCAGTTAAACAGAAGATATTAGGGGATAAGACCTTGATAGAAAATCTGCAGTTAATTTCCGATGTTGTTGTTAATGCCTTTCGCAATGACGGGAAGGTGCTCTTATGCGGAAATGGCGGCAGTGCTGCCGATGCACAACATCTTGCAGCTGAATTCACCGGAAGGTTTTATTACGATCGCCCCCCTTTGTTTGCCGAAGCCCTGCATGTAAATACATCCTACCTCACAGCCGTTGCCAACGATTATTCATACAATGAAGTTTATTCAAGGCTGGTTAAGGCAAAGGGTCGCAAGGGAGATATACTTATTGCACTCTCAACTTCCGGAAATTCTGAAAATATTATAAAGGCAATACATACTGCCCGCGAGCAGCAGATGATAACTATTGGAATGACAGGGGAGTCGGGCGGCAAAATGAAAGACTTATGTACCTACCTACTCAATGTTCCAAGCCATGATACACCAAGGATACAAGAATCACATATTCTTCTGGGGCATATAATATGCGAAATTGTTGAATCAACACTTTTTCCGGTATGATAAAAGAGGTAATTATATTGGCAGGTGGTTTTGGTACACGTTTGAGCAACGTTGTTAGCGATCTCCCAAAATGTATGGCTCCAATTAATGGCAAGCCTTTCCTAGATTATCAGCTCGATTATCTTGATGTTTTCGGTATCGAAAGAGTTATTCTTTCGGTGGGATATTTGCATGAAAAAATAATTGAGCATTATGGTGACCATTACAAAAACTTTAAATTGGATTATGCCATCGAAAAAGAACCTCTCGGGACCGGAGGGGGACTTAAGTTGGCGATGAAAATGGCAAAAGGCTCGCTTGTTTATGTGCTAAATGGCGACACTTTTTATCATATCGATTATAAAAAATTCCTCGACATCCATCGGGGAATGGAGGCAAAGCTAAGTATTGTTTTGCGCGAATTGGATGATGTAAAACGATATGGGAGTATTGAACGAGATGAAAGTAAAAGAATAACCGGATTTTGGGAGAAAAATCAAAAATCAGGAAAAGGCTTTATTAACGGGGGCGTTTATATTTTTAATAAACGATTTTTTGAATCTCAAAACCTCCCCGATAAATTCTCGTTAGAGAAAGATTTTTTTGAAAAGATTTATAAAACTGAAAAAATTTATGGCATTCTTTGCCGCCAGTATTTTATTGATATTGGTGTGCCCGAAGATTACAAAAAAGCACAAGATGAATTTAAAGACTTTGAATATTTCTAATGATTGGACACTATTCCTTGATAGGGATGGTGTAATTAACGAGCGGCTTGTGGATGAATACGTGCGCTCTCCCAAAGAGTTTCATTTTTTCGAAGGAGCTTTGGATGCACTGAAAGTATTCTCCGGAATTTTTGGTAGGATTGTGATTGTTACAAACCAGCAGGGAATTGGAAAAGGATTGATGAACGAAGATGAACTAAAGGGAGTGCATAAAAGCATGCTGGCAGAAATAAAGGAAGCTGGCGGCAGGATTGATAAAATATACCATTGCGCCGGATTAAGCCATACAAAGCCCTTCTGCCGAAAACCACAAATTGGAATGGCATTGAAGGCCAGAAAAGATTTCCCGGAAATAAATTTTAAAAAATCGATTATTGCCGGGGATTCTAAAACCGACATGCAATTTGGCAGGCGGCTAAAAATGAAAACCATTTTAATAGGTGCTGATAATCTTATCGCCCGCGAAAACCCTGCCCTAGTGGATTATTGGTTTCAGTCATTATTCGATTTGTCCCTCGCCCTCAAATAATATCTATTCAATTTTATAAGATTTAAAGAACCCAATGTCTTCACAACTTATCCTCCTCAGTTTTTTGGCCTATACCCTAATGCTCTTTCTCATTAGTTTTATAACAGCCCGAAAATCCAACAACGAGTCGTATTTTTTAGGTAACCGAAAATCGCCATGGTTTGTGGTTGCTTATGGTATGATTGGCGCTTCATTGTCGGGAGTAACTTTTATTTCGGTAACCGGATGGGTAGAAAATGCCCGCTTTTCGTATATGATGGTAGTTCTGGGATATCTAATCGGATATTTTGCCATTGCCAAAGTGTTACTTCCGCTCTATTACCGCTTGCAACTTACATCAATTTACACATACCTTCTCGATCGCTTTGGGAAGAGATCCTATAAAACGGGTGCCTTTTATTTTTTACTATCCCGTGTAATTGGGGCATCTTTCAGGATGTTTTTAGTTATTAATGTCCTGCAAATTTTTGTTTTCGATAGTTATGGAATCCCATTTTGGCTTACGGTTGTTATTTTTATGGCGCTAATAAACCTTTATACTTTTAAAGGGGGGATTAAAACCATTGTATGGACCGATACCTTGCAAACCACTTTTATGTTAGCCTCGGTGTTGCTGACAGTATATTTTTTAAAAGATCAGATGTCGTTGAGCATTGGAGCGTTAGGCCAAAAAGTTATCCATAGCGAGTATTCCCGGATTCTTTTTACCAATTGGCAGGATAAGCGGTTTTTTGTTAAGGAGTTTGTCTCCGGTGCTTTTATCGCCATTGTAATGACCGGCCTTGACCAGGATATGATGCAAAAAAGTTTGAGTTGCCGAAACCTTCGCGATGCACAAAAAAATATTATTTCGTTAAGCTGGATTCTTGTTCCGGTAAATCTGTTGTTTCTTTCGTTAGGCGCTGCCTTAATGATATTTATTCGTGAAAAAGGCATCGAGATTACCGGCACTTCCGATACCATATTTCCCCAGATTGCACTGCGACATCTTGGTCCCTTTGCGGCAGTTGTGTTTATTATCGGGCTGATATCAGCAGCCTACTCAAGTGCCGACAGCGCACTTACAGCACTAACCACCTCTTTTTCCGTTGATGTTTTAGGAATTAATCGTCGGGAAAACCTTACTGAAAAACAGCGGCAGACAATCAGGTATAAAGCCCATTTTGGTATTGCAGTTTTGCTCATCATTGTTATAGTGTTTTTTAAATCAATTAATAATGATGCTGTAATTTCAGAGCTGTTTACCGTTGCAGGCTATACTTATGGTCCCTTGCTTGGTTTGTTTGCTTTTGGCTTGTTTACCAATCGGAATGTTAAGGATAAATGGGTGCCACTTATTGCCATTATTTCTCCGGCATTATGTTACCTTCTAAGTACCTATTCAACTGTGCTTTTTGATGGCTACAAATTTGGATTTGAACTATTAGTATTAAATGGCCTCCTTACTTTTGTAGGATTATCAATTGTTTCAAGGAAGTAATTGATCTTCCCTTCTTTTCTTTTTTTTTATCCATTCCCTAATGTCATTTCCTCATTATGGAATAGATTTCTTGCCGCACGTGCGGCATCGAAATGACCCCGTCCACGGGTTGATTTGGGAGGAGGGGAATCGGGCGCGAAGCGCCCGATTCCCCTCCTCCCACTAACCAAACGGAAGCATTGTCACCTCGAAGGAGCTTGCGACTGAGAGGTCTGTTTAATAGATAGAATTTCAGCGTTTTACATAAACCTGTCATTGGTAGTCCCGAAATTTCGGGAAAAAATCTATAAAATTTAACCGGACACCATCAAAAATTATTGTGCAATATTTTTTTATTATGAGAATATTCTCATTATCTTTGCGGGCTAAAACTGATTTATGCCACGCAAACGCACACTGAGAAAAATTGTAGAGCCTCCAAAGTTTAAAGGTTTCAGGCCTTATGGTTGCAATAATGATAGCTCAAAGGCTGAGGTTGAATTGCTGTACGAAGAGTATGAAGCCATTAAACTTGCTGATTACAGTGGCATGTCGCATCACGAGGCCTGTGTGTTGATGGGGATTTCGCGCCCAACCTTTGCCCGAATCTACGAAAGTGCCCGCCGCAAAGTTGCAGTAGCACTGGTGGAGGTTAAAAGTATTAAGTCGGTTTATGGAAATGCGAGCCTTGAGGGAAACTGGTTTAAGTGTGCAAAATGTTTTAATCTTTTTACCATACCATCACCAGGGACAAAAATGGCTTGTCCAATTTGCAAATTCGAAGAAATTGAAAATATTAATAAAAACAATTAAACATGAAAACAGTAATTACAGCATCGTCAGCCGATGTGGAATCGAAGATGGATCCACGCTTTGGAAGATGCGCCTTTTTTTGTCTTTATAATGATGAAGACGGACAAACTACCTTTATAAAAAACCAATTTAAAGATGCGCAAGGTGGTGCCGGTACAAAGGTTTCGGAAATGATATTGAGCATGGGTGTAAACCGGGCTATTTCAAGAGATTTTGGGCCGAAGGCAAAAGAAATGCTCGACAAGTTTAAAGTGCAGTTGGTAAAGATGCAGGATGACCAAAAAACGATTAAAGAGATTATCTCTTCTTTAGCATAAGTAATAATTTGCAAGAGAATAAATTAAATTTTTATTAACCATTAAAAAAGGAGGTGTATGATGCCAGGATTAGACAGAACAGGACCTGAAGGAAAAGGTTCAAGGTCGGGCAGAGGCCTCGGGAAATGCAAAGACCCCGAAAATTCCAAAGATGATGATCTTAAACTTGCTGACGAGCGCAGGGGCTGGAGACGTGGTTTTGGATTTGGTCGTGGTTTTGGATTTGGCCGTGGTTTTGGAAACGGGCGTGGTCGCGGTCAAGACCGTGGACAGTCTTAGTTGCCCGGTTAGTCAAATGCCGCAGGTCTCCGGGGTGGGGGTTTGTGGCATTTTTTTGTGGGAGGTTGGTTCACGAATAATGATTAACCATTAACCAATAACCAATAACTAATGCCGAAAAAACAGAAATCTATGATTTCATATTTTTTCGAGCATCCTCGAAAAGTTACGAAAATTGAAAATTTTCTACTTTTCGGGATAACGATTAACCATTAACCAATAATGCCGGGCTTTGCCCGTGCATCCTCGAAAAGTTACGAAAATCAAAGATTTTCTACTTTTCGGGACTAATAACCAATAACCAATAATGCCGGGCTTTGCCCATGCACCCTCGAAAAATTACGAAAATTAAAATTTTTCTATTTTTCGGGGCCATTAACCAATAACCATTAACTAATAATCAAGCTTCATGAAAATCGCCATAGCCAGCGGAAAAGGAGGAACAGGCAAAACAACAATAGCTGTAAACCTCTATCATACAATTGCAAAGTATTACAACCGGGAAGTAAGCTTGGTAGATTGTGATGTGGAAGAGCCCAATGCTGCACTTTTTTTCCCGGAAAGGATAATTGTAGAACAAAAACCTGTTGAATTGCCGGTCCCGAAAATTGATGTAGAGAAATGCACCTTTTGCCGAAAATGTGTTGAATATTGCGAATTCAATGCCATTACAGTAATTCCTCCATTATGTCATGCCGAGATCGCAACTGACCTTTGTCATTCTTGTGGCGCATGCCTCCATGCATGTAAATTTGATGCCATTGCTGAGTTTGCCCATGAAATTGGAACAATGACCAGGTTTGACCTGAAGGCTGGCCGGGGACTAACTGAAGGCAGGCTAAAGGTAGGCAGTGTACTGCAAACCCCGGTAATCAGAAAAATTAAAAAAGCAAGCAACAACTACGGCAATATCACTATTTATGATGCTCCCCCCGGAACTTCTTGTTCGGTGGTAAGCACCATTTCAGATGCCGATTTTGTGATACTTGTTACCGAACCTACACCTTTTGGCCTTCACGATCTTAAACTTGCAGTTTCGTTGGCTAAAGAGCTCAATGTGCCTTTTGGGGTGGTGATAAATAAATCTGGTATGGGAAATGATGCAGTGGAAAAATTCCTTGAGGATGAGTCGATTATGACAATCGAAAAAATTCCTTTCGATATGGAAATTGCAAGGCTTTACTCAGGAAATGAAATGTTGGCTGAAACTTTTCCTGAATATGAGAAACATTTTTTAAAGATATTTGAACAAATTAACAAGATTCTGAATTCATAATGATACAAGAAATTACCATATTGAGTGGAAAAGGTGGAACCGGCAAAACCTCGGTAAGCGCCGCACTTGCTGCCCTCGCCGAAAAAACTGTATTTACCGATTGCGATGTGGACGCTGCTGATCTTCATTTATTGCTCAATCCGAAAATTAACGAGGAAAATGCTTTTGATAGTGGTTCGAAAGCCGTGATTGATCCTGACAAATGCACTGCGTGTGGAATTTGCATGGATAACTGCCGCTTTGATGCGATTTATCACACACATGCTGGTAAGTATGCAGTTGATCCTTATAAATGTGAAGGTTGTAAGTTGTGTCATCGGTTATGCCCTTCAAGTGCCATTAAGATGGTAACAAATTTCAATAATTTTTGGTATGTTTCCGAAACCCGGTTTGGCCCAATGGTTCATGCGTACATGGGTCCCGGCGAGGAAAACTCAGGAAAACTGGTTACAATAGTGCGCAACAAGGCCAGGGAAATTGCACGGAAAATGGATTTTGAGTTTATTATAAACGATGGCCCTCCGGGCATAGGCTGCCCGGTTATAGCTTCGTTAACCGGTGTACAAAAGGTTTTGTTGGTAGTGGAGGCTTCCAAAACAGGCATACATGATATTGAAAGAGTTTCGGGACTGACACAGAAATTTGGTATTAAAACTTTTGCATTGATCAATAAACAGGATATGAACCTTGAAATGACTAAAAATGCAGAAGAACTTCTTTTAGCGATGGGAATCCCACTTTTGGGAAAACTGAACTTCGACGATCGTTTTGTGAAATCAATGATAGAAGGACAGACTATTATTGAATTTGCTCCAAATTCTGCGATCACAAATACACTCAGGCAAATTTGGGAAAAGTTAAAGTAAGCTTTTTCGATGATTTATTTATTAGTTAAACAATTCTTATCTGGTTATTTCCATTAAATTTGGCAAATTATCAAGCTTTGAAAAAGTGATTTTCTACAATTGTTTTGCATGGATAATTCAGATTTACTCAAGTGTTTTAGTCAGGCGGCTGCTATTATTGATCCCGATTTACAGATAGTTGATGTTAATAGCGCCTTTCTTGAAATTACTCATCTTAAAAAAGATGAGGTATTGCAAAGGCCTTTACCCGTTGTATTTAGATTGAACAACGCCTTTTTGGACACCAGGAAAAAAGCAAAGAATTTAATCGGAGGAAAAGTACATTCGTTTTCAATTGAAGTAAGCTTGCCGGGTGGGGTAAAATCAGATAGTGATACTTTTTTTAAGGCGAATTTTCAGGGTCTTGCCCATCAAAAATTACTGCTTGGTTTTTTTACCGACATTGTTAGGCCTCAATTCGGATCGCATCCTGATGTGAGCAATCAACATCTTTTTAAATTATTGCTTAACCAATTGCCCGATGCAATTTATTTTAAAGATATCGAGGGGCGATTTTTTCTTACCAACCGCTTGCACGCCAAAAAACTTGGCTTTAAAGACGCATCTGAGTTTATCGGGAAATCTGATTTTGATCTTTTTTCGAAAGAACATGCTCAACAGGCCTTTGATGATGAGCAACACCTTATGAAGACGGGTAAAACCATTTCAAAAGAAGAAAAAGAAACACATTTTGATGGACCAGAAACCTGGGCTACTACCTCCAAAATGCTGCTCCGCAACGAATTGGGGCAAGTAATTGGAACCTTTGGTATTTCTAAAGACATTACACAAATTAAAAACGCCGAAATTCAGCTCCGTAAAGCTGAGAAAATATTACAAGAAACCAATGATGCCAAGGATAAATTCTTTTCTATCCTGGCCCACGACCTAAAAAATCCGTTTAATAGTTTGCTTGGTTTGAGCGAATTGCTCGTGGAGGATTTCGATGACACTTCCGAGGAATTAAAGCTTGATATGCTTAAAAAAATTCAGCGAACATCGGAATCTGCCTACGCACTACTCGAAAATTTGCTTGACTGGGCCAGGATGCAAACCGGATCAATTTCGCTGAATATCCAAATAATTGATTTATTTCCTGTTATACAAGACGTGCTTGAGATAAACCACCTTCATGCCTACAATAAACAGATTAAGATATTTAATGAGGTGCAGGAAGATATAAAGATCAGGGCTGATGAAAATATGTTGCTCACCATTATTCGGAATCTTGTAAGCAATGCCATTAAATTTACCAATCATGGAGGAAAGGTTTGGATTCGGTCGATAAGGGATAAAGCCCGGGTTAGAATTACTGTTGAAGATAACGGGATAGGCATGGATGATAAAACCCGGGGCAGACTATTTAAAATCTCTGAAAAAGTAAAAACTTACGGAACCGATGATGAATCAGGAACAGGCTTGGGTTTGATTATTATTAAGGAATTTATCGAAAAAAATAATGGAACAATTACTGTTGAGAGTGAATCGGGCAAAGGATCCAGGTTTATTATAGTTCTTCCTGCCCGATAATACCCTCATTTTCACACATTAAGTAGTGTCAGTCCATAAAGTCAGTTTTTTTGAAATATCAATTGCCACATCCTTTAGGGTGTGGATTAAATTGATGTGATGAATGCCCCCGCCTTTTCGCTGTCAATGCCTTTGGCATTGACAGCGAAAAGGCGGGGAGGCACTGCTAAATTTATTTTTCCCCGGGCTAAAGCCCGGGGCTAGTGAAAAACATTGATTTTATAGGCACTCGCTAAATAGGCGTAAATACATTCGTTTTTTAGATTATTTTGCTGCTGTAAAATAAAAAGACTTAATTTTAGCCATCATTTTTTTTATCAAACTAAACTTAACAATGCGGTCATTTTATACTACAATATTCTTTTTAATAATTGCCACCACCTTATTTGGAAACCATACCATCGACAGTATTCTTGTTTCTCTGGATAAGGTGATCGATAACCGGCAAGCATTTTTAGATAAGAAATATGAATCAATTGATCGCTTGCGAAAAAAATTATCATACCCCGCTGATAATAACGAAAATTCACTCTTCGAATTAAACTATGCACTGTTTAATGAATTTGGTTCTTTTATTTACGATTCAGCTTTTTACTATGCCAGCCAAATGCAAACATTAGCATTCAAATCGGAAAATCCTAGCTTGATTTCAATAGCTAAAATGAAGATGAGTTTTGTTTTGCTTTCGTCTGGGATGTTTCACGAAGCACTCGATACACTGAATACGATCAATCCTGAATTGTTGGAAAACAAGCAAAAGGTTGAATATTTCGATTTAAAAGCAAGGGCTTACTTTGATATGTCAGAATATGCCAATGACCCCTATTTTGCGCCAATTTATTACAAACAAGGAACTGTTTATACCAAAAAGGCCATTCAGTTTACCAATCCGGGTAATTATCAAAAGTGGGCTTCAACGGCACTATTAAACCTTTGCAATAACCGCCTCGACAGCGCTTTGTATTTTTACAAAAAGGTATTGAATGAATTTGATGTGTCCTTGCATCAAAAAGCTATGGTATATGCCGCCATGGCCTCATGCAGTCTTGAGGCCGGAGATACAATAATGGCTATTGAATACTATGCTGCTTCCGCGAAAAATGATATTAAATCAACTGTTACCGAAACAATAGCACTACGAAACCTTGCCAATGTGCTGTTTCACCTTGGCGAAATTAAAGAGGCGCATAAATACATTGTCCTGGCCAACCAGGATGCGGGATTTTATGGAGCAAGGCAAAGGTCTTTTCAAATATCCAGCCTTCTTCCTATTATCGAAGGCGAAAAGCTGGGATTGATCGAAAATCAAAAAAAGCAGTTGGAGCTTTATGTAATATTTCTTGCTGTCCTTTCAGCGCTTATCATTTTTTCGTTGATTACAATTTTCAAGCAACTTACAAAGTTAAAGAACGCCAGGGTGGCAATTATGGAAGCCAACATGAATTTAAAATCATTGAACAACACTCTTAAGGAAGCCAATAAAATTAAGGAAGAATACATTGCTTATTATTTTAATATAAGTACAAACTATGTTGATAAGCTGGAGCATTTAAAAGAATCGATACTCCGAAACCTCGATAATAAGCGCTACGAAAATATAGATCACGCATTATCAAAGTTGGTTATTAAAAGAGAAAGGGATCAATTGTTCCATAATTTCGACAAAATTTTCCTGAGTATTTTCCCTGACTTTGTAGATGGTTTTAATGCTCTTTTTGATGAAGAAAATCGCGTTTATCTTACCGATCAGGGAGCTATGAATACTGATTTACGCATTTTTGCATTAATAAGGATGGGTATTTTAGAAAACGAAAAAATTGCCCGTATTCTAAATTTTTCAATCAATACTATTTACTCCTACAAAAACCGCATTAAAAAGCGCTCATTGATTCCCAATAATGAATTTGAAGAAAAGATAATGGAGATCAAATCGGTATAGTTGCTTGTCAGGACGAAAACTATTCAAATGTACTACTATCCCAGCCCCACATATTTCTTTTTGCATCACTAAATTCGATGTACATCCGTGAAGGAGATATTCCCGTTTCTTTCTCCAAAAAAGACATTAATCTATTTGAAATCTCCTTAGTTTGGTTGGCCGGCAGGCCAATGCTTTTTAGTTCGCAATAAACCAAAGGCTCTTTTATGCCACCAAAACTCATATTATGGTTTACATTAAGTTCGACCATCACGTAATTTTCGGGCTTATGCAATAAGTCAGCAACCAGTTTCGAAGCATTTATAATTATGCTGTCAGCATCTGTTACTCCTCTGTTAATTTGTATTTTTAAAAAAGGCATATCTTAAATTTTTTCAATTCCCGCCTACGGCGAGGATGTCCCCGAAAAACGGGGCAGGCTACTTTGCTCAATCCCGCCTACGGCGAGGATGTCCCCGAAAAAACGGGGCAGGCTGCTTCGCTCAATCCCGCCTACGGCGAGGATGTCCCCGAA
>CAZQIV010000064.1:0-36692 GCA_964593705.1 uncultured Lentimicrobiaceae bacterium | reverse complement strand
CTGGTTAAAACCAAACATGTTAGAAACATTAACCGGCTCAGTCCAGTTTTGGGCAGAGGCTGGCAGGGTTAGCAAAACCATAAAACAATAAACTATTGCGATTTTCATTTTATTTCTATTTTAACATTAGCATTTACATTACCAATAATACCTTGTAAATCGGATATTGAAACGGGAGCTTCCCTAAACATCTCTATGCTATCAATCGTGCTTGATTTTTCAAAAGTTATGATGGAAACAAAAATGCTATCCATCATATTTAGTTTAGGGTAATCGTAGGTGTAATAGTCATTTTTGTCTATTCCCTGAAAGAAGATTTTTATGTTTTCTTTTTTTGCAGGATAGTTAGTAATATGGCACATACAAAACATTTCAGGATTATATTTATCGGGCATACCCGGATGTTGGTAGTCAATCCCGTTGCAAAAGAAAACATACACATTATCAATCGGAATGTTATCTTTAAACACCATATTATGCCATTCATCCAACGTTTTTATCCAATGCTTGTCTATTGCCTGGGCATTGTCATAAGCAAATTGTTCCGAAATAATTACTGCATATTTATCTTGTGCTGATAATGTTAAGCTAAAAGCTGCTATGCAGATTAATAAAACGTATTTTTTCATCTTTATATATTTTAGTTACATTTAAAGCATTCATCGCATTATCTCAACCGAGCGTGTCATAATTTGCCTGCCGGCTTGCAGGCGAATAAGGTACAGGCCGCTTTTAACCTCCTTCCCGTTTTTATCTGTACCGTTCCACATAATTTCGTATTTGCCCGGTGATTGCTTCCTGTCCAATATTGTTTTTATTAGTTTTCCTGCCAGATTGTAAATTTTTATTTCTGTGCGTGTTGCTTCTTCCAATGAATAAGATATGAGGGTATTTCCGGATGAGGGATTTGGATAAATAGTATATGAATTAAATACAGGTGTGATTTTGTTTTTTATGTTTGTTAAAATTTCGTATTTTCTTAAAAATAATTGAGGTTTCGGAACTACTTCCAATTATGGTATCAACCTTCCCATTTAATAAATAGATGTATTGCCCATTTGTAATAAATTTATTATCAAAATGTCCATGATTATCTTCCTTAATAATTTCACCAACCCATTCGTTGTTGACAAGTTGATAGTGGATCAACCTGTATCCATTTTCAAATTTTTCGTTGTCAACAATATGAATTTTGTTGTTTTTATCGATAGCTATTGCTTGGGCACTTGGGTCTTCAACTATTATTTCAGGATAGGACCAATAGTTTCCATTAAATTTTGAAAACAATGTACCATCATTAGGAGGGATTGTGTTTGAGGTATACTGTCTCCAAGCTATCGATGGGTGATTGTTAGTATTGATTGCAATATCATTACCACCCCAGGAAGTATTATCACTTAATTGCACCCATTCATCCCATAAACCATTTATGAAATTAAAAGAAATAACTCTATCATCATAGCCACTTTGTCCGTCAGAATGATGTGCCCCGGTGCATCTAATATTATTTGAACCATCAATGAAACCTTTATTAAAAAAAATGAGATCATTATTATTATAAGGGATTGTAATTTCACCCCAGATCTCATTTTCCAAAATCCGGTAAAGTGTAGTTCCGTTTTGATACTCGTGAAACCAGAAACAATAAAGCTTATCATTTTGGTCAATTACCAGCCGGTTGTGTCGGGCGCCTGGCCACCCCACTGATAGCGTATCATGACTGCTGCTCCAGTAGTTCCCATTAAATTTTTTGTAAACAATCAAAGTTCCGCCACCTGTGCTTCCTGTATTATAATCATAAGTGAGATGTAGGCTATTTTGAGAGTCAGAAACTATATGCGGATTTTCCATCCATAAACTTGTGTTTTGTGAAACGTTTTCCGGAGTACTCCAGGTCATTCCGTCATCAACAGACTTGCTATAATAGATTATTCGATGGTTTTGCTCTATTTTGTAACTCCAGACACAATGGAGTGTACCATTATTATCGATGCAAAAATCAGGATTATTATTATAGCCTTGCAGTGTGTTTATTTGCACAGGCTCTGTCCAATCCTGAGAAAATGAATTTATTACAAAAACAAAAGAAATAAGGAAGAGTAGCATCTTTTTCATATCAATATGTTTTTATTTCGTTTAGTTAAATCACATAGTAGCAAATGTACAACATCATGAGCTAAAAATGTGGTCCCATGGAAAATATTTCAGAGTTTTAACACAAATAATTTGTTGTTCTGAAATATAAAACTATGAAGCCTTGAGTTCAGCATTCTTTTGATGGTACTTTGTGTGCAATCAAATTTTTCGGCTGCCTGTCGTAATGAGGTTAATTGTTCTTTCTCAATCATTTCAAGCAGGTAGTCTATTGTTTCTGTGTATGTCAGATAATCCATGATTATTTGGTTTTTTTGTGCGTTGGCAAAAATTTAAGCTCTTTTGGTTTTTCATGTTGGCTCGTGTTTCAGCAAAAACCATAAGTGCTTAAATGTGTGGTGGCCTTCGGCTTGTTGCTAACACTGATTAAACGGATTTACACTGATATTGATAATCGAATAATCCAAAATAAACAACACACATCATGGAATATACTGTAATTATCAAAATATTGGAGGCTGGTGGGTAGGTTGGATTGAAGAAATTCCGGGTGTTAACTGCCAGGAAAAATCAAGAGTGGAATTATTAAACAGCCTGAAAATTTAGTATTTTTGTGTTAATTAATAATACGATTTAAAATGACACTGACTGCAATAATCGAGAAATCAAATGATGGCTGGTATGTTGGACAAATTGAGGAGTTTCCGGCAGCAATCTCACAAGGTAAATCCATAGAGGAATTGAAAGCTAATTTGTTGGATGCCTTTTCGCTGCTTATGGAAGTGAATAAAGAAACTACCGGAAAACAATATGTTGATAAAGATGTAATTCGGGAAAATTTGTTGCTCGTGTAATGAAACGACAAAAACTGATACGACACCTTACTAAACATCATTGCCACTTATTGAGAGAAGGTAAAAAACACGCAATTTATCAAAATCCGATTGACAAATCACAAGCATCTGTGGAACGGCACAATGAGCTATCCGATTTATTATGCAATATAGTTTGCAAGCAGTTGAGTATCCCGCTAATTAGTGTCCGTCCATAAGTAAGTTTTTTTTGAAATATCAATTTCCATCCCGTTAAACGGGACAGGCTATCCTTTAGGTTGTGGATTAAATTGATGTGATGAATGCCCCGCCTTTTCGCTGTCAATGCCTTCGGCATTGACAGCGAAAAGGCGGGGGAGGCATTGCTAAATTCATTAATCCCCGGGTTAAAACCCGGGGCAAGTGAAAAGTATCGACTTTATGGACGGACACTAATTAAAGATTAAAAAAGCAAACATCATGGAATATACAGCAATAATAAACAAAATTGAAGATTGGTGGATAGGATGGATTGAAGAAATTCCGGGCGTTAATTGCCAGGAAAAAACAAAGATTGAATTATTAGAAAGCTTGAAAATTACCCTTAAGGAAGCACTTGAATTTAATCGCGAAGATGCGCTGTCTGTTGCCGTAGCTGGTTACGAAAAAGAGCGTATAGCTGTATGAAGCGAAGTAAATTTTGGTAGAAAATATTTATCTTTGCATTATGACAAATTGGAAAGAGAATATTATTACTGACAACGGCATATTATTGGGTAAGCCTGTAATAAAAGGCACCCGGCTATCAGTTGACCATTTAATAGGTTTGCTGGCACAAGGATGGTCGGAAAAACAGATTCTTGAAAATTTCCCGAGATTGACAAAAAATGATTTACAAGCAGTTTTCAGATATATCCAGGAGTGTATGAAAGATGGCTTATTATATGATTTGCCAAAACAGACCGCCTGATGAAAATCCTTGCAAACGAAAACTTCCCCAAAACAAGTGTTTTATTCCTTCAATCAACCGGATATAATATAAAAGCAATAGGTGTTGATGATGCCGGAATATCTGATAATGAAGTTATGGAGATTGCCATTTCAGAAAACAGGTTGATCGTAACCTTCGATAGCGATTATGGTGAACTGATTTTTAAACATGGATATAAACCACCTGCAGGGGTGATCTATCTTAGGATTATAGATTACTCACCCGAATATCCCGGTCAATTAATCCATCATATTCTGTCAACGACCAAGCTGGATTTTACCCGTAAAATTTCGGTTATCGACCAAAACGGGATACGTCAAAGGAGCTATTAAATATAGAAATTCCGTTAATCCTTATCCCATAACGTTTTTTACAAAAAACTTCCGACATCCCCCGAATTCATAACATCAAACATCATGGAATATACTGCAATAATAAATATCATTGAGGGTTGGTGGGTCGGTTGGATTGAAGAAATTCCGGGCGTTAATTGCCAGGAAAAAACAAGGGAAGCGTTTTTAGAAACCTTGACAGTTACGCTTTCTGAAGCTATTGATTTTAACCTGGAAGATGCGCTGTCTGTTGCCGGAGCTGGTTGAACACGGATGGCCCCGAAAAATCGAGGGCAGGCACAGATTAGACGGATTTACACTGATATTGATATTCAAATAATAAAATCAAGAGAATTTGATCAATCATCCGCTCTTCCGAAACGATTAACTAATAACCATTAATGCCGAGCTTCGCTCGTGCATCCTCGAAAAATTACGAAAATTGAAAATTTTCTATTTTTCGGGACAAATAACCTCTCTCACAGCAAATGCCTCATCGGCAATATCAGCCACTCGAAAAACTTCTGGATGGCCGGGCGGCGTTTCCAGGCTTCGTAATCGAAGGGCTCGCATAAGGAAAGGGTTTCGTTGATATGGGTTCTGATTAATTCGGTGATTTGCTCGTTTATTCCGGTCAGGATAATTTCGTGCATGTAACGAAAGCTGCGGTAATCGAAATTGGGCGAACCCAACGAAAATATTTTGTTGTCGATCAGGATAACTTTTGAGTGCAAATTGTGCTGGGTGAAATATAAAAACTTGATGTTTTTGTTATGTAGCATTTCCAGATAACGGCCATGCAGAATATCGACCAGGCGCACATCCGAATGTTTGGGAATAATCACTTTTACTTCCACACCCCGGTTGGCGGCATCTGTCATCGCCTTGCGCAGGAAAAAACCAGGAAGAAAATAGGGGCTTTCGATGATGATTTCTGAATGGGCGTTCCTGAAAAGGTGTTCATAGCGTTTTTTAATTTTTTGCCGTGAAATGGAGGGTACATCTCTCAAAATTTCACAATCATTGTGGTGAATAATACGTGTGTATAATCGTCGGTAGCGAATGTATTTGTTATAGATTTTAAAATCCTGGTAAAATACCTTTTTGAGTTTTAGGGCAATATCGCCGGTAATCCGGAGCATGCTTTCGCGCCAGATGAGGTTATAGTCGGTAAGGTTTGACGAACCGATCCAGGAAATCCGATCATCGATAATTGTTATTTTGCGGTGGTTGCGCCGGTGGCTGCGGGTAAAAAAGTCGATGTTGATTTTGATTTTTTGGAATAGTCGCACTTCACCCCCGGCGGCCTTTAGCTCGTCAAAAAAATCATCAGGTATGGAGCTGCCCCCCCACGAATCAATCAACAGTTTTACCTCCACACCCTTTTTAGCTATGGCTGTCAGCGCATCTCTGAATTTAACCCCAATGGTTTGATGCCCAAATTTGTAGGTTTCGATGAACACATACTTTTTGGCAGCCATGATGTCGTCCAACATAGCGTTGTAATATTTCATAGGATCATCGAAGAATATAGCGCCCGTTTGATTTGTGTTCACGCTTGTGTGGTTTTAGAAATTCAAAAATACAGGTTTTTATGATTAGCTCTTAAATATTTATAACAATTAGATAATATTGTCATTGATACCAACATTATTTTTAGCTCATTGTTGAGTATTAACAGTCGAATAAGTCAAGTTTTGCTTGGTGGATCTGATTATTATAATTTTAATGAACACACATTCAAATTCCTTTAAAACATATTTTGCTAAATTTGCGTTTAAAAATTATTATTCTATACAAACTCAATCTTTTTATTTTTTTTCGATTATGGCAAATTATAGTGTAACAGTACCTGATAATAAAATCAATTTTTTCAAGGAGTTGATTGAGAATTTAGGTTTTGCAGAGTTTGAAGAAACTGATATTCCGGAAGCTCACAAAAGAATTCTTGACCAACGATTGGAAAATTACAAAAACAACCCTGACTCATACCTTGATTGGGAAGATGTTCAAAAAGACATTGAACAACAATTATGAAATTCAAATTAATTATTGATCCTCTGGCAAAAATTGATATTCTTGAAAGTATTGATTGGTACAATAATAGAAAGGCTGGATTGGGAAGGAAATTCTATGATTGTGTAAAATCTACCTTCGATCAAATTAGAGTTAATCCGTTTCACTTTGCCATTCGTTATAAAAACTGTAGAATGGCCGAAGTAAATAAATTTCCATTCATGGTACACTTCACTGTTGATGAAAAATCTGTAGCCGTTCATGGTGTATTACACACTGGTAGAAATCCTGAAATATGGGATGACCGAACGAAATAAGAAATCAAAACACTTAGTTAACAAAAACTGGAACTGGTTTAATTTTATTGATCCAAAAACAGAACCCCACCCCCATCAAAAAGTTCCGTGTCGCATAACTCAACAATTTCAAATCCTATCCTCCGCATAAAATCCCGAACCTTTTCGCCATCAGGATATTTATCCAGATTTCCCAGAACAAAAAACTTATCCTGAAAAACCCCACAGCATCCGCCAAAAAAACCATTTTTAAACCCGGGAAGGTCGATGCCTTGGGGCGAAACGAAAAGTGTTTCCACGCTATTTTTATTTAAACATTTTGCAATTCCAGGGTCTGAAGTGATGGCATGATTTTCACCAAGAAAAATCAGGTTGCACCGGCTGTATCCCTGATTTACATGAATTTTTAATTTATTCTCACAAAGCTGCAAAACTTTCGGGTCGGTAATTTTTGTATTGTGAACCAAATATTTTGAAGTAATAACTGCATTGTATTTTGCGGTTTCAGGATAGGCTGATCCCACCGGATTTTCATCGGTTAAAAAATTAATCTTCGCACTTTCCAAGACATCAAAATATTTTGACGGAAGATTTGGAGCAACAACCAACTGATCGTCAATTTGAGTAAAGAAAATATCGGGATGCCCTGAAATGGCAGGGTAAACAATGCCTGTGGTCTCGATTTCCAACAGTTCGCCAAGTTGTTGGAGATTTGCCTTTGCTTCAACCGGTATTTTTTTATCAACGATAATCAACATGAAAATCCCGGTTTTGTAGTGTTGGATCGATAACAAACTTTACTTTGCCGAATTTCCGCAAAAGCATCTTTTTGTTTTTTGCTTCATATCCTACGGCAGCATTCAATTGTCCTTTTGGGATGCTGATAATAATCTCATTTAAATTGTTGGTGTTTTCTATTGTTTTAAATTGATCATTCCAAAGTTTTGTGAGCACCAACTCTTTAAATGAAACATGAAAAGGCCCGGCCACCAAATCGGTTTTGTCAAGCAATCCTTCGGATGGGTGCAGCCCCGTTCGGATAATGTTGACCCCAGCATTTTCGAACACCGGGAAAATCATGGCCGTTTGGTTCACGGCCTCATCCAGCGAAAGCGGAATAAATTTTCCTGAACGGTAAAACCTTTCAAGTGGCGTTCCTTTAATAATAAGTGTTGGATAAATTCGGACATCTTTCGCGCCAAGCTCAACAAACTTCTTTGCTGTAAAAAGACATTTTTCGGCAGTGTCGCCCGGCAAACCAACCATCATTTGCAAACCCAGCCTGAATCCAAAATCATGGATCATTTTTGAAGCCACCTCAACTGCCCGGGCTTTGTGCCCCCTGCCCGACCTTCGCAACACTTCATCGTCCATGGATTGTGCGCCAAGCTCGATGGTTTCGACATGAAAGGATTTCAAAACCTTTAAATTTTCAGGATTGATAAAATCGGGACGCGTGGAGAGACGGATGGATTTAACTCTTTGTTGATGAATAAAAGGTTGAACAGCATCAAGAAAGTGCTTCTGGGTTTCGATGCCTAAGCCGGTAAAAGTACCTCCAAAAAAACCAACTTCAATGTCAGCGCCATCCGGCATTGTGGAAAGATGGGTTTGGATGGTTTCCGAAATTTCGTCAGTGGAAGGAATCGTGCTATGTCCCGAAATCTTTTCCTGGTCACAATAGATGCACTGGAAGGGACAGGCCTCCATGGGAATAAATATCGGTATGGTGAAGTGTTTGGATTTCAATTGTTTTTTTCAGTTTTAAAATAACCACCTGTTTTTGACACACCCCTGTATTCAATTAGTCCGATGCTTTTTAATTTTCTAATGTAACGTTCAGTTGATGATAAACTTTTGTTGATTATTTTAGCTATGGCAGGGGCTTTTAATCCCGGATTTTGCCCAACTATTTGGATAAGTACTTTTAGATCTTCATTTACACCTTCATTTACACCATCAAGAATAATAGATATTACACCTTCATTTACACCTTCATTTACACCTTCATTACTATTTCTATGACTTGAGCTTATAATTAAATCAGGGAATGTCACCCTTGTAACATTATCCTTATTTGTCCATGAAGGGGTCTTGAAATTATTTCTTTTACAATCATCAATCATTCGCAAGGTTCCACTTCCAAGCATTTCGATATACTTTCTAATAAAACATATTTGAGCAATATCAGTATTACGAAGTATGGAATTGTGTTCCTTTTTCAAATCCCGAACGGTTATTCCTTCGGGTAAACCACCATAATTTGATATTTCGGTTCTGTTACTAAAAATTGAAATTTGTAAAAAACCATTAACTGAATTGTAATCGCGATGAACAACTGCATTTAATATCCCTTCACGAATTGCTAATAATGGATAGTTATACTTTTCTTTTCGCAATAAACCTTCAACAATAATATCTTTACCAAAAGTAATATCGATGAAATTAAAAATTGCCTCAACGTTTTTAAACAAGTTTCCTTCAAAGATGCGGTCATTAATAAATTTATCTCCAATTTTATTTGAAGGATAAACAGTTAATCTGATTCGAGATTGAGGAATATATTGTGTTGGTCGTTTGGCAAACAATACCATACAAGCGTTGGTAAGATTACCATTTTTAATTAGCCCCATTTGAACCAGAAAATCTTCAGAATCTTCAAATTTACATCCTATTTTATATTCTTTATACGTTTCAATTGTTTTATTAATTTCTTCAATATCTAAATCTGACATACTCACCCCTAAAACGGTTTTGCGTTCCCATTGAAAATCTGCTTCTTTCCTTTCTTTTATTAATGTATTTAATGCATTTTGATTTGACGCTTTGGTTATCTCGTTTTCTCTTGTGTAAATCGTGCCTTTAAATTGATATGGTTTATTTGCACCTTCCCATACACTGATTAAAATTATATCCTTCTTTTTATAGTGTATAGCTTGTAATGAAATCGGTGCCGTGGGTTTAACCTGCTCAATCAATAATTTTTGAATCCTTTGAAGAACGTTCTCAATATTTTTAACACCTTCGATTGTTTTATCATCACTAACACCTACAATTAAATCACCACCCTGAGTGTTGATAAACGAACATATTACCTTTGCAATAGCCAATTTTTCAGGCATTGCTTTAAACTCCAAACGAACACCTTCTTTTTGTTGGAGTAAGTTATTTATAATAAAACTTTTATCCATGATTATGAGGTTTTTCGTTTAAAATATTCTCCACAAATTCTTTGTCAGAGAATTGGGCAATTATATATGTCATCATTTCGTCTAAGCGATAAAATTCTTTTGCCCAATTCCCATTTCTTAATGTTACAGGTGTATGATTTTTAATAACATATTCATAAATATCAATGGTTCTTTCATCAAAAAACCAGTTTCGTTCAATCTCAACTTTATCTCCACTTCTTAACTTTAATTTGCTAAACAGTAAACGAGCAAAAACAACATCCCGATGTACGAGAAACCAATATGGCTTTTTTAGTTCTATGGCTATTTTAATCTCTTCGAAAGTAATGTTTTTCCCGCCAATATTTCCTGAGCCATAAAAGGGGCGAATAATACCCAAAAACAAATCACAATCCTCAACAGCTTTAAGGCAATTATCAAGATTAGATAAATAAGGATTAACTTTAATACTTCCATTATAGGAATTAAGCACCTCGTAACCCAATAAATGCAATTGAGCAATAATTTGTGATAGCTGATCCTCAAAACCATAAACGGTTGAGCCAAGCATTATCTTCATTTTACTACTACTTTTTGCCAAAACTTAAAAATTAAAACTCGATTTTCGGTTTTCAAGAAACTATTCTCAATTACTCAAGGCATATATAAAAATGTCATGATGTGTTCATCGAGTATTCAACCCCCCATACCCCCTCAAACACTCCGGGCAAAGGCAAGTATCATACTTTTGGTTAATCTCGCTCAACTTATCAGGTTCAACAAAAACCTCCACACACCAGCATTTCCCGGAAGGGCTGCAGTAAAACTCCTTTCCACATTTTGGGCAGGTTGAAGGTTCTTTAATTTTTAAATGACTTGCTTTTTTATTCATCTTCAGTGCTCAAAGTTAAACTTACATTACCCACCTTTCCCCCAAGTGGTGGGTTCATCTTCGATACCTTGACCTCGACATAATCAATGCCCGAAAAATTTTCATGCAAAGCATTCAAAATTCTTCGTGCCAGATGCTCAAGCAAATGCGATTTTATCGCCATCTGATCTTTCACCATAAGGAAAACCTCCTGGTAGTTGATCGTTTTAGAAAGTTTGTCGGTCTCTTCCGCTTCAGTGGTTTCGGCTTCTATATAGAGGTCAACAATAAAGCGTGTGCCAATAATCTGTTCTTCGCTAAAACAGCCATGGTAAGCGAAAAACTCCATGTTTTCAATCGAGATCAATCCCATAATGAAATATTGGTTAATCGTAATTAGTTAATAGTTATTGAGAGAAGGCGAATAATTTCGGCAATCTTATTTTTTGATGTTCTGGATACCAGATTCAATTCTTCTTTTTACTTCATCCTTACCTAGCAATTCAGCAATTTTCATCAGGTCGGGGCCAAAGCCACCACCCACCAAAACCAACCTGAGCGCATTCATCACAGCGCCCATCCCGATTTCGTTTTTTTCGAGATAAGCAACAATTTCAGCTTTGATGTTATCCGCCTTAAAATCTTCAACACCGGCAATCACATCCTTAACCACAGCCATCATTGCAGGCGTATTTTCTTTCCAACGCTTTTTCACAACTTTGGGATCATATTCAGTGGGTGCTTCAAAGAAAAATGAACTTTGTTCCCACAGGTCTTTTACAAACTCGGCGCGTTCTTTCACCAACGAAACCACCTGTTTTACAAAATCCTTATCTGCATCAATATTTCTGCTTTTCAAATCATCCAAAAACAAATTTGCCAGCTCTTCATCATCTTTGGCAACAAGATATTGATGGTTGAACCAATGGGCTTTTTGAGGGTCGAACTTCGACCCCGACTTGCCCACCTTTTCGATGGAGAAATTCTCGACCAATTCCTGCATTGTAAATATTTCCTGTTCAGTTCCCGGACTCCACCCAAGCAGGGCCAGCATATTGATAAACGCATCGGGGAAATAACCATCCTCACGATAGCCACTTGAAATATCTCCGGTTTTAGGATCGATCCATTTTAATGGGAAAACCGGGAATCCCAAACGATCGCCATCGCGTTTGCTGAGTTTGCCATTGCCATCGGGTTTGAGCAATAAAGGCAGGTGGGCAAATTGTGGCGCTTCCCATCCCAGGTATTGATACAGCAAAACATGCAAAGGTGCCGAGGGCAGCCACTCTTCGCCACGAATTACATGGCTGATTTCCATCAAATGATCATCAACAATATTTGCCAAATGATAGGTGGGCATACCATCAGATTTATACAAAACTTTATCATCCAATAAATTAGATTGAACTTCTACCCTACCCCTGATTAAATCGTTTACGATGATGGTTTCATCATCAGGCATTTTAATCCTAATCACGTAAGGCTCTCCGGCAGCTAATCTCTTTTGGGTTTCTTTATCGTCAAGGGTAAGCGAGTTTTTCATGCTCAGCCTGGTTTCGGGGCCATATTGCTGACTGCTGGCACCTTCGGCTTTTAATCGTTCGCGCATGGCATCCAACTCCTCGGCAGAATCAAAAGCATAATAGGCTTTACCTTCTACCACGAGTTTTGAAACATACTCACTGTACAAACGTTTCCTATCAGACTGGCGATAGGGACCAAATTGTCCGTCCACATCCGGGCCTTCATCGTACCTTACGCCACACCATTTCAAGGCTTCAATAATATATTCTTCGGCTCCGGGAACATATCTTTTTTGATCGGTATCTTCGATGCGTAAAATGAAAGTTCCGCCATTTTTCTTCGCGAAAAGATAGTTGTACAAAGCTGTCCGCACGCCGCCAATATGCAACGGCCCGGTTGGGCTTGGCGCAAACCTTACCCTTACTTTTTGTGTTTCTGCCATAATAATAATTTTTTGAGCTGCAAAGATAGAATTTGATAAAGGTTTTTGTTAGGAAAAA
This sequence comes from uncultured Lentimicrobiaceae bacterium, assembly GCA_964593705.1. GTDB lineage: Bacteria > Bacteroidota > Bacteroidia > Bacteroidales > 4484-276 > SABY01. Next base: position 24,083 of record CAZQIV010000064.1, on the reverse strand, counting down.
ACTACTTTATTGTGTAATGATGCGAACTCATTTCGTGAATATGGGTTGTTCCGAAGGCTCGCCTCACGAAGTTGGGATTCCAAAGGAAAAAGCCCCAGGAAAGAAGAAATAGGAATCCAGTTGAAATTTTTTAATGGCCGTGATTTTTATGAAATGAACATACCACTTTTGAGTTCAAGTAGCCTGATTTAATCCAATAAAATACCAATGACACATCTGATATTTTAGCTCACTTTACTTGCCCTGCTATTTTTGAATAGCCAACCCTGTTGGGCAGGATTTGGAATAATCTTACTGAGTTTTTTTTATCAGATCAACAATATCCTGAACAGTTTTCCCCTCGAAGAGCTCATCTTTAAGTTTGGAATAATCACTTTTCCCACTCGAAAACTGATTAAGAAACTGTAGCGTTTTCGAAAGGCCTAGTTCTTTGTATAAAACATCGAACGCCTCTTTATTTATTTCATTTAAGGTTATTGCCTGATTCATCACAAAATCTCCTCTATTAATTTAGTAGGTAATATCACCCTTGTGTTATTATGTTTAATTTCAGCGGCCTTTTTTAAGAAACGGTCATCACAAGTACAAAGATAATCAATATGATTAAAGTCCGCAATTGCTAAATGCAATGCATCAATAGATTTAATACCATTATTTTCAAACCGTCTGGCTAAGTCCACAATTTCTTTGGTTAAGGAAAACGTTTCTTTAGATAGATCCAGAAATTTCATCCCATACGCAATCCGGTCGAGATCTGGAGTGTTTTTTAACTCAAAAAGTAAAACATCCGAACTTACCATAAATAATTCTCCTTGTTCCGCCATTTCAATTAATACAATAATTGCTTCGGCCTCAATACGATTCCTGTAATTTGATCTGTCATCCAAAGACCTTTGAATAGCACAGTTGTCAAAATAAACCTTCATTATTTTACTTTTTGTGTATTTGTCATAATAACTTAGTTTTGGAGCGCAAAGATAAACTTTGGAAGGAAAGTGCAACTGACAGGAGCCTGGTTTGATACAATAATTATGAATGAAATAAAAAAACCAGGAGTCCTCTTTTCAAAAAAGCCGGGTTTCAATTTCAAAAGTTGTATTTCATTTGCTCAAAATATGTAGTATCTTTGGATGTTATAAACATAAAACATAAAACCTATGAAAAAGTTATTTTCATTTCTCACAATCCTCTTTTTTGTTGTCAAAGCCTTCAGCAACCCAATCGAAATTGCCGATACAACACGTATTGATGGCAAACTTGTTTTATGGCTCATGGTTGATGGGTATGGAGCCGGCTACGAATATGGCCGCCTGCTAGGCGAGCCCATTGCTGATGTTATGGAAAACTACGTTATCAATCACACTTTTGGAGGAGCTGCAAATTATCAATATGCCAGGCAAATATTTGATCAGAAATTTATCTACGATGCAAAATACCAACAAATAGCCCAGGGCATGATTGATGGAATGGAAGATGCCGGGGTGAGTATTTACTCCCCAACCCTGGGCGAAGATTTAACTTTTAAAGATGTTCTTATTGCTAACTCCATCCCCGATTTTACCGCTTTCGGCAAGTTCAACATCCACGGGCCGGGTTGCTCCGATTTGATGAGCTGGGGAGATGCGACAGCAAATTCGGAACTGGGGGGCGAACTCGTAATCAGTCGCAACCTTGATTGGGAGAACAATCCATACCTCATCAACAATGCTTTGATAATAGTCTGGGGAAATTATTCTGGCAACGGTCAGCGGATCATCACCCTGGGATTTATCGGGCTTATCGGGGCTTTGTCGGGTTTTAACGAATCAGGAATTGCCACATTCCAAAATATGGGCAACTACAACACGAGCCCTTCAGGCACTAATTTTTACCCTGTAAACCTTGCCCAACGCGATGGCCTCGAAAACTGGGATTATAATAATGATGGCGTTTGTTCGCCCCGCGATGTTACCGATGCTGTGAGGGCGCATAATGTTTCAAGTACATTTATCATCAATACTGCCGCATCGAGTGGTAATGATATACCTGCTGAAGTGTTGGAAATTCATAATTCCTTTGGCGATACCATAAGAACTATTGCGCATAATCCTAATTATTTTGGAGATAATCTTGTTTCGACCAACCATTTCCGCTTGTTGAAACCACCAACAGCCTGTTACCGATATAGCCGTATAGCCGACTCACTGGAAACATCAAACCAACTTACCATTCAACGAAACTGGCAGGTTCTTCAGGCCGCTGGTGTAAGCACCAATTTACAAACTATTCAATATATTCCATATCAACAAAAACTTCGGTTTTCATTTGCCGAAATTGGCACTCCGGCCTATCAAATTGAGCCGACCGAAATAATTGTTAACGAACTTTTTGCACTTGTTGGAATCAAAGAACTTGGATCAATAAAAAAACACATTGTCAATATTTCGCCAAATCCTTGCCATACAAATACAGAGATAAAATTTACAGCTCCGATAAATGGTTTTTTTTCGTGCAAAATTTTTGACCTGACAGGCAATCAAGTCTTTTTTCATGAAGACGAATTATTTAATTCTCAACCCATTTCTTTAGGGTGGGAGACTGGTGAAATTAAATCAGGAATTTACTTTTGCGTGGTTCGCTTCAAAGATGAAAACAATTTTACCATCCATTCAGAAACACAAAAAATTATTGTTTCAAATTAGTACACTATATTTTACGATTTACCTCAGGTTTCATTTTCTTTCCTATACAATCAAATTGGATTCTTTCTTAACAACTGCTTCCAGAAAAATTGACTGTTTTATCCAGCAGTTAAAAACAGATTTATCCTTGCAACAATTATCAGGTAGTTAAACAATCAGTAAATAATACCTTTGCAGTTGATAAAATTAAAATAATTGATTGACTCATTGCGTTTTCAGTAGCTGAAATTCAGCCTGTAAATAACTTAAATTGCCAATTTTACTATGACAGATAATTACCAAATATTAATTCATAAACTCGACTCGTTTATCCGGAAATACTATAAAAACCAGATAATCAAAGGATTTATTTATAGTATTACCGCTTTATTAGTGTTTTTTCTAACAATAACACTGCTTGAATATTTTGCCTGGTTAGGGACAACAGCCCGAACAATTCTATTTTATTTGTATTTGATTATCAGCTTTTTAATTATTTTTAAGCTCATACTCATCCCTGTTTTCAAACTTTTTAGGATAGGCAAAATAATTTCACACCAACAAGCGGCTTCCATAATTGGAAAACACTTTAACAACATCGAGGATAAATTACTTAATACATTGCAGCTCAAAGTATTAAGTACTGTTTCGGGAAATAATACCGATCTTATTAATGCAAGTATCGACCAACGAATCGCCGGTCTTCGTCCGATCCCATTCAGCAATGCCATCGATTTAAAAGGAAACCGCAAATATCTAAAATACGCCTTGCCACCGGTATTTATAATACTCATTTTCATGTTGGCTGCCCCAAGTATTATAACCGATCCTACCACAAGAATAATTAAACATTCCAGCCAATTTGAAAAATTGGTTCCTTTTCAATTTGTGCTTGAAAATGAAATTTTGAATGCAATTCAGCAAGAGGATTTCCAGGTAAAATTAAAAATCGAGGGCGAGAGTGTTCCTGAATCTGTTATAATTTACAACGGAAAAGTCCCGTTCAGGATGAAGAAAAAGGACAATGTTCATTATACCTATACCTTCCGCAACTTACAAAAAGATGTAGATTTTATTTTTGAGGCTTCAGAATTTTCCTCTGAAACATACACCATAAAAGTATTACCAAAACCTATAATTTTAAACTTTCAATCGGAGATTTTTTACCCTGCTTACACCCAAAAAGAAAACGAGGTTTTAAATAATACCGGAGATTTAGTAATTCCCGAGGGAACCGAACTCAAATGGGTTTTCAACACCCGCGATACCGATAAAGTTAATATACGCTTTAGTGACAGCACATACACTTTAACAGAACAAAACAGCGATGTGTTTACATTCAATCAAAAATTCTTCAAAAGCCATGCCTACTCCGTAACAACAAAAAACAATTATTTAATAAATAACGATTCTCTACAATTCGCGATTAGTGTTATACCTGACGTTTATCCTACAATAAGTATTGAAGAGTTTATCGATTCGCTGTCTGTTGACAGGGTATATTTTCGGGGTTTTATTAAAGATGATTGGGGTTTTACACGCTTGGCTTTCTTCCATAAACAATCAGCAAATGTTGATGATTCTAATAATGATAAATACCAGGGCGCATATTTAAAATTGCAAAAAGGCACTAATCAGCAGCAATTTTCCCACTACTTTGATTTGGCATCCCTTAATTTGCAGGCTGGCGAAGAAGTAGAATATTATTTCGAAATTTGGGACAACGATGCAATAAATGGCAATAAATCTACCCGATCACAAAAGATGATTTTCAAAGCGCCTTCCATTGAAGAACTTGAAGAAAAGTTAGAAACTTCAAGTAATAATATTAAAGATGATATGGAAAAGGCATTAAAAGAACTAAATCTTTTACAACAAGAAATTGACGATATAAATAAAAACCTATTTGAAAAAAAAACCATGTCGTGGCAGGATAAACAACAAATCGAGGATCTGTTTAGCAGGCACAAAACAATACAGGAAAAGATAGAAAACCTTCAGAAGGAAAATGAGCAAAAAATGGAAGATCAGCAGAAATATAAAAAGGTTGATGAAAACCTTTTGGAAAAACAAAAACAACTCCAGGAAATGATGGAAGATTTGCTGACCGATGAAATGAAGGCTATGATGGAGGAAATCCAAAAGCTATTGGATGAGCTTGATAAAGATAAGGTAAGCGAGATGATGGAAGAAATGAAAATGTCGAACGAAGACCTTGAAGAGCAGTTAGACCGAAATCTTGAACTTTTCAAACAACTTGAATTTGAACAAAAACTCCAGGAAGCAATTGACGAATTAAAAGAATTGGCCGAAGAACAACAAGAATTAGCCGAAGAAACAAAACAGAATGAAGATTCTGCTAAAAGCGATGAACTTAAAGAAAAGCAGGATGCTCTTAATGAAAAGTTTGATGAAGTAAGGAAAGATATTGACGAACTTGAAAAGAAAAACGAAGAATTGGAAAATCCTAACCAGATGGAAAATACCGATGCGGAAGAGCAGGAAATTCAGGATTCGATGGAGGAAAGCAGCGAACAATTAGAAAACAATCAAAATTCAAAGGCCTCAGGTAGTCAACAGAAATCCTCTCAAAAAATGCAAGAACTCTCTCAAAAAATGCAACAAATGATGGATTCGATGATGGAAGAGCAAATGGGAGAAGACATCAACACATTGCGCGAAATTCTTGAAAACCTTATTCAGATTTCTTTTGATCAGGAAGATCTCCTGAGTTTCTATAATGAAATTAATACAAATGATCCTAAATATAACGACTTCATTAAGCAACAGCAGAACCTGCAGGACGACATGGAAATAATTGCTGATTCGCTAAATGCACTTGCCAAACGACAAATTATGATTAAACCATTCGTTTTAAAAGAACTCAATACTATCGACAAAAATATTGTTGCTTCGATTGACGGGATGGAAAAAAGACGTAAAAGCAGTGCATTAAAAAGTCAACAAATTACAATGACCTCCATGAATAATCTTGCCTTATTATTGGGTGAGTCGCTCGAACAAATGCAACAACAAATGATGTCGATGCAATCAAGTGGCAAATCATCGTGTCCTAATCCCGGAAAACCCGGAGGCTCGCAGCAGATGAAAGGAATGAAAGGAATGCAGGAACAATTAAATCAACAACTACAGCAACTACGGGATGGTAAAAAACCAGGGAAACAGGGTAAAAAAGGACAATCGATGAGTGAATCGCTTGCCAGAATGGCTGCGGAGCAAGCTGCTATTAGAAGAAAAATGGAAGAGTTTCGTGATCAGCTAAAAAGCGAAACCGGAAAGGGTGACGGTAATGTCTCCAAAATGATTGACGATATGGAAAAAACAGAAAAGGATATTGTTAACAACCAAATCACCAACGAAACTTTAAAAAGGCAACAGGACATACTTACACGTTTGCTAAAATCAGAAAAAGCAGAACAGCAAAGAGAAGAAGAACAAAGGCGGGAATCGAGAGAAGCTCGTGATACAAAAGTTAGTAATCCGGACGAGTTTTTTGAATATTACAAAACAAAAAATCGGGAGCTTGAATTACTTAAAACATTACCTCCAAATCTAAAACCATTTTATAAAAGTAAAGTTGCGGAATATTTTTATCGTTTCGAGTAATTAATAATATTTATAAATGTCTAATAAAATCAACTTTTTTAGCGAGGATGTTTCCACCACTATCAAGCAAAAAATCTTATTGCGAAAATGGATAGGGCAATCTATCCAGGCCGAAGGTTTTCGTAGCGGAGATATTAATATTATCCTTTGTTCGGACAAATACCTACACGAAATTAATGTGAAATACCTTAACCATGATACTTTAACCGACATTATAACTTTTGATTATTCAGAAGAAAAAACCATTTCCGGCGATATATTTTTAGGTTTGGAAACTATAGTAGATAATTCAAATACTTTTTCTAAAGTCTTTTTTGATGAGCTACACAGGGTGATTATTCATGGTGTTTTACATTTGTGTGGATACAATGATAAAACAAACAAGGAGAAAGAAATTATGACAAAAAAAGAAAACGCTTATCTATCGCTCAGGCCTGATGAATTAAGGTCTTCATGATTATGTTCCACGTGAAACAATGTTTGAAATGTTTGAAAAGTACGATGTAATTGTTGTTGGTGCAGGGCACTCAGGAAGTGAAGCTGCCGCTGCTGCTGCAAACATGGGTTCAAAAACACTTTTGATTACCATGAATATGGGAAATATTGCGCAAATGTCGTGTAACCCCGCCATGGGGGGAATTGCAAAAGGCCAAATTGTTCGGGAAATAGATGCCTTGGGTGGATACTCCGGGATAGTTACCGATCATACACGCATACAATTTAGAATGCTCAATAAATCAAAAGGCCCCGCCATGTGGAGTCCAAGGGCTCAAAGCGACCGTGTACTTTTTTCGATGAAATGGCGCGAGATGCTTGAGAAAACCCCTAATCTTGATTTTTGGCAAGATATGGTTATCGATTTAATTGTTGATGAAAACCGTGTACAAGGTGTTATAACTTCAATGGGACAGGAAATCCGAGCCAGATCCGTAATTCTTACTAATGGTACTTTTCTGAATGGAATTATTCATATTGGGAAAAAGAAATTTGGTGGCGGTAGAATAGGGGAAAATGCTTCAACAGGATTAACTGAACGCCTGGTAAAATTAGGATTTGATGCCTCCCGAATGAAAACAGGAACACCGGTAAGGGTAGATGGGCGCACCATTAACTTTTCTAAAATGGAAGAACAAACTGGCGATGAAAACCCTCAACGATTTTCATTTACCGATACTCCAAATCTAACTAAACAAAAAAGCTGCTGGATAACTTACACCAGCCCGGTGGTTCACGAGGCCTTGAAAATTGGTTTCCTCGATTCGCCGATGTTTATGGGACGCATTGAAGGAATTGGACCCAGGTATTGCCCGTCAATCGAAGATAAAATTGAACGCTTTTCCGACAAAACAAGCCATCAGCTTTTTGTAGAACCTGAAGGTTGGAATACCGAAGAATATTACCTTAACGGCTTTTCTTCATCGCTTCCTGATTATGTCCAATTTAATGCGCTTCGAAAAATAGCGGGTTTTGAAAACGCGAAAATATTCAGGCCGGGATATGCCATCGAGTATGACTATTTTCCGCCTGTTCAACTTAAATACACCCTCGAAACAAAGTTGATAGAAAACCTGTATTTCGCCGGACAGATAAACGGAACGACCGGTTACGAGGAAGCCGGAGCCCAAGGGCTAATAGCTGGATTAAATGCACACTTGAAAATTAATGAGCTGCCTGAATTTATTCTTTCACGTTCTGATGCATACATCGGTGTTCTGATCGATGATCTAATCACCAAAGGTGTTGACGAACCTTATCGTATGTTTACTTCGCGTGCTGAATACCGAATTCTGCTAAGACAGGATAATGCAGATGTGCGCTTAACCCCACTAAGCCACAAAATTGGTTTTGCCTCTGAAGCACGTCTGGAAAAAGTGAATTATAAATTAGACATTATCGAAAAAATCAGGAAGTTTTTAAAAAAACAAAGTGTTTCTCCTGCTGAAATAAACCCATTTCTTGAAAATGGAGGATCAACACCTATATCTCAAAAAATAAAAATTGAGAGCCTTATCCCTCGTCCTGAAATATCACTTTTTAGATTAATAGAACAAGTTCCTTCCTTGCAAAATTTTATAAATTCTTTTGATGAAAATCATTTAAATGAAATATTGGAAGAAACTGAAATTCTTATCAAATACGAAAATTACATCCTAAAAGAACAGGATATAGCCAATAAAATATCCAAGCTTGATAACATTAAATTAAAAGATAATTTTGACTATCAAAGTTTAAAATCGTTAAGCTTTGAGGCCAGGGAAAAACTCACTAAAATTCAACCAAAGACTATCGGACAAGCATCCAGAATTAGCGGTGTAAATCCATCAGATATCTCTGTGTTGGTTGTATATCTTGGGAGGTAGCCATTTGTTTCACGTGGAACACAATACAAAAAAATGGAAAAACTAAATACTTGTCCGATTTGCGAGGGAAGTGCATTAAGTACTTTCAAAGAAATTAAAGATCATTTTTTAAGCCAGGAGACTTTTCACCTATCGGTATGTGAAAAATGTGGCTTTGTTTTTACCAATCCTCGCCCTGATGAAAATGAACTGGAAAAATATTACCAGTCGGATGAATACCTTTCACACAGTAAAAAGAAAAAAGGGCTAATTACATTTTTGTATGATACTATTAAAAAATATGCCCTGGAAAATAAATACAAACTCATTTCGGAAATAATTCCATCCGGGAAAATTTTGGATATTGGTTGTGCTACCGGAGAATTTTTAAACGTTTTTCAACAAAAAGGGTGGGAGTGTTTTGGCATTGAACCGTCCAAAAATCCCAGAGATTTCGCGATTGAAAATTATAAGCTCGATGTAAAACCTGAAGAGGAAATTGAAAAACTCGGGTCCGGAAATTTTGATGTAATAACCTTATGGCACGTCTTGGAGCATGTTCCAAAACTAAACGAAAGAATTGAACAAATTTATAATCTTCTAAAACCTGATGGATTACTTCTAATCGCACTTCCAAATTATCTGTCGTGGGATTCGAAATTTTATGATGCTTTCTGGGCCGGGTATGATGTTCCCAGGCATTTATATCATTTTTCGCCAAATACAATTTCCAGCTTATTGAACAAACATAAATTTTCAATTTCAGAAATTAGACCTATGAAATTTGATTCGTTTTATGTGAGCTTACTTAGTGAAAAATACAAGCATGGAAGTTTAAGATATTTTTCTGCATTTACGAAAGGACTAAAATCAAATTTTGAGGCAAAAAAAGAACAACACAACTACTCAAGCCTTATTTACCTCGCCAAAAAGAAAACGGGGTAATTTTAGCCCGTTTGACGCTACTAATAGGTCTTGTGGAACATTATATCGCTTTAATTAAATTTCGCTTTTATAGGGCCTTATTTCGCTTCATGTTTAACTAATTGATTTTCTGTAATTTACCTATGTTTTCGAACATTATGAGACCAAAAATAGCCATCAAACAAAATATTAAGCTTTTTACACTCCTTTTTATTGTATTTCTTTCGCTGTCTTTATTTTTCAGTTACTATTTCCAAAATAATTTTAATCACGAAAACATATTAAAAAATGTTGAATACAAAATTTCGTTGAAGGATAAAAATACCAGGGAGGAACTATATTTCTTAAAAGACTGTTATCAACAAAATCCTGATTCGCTTTTTTCGATTGTCGATCGCTACAAAAATGTATATGAAGAAGAAGGATCTGTTTATCTCATCTTTAAAACAGACAGCCTAATTTTTTGGTCTGACAATAAATCTTCGATAAGTTATGAAGCCTTACAATCAAAAGATGAAATCATAAATTCAGGAAATGGCTGGTTCAGGAAATTTTTACTTGAAGAAAACAATATAACTTACGCCGGTCTTTACCAAATTAAAAGCAATTATCCTTACCAAAACGAATACCTCGAAAATACTTTCCACAAATCATTTGAGATTGACAGTGATGTGGGTTTTTCACGAGATCGCCGGGAAAAATATTTAATAAGTGATACAAATAATAATTTTCTGTTCGCACTCCTTTTCGATACCAACACGAAATTGAACAACAATGAAGCCACCATACTTTTTATACTTTTCGCCTTTTCCCTAATTTTCCTAATCGCAATACTTTTTTGCTTGCATCTGTTAGTTTATAAAAAAACAAAAAAACGACTACTTTTTATATTTGGCTTTATTGCAGATTTAGTATTAATCCGGTTTGCACTTTTTTATTTCAAAATACCCGGCATACTTTTTACCACCGATTTATTTTCGCCACATTATTATGCATATTCTGATTATATACCTTCACTTGGAGATCTTTTTTTAAATGCAATAACACTTCTTATCATTTCATTTTTCTTTTTTTACCAGGTAAAATTCAGTGAAAATAATTTAAACAAAAATAGATTTCATAAGTATTTCATAGTGTTTTCGCTTTTTCTCCACATATTCATTTTTTACAAGGGCATCAGTTTTGTTTTTAAAAGCTTGATATTAGACTCGAGTATATCTCTCGATTTAAACAACATTTTCTCCCTTTCAACAATGAGTCTTTTTAGTATGCTTATTGTTTCAGCATTTATTCTATCATACATACTCGTGAGTTCAAAGCTTGCATATTTTGCTTATAAATATTGTGGCAGTTTTTCAAAATACATTGTTTTTGCACTTATTGCCTTTTCTGTTTTTTTAATGTTTTGCCAACTTTCGGGCACGTGTGATTATTGGCAGTTGATTTTTGTATTAATCTATATACTATCTTTTGGTTTTTTCTATTCACACCGTGAATACAGATTTAGTGTGGGAAATATCGTTTTTTTTATCTTTTTATTTTCAATTATTTCAACCTACTTATTACATAAATACAATACCGAAAAAGAAACTGAATACCGAAAACTATTGGCTGTGTATTTAGCCTCAGAGCAGCGTGATCCACTGGCTGAATATATGTTTCAACAAGAAAGTGATAAAATTTATGGAGATGAAAACATTATAAGCTATTTAAATGATTATGGTTTAGATGCCTTTGATTATGATGAATTTTACGATTATTTTACACACAATTATTTTACCGGGTACTGGACAAAGTATGAGTGCCAACTGACTATTTGCACGAGTAATGACCAACTGCTATTACAGCCTGAAAATATCAATGTAAATTGCATTCCATACTTCGGGGAGAGAATTCAAAACGATGGGTTATCAACAGAAAGTCCTGAACTCTATTTCCTGAATTACAATCCCGGAGAAAATGGTTACATGGCGGTGCTTGATTTTTATAACTCGCTTGTTAAACTCAATACGCTTAAAGTATATGTTGAGCTTTATCCAAAACATGTTACCCGCGATCTTGGTTTTCCTGATTTACTGGTGAATAAAGAGGTTGATAAAAGCCCCGATCTCTCAGCTTATTCTTACGCCAAGTTTCAAAACGGTGAACTTTACAAAAGGGTAGGAGACTATTTTTATAACTTCAATTTATCACATTACGGACATACAACAACACAATTTTTATTGTTTAATCAAAGTGGCTACAATCATCTCTATTATAATATTGACAACGAAAAGAGTTTAATAATAAGCATTAGGCAGAAATCAATTTTAGATATACTCGCCCCATTTTCGTATTTGTTTTTGTTTTTTATCATTTTCTTTGTCCTTGTTTTTTTCATTTCCATATTTCCATTTACCAGCAGAAGCACATCATTTTTTAGTTTTCGAACCCGGCTTCAAATATCAATTTCATCGGTAATATTATTTTCGTTTGTTGTTATTGGAGCGTTTACACTCGTGTATATTAATAATTTGAATGAGAAAAAAAATAAAGATATTATTATTGAAAAAACACATTCGGTGCTTGTTGAAATGCAACACAAATTTTCAACTGTTGAAAATTTTGATGATAACAGCGCTCAACGATTACCAGATCTTTTGGTGAAATTTGCGTCTGTATTCTTTACTGATATCAACATCTTCGATTTGAATGGTCAGCTCATATCATCATCACGAATGCAAATATATAATGAAAAACTAATCAGCGATAAAATTGATCCTGAGGTTTTCAAAATGCTTTCCATCGAGGGCATTTCCTTATATATTCATGAAGAAAACATTGGAAAACAGGAATATTTATCTGCCTATATTCCATTCGTAAACGATATGGGCGAAGTTATTGGCTATTTGAATCTGCCGTATTTTGCCAAAGAAAACGACCTAAAAAAAGAAATATCAACCTTCCTTGTCGCCTATATCAACATTTATGTAATTCTGATTGCTATTTCGCTTTTAATTGCCATTTTGATTTCAAATTACATTTCGCATCCTATTAAAATGATTATGACCAAAATCAGGCAAGTTAAATTGGGCGGACAAAATGAAACCATCAACTGGATAAGAAAAGATGAGATTGGGCAATTGGTTGAAGAATATAACCGGATGATTGATGAGTTGGCCATGAGTGCAGCGCTACTTGCAAAATCTGAGCGCGAATCGGCATGGCGCGAAATGGCCAAACAAATTGCCCATGAAATTAAAAATCCGCTCACCCCAATGAAATTGAGTGTGCAATACCTGCAGCGTGCCTGGCAAAACGAACTTCCCGACTATGAAAAACGCCTCGACAAGTTTACCCAAACCATGATCGAACAAATTGATGCACTTTCGATTATTGCCTCCGAATTTTCGGATTTTGCTAAAATGCCTTTTACAAATAAAATTAAAATTGATCTTGTCGAAATTATTCAAAACACCATTATTCTTTTTAAAACTTATGATAAAATAAATTTCCATTTTGTGTATGATGAGCATGAAAATTACAGCGTTTATGCAGATAAAGAACAATTACTCCGTGCCTTTAATAACCTGATAAAAAATTCTATTCAAGCGATCGGGAACTCTCCAAACGGGAAAATTGAGATTATCATGAAACGACAATTTCAAAACATAGCGGTTGAAATTACAGACAATGGGGATGGGATTTCTGAAGAAATAGCCGGAAAGATATTCTCGCCTAACTTTACCACCAAATCAGGGGGGATGGGCTTAGGACTAGCTATTGTAAAAAATATTATCGAAAACTCAGGAGGAGAGATTAGCTATAAATCAGGGAAAAACCGGGGAACAACATTTAGTATAATATTGCCTCAGGCTTGACATTATTGGTGATCGGAAATTTCGGTAACAATAAAATCAATTTTGTTTTCAATATATCCTATTGCCCGATACTTTTTGTTAATCTTCGATTTGGATTATTTTTGGATGTCTTGATAATATCCAATGTTTCTTTAGAAAATTCCTGTTTATCAGCTTGGTAAAATTGTAAAGGGGCAATTTTTTTTAAAGCTTGAAATAACTCTTCTACCGAACCAAATTCAGTCTGAGACAAACCCTGAATTTCTTTTCTTACAGTAATCGTGGTCATTTATGTATATTTTATGCATAACAATCGGCAATTTCTTTTAAAAACCAAAATATTCTCCATGTTCGTAAAATAACAACCCAGTGTTTCACTTTAGAACTCCTTACTTAACGTAAATCAAGATTCGTGAATAATGCATCTTAGCGAATCTTTGTGCCCTCACTGCCTTATGCCATAGGCTCGCCTCGCGAAGCGGGCATCACTATGTGGGTGGTAACTTTTTAAAATTCAACACGTAGACACTTTGTACACTCAGGAACACTCCCATAGGCATGCCAATGGCATAAGAAAAATTAAATAATTTAAACATGAAAATGATTACACAATAATTTACGATAAAAAATACATAACTAATTGATGTTCAATTAATGAGTCAGGAGTTCTGAACTTTAAGTCATACCCTGAGTTGTATTAGAAAAAAACTCTTTTTCTACAAAGGAATATTCCCATGTTTTTTAGGTAGATTTTGTTCGCTTTTGTTCTGGGTCATTTCAAGCGCCTGGATGAGTCTTTTCCTGGTTTGGCGAGGATAGATGATCTCGTCAATATAACCCAACTCAGCAGCTTTGTACGGGCTGGCAAAAGTATTCTTGTAATCTTCTACAGCTTGCTTTCGTTCTTCTTCGTTTAATTTACCACGATATAAAATATTAACGGCTCCTTCAGGACCCATTACAGCAATTTCTGCCGTGTGATAAGCCAGGTTTACATCAGCGCCAATATGCTTGCTCGACATCACATCGTAAGCACCGCCATAAGCCTTACGAGTAATCACTGTAATTTTTGGAACAGTAGCTTCAGAGTACGCATACAATAATTTTGCTCCGTGCTTTATAATGCCTCCAAATTCTTGTGCTGTCCCGGGCAAAAATCCTGGGACATCCTCAAAAGTAATTAACGGAATATTGAATGCATCGCAAAACCTCACAAACCTGGCTGCCTTCATCGATGAATTTATATCAAGTACCCCTGCTAAAAATTGGGGCTGGTTTGCAACAATACCTACCGATCGTCCATCCAAACGGGCAAATCCTACAATAATATTTTTTGCATAATGTGGTTGAACTTCAAAAAAGTTGTGATTGTCAACCACTGTGCAAATAATCCCGTTCATGTCGTAAGGCTTGTTTGGATCGTCAGGAACAACAGTATCCAATTTTACATCCTCACGCTTGGGGTCATCGGTGCTTGGTTTACGGGGTGGATCTTCCATATTATTCGATGGCAGGTAACCCATCAACTCGCGAACCATTTGCATGGTTTGTTCATCATTATCACCTGTAAAATGAGCCACTCCACTTGTGGCGTTGTGGGTCATCGCACCGCCCAGCTCTTCTTTTGTAACTTCCTCGTGGGTAACAGTTTTTATAACATCAGGCCCGGTTACAAACATGTAACTTGTGTTTTTTACCATAAAAATAAAATCGGTAATGGCTGGCGAATAAACCGCTCCTCCGGCACAAGGCCCCATAATAGCCGAAATCTGGGGAACAACTCCTGATGCTTTTGTATTGAGTAAAAATATGTCGGCATAACCGGCCAAACTTTGAACGCCTTCCTGGATACGGGCACCGCCTGAATCGTTGAGCCCTATAACCGGTGCTCCCATTTTCATTGCCAGATTCATTACTTTAATAATTTTATCAGCATTGGCTCTTGATAAAGTTCCGCCAAAAACTGTAAAATCCTGGGCAAATGCATACACCAAACGACCATCTATTTTTCCATAACCGCTTACCACACCATCACCAAGAATTTTATTGTCCTGCATATTAAAATCGGTGGCGCGATGGGTCATAAATTTATCCATCTCAACAAAAGTGCCGGGGTCTAACAAATCGTCCATTCTTTCCCTGGCGGTTTTGCGCCCGGCAGCATGCTGCCGATCAATACGCTCTTTACCTCCTCCCTGCTCGGCTATTTTATCTTTCAGTTCAAAATGCTTTATCTTTTCTTGTAATGATGCCATGATATTGGTTATTCGTTAATTGTTAATAGTTAATTGTCCCGAAAAGTAGAAAATCTTTGATTTTCGTAACTTTTCGAGCCCTCCTTGCCGCCAGCGTATGCTTTTATTTAGGCGAGGCAGGGATGCCCGGGCTTTGCCCGGCATTACTCGTTATTGGTTATTCGTTATTGATTATTCGTTATTGGTTAATAGTTATTCGTTATTGGTTAATTGTTAATTGTTCCGAAAATTTGTAAATTTTCGGAACTTTTTTAGCCCGCCTTGCCGCCAGCGTAGGCATTTGTTTAAGCGAGGCATGGATGCCCGGGCTTTGCCCGGCATTATTCGTTATTCGTTAATTGTTACTCTACCACTCTCCATCTCACATCCTTTTAAGGACACTATGTACTGTTATGACACTAAGACCTTTCCAAACCCTCCATTTCTCCAATTTTCAATTCCCGCAGGGGCGGGATTTCGCTTCGCTCAACATTCTATCTCTTTTTTTCAGTCATTCAGTCATTTTTCTGTTTCAATTCCCGCAGGGGCGGGATTTCCCCGAAAAACCGGGGCAGGCTGCTCCGCTTCCCGCAAATGCGGGATTTCCCTACGTTCAACATTCCTCATTTTCTGTCATTCTATCATTCTTTTTTTTCAATCATTCTACCACCACAAGTATTTGATTTCCGTCAACGATATCACCCTCTTTAACAAGAATTTGTTTAATGACACGGTCTTTCTGTACTTTATATTCACTTTCCATTTTCATTGCCGAAACAATAATTACTGTATCGCCGGCTTTTACTTCATCACCAACTTTCACGGGTATTTTAACAACCTTACCAGGCATTGGGCTCGCAATTTTTCTTATATCATCCAACTCATCAGCACTCCGATTCATTTTGTATCGGGCTTCGGCATCAATAATTTCTACATCATAAGAACGATTATAGGTATTTACACTAAAATGACGATGATCATTTTTTTCGATTAATTCAACATTATGAGAAACATCGTTATGCAAAATCGAATAAACTCCCTGTTCAACCATTAGAGCATCCAACAGGTAAACGTTATCATCAACTTCTATTTCGTAAATATTACCCTCATGTTTGAGCAATTTCACGTTTGCAATTCTATCATTAATTTTTATTTCGAGCGACATATTTTTTCCTATTTATGGCTATAGTTTCATCAACGATTTTCTTCTTCCGAAATCCCTCCACGAATTTGTATTAGAAGTTCCCTTTTCAGAATTACCATTGAAGGCTAAATCGATTTTGGTTTTGTAATGAATAAACGCAGCGATAAGTGCAATATCCTGACACTGGTTTCCGCAGGGCTTCCTGGATTTTAAAAACTCCTGGTTTTTCTCAATAAAGTGTGTGTTATAATTTCCGTTTTTAAAATCATCATTGTCCATAATCCTTGCAAGAAACGGAATAGAAGTTTTAATACCTGTAATTTTGTAGGCATATAGCGCTCTTTTCATCCGGTTAATTGCCTCATCCCTCGTGCCTGCCCATACAATCAATTTCGAGATCATAGGGTCGTAATGAATCGGGATTTCATATCCCTCATACACATATCCGTCATGACGCACACCCAAACCAAGTGGTTCAGTAATATGCTTGATAACTCCAGGCGAAGGCATAAAATTATTATCCGGATCTTCAGCATAAATCCTGCATTCGATGGCGTGCCCAAGTTGTCTAAGATTTTCCTGCTTCAGTGAAAGTTTTTCACCTTGTGCAATTTTTATTTGCTCTTTTACCAGGTCAACCCCAACAACTCTTTCGGTAATAGGATGCTCTACCTGTAGCCTTGTATTCATTTCAAGAAAATAGTAATTGAGATTATCATCAACAATAAATTCTATTGTACCGGCTCCGTAGTAATTAACTGCTTTGGCCGCAACAACAGCATGATTCCCCATTTCTTCCCTGATTTTAGGGTTCATCAATGGTGATGGTGTTTCCTCTACAACCTTTTGATGCCGCCTTTGCACGGAACATTCGCGTTCGAAAAGATGAATAGTATTTCCAAACCTGTCGGCCAAAATCTGAAATTCGATGTGATGGGGCGATTCTATATATTTCTCGATATAGACTGCATCATCTCCAAACGAAGCCCTTGCTTCTGATTTTGCAGCTCTTATCGAACTCAGTATTTCTTTTTTTTCCTTAACCAGCCTCATACCTTTACCGCCGCCACCTGCCGATGCTTTTATCATTACAGGCAAGCCAATCTCCATCACTTTTTCAACAGCCAATTTTTCATCGGTAATAGGTTCAACAGTTCCGGGAACAACAGGAACGCCGGCGCTGATCATTCGTTTTCGGGCAGTTATTTTATCGCCCATGCTTCTTATGGCAAATGGGTCAGGTCCAACAAATAAAATTCCCTCCTTTTCGCATCGCTCCGAAAAAGAAGCATTTTCCGACAGAAATCCATAACCCGGATGTATGGCATCAGCACCTGCTTTTTTTGCAACTTCTATTATTTTATCAGCTTTAAGATAGCTTTCGGAGGAGGGAGAAGGACCAATATAAAATGCCTGATCGGCATACCTCACATGCATCGAAGTTCGATCAGCATCCGAAAAAACTGCTACAGTTTTAATTCCCATTTCCCTGCAAGAACGCATCACGCGGACGGCTATCTCACCGCGATTTGCAACCAATACTTTCTTTATCATACTCCACTATGCTTTAGTGAGCTAATTTTCAATTATATGCAAAGCTAATTTTATTCCATAATGAAATAGATTTATTTACTATTGTTAAAAAAATAACAAAAAATGAATATTGATAATCAATTAAATAGGCAAGTATTCTTTATGTTAAAAATTTTAAAATCTCAATTTTTCGGTCATTAAACCAAAGTGCAATACATCAAGGCGATGATCGAAATACATAATGTAGTAATCGGAGTAATGGTAGTATTGGATAAATCAAATGAAGCTAAATTTACCCGGACAATAGTGATTTTTTTGCGTAAAAAACGCTTACCAAATTACAATCCTAACTTGTTAATAAACATCACGCAACAAACTACATTACACATTTAAATAATTTTTACTTGCTACAAAATTTGCAAATTGAATACAATACACCTATATTTAGGGCTTGTATTTAAAATTAAAATGACACGTTCGATAAAAAAAATAAGATTATGAAAAAAACTTTATTTATTTTAATGCTCTTGATTCCTATTTATGTTTTCCCACAATGGAACATCATTTTCACAAGCAATAATAATTTTTATGCTTTAGAAGCCGTAAACCCTGATACAGTATTTGTTGTGGGGTGGTACTGTGCAATCAAAACATTTGATGGCGGCCAAACATGGGACAGTATAAATTATGACTGTACCAATTTTAAATTTTCTGATGTGAATTTCCCCAACCCCCAAACCGGCTATATTGTTGGTAATTCGATGATTCTGAAGACTGAAAACTATGGCAATGATTGGCAACAGTTGGAACAGGATACTATTGCGCAAATAGTAGAGGCTGAATTTATTTCTGCCGATACAGGGTGGATAATTGGAAAATCATCCGAAGGACTGGAGCTTATCTTGCGAACCTATAATGGGGGAGAAAGCTGGAATTACTACTATCCCGATGCACAAGGCTTTACAGATATTCAAATGATAAACTCAAACATTGGGTACATTACACATTGGGATGGCATCCTTAAAACCATAGATGCAGGGAACACATGGTTTCCATTAAACGGGGGATATGAAGGGTCTCCAATGTGTTGTTCTTTTATTAACCCCGACACAGGATTTGTTGGCGCACAGTCAGGAGGTTTGTTCAAAACCGAAAATGGAGGAGAGGATTGGATGCTTTTAACTGGTGGTGGAATTGGGGTTGGCCAATTTTCAAGAAGCCAGTTACAGTTTTTGAATAGCGACACAGCTTATTATGCTGGGTATGAATTTATGCCGGCGGTTGGCGGGCTTTTTGTCACCACGAATGGAGGCCTAAATTGGAACTACTACATTGGTGGCGAGTGCTCTGATATGGATATGGCCAATGCTACAATAGGCTATTGTATCAGGACAACAGGAGAAATTTACAAAACTATCAATGGAGGATTACCAGTTGATATTTTTGAATTTCAAGTTACTAATCTCCCGATTTTGTATCCAAACCCATTTAATGATGAGCTTAATATTGATCTGTTAGCATTGCCAGCACAAGGTGATAAGCCGATTAGATTTGAGATGTTTGATGCAAAAGGTAATATTGTTTATTCAAAGAATGTTGAAAATCCAAGAATTACAATCCGCAAGCTAAATCATTTAAATGCTGGAATTTACTTTTATGCTTTAAAATCAGGAAATACTGTTTTAAACTCAGGAAAATTATTGAAATCATTAAAGTAATAATTAATAAACAAAAAATGTTATGAAAAAGATTAAACTACTTTACATTTTGGCATTGATAATTTTTTCACAAACAAACCTTAATGCTCAATGGATAAATATTTATACTGATACTGATATTGGGTTAATAGGGATTGAATGTATAAATGAGGATACTGTTTATGCCGCCGCATATAATAGCAAAGTATTACGCACTTTTGATAAAGGGCAAACATGGCAAACAATTGACCCGGGATTTGAAATTTATGCTAAGGATATCAATTTTCCCGATGCCCAAACCGGGTATATTGTAGGTGCTTCCGGAAGAATTGCAAAAACTGTGGATTACGGTGAAAACTGGGAATTGATAATTACCGATACAAATTACAGATTAGAAAAAGCTGAATTTATACATCCTGATACAGGCTGGATCGTAGCAAATGATATGATAAGTGGATATTGGGGTGGTTCAATACTTCGTACATTCGATGGGGGTGAAAACTGGGATTATCACTATATCGACGATTTTGAGTTAAATGATATTGAGATGATCAATAATTTAAAAGGATTTATTGGGATTAGTATCTGGTCTTCCGGTTAAGAATATGGTTTCCTGAAAACAGAGGATGGGGGAGATACCTGGAATCTGTCTAATCCAGGAATGGACTTTGTAACAAATATTTCATTTGTTAACGAAGAAATTGGATATTGTTTGGGTATGTTTGGGCCTGAAGGAGGTAATTTCAAAACTACTGATGGAGGAAATAATTGGGTATTTACACAAGGTGGTGTTGGAGGACTTACGGTAAACAGATTACAATTTATAAATGAACAAACCGGATTTTATGCAGGCTGGGAAGTTATGATTGATGATGGACTGATATTAAGGACAGATGATGGGGGGTATACATGGAACGAACAAATAACCGGTACATTCTTTGACTTTGAAATGATTAATGTTGATACCGGCTATGCAGTTACTGATTACAGCAGGATATATAAAACAGTAAACGGGGGAATTCCAGTAGGAATTGATGAAACAATTAACAATTGCACAAAAAATATTAATATATTACCCAATCCATTTCACCAAAAATCTACTCTTTATATTCAACCGGATATTTTACAGAATTCTAGACATCTTAGCTTTACACTTTACAACCAGGATGGAATAAAAGTAAAACATATTTTTAACATCAAAACTAACGAAACTGAAATATCACGGGGCAATCTTCCTTTCGGCGTATACTTCTATTCCTTATCAAGTGAAAATAAAATAATCAAATCAGGAAAACTTTTAATAAAATAGATTTCTTAACCATTAAAAACGGAGGTACATTATGAGAACAATGATTAAATCATTTTCCCTTTTTTTACTGATGTTATCAGTATTGGGAATAAACGCACAGGTTGATGGGATCTTGTCAACTTCCCTTAATAATTTACAATTTTCAACTTCAGGCCTTTACCACAGGATTGAAACTAATTATGGGCCTTCATCAAAAACCGGCGTTACTACCCAGATCAAATTTGGAGAGCCGGAAATCCCGGTAGTTCAGAAAAAATACCTGCTCCCCCTTGATGCATCTGGGATTAGTGTTCAGATAACAGATACGCGTACACAAGCCTTGTCAGGTGCGTATAATATTTATCCCGAACAACCACCTATACCCTTAAACGGAGGTGAATCACCCGATTGGGTTGAACCGAAAACGGAAATATACCAGTCGGATGAGCCTTATCCCGGTAAGATTATAGAAATTGGAAGGGAAGCATCAACTATGGGCTATAAAATTGTAACCGTAAACCTGTACCCCTTATCTTATATTCCTCTACCGCAAACGTTGCAGCTTTATACAAGCATTGAATTCGAACTGCAATACACCACAGGTTCCGAAAATGTTATTAGACCCGAAAAAATAAGCAGCTACAGGAATGCAATAGTTACAGACTTCATTAAAAGTACTGTTTCCAATCCTGAGAATACTGATTCATTTCTTGGTGGAGCTAAAGAAATAGTTGAATACGATATTACATCACCACCCTTGAATTTAAATCCAATGCCCTTTGCAAACGGCTCTGTGCCTGATTATATAATAATTACTTCTGCAGAATACAATATTGCTGAATTGCAGGATTTTGCCTTTTGGAAAACCAAAAAAGGCATTTCCACAGTTATTGTTACATTAGAGCAAATTAACCTGGAATATACGGGTGTTGACCAGGCCGAGAAGATATTTTATTATCTGAAAGATGTTTTTAATAATTGGGGCAGCCTTTTTGTTTTGCTCGGAGGCGATACCGATATTATTCCCGCAAGGTATGCATACGATGATACCCATATTAACCTTTGGCGCCCATGTGAACTATATTTTAGCGATGTAGATAAAGCAAGCAACCCTGATTATAACTGGAATGCAAATGGGAATGCTCAGTTTGGTGAAAATGGCGATCATATTGACGGTTCACCTGACCATTTTGTAGGAAGGGCTGTTTTTGACAATCCGGATGAATTAAATACATTCATTAATAAGACAATGGCTTACGAAAAGGCAGATGTCCCAGGCTTGGATTATTTTAACAACCTGTTGTTTATGACAGGGTATTTAAGGCTTAACGATCCTGATAATCCAGACATTATTACTTGCGAAAGTATGTTCTTTCATAATAATCAATTTACAGGTATTCCACCATGGGACAACAACTGGTTTTTAAGTACTTTATGGATCCAAAATAACAAAATGACCTTCGAGGATATTGAACCTCATTTTGTGGGTTATATGTGGTTCACCTATTTTCCCCAGGACAGCATGGGAATAAAAATCGATACGGTAATGACACCTGGTAGCAGCTATGCTATTTATTCCGGCACAGGAGGTGAATATACAGAATACCACTGGTATAGAAATGGAGAGCTTATTTTGCAAAGTAATGAAGCAGATACCCTGTGGATAAACAATTTTTCTTATGCTGATACCGGGACATATCAATGTTGGGCCGAAAATTCACTGGCAAAAGAACTTACGCTGGTAAGCCGTCCGGTTCATATTAAAATTGATACCGGGGTCAATATATTACAACCTAAAAATAAAGATATTTCAATTTATCCTATTCCGGCGAATGATAGAATTACTATTGAAATGAATTTTAAGGATAGAAGCATCTCTATTCATATTTTAAATATGCAGGGTAAGTGTGTTTTAAATAAAGACTATGAAAAAGGCGGCTGTTCCAGGATTGTGCTTGATATAAAACACCTCTCACCCGGAATGTACCTTTTTAATTTACAAACTAAAATTGATACTTATTCAACGAAATTCATAAAAAGCAAACGTGGGACCAATCGCTAAATTCATGCTCCCGCTTGTGAGCTAATTAAATTAATAATTAACATTAAAACCTTACAAAACTATGAAAAAGTTTAAATTTCTGGTGGCTTTCAGCATCATGATGCTGATGCTGCACGGGCTTTTCGCCCAGTACACAGGGCAGGTAAATTACAACCCTGCCGATGTAAGCACCTCACAAACCGACGGCTGGGATATTGCCACCCTTGCCGGATGCGATATGGAAACAGATGTAGGCAAACCCTTCCTGCCCATAAAACAACTCCACATTGCCATACCCGAAGACAAGGCTGTGGCAAGTATCCAAATTCTAAGCATTCAGCAACAGGAGCTTACGGACACCTACAACATTATGCCCACACAGCCCGGGCAAATACCGGGAGAGCCCGAACCGGATTTTGTAGATATTCTTTAGCACTAATAACCGGAAAAATTTCATTTCAATTAGCCTCAAACATATTTATTTTCTGTATATTTACACTTTGAAAAAACAAAAAACAATATGAAAACCAAAGCACTACACAGAACGCCATGTAAATCCGCCGGTTTTACCAACATCTTTACAGCACTTGTGCTTTTTTTTGCCTGCCTGCTCCACCTCCCAGCCCCCGCCCAGGTTCTCGAACAAGACTCCCTTGCCCTTGTAGCCTTTTACAACAGCACCGGCGGTCCAAACTGGAACAATAACGCCAACTGGCTTACCGGCCCGGTTAGTGCATGGTATGGGGTGACCGTGGGG
>CAZQIV010000063.1:0-37610 GCA_964593705.1 uncultured Lentimicrobiaceae bacterium | reverse complement strand
TGGTTTCAGCCACTCACCCACCTCTCCAAAGTTATTAAAAGAGTATGTACGCTGTTTAGTCCCGCAACTGCGGGATGGTTTCAGCCACCCACCTCTCCAAAGTTATTAAAAGAGTATGTATGCTGTTTAGTCCCACAACTGCGGGATGGTTTCAGCCACTCACCCAACTCTCCAAGTGGGAAATAACGAAATGGCCTTTGCCATTTTTCAAAATCTCTTAAAGAACTATTTCCCGTTTTCGGGGGTGCAAAGATCGAATTAATTTTTAATTTACAAAAAGAAAAATTAATTAATTTAAAAATGTTTTTGCACACCAGCCTTAATGGTAAAATTTAATGTTGATGGCCATCAGGACCATGTACATGCTCATGTGTAATCTCTTCTTTTGTTGCATCACGTATTTCAGTGACTTCCACATCAAAATTCAGCTCCTTGCCGGCAAGTGGATGATTTGCATCAAGCGTAATTTTATCGCCATCTACATCAACAACATTGAGATTAAATTGTCCTTCTTTGGTTTTTGAAGTAAAAGCCATTCCTATTTCAACTTTTTCCGGCTCTGGAAATTTTGACCTGTCGAGAACGTAAACAAGTTCTTTGTTGTAATCACCATATCCATCTTCTGCCGAAACTTTAACGCTAAAGTTTTCTTTTAAAGCTTTACTTTCAAGTTCATCTTCCAGCCCGGGAACAAGTTGACCGTAGCCATGCAAATAAAACAGTGGATCTTTTCCTGCTGAGGAATCCAGTGTATTTCCCTCATTATCTTTTAGCGTGTAATGGATGCCAACTACCTTATCATCTTCAATTTTCATAAATTATATCTTTGATTAAAAAAAAATATGAAACATTCGATTATGAATATTCCACATTAGTATTATTAAATATTGTATTTAAATTCAATGTTCAAGCGCTGCAAAGGAATGATTTTTTTTTAAGCCTGCAAACAATTCAAACTTTTTGAACTGGTCACTTTTCTAATTTACCACAATAAATTTATATATAAGGTATTTGTTTTCAAATGGTAAGATCAATAAATAAATCCCATTTTCAATTTCTTTCAATTCAAAACTTATACATCCTTTAGGTTTATCATAAGTAAAGCTCCATCCAAAAGTTTCCCTTCCCATAAGATTTGTTATCCCTGGACGACCGGATAGCGCAAACGGTTGATCAAATTGAAGTATAAAACGGTCTTTTACCGGATTTGGAAAGATCATAAAATCCTGATGTGTAAATTCATCCAAAATTTGTGGGGAAACACAAAGTATCAATGAATGATACCGTTGAAAGTTTTTCCCGGTAACAGTAATATGCAAGCTGTCACCTTCCTCAATTCCCATAAGTGGCAGCGGTTGTGGAAATCCTAGGGCTACAGATACTGACATGAGCTCACTATTGATAACCAGAGCTATCTTTGTACCGGAATCAGCCTGAATTTCAAAACTTGTTTGCCCGGGAAAAACAATGCTGTCGTGAGCTACAATTAATTGCATGGGCACCTGATCAGACAAGGGTACAAAAGGCTCACCGAAATAGTGGAACAAATGAAAAAAGGATTTTCTGGTAGTTGGATTTATGGGATATGCCATTGCCTCAAGAAAATATTTTGCTGACATCAGTGCTTCAGCAGGATAAATGATTTCATTCAAACTCATATAGTGCTTTTGGGGTAAAAAGTCATCCCATAAGCCATCTATTAAACCTACTGAAAACCATTCCAACCCTGGGGAGTAAATAAGCTCGGAAGGAGCAATCACCCCTACTCCACCGAAAGGATGTTTAAGATAAGCTTCTGCAAAGCAATCAGCGCTACCCAAATCAAATTTTCCGTTAAGGCTGTTCATCGAAATTAAAAAACCCGGAGGGGCATCTACCAAAGCATTTAAATCTCCGATAAAATAATCCGGGGAGTACCAACCGGAAACATTGCCTTGTGCAAAGCTGAAAACACTCATAGCTCCTGCATTTAGTGCATCGTTGATACCCGCTGCATTACCACCGTTATATCCGTAGAGGTAGCTTGGTGATTCGGGAATATAATTCAATCCGGAAGGTCCAAAAATTGTAAATAAATCTTCGTTGGGCCAGAATTCAGGAATGGCATCTCCCATATATTCTCTTGCAGGGAGCTTATTCATTTCATTTTCGTACCACCCATTAAATATTTCGCTTACCATCCAGGAATTGGCATTTAGGTTAAAATAATTTGTAATGGAGAGTGGATGATCGTAATAATACAACTCTGAAATCGGAGACAATTCGAAGTTTATTATGCGCTGAATATAAAGTTCTAATTCATCTACAGTGTTAACAGGCAAGCGGGTAACGACAATTTCAGGCAGATCATCATTATTTACATCTCCATAAATGTTATCAGACAAGCAATAATTTTCCCATACGGGTGCCGGAATCAGTTCAACATCCCCTACTAAAAAAACTGTTGTTGGAGGTTCGGCCCAGCTATAATACGCATTATTGATAAAGTTTCGGATATCATCCACACCAAAACCAATTTGGTTGGTTCCATAAATTGTAGTGGTGATTCCCTGTTGTATTCTAAAGTTTTTTAATGGTATTAAATGCGGAATAAATATTTCGTCCGAAATGATAAGATACTCCGCCTCATCTTCATTTTGATTATTAGTTGGAACGGGAGGATACGCGAAAATCCGAATGCCTAAAAATAGAAACACTAATAAACATACCCAGGTTAAACAAACGATGTATTTTTTCATGTTTAATGTTGTTTTTATAAAACTTCACTATTCTTTCCGGGCTTTTTATACTTTTGCAAGCGAACAAAAATAATATTATTATGAAACGATTCAAAGCTATTTTTCCAATTATTATAATCGCGGGAATATTAATTTGTAGTGCTTGTAAGAAGGATGACAATAAAGATGTTATTGCAGGATTTTCTTATGAACTAACAACAAATCCAGGGGAAGTAAATTTTACGAATTCAAGTGCCAATGCTGATATTTACACCTGGAATTTTGACGATGGTGCCTCCAGCACAAAGATAAACCCTACACACGTTTACGATGACAATGGGTCATATATTGTTATTTTAAAAGCAACTGGAAGTGCGGGGAATAACAGTGTTCAGGATACTGTAATTGTGGATAATATTCAATAATCTAAAAAGAAACGCCATGATATTTCATGGCGTTTCTTTTTGTTTAAGACTTGATTTCGGTCTATTTGAGTTTTAAATCTTTAATTACCGATTCGATTTTCTTGTCGAGCTTATCGTTCACTTCATCGAATTGCTCCCTGGAAGGCAATTTATCTTTTACACCAAAATAGAACTTTATTTTGGGTTCGGTTCCCGAAGGTCTCATACTAATTTTTGTACCATCGGCAGTAAAAAATTGCAACACATTTGATTTTGGCAGATCGATGGGCTTTTCACTTCCTGCACGAATGTCCATTTCTTTACTTACCAAATAATCTTTGATAAAAACAACATCAGAACCATCAATTTTCTTTGGCGGATTTATTCTAAAGTTTTCCATCATTTTCTGAATTTCCTCTGCCCCGGCTTTTCCTTTTTTAATTACAGAAAGCAAGCTTTCTTTATAAAAACCAAATTCAAGATAAATATCTATGAGGATATCAAAAACACTCTTACGCTGATTGGCAGCCCAGGCAGCAGCTTCAGCAATCATAGCACAGGAAGACACAGCATCTTTATCTCTAACAAAATCACCAATCATGTAACCATAGCTTTCTTCGCCTCCAACAATAAACTTTTTCTTTCCTTCATTTTTACGAATTACATCAGCAATCCACTTAAAGCCGGTTAAGCAATCGAAGCATTCAACTTTAAATTTTTTGGCAATGTCAACCAAAAGCTCCGAGGTTACAATGGTTTTTACTATAAACTCATTACCTGTAATTTTTTCTTTTTTATCCCATAAGGTGAGCATGTAGTATATTAAAACTGAAGCTGTTTGATTTCCATTTAAAAGGACAAGATTTTCGTGATGATTTTTAACGGCAATGCCTACTCTGTCAGCATCAGGGTCGGTAGCCATCACCAGTTCGGCATCAACTTTCCGGGCTTTGTCGAGTGCCATCTGCAAGGCTGCCGGCTCTTCGGGGTTTGGCGAAATAACCGTGGGGAAATTTCCATCGGTAACATCTTGCGCATAAACTTTAAAAACATTTTCAAATCCGAATCTTTCAAGAATTGCAGGCACCAATTTCACTCCTGTTCCATGCAGGGGCGTATAAACGAGTTTTAATCCAGCCTGACGTTTATTTGATCCGGGCGAAACCGAAAGCTTCTGGACTTCGTCAAGATAGAGCTCATCAACCTCAGCACCAATCATCACAATATTTTCTTTTACCCCTTTGAACTTAACATCAGCTACCTTAATTTTTTTCACTTCATCGATTACATTTTTGTCGTGGGGCGGAATCATTTGCGCGCCATCATCCCAATAGGCCTTATACCCATTATACTCTTTTGGATTGTGGGACGCAGTAATCATTACCCCGGTTTGGCATTTAAAATGCCTTATTGCATACGAAAGCTCAGGGGTGGGCCGCAACTCATCAAAAAGGTAAACTTTAAACCCGTTTGCCGAGAAAACATCGGCAGTTACCTGGGCAAAAAAATCACTTTTATTCCTGCAATCATAAGCAATGGCTGCACGCAGATCTTGTCCTTTGGGATAAACCTTTTTAAGGTAATTGGCCAAACCCTGGGTTGCAGCACCTACGGTATATTTATTCATCCTGTTGGTGCCGGCTCCTATGATGCCCCTTAAACCACCGGTTCCAAATTCGAGATCGCGATAAAACGATTCTACCAATTCGTCAGGGTTATTTTCCATCAAATCAGAGATGGATTGTTTTGTTTCTTTATCGTAGCCACCTTTGAGCCATTCGTTTGCCCGCTCTAATACTACCGGGTCAATTTGCTTCTTTGCCATAATATTTATTGTTTTATTAATTTTTTAATTAGCGTTTCTTTATTTGATATAATTTGCACAAAGTAAAATCCATCGCTCAGATTTTGGATATTAAATTGCATGGGTTGATTGGGAAGAAGGGTTATATCATCAAATTCCTTTCGTTGTCCCGAAAGGTTGTATATAATCACTTTACAATCATCAAACCTGTTGGGTGTTGATAGTTTAAAATGCCCTTTGGCAGGATTTGGAAACAGGTTAAGAGCCGACTGTGCTTCATATTTATTTATTCCTGCAATCGTATCAATTATTGTCATGGCGCCTTCGAGTACTATCTCACCACAAATATCATCGGACACAATAAAATCCCATAACCCGGCGGGTGCAGACAAAGGAATACTAAATTGTGCTGAAAGTTGCTCAGAGTATTCGATTTGAATATTTGTGGCCCAAATTCGTTCGTTCGAGTTATTTTTCTTCAAACCAACATATAGCTCATTGCTCCAATCGAACCATGTATTTTGGGCCTGCACATCAACGGATATCTCAATGTTTGTATAACAAGAAGTTGGATTGATGGATAATATCTCAGGAGATTCTGAATTGGGATTTACATAAAAGGCTTGAGGCAAAACCAGCGAACCATCAATATTATTATATACATGCAAATCGTAAATGCCGGGTGAAGAGTTATAAGGAATAATAATTGCGCCCTCGATCTGCTCATTGGTCCAAATCTGATATTGGTTATCGAACAGTAATTCGATAATTTGATTGTTTGAATTTTCGAGATAGGCTAAAATTACGGAGGCATCCTCGAAGTGCGTATTTTCGCCATAAATATCAAAACCCAGCAATGAACCCTGCATTGCTGCTGATGGCTGCATTTGGGTAATGTTGGGTGAAAATCCGGGATACAAAGTGAAAGAATTTTCAAGGACAAGCTGCCCATCAATGCTGTTGTGTGTATGTACATCGTAAAGCCCCACGGGTAAATAATTATTGAAGGTAAAGTTGGCAAGGAGCTCTGTATTGTACAGTATTTGCGAATAATTTGGATAAATGGTAACAGTTCCCTGCTGAAGCCAAACCGTGGTAGTGCTTGCCTGGAAGTGCGTGGAATTACCTGACACGAACAAGTCGAGTGTTTGTCCTCTTTCAGCATTGTCAGGCTCTACGGATAGTAACACAGGTTGAAATGAATTTTCGAAGATTTGGAAAGCATCCTCGAGAATCATTTCACCATCAATATCATCATAAACCCACATATCATAATAACCGGGTTCGTAGCTAAAAGCAATGCCAAAAGTTGAGCTTAACTGTAAATTTGAAACCACATTGGTTTGGTAAGGATAGATAAGCGTGGAAGTGCCCTGTTGCAACCTCACCGACACATTACTTGCCTGCAAAAAGTTTGTATTTTGGCCGCTTATAGTTAGCGGAAGCACCTGACCCTGAATACTCTGGCCTGGAGAAACCCCTGTGAGGCTTTGCCCAAAAACAGCCATCGAATTTACAAGCAACAAACAGAAGCCTACAGTTACAAGTATCGTCCTGAATTTTTTATTCAATAGTTTTATTTTCATCTGGCTTAACTAATTTTTCAATTATTATCATTATAAATTCATTATTTCTATATTGAGTAACAGCAAAATTACAAAAATAGTAAGGCTAATGAAAATGTTTTTCTCAAAAAATTAAAAAAAACATTTTCTTATTTCGATATGTATTTTTGCCGCAAATAATCTGCCCTTTCTTTATCGATGGCGCTATCAACCATTTGAAGCACATAAATAGATTCGGTGAATAAATGCTTTTCTAAAGAAATATTATCGAAAATAGATTGATGATGCACCTTAAGCATCCACTCGTTCGAGTTGCGAATGCGTGTTAATGTTAATTCCATATCACGATCATCCACAGTTTTTTTCAAATCCTCCACCTTTTGATAAACCAATGCCTGGACGATGTTTTGATGATTGGGATTATTATTACCCTTTGGAACATTACGCAAAACAGCATAAGCAGTGTCGATTTTTTGCATATTGAACAGGGAAGCGCTAAGGTTGAGGACTGCATCCCAAAATTGGGGAGAAACCCTAACCGCCTCTTTATAATAAGTAATTGCTTTTTTGTAATCTCCCCGGTTTCCACATATAGTTCCCAAATTATTTAAAACGTGTAAATGATAGGGGTTTGCCTTGTATGCTTTTATGAAATCAATTTCAGCATTTTTCATATCCCCGAGATTATACCAGGCCAGGCCACTATACCATTTTAAAGGAGTCGCGGTTGGATCTAATTTTGTGAAATATGTTTCAGCTTTATCGATTTCATCAATTACCTTTTTCCATTGGCTATCAACCCTAAAATTCAAGGCATTTTTTGTATGCATTTCACTTTGAAACCGGCTAAGACCAACATAAAATGTCCCTGCCATTAACAAAACACTTATCACCAATAATGGGCTTAAATATTTCGACTTATAACCTTTTTCTTCTTGCCGGGTTTTATGATAGCTTATCAATGAAAGTGCAAATACCAAATTCAAAATAAAAGTGTGTGTTGGCCTTTCCATCGGGAAACTAAGGGAGGCAAATACCATATATCCAATCATGAAAAAAAACGGGAAGAGTGCGAAGTATCGCTCATTTATATCGGAGGACTTTTGTATAACCTTTACTTGGTAATAAATGCTTATAATAAAAAGTAGCAAATAAAATCCAAAAGCCACCACTCCCCGCTCTGCTAATACCCACAGGAAATCGTTGTGCGGACGTTGGTAAATAATTTCGCCTTCGGCAGAGCGCATACCCGAGGTTCCATAATGCGGTAGAAAAACCTTCCAATTGCCGAGGCCAAGCCCAATCAATGGATTATCCCTAAACATTTCAACAGATTTCTCCCACAGTTGAACCCGTTCGGCGGCAGAACCAAAACTATAGTCTTGTAATGCATAAGTTTGTTTTTTGTAGGTTTCGATGGTATTAAACCTGGAATATACAGCAACCGAAATAAACACAAGCATCATAGCCGCGAAAGCATAAATAAGCAATCGTTTAAAAACCGGAAATGAGATTTTAAATGCCTTTCTAAAAATCAACAACAAAATAAAACTTAACACAGTTGATACTAACAAAGCCAGCCAAACCGATTTAACAAGGAGCAGGGTAATTAAAACCAGCGATAAACAAATTAAGCATATTGATAAGCCTCGCAAAAAACCTTTCAAAAAATAAGTGCCCATGAGTAAAAAGGAAATGGCAATAAAAAGCATTTGCGCGTATAGGTTCCGGTGAGCAAACACGCTGTTTACTTTGTATGAAGTTTGATGATCGAGCGGACCTGCTTTCAAAACAGTAATTAGTTGAACGACTCCATAAGCAAGGATAATAACCGAAAACAGGGTGAGAATTATAGGGAGATTTTTTTTGATTTCTTTCTCATCTTTTAAAATTAAAACCGCAACAAGAAATAAAACAAAATACAAACAAACCCTCAGAAACTCCCAGATTCCTTCGCCGGTATTTACAGATACAATTACAGATACGCCCGAAAACAGAACATAAGCGAGGTAAACCCATACCATCGGGTTTAAAAAAATTGACAGATTCCCGATTTTGCCAGTTTTAAAAATTAAACGATAAAGAATAAACAAAATCAATAAAGCTGCAAAAAATAGTACCCTGGGAATCAAAACAGGATCAAGAATTTTTTCGGTATAAACGAATGGGCTTACCAGTAAGAGTAAGCCCAAAAATATAGTTGCTTCTGATAGTTTGAATTTTCTAATTCCCATCCAAATTTATTTTTAATCGGAAAAATCAGATCATGTATCTCGCCAAAATAGTGTCGGTCTTTAAAGTAAGTTTTGTTGAAACATCAATTGCCACATCCTTTAGGGTGTGGATTAAATTGATGTGATGAATACCCCCGCCTTTTCGCTGTCAATGCCGAAGGCATTGACAGCGAAAAGGCGGGGAACTCACTGCCAAATACATTAATCCCCGGGTTAAAACCCGGGGCAAGTGAAAAGTAATGACTCTATGGACAGACACTAATTAGTGCGTATCCATAAAGTCGCCATTTTTCAATAATAATAAAAAACCTCCCGCAGGTTTCACTGATTAGCGAAGATTTTATCTGCGCTAATCAGCGAAATCTGCGGGAAACATTACTAAAAAGACGAGCACTAATGAACCAATTTTTCGTTAGTTAAAATTATGTCAACACATTTTTTTAAACTTTCTCGCCAATATGGCAAATCTAAATTATAAGCCTTCTTTATTTTATCTTTCGACATCAGGCTGTAAAAAGGCCGTTGTGCCGGTAAAGGATAATCCTTGGTTTCGATGGCATTTACCCTGCAATCAACTTTTGCAAACTCGTGAATGGCAACAGCAAAATCGTACCAGCTAGCCACCCCATCGTTGGAAAAGTGGAAAATTTCCGGTTTTTCAAGCTTAAGCCATTCGGGAATCAATTTAAGAATCAATGCTGCAAGATCGGCGGCATAGGTCGGTGTTCCAACCTGGTCGAAAACCACGTTCAGTTCATCGCGCTCACGCCCATACTTTATCATCGATTTTACAAAATTGTTCCCAAACTCAGAGTATAACCATGATGTACGGACAATTACACCTTTCCCGGCATTTTGGAGCAATTCCTGTTCTCCCAAAAATTTTGAAACCGCGTAAACCGAAACCGGATTTGGTGTTTCACTTTCGTAGATGGGCTGATGCGCCGTACCATCAAACACATAATCGGTAGAAACATGAACCAGCAAGGCATCGGCAGCTTTTGCAGCAATGGCAAGATTCCCTACTGCATCGCCATTAATTAGATTAGCCACATCAGCTTGCTCTTCGGCTTTATCTACCGCCGTGTAGGCGGCAGCATTAATAATACAGTTTACCTGGTTTTCGTTTACATAAGCTTCAAGGGCATCAGGATTCGTGATGTCCAATTCAGCAAGATCAGTATAGAAAAATTTATAGCTGCTAAATTGATCGGCGAGTTTACGAATTTCGTTTCCCAGTTGGCCATTGCTTCCTGTAACTAAAATATTCATCATTTTAAATATCCTTTAAGTCGATGGATTTAAAATAATTAATGGTGTGAATCAAGCCTTCGCGCAATTGAATTTTCGGTTCCCAGCCCAATTCTTTTTTAGCCAGTTCAATATTTGGTTGACGTTGCATTGGATCGTCAGCAGGCAAAGGTTCAAAAATCAATTTTGATTTAGCTCCGGTTAGTTCAATTACCAACTCAGCCAGTTCTTTAATGGTAAATTCGTTTGGATTACCAATATTTACAGGGC
Source organism: uncultured Lentimicrobiaceae bacterium (assembly GCA_964593705.1). Taxonomy (GTDB): domain Bacteria; phylum Bacteroidota; class Bacteroidia; order Bacteroidales; family 4484-276; genus SABY01. Next base: position 27,365 of record CAZQIV010000063.1, on the reverse strand, counting down.
CGATAAAATCTTCACGAGAGTTCATCAGCCTTACCATACCTTCCAGCAGATCGTCAACATAGCAAAAACTACGTGTTTGCATTCCATCACCATAAATTGAAATATCTTTTCCCTTCAGTGCCTGAACAATAAAGTTTGAAACTACACGCCCGTCATGGGGGTGCATTCTCGGGCCATAGGTGTTAAAAATGCGTTGAATCTTGATTTTAACTTTATTTTGCCTGTGGTAGTTTACAAATAACGATTCAGCACAACGCTTTCCTTCATCGTAGCAGGCACGAATTCCAATGGGATTAACGTGTCCCCAATAACTTTCGGTTTGTGGATGAACTTCCGGGTCGCCATAAACTTCGGAAGTTGAAGCCTGTAAAATTCTCGCATCAATCCGTTTTGCAAGCCCAAGCATATTTACAGCCCCCATTACCGAAGTTTTAATGGTTTTGATGGGGTTGTACTGGTAATGAATGGGCGAAGCCGGGCAGGCCAGGTTGTAGATTTGATCTACTTCGATAAAGAAGGGCATAGTAACATCATGCCTTACCAATTCGAAAAAAGGATTATCGAGCAGGTGAACAACATTTGATTTCTGCCCGGTAAAATAATTATCCATACATATCACTTCATTACCCAGCTTCAACAACTTTTCGCAAAGATGCGAACCTAAAAAACCGGCGCCTCCGGTAACCAATATTTTTTTCTTCATAATTCAAAATATTAAAAAAACTGCCTGTTGATCCACGTTTTAAATTATCGGATAAACAGGCAGGATATAATTTATTAAAAGTTAATCATTTTTGATTCCAATACAGGAATACTCAAATCCAAGATCTTTCATTTCAACTGGATCGTAAATATTTCTACCATCAAAAACCAAAGGATTGTTGAGTAATTTTTTCACAACATTAAAGTTCATGAATCTAAACTCTGGCCATTCTGTAACGATAAGCAAAGCATCTGCATCAATCAGGGCTTCATATTGATCCTTTGAATATTCGACAACATCACCGATCCTTCTTTGCGATTCTTCCATGGCAACAGGGTCATAAGCCTTTACTTTAACCCCGGCTGCAATTAATTTTTCGATGAGTACCAACGCGGGTGCTTCGCGCATGTCGTCAGTTTGTGGTTTAAACGAAAGTCCCCACATGGCAATGGTTTTACCCTCAAGCTTTCCATCAAAGTGCTTTGACAGCTTATTGAAGAGTACCGATTTTTGCGATTCGTTTACATCCTCTACTGATTTGAGTACCCTTAACTCATATCCATTCTGAGAGGCAGTTTTTATAAGAGCTTTTACATCTTTTGGAAAGCAAGAACCACCATAACCAATACCGGGATAAATGAATTTTTTACCAATCCTCGAATCAGAGCCAATACCTTTTCTTACCCAATTCACATTAGCTCCCATAATTTCGCAAAGATTTGCAATATCGTTCATAAAACTAATCTTGGTAGCGAGCATTGCATTGGCAGCATATTTTGTCATTTCGGCTGAAGGTACATCCATAAAAATTACCGGATGCCCATTTAGTGTAAAAGGTCTATAAAGACTACTCATAACAGTTTCGGCCTTTTTCGATTCAATACCAACAACAATCCTGTCGGGCTTTAAAAAATCTTCAACAGCAGCACCCTCTTTGAGGAACTCAGGATTTGAAGCGACATCAAACTCAATTTTCACACCCCTTTTATCCAGCTCCCCCTGGATGGCGTTTTTTACTTTTGCGGCTGTACCCACAGGAACAGTACTTTTAGTAACCATCAAAACATAATCGTTCATGTTTTTTCCAACTTCGCGGGCTACCTCCAGAACGTATTTCAGATCAGCACTTCCATCCTCGTCAGGTGGTGTGCCCACTGCCGAAAAAATAACATCGGTGCCATCTAATGTTGATGCCAGGTTGGTTGAAAAGTGTAATCTTCCCTTCTCGACATTACGTAGAACCATGGGCTCAAGGGCAGGCTCAAAAATTGGGATGATACCTTTTTTCAGGTTTTCAATTTTTTTTTCGTCAATGTCAACACAGGTAACATCAATACCTACTTCCGAAAAACAGGTACCCGTTACTAAGCCAACGTAGCCGGTACCAACAATTGTAATTTTCATGATAAATAATTTTGGTTAAAATAATTATTAAATAATTTTGTAAAGATTTCTTAATTCGTAGATAAAATTAAAAAGATTATTCAAAGTAACATGATTAAAATGTAAAATACAATAATAAATTTTTGAATTGAGGGGAGTGCTACTTTTACCCAATGGGTTTTAACAAAATGAAAAAATAGTTTTTCGGGAATAATTATATTCAGAAATACAGGGTGGTAAGCAAAAAAACGAGCAGGATAAATAGGATAATACCAATACCAATTTTTATATCTCTTTTTATTTTTTTACGTAAGGATTTTTCGTAATCATCCATAATTAAGGTTGTTTACAAAAGAAACAATCCATTACTACAAAAGGTTTAGGTTAAATTAAGGGATTCACAAGAATTAAGAGCATCCAAATATTTTTTAACATATTGATCCCATTTTTAGTAAAACCCAAAGGTGAAATAGCAGTAACAAAAAATGATTTGTAAAACTTCTCGGGGCCACCAAAGGCTTCAATTATCTGGTAAATAAACTGTGATGACAATTCGTGTTTTTTATCAAAATCGTTTTTAATTCCACATCCTGAAGCGTTTGGTTAAGTTCGAGTTGACGGTGAAAATTGATGGCTTTGTGCGCGAATGTTTCCATAAAAAATGCAGCATGAAAAATGATTACATGCTGCAAACTTAGTAAAGTTGAACTATTCCTGTTTTCAACAATATTTAAAACCATTAGTATCCGACAAAATGACAGAAAGATAAAAAAGATTCCGAGAGTTCACCCAAAGTTTTTGGGCATAATGAGGAAATGACACTATGGAATAGATTTCTCCTGCCGCACGTGCGGCATCGAAAAGACATAGCTATGGCTGTACATGGGGTGAAAGAAAGCGGGTGCGAAGCACCCGCTTTCTTTCACCCCAACAAACCCGCCAAAACTCTGTCACCTCGAAGGAGTTTGCGACTGAGACCTGCCTCGCCTGCACCATTGCATACACCAGCGGCAAGGCGGGGGTCTGTTTAATAGTTAGGTTTTCAGTGTTTTACACAAATCTGTCGTTGATACCAAAGGGGGAATCTGTTAAATTTACTCGGACAGTAGTGATTTATAACCAAATCCTGAACTTCATGCCGGGCATCACTTTTTTAAACCCATCGCTAATGTATATTTCGGGCATTAATGAGTATCTTTCACCAAACTTTGCCCCCAACGAAACCCGCCAGGTATCCTTATCAAAAAAATCACCATTTTGCCAGGCCAGGTAAGCAATTCCGATTCCATACCAATTTGGTTTATCGGGATTTTTTGAGCTGTTGATAAAATAGCTGCCGCCGATAAAAGTATTTATATCAGTACTAAAGCCGCCCCCAGGTTTTTCGCTAAAAATATAGTTCAGCGACAAATCAACCGTCATCAAATGCTTGATGCGTGTTTTGTTTGCCAGGGATATACCTAAAATAAAATCGAATGAAGGAACCAGCCGATCGCGGATTAATGATGCCCCCACCGTTCCGCTCAGCTCTATCTGGTCGCCAATTACGGTATTGCGATAATGTGTAGAATATTTTTCTGCGGCCATTCCATTTTCAACTTTCCAGGCCGTGGTCATCGCTACCCTCCGTATTTCCGGAGTTTCAACTTTTTGCTTTGCCGTCACTTCATTAATTATGGCAGTAAGATCATAATCTTCCAGATCATCTAATAAATTGAGGTCATTTATAAATATGTGTAGCTGAGTACCTTTTCCCTGTGGCAAAATTAACTCCACAGGCATGGGCAGCAAGGCTTCCCCATCATCAAGCACCATGTAGGTTTTATCGTGGTCGGTAATATCTTTGAACTTAATTTTACTGTTTCCATTTTCATCAATACTAAAGTTTATTTGCGTAAAGCGATTTTTGATGTCGGGCATCTCAAACTTCATCAAATCATCATTAAAAGTTTTGATTAAGCCGGCCAGTGTGTCAGAAGCCTGGTATTTCGAAATATTCTCACTCAATATCATCAGCCTGAATTCGTCATCCACCGAAATATATAGTGTATCGGCATAAAAAGCGGTTTTATTATTCTGGGCATTAAGCATAATGGTGGCCGCAACCATCAAAATGACGGTTAATAAAATTTGTTTCTTCATGATTTTAAATGATTTAGTTTTATATAAAAATTTACGCTTTAAATTAAGGTGAGCTTATTTGTTTGATTCCATTTTCTTTCAGCAGTTAAAATTCCTGTCCTGTTTTCGATTATTGTTTGTCCAAAAAGTCAACTATTTCTATCCGAGGCCAAAGAATCTCCCGCAGATTTCGCTGACCTGCCTGGCCGGCCCGCTTCGCCGGAGCTACAGCGAGGCGAGCAAGGCTGGTTTGCGCTGATTTTTTTCTGCGAAAATCTGCGTTATCTGCGGGAAACCTGACTAAAAAGACGAACTCTAATTAGTGTCTGTCCATAAAGTCAATGTTTTTCACTAGCCCCGTCCGTCAGCTGACGGACGGGGAATAATTAAGTTGTTGTTACCACCCCCGCATTTTCGCCACGCCAAAGGCGTGGCGAAAATGCGGGGTTTTTTTTCACCCTTTCAATTCAACCCACACTCCGTCAGCTGCCTGAAGGTGGCTATTGATATGTCAAAAAACTTACTTTACTGGCCGACACTAAATAATTGTATTCCCTTGTTGTGCTGTAGCTTTTCATCAAAGCCCCCTATCTTCCACGGTTCGACAATATGCCTGAAGGTGGGTCGGCTTCACTGCGCATAGCCAGATCAAGACGCAACTTTAGCTCTGCTCCGTTATTTTTTTCCTGAGCCACATCCTTACTTTTATTCCTTATAATATAAGTCCTGTTAAATGCTATCGCAATTTCTTGCTCACTCGAATTTTCAATCTTTGACTTTTTTGGTATAGGATTTTGAAATTGAATTTTATTTTGATTTATCAACAATTCTTCCGGCAAATAGGCCAACTTAGTAATCGCGGCTTGCATCTTTCTGATAGTTTTCAGTGCCTGATTTTCGGCTTCAGATTCTTTGTCAACTGCCATTGATTTGTCGGCATTCGCTTCAATGATCTTATTATTTTTTTCTGCCACAGCTTCGGTTGAAATGTAACTTTCCCTGGATTGATCAACTTCAATCTTCAAGGGAGTCTCTATTTTTTTCTCAGCCATCGAATTTATATTCGAGGCACTATCAAACCTACTAAACCAAAACCCCAGGAAGATAACCACAATAGCTGCAACGCCGCTGAGATACCACCAAAAAACAACTTTTTTCTGTTTCCGGCTACGATCAATTTTATCCCAGCTTGCTTCCTGATTCCAGTTTGTGCCGGGCACAGAAACAGTATCCAGGCTGTCGATCTGTTCTTTAAAATATTTATCCAGCTTATCCGAGTTCATAACCTGCCTTTGTTTTAATGATTTTTTCCTGCAATTTTTTCCTGGCTTTCTTGAGCTGCGATTTACTTGTATTTTCAGATATTCCCGTCATGTCAGCAATTTCCTTGTGGCTGTAGCCCTCAATTATATAAAGGTTGAAAACCGTGCGGTAGCTGGTGGGCAAATCTTTTACCAAATTAAAAACATCCTCGGCATCAAGGCTGCTCCCCGCATCTAAAACATCAGCTATCTGATCGTGATCATCCAACAGCTCGGTTTGCTTTTTCGACCTGAGAAACATCAACGCTTCATTCACCATTATTTTTTTAATCCAGGCGCTCAGACTTCCTTTACCTCTGAAATTAAAATCGCCAATATTCTTAAGAACTTTTGTAAAAGCCACAACCAAAACATCATCAGCATCGTGCTCATTACCCATGTATCGCAGCAAAAGCCTGAACATCTGATTCGTGTATGTTTCGTACAAATACTTCTGCGATTTCCTGTCGCCTTTGGCACACCAGGCAGCTAATATCTCCTCGCTGAAAATCGTTCGGTTGGTCATCTGTTTAGTTAAATGCAACAAGATATAAAAAAGTTGCCCGGGGGAGGGAAAAAGTTAATGGTTAATCGTTATTCGATATTCGATATTCGTTAATGAGTTTGTCAGCCCACTGGCAGATTATTTGTTATTTGTTGATAATAACTTCTCAACTCTCATCTCTCAACTCTCATCTCTCACCTCTCATCTCTCAATGCCGGGCTTTGCCCGTGCACCCTCGAAAAATTACGAAAATTGAAAATTTTCTATTTTTCGGGGCTTTCAACTTCTAACTTTTAACTTTCCACTCCAGAATATTATAATTTTGCTGCAATTCTACAAATATCAAAAAACTAAAAACTACTTGAAATGTTAAGAAATACAATATTGGCTGCAATTGTAAGCCTGCTGGTTTTCAGTTGCAATTTAGAAACAAAAAAATCACCATCCGACATGAACCCGTTTTTAAGCAAATACCACACACCCTTCAATGTTCCTCCTTTCGGGAAAATTAAAAACCAACACTTCCTGCCTGCAATATTGGAAGCAATTAAACAACAGCAGCATGAAATTGAAGCGATAGTTTCAAACCCGGAAGCCCCGACTTTTGAAAATACTCTTGAAGCCTTAGATGCCAGTGGCATGATGCTCAGGAATGTGGATAATGTATTCGAAAATCTGCAATCGGCAAATACCAGCGAGGAGTTGCAGCAAATTGCTAAAGAAGCAGCGAAGCCCCTTTCGAAACACGCCGATGATATTTTGTTGAACCAGGCGCTTTTCGATCGGATTGCTGAGGTTTACATGCAAAAAGATCAACTGGAATTATCGACCGAACAACAAACATTGCTTGACAAAACGTATAAAAGATTTTCGAGGAATGGAGCAGCACTCGATGATGCCGATAAGGATAAACTGCGAAAGATAAATGAAGAACTTTCCTTACTCACCCTCCAGTTTGATGAAAACTTATTGGCCGAAACCAACGAATTTCAACTGATTATCGAAAACAAAGCTGATCTTGCCGGCCTGCCACAATCGCTAATCAATGGTGCGGCTGAGGCAGCCACCGGAGCAGACCACGAAGGAAAATGGATGTTTACACTCCACAAACCCAGTTTGATTCCGTTCCTTCAATATGCTGAAAACCGTGGGTTACGCGAGAAAATCTTTAAAGCCTATATTAACCGGGGAAATAATAACAATAGCCACGACAATAAAAAAATCGCTTCGAGAGAGGCAGCCCTGAGGGTTGATCGCGCCAAGCTGCTTGGATATGCCTCACACGCTGATTATGTGCTTGAAGTAAACATGGCCAAAAATCCTGATAATGTTTACAGTTTTCTGGATGAGATTTTAGAACCAGCAAGAACGATGGCAAGCAAAGAGGCTGCTGAACTGCAAAAAATGATTGATGCCGAAGGAGGCAATTTTAAATTACAGCCCTGGGATTGGTGGTACTATGCCGAAAAGCTCAAACTGCAAAAATACGATCTTGATGAGGAACAGCTCCGCCCCTATTTTGAGCTTGAAAATGTACTGAAAGGTATGCAACAAGTTGCCACAAACCTATACGGCATCACCTTTAAAGAATTGGATAATGTGCCCGAATACCATCCTGAGGTAAGAACCTATGAAGTACTCGAATCTGATGGTTCACACATCGGAATACTATACATGGATTTTTATCCTAGAACTTCTAAAAGCGGCGGTGCCTGGATGACAAGCTACCGGAAGCAATACAAAACAAACGAAAAAAATGTAGCCCCGGTTATTTCGATGGTGATGAATTTTTCGAAGCCTACAGGTGGCAAACCTGCCTTGCTTAGCTTTAATGAAGTATCAACCATGTTTCACGAATTTGGCCATGCCTTGCACGGACTCCTTTCAAAGTGCAATTATGTAAGCTTGTCGGGAACGGCAGTCTCGCGCGACTTTGTAGAGCTACCTTCGCAGGTAATGGAAAACTGGGCCGGCGAGCCGGAAGTAATGAAAAGCTATGCCAGGCATTACGAAACCGGGGAATCCATTCCGGAAGCCTTGATTAAAAAAATTGAAAATTCCTCAAAATTCAACCAGGGCTTTGTAACATTGGAATACCTTTCAGCGTGTTATCTCGACATGGATTGGCACACTTTAAAGGAGAGCAATGAAAAGGATGCACTGGCATTTGAAAACGCATCGATGGAAAAAATAGGTATGATTCCGGAAATTGTAGTCCGCTATCGGTCTCCATATTTTGCCCACATTTTCGCGGGGGGATATTCATCAGGATATTACAGCTATATCTGGGCCGAAATACTGGATGCTGATGCCTTTGAAGCTTTTAAAGAAAACGGTATTTTCGATCAGGAAACCGCCAGGGCTTTCCGTGAAAACATACTTGAAAAAGGCGGAACAGATGATCCGATGACACTTTACAAAAATTTCAGGGGAAGAGAACCCCACAAAGAGGCCATGCTGAAAAGAAAAGGTTTGATTTAAGCATGGATAATAATTGACTGCAATATTGAAAACACAACTTAAAAATTAAACAATGGCAAAACAAATATATCAAGTTAAGATTTCACTAAGCGGATTTAAACCAAGTATTTGGAGACGCATATTAGTTCCATCTAATTTGAAGCTGTCCGATTTTCATAAAGTCATACAAACAGCAATGGGATGGGAAAATTATCATTTGCATCAATTCGTTAAAAACAAAACCTATTTCTCCAAACAAATGCCAAACGACATTTTTTGGGACGACTCATCCGATACCGATTACGGCAATATGAAGGTATGCGACTTATTGACAAAGGAGAAAGAAAAAGTAGTGTATGAATATGATTTCGGAGATGGCTGGGAACATAATATTGTGCTTGAGAAAATCCTCCCCGGGGAGGAGGAATTCAAGCGGGCTGTTTGCCTGGATGGAAAAATGCACGGTCCCCCCGAAGACTGTGGTGGAATATATGGATATGCTAATATGCTCGAAATAATAAAGAATCCTGACCACGAGGAATATGGCAGATACGTTGACTGGTTGGAGGAAGAATTTGACCAGGAATATTTTAATTTAGAAGAAGTAAATAAAATGCTAAAAGAAAAAAATTATGGTTGGTGGTAAATGATTTTAAATATATTATATCCTAACTTTTACCGGATTTTTCGGATTCGATTCTGATGATAATTATTCAGCTTTTTATCTACACATAATTTACAAATTATGAATGCTATCAATCGCGTACTCGCCTTTGCTAAACTTGGTGAGATTTTCAGACATCCCAACGTTGACAGGTTTCCGGGTTTTGGCCCCGAAATAATAAAACTCAATCAACTCATCGAAAGCAGCCAAAATACAAACGGATGGTTTACCCCTGAAAATGTGGCTTATGCAATTAACTCCCTTGGGCAGGAACTCCGGCAATCCAACATCGAAAAATGGATAATCAAGTATCCAAAAATAACCTTTGATAAAACCAAACCTACAACGGTGGCTGTGGTAATGGCAGGCAATATCCCGCTGGTTGGGTTTCATGATTATTTGTGTGTGATGATAAGCGGCTACCGGTTTTTAGGAAAACTATCATCGGACGATAGCCAGCTATTGCCATTAATTCATAAAATCGCACAAAAAATTGAACCGAAATATAAAGGCAGGGCTGAATTTACGGAAGGTAAAATTGAAAATTTTGACGCTGTAATTGCCACCGGTAGTAACAACACTGCGCGATATTTTGAATATTATTTTAAGAAATATCCCCACATCATCCGTAAAAACCGTAATGGCATAGCCGTAATTACAGAAAATGAAAACGAAGAGGAACTTTCAATGCTTGGTGAGGACATTTTCAGGTATTATGGTTTGGGATGCAGAAATGTTTCAAAAATTTATATTCCTGAAAATTATTCCTTCGATGAGTTTTTTCAAGCCATCGAAAAATTTAAATCTGTGGTGAACCACCACAAGTACGCGAATAATTACGACTACAATAAATCTATTTACCTCGTCAACAGCACGCCCCACCTCGACAATGGGTTTTTACTGTTAACAGAACAGGAATCAATCCCCTCTCCCATTTCGGTACTTCATTACGAAACCTATCAAAGCATTGAGAAACTATCCCGAAAACTCCAAACACTACCGGATGAAATTCAATGTTTGGTATCAATCGACAAAACTTTATTTAATCGAATTGCACCGGGTGAGACCCAAAAGCCCCAATTGTGGGATTATGCTGATAATGTGGATACCGTAGAATTCCTACAAAGTATTCCGGGTTAATTTATAAGATTTTAATGATTGTTCCATAGACTAATTAGTGTCTGTTTTTAATCTATCGTTCAGAAAAATATACGATTTCAGATTAACGATTTTAGATTTAAGATGTTGGTGTGCATCAATCAAATCTAATATCTCCGATCGTTAATCGGCAATCTTAAATCAAAAAATAAACTTACTTTAAAGACCGACACTAATTAGTGTCCATCCATAAAGTCGTCATTTTTCAATAATAAAAAAAAGCCTCCCGCAGACCTGCCTGCCGGCCCGCTTCGCCAGAGCAACAGTGAGGGGAGCAAGGCTGGTTTCGCTGATTAGCGCAGATAAAATCTGCGCTAATCAGCGAAATCTGCGGGAAAAATTACAAAAAGACGAGTACTAATTAACCAAATCAAAACCTTTTCAAATAGCAAGATATGGACTGACTTACAGGATAGTTTGTACAGAACAAAATATTTTTTTTAATAAGCTATTGTTTTTGAAATATTAATTACTACTTTTGCCCGCCCAAAATTAAAGGTATTTAAACATGAAAAAAGGAATTCATCCAAAGGATTACAGGTTTGTAGTTTTTCAAGATATGTCGAACGGTTATCAGTTTATGACCAAATCGACGGTAAACTCAAAAGAAACCATCAAGTGGGAAGACGATAAAGAGTACCCATTGATTAAACTTGAAATTTCAAACACTTCCCACCCATTTTTTACGGGTAAGATCAAACTCGTTGACACCGCAGGTCGTGTTGATAAATTCAAGAGCAGATACCAGAAACACCTGGAAATAAAAAAATAATTTTAGCTTCAAAATACATAAAAGCTCTTACAGATGTGAGGGCTTTTTTTTTGACCAAAGGCTTGATTGATGATGAACATTTATAATCCTATCTCAATTTTTTTTACATTTGTACACATTCAAATTTTTAACAATGTTCTTCATTAAAACCTTACAATAACATGAATTTTATTCTTTTCGACGATTATTCACGCAATCACCTGCTTCCACTAACCTTTACCCGACCGATTGCCGACATTCGTGCCGGAATTTTGACCATACGAGAAAAGTGGGAATTATTTCTGAAAGCAAAAACTTCCACGCTTACCGAACCTTACCTTGCCATTAAATATCCGATTAAAAAAGAAAAAGAAACAATTCTAATAAATGGCTCAATTATTCCTGATGCCCAACTCGTAAAACAAATTCTTGCTTTAAAAGAAAATGAAACCCTGGTTTGTTCCGATAAAATTATTGCTCAGCGCATTGATGCTTCAAAGCTGGAACTTTCGATGGATTTTGAAAATAAGAACACAAAAACCATTGAGTGGAAAAATCAGGTTCAAAAAATTGAGTTTCCCTGGGATATTTTTTCGAAAAACGGGGAACTACTCAAAGCTGATTTTGAATTGTTGACAAAACGTCGCCGTTCACAAAAGCCCGATTCCTCCAACAGGATTTTTGGGAAAGGAAAACTCTTTATCGAAAAAGGCGCTAAAGTTTTTAATGCTTCATTAAATACCGAAAACGGATCCATTTATATAGGGAGCAATGCCGAAATCATGGAGGGTTCGATGGTAAGAGGCCCATTTGCGCTCTGTAATAACTCCACCTTAAAAATGGGAGCGAAAATTTATGGCCCTACCACAATCGGGCCTCACTGCAAGGTTGGCGGTGAGCTCAACAATGTTGTTTTCTTCGGCTATTCAAACAAAGCCCATGATGGTTTTCTTGGAAATTCGGTGATAGGCGAATGGTGCAACCTTGGCGCCGACACCAATTCATCCAACCTAAAAAACACCTACGATGATATACGTGTGTGGAATTATCCGAACCAAAAATTTATTTCAACAGGACTTCAATTTTGTGGGCTAATCATGGGCGATCATTCCAAATGCGGCATCAATACCATGTTTAATACCGGAACCGTTGTTGGGGTAAGTTCCAATATTTTCGGTTCAGGTTTTCAACGAAATTTCATTTCCTCATTTGTTTGGGGAGGGACTGCGGGATTTAAGCCTTATGATCTAAAAAAAGCAATGATTGTTGCCAGTAAAGTATTAAGAAGAAGAAACAAAGAGTTTACAGATGCTGATAAAAAAATATTCCAGCACATCATGTCACTATCACAATCAAAAACAAACAAATAATGAACTTTCCTATTTCATCTTTGCATGATATTGTTCACAGTTGACATTATTGCTGCCAGGGTATTTTGGAACATAAATTGGTAAGCAAAACAAAGCATTTTCACCCGTTCGGGGGAAAATTTTTAATGCACGAAATATCAACCCGTTAGAAATTAATATTGTTACAGGTACTCATTGATGAATGTAGCGCTATTAATTTAATGTGACATTTTGACCTAAGATAAGAAACAGATATGTTTAAACGAGAAAGATTACAAAATTTTATTTTATCGGATATGGCAGACAACGAAGCTGAATACATCCCTTTACTATCGCAGGAAGACGAAGATCAAATGAATGCTGAGGAAGTACCCGAAGTACTCCCAATTTTACCACTGCGCAATACCGTACTTTTTCCCGGAGTGGTTATCCCGATCACCGTTGGCCGCGATAAATCCATTCAACTCATCAGGGAGGCTTATGCCAACAAAAAACCAATTGGCGTTGTGGCTCAGAAAGATTCAGAAACTGACGATCCAAAGACCGGCGACCTTTACAGTATTGGTACCATGTCGCACATTATGAAAATACTGCAAATGCCCGATGGAAACACAACTGTAATTATCCAGGGTAAAAAACGCATCAAAATCAAAAAGATCATCACCGAAGAACCCTACCTGCTGGGTGAAGTTGTTAATTTTGAATCGGACAAAAAACACATCGAAAACAACAATTTCAATGCGCTCATCTCATCTTTAAAAGACCTCTCCATACAAATTATTAAATTATCACCCAACATTCCAAGCGATGCTGCATTTGCTATTAAAAATATTGAAAGCACAGTTTTCCTTGTAAATTTTGTATCCAGTAATTTGAATATTAAAATACCTGAAAAACAGCAGTTGCTCGAAATCTCGGAAGTTACCCGCAGGGCGAAGAAAGTTCTTGCCGCCCTGAGCAAAGAGCTTCAAATGCTTGAACTGAAAAACGAAATTCAGGATAAGGTAAAAACCGATCTCGATAAACAGCAACGGGATTACATCCTGAACCAGCAGCTAAAAACTATCCAGGAAGAGTTAGGTGGCTCTTCGCAGCAGCAGGAAATTGAAGAGCTTCGCGAAAAAGCCAAAAATAAAAAGTGGTCGAAAGAAATTGGTGAAACCTTCGAGAAGGAAGTAATCAAGACCATGCGTATCAACCCTAATGCTATGGACTACTCCATTCATTTAAATTACCTCGAAACTTTGGTTGACCTGCCGTGGAATGAATTTACTACGGATAATTTTGATTTAAAACATGCACAAACAATCCTTGACGAAGACCACTACGGACTTGAAAAGGTAAAAGAAAGGATAGTCGAATATCTTGCAGTACTCAAGCTCAAGGGCGACATGAAGTCTCCGATTATTTGCCTGCTTGGTCCTCCCGGTGTTGGAAAAACTTCGTTAGGAAAATCTATTGCACGAGCACTTGAGCGCAAATATATCCGCATGTCCTTAGGAGGTTTGCGTGATGAAGCCGAAATTCGCGGACACCGCAAAACCTATATCGGCGCACTTCCGGGTCGCATTGTTCAAAGCATTAAAAAAGCCAAATCATCCAACCCGGTTTTTGTACTCGATGAAATTGACAAAGTAATCGGGGCTACACACAATGGCGACCCCTCGGCAGCATTGCTGGAGGTTTTAGACCCGGAGCAAAACACTACCTTTTACGACAACTTTCTTGAAATGGAATTCGACCTGTCGAGAGTATTGTTTGTTGCTACCGCCAATAGCATGAGCACCATCCATCCTGCCCTGCGCGACCGCATGGAAATAATCGACATAAACGGCTATTTACTCGAAGAGAAAACCGAAATCGCCATACGCCACCTTATTCCAAGGCAGCTAAGCGAGCATGGTGTTAAGAAAACCCAATTGACCTTTCCAAAAAAAGTAATCGAGAAAATTATCGACAATTACACACGCGAATCGGGTGTAAGGTCATTGGAGAAAAACATTGCAAAAATCATAAGAAACAAAGCGAAATTTATTGCTGAAGGAGAAAGTTACGACAAAAAAATCAGCGAGAGCAATCTTGAAATTATCCTCGGTGCACCTAAATTCCAGCGTGAAAAAGGAATCAGTAACAACTATGCCGGCGTAGTAACCGGCTTGGCCTGGACTGCCGTTGGCGGCGAGATACTATTTGTTGAATCGAGCCTGAGCCCCGGAAAAGGGAACCTGACCATGACCGGAAATTTAGGGGATGTAATGAAGGAATCAGCCACCATTGCTTATGAGTACCTGAAAGCACATTGCAGCTACCTCGATATCGATCCTGAAATTTTCCAAAAATACAACCTTCATTTGCACATTCCCGAAGGTGCTACCCCCAAAGACGGCCCTTCGGCAGGCATTACCATGCTTACCAGCCTTGCATCCATTTACACCCAGCAAAAAGTGCGGGCAAGCATCGCCATGACCGGGGAAATCACCCTGCGGGGAAAAGTGCTGCCGGTTGGTGGAATAAAAGAAAAAATTCTTGCGGCCAAGAGAGCCAAAATTGGCACCATTATCATGTCGAAGGAAAACGAAAAGGACATCCTGGAAATCAGCGAAAAATATATAAAAGGGCTTAATTTTGTTTATGTGGATTCGATGCTGGAAGTACTGGATTTTTCACTCATCCAGGAGCGCGTTGATCATCCGCTTAAATTCACGCTAAACTAAATACTGTTATCTTTAAAAGCAGTGGGCAGTGCCGAAAAACCATCCCGAAGGTTCGGGATGTGATTTCATAGTTTTTCGAGCATGCTCGACAAAAGGTCGGCATAGGCAGTAGGCAGTCCACAGTGGGCAGATTAAAGAAAGACTGTGAACTAAGGACTGAGGACTGAAGACTGAGGACTGAGGACTGAAGACTGTGAACTGAAGACTGTGAACTGAAGACTGAGGACTGAAGACTGAGGACTGAAGACTGTGAACTGAGGACTGAAGAATAGCCTTTACACAAAATCCCTGTAATACCATTTTTAAATAAAATTAAAGAAACGAGAGATGATGATAAAAGCAATGATTAATTTTAAAAATTACAGGTGGGCTGCCAGGCTAACCGGTTTTGTTGGCCTGGTATTGATTGTATCATTTATGCTTGGCCAGGGTTTTGAAATGATAAAAGCAAACAAGGCATCCTACGATTTACTGTTTCTTCTCACTTTATTTTCACTCTCCTTCGTTGCCTACATTATAGGTTGGGTTATCGAAATTGTTGGGGGTTCGCTTTTAACACTCACAGGGATAGCCATTGCTGTTTTTGTGAGTTTTTCTGATATTTTTCAGGGAATCGGCTACGTTTTATTACTATCGCTTCCTTTTCTTGTTCCAGGTATATTTTACCTCATGTCGTGGCGGCACAAGCTCTTGCGCATGAAAAAAGTCTAACTTTTTTCTCCCGAAAAATAATCTGATTTATACTGGAACAAAACATTGAAAGTAGTTAAGCTCCCATAAATTCGTGTGATGTACTGCTGAAGGTTAACTTTCTCTTCATCAATCAGGTTACTGCTATTTATTCGCTGTTCCATCACCCTCACCCTGTCGCGCACCATCACAATTTTATGAAAGAAGGTGTCGATAGGAATTTCTTTTGACGACAATTCGGTGCGCCCCGGTTGAAGTACCATTTTTCCGCCAATCCATTTATCGCCCATTTCCACAATCTCCTGCAAATCAGAAAATCGTTTCAGAACCTTAACTATCATCGCTTCAACCTGTTCATAACTTACAAGGTCGCCATCGGGTTTCATGGCATCAATAACTTCTAATTCTTTGTAATTTCGTGATAATTTCCGCCAGCCGTGATCCATAAAAATGATTTCATACGCATCGGAGGCTGCCTGAATAATTACTCCTGCACCAAATTCAGGATGTTTAACCCTTGATCCAATTCCTAAGGTTTGTTCTTCCATATCCATATTGATTAAAAATAATGTTGTTAAATTTTCTAATACATTAAAAAACTTATTTTTGCAACTCAAATTTTAGAGCTATACAAAATTAAGTCACAAATTTAAATTACTGGGAGGTAAAATGATTAAAAATTTATTTCTATTTGCAATTGTAGCTGTTTTTTTTGCAGCTTGTAATAATGCTACCACCGAAACAGGCGATCAAAGTGCAACTACTGATCAGCAGGAAATAGTAACGATTACCACAATTGATTTCAACGCACATCCCGAAAATTATGTAGGGAAAGAAGTACTTATCGAAGGAACTGCGGTTCATATATGCAAGCACGGAGGAAAGCGCATGTTTATCATCGGCTACACAAACGATATCATTGGGGACACAACCGATATCATTGGGGACACAAACGGTATCATTGGCGACACAAACGATATCATTAGCGACACACACGATATCATCGATGACACAACCGATAGCATAGGCAACACAAGCGATGTTGAGAGAATTCAAATTAAAGCCGGGGATCAAATCGATGCCTTTAATGTAGAACTCGAAGGCAGCAAAGTAAGCATTATTGGAGTAGTTGATGAATTGCGTATTGATGAAGCTTATCTCACGGAGTGGGAAAACGAGTTAAAAGCCGACAATCCGGAATCAGAGCTTAAAATTCACAAAGGCGAGGAAGGACACGAGCACAGCGAAGGCGACCCCAATGCTGAATTTAACCAAATTGATGCATACCGGGCACAGCTTGCTGAACTGGGCGTTGATCATCTTTCATTCTATTCGATTATTGCCAAAGAATACAAAGAAAAAAAATAATCAGAATAATAAAACCTACAAAAGGCTCGAAAGCTAATTTCGTGGCCTTTTTTAATTCCTGACAAATTATGATAAAAATCAAATGGAGGCGCTACAACAGGGCCATTCATCGCGATTTAGGTTACTTCTTTTTTGCAATGAGTGTAATTTACGGGCTTTCCGGAATTGCCGTAAACCATATCAAAGACTGGAATCCAAATTATGTAATTTCCAGTGAACTTGTCGATTATGGGATGCCTGTAAATCGCAACATATCTAAAGCTGAGGTCATTGAGTTTTTAAAGGAATACGACGAAGAAGATAATTACAAAAAGCACTACTTCCCGAATAACGACATGCTAAAGATTTTCCTTGACGGAGGCAGTGTTTTGATCAATACAAGCACCGGACAAGGGGAAATTGAAAAAATAAAACGCCGTCCGGTTTTCCACGCGGTAAACTACCTTCATTACAATCCGAAGAAATGGTGGACGCTCTTCTCGGATGCTTATGCCATAGCTTTGGTGTTACTGGCGGTTTCAGGATTATTTATATTAAAAGGCAAAAATGGAATTACCCGCCGAGGCGCATGGCTTACCATTGCAGGGATTGTGATTCCATTGGTATTTTTATTTTTATATTATTAATTGATTATTTCCATCTAAAGCAGGGCGTTTAGCTGCTTTATTTTTCGGTACTATTTCGAATTTAGTGGAAAGTAAAATATGAATGATTTCATAGTTGTTGCTTATAAAAATTTGTCAATAGATTTCTCTCCGCCAGCCGGCGGATCCTTCGAAATGACAAGGCTTTGGTGGGTTTGTTGAGGTGGATGTAGGCGGGCGCTTCGCGCCCGCCTACATCCACCTGTGTAAAACCTTAGCCTTGTCATTTCGACTAAAAAACGCTGCGAAGCAAAGTTTTGAAAGGAGAAATCTATTTACAGTGATAGCCATTATTTACATGCACAAAAATGGGAGTAGAACCTATTTTTCTTTGTTTCCCGTTTCTAAAATTATTTACTGATGAACACAAAAAGATCAAGTGGAATTTTACTCCACCCCTCCTCATTGCCAGGAAAATATGGCATTGGATCATTGGGCAGACAAGCTTTTAAATTTATTGACTTTCTCGAAAAATCGGGACAAAAACTCTGGCAGGTACTTCCTATGGGACATACCGGATACGGCGATTCTCCCTATCAGTGCTTTTCAATCTTTGCAGGGAATCCGATTCTTATCGACCTTGAAGAACTGATAAACGAAGGCTTGCTTCACATCAATGATTTGCCAAACGGGTTTAATTTGCCCGATGAAAATGTTGACTATGGAAATGTGATCAACTTTAAGAGGGCCGCACTGCAAAAAAGCCACATTAATTTTTTAAGATCATCAAAATCAAAAGATGAATACGAGGACTTTGTCCTGCAAAATGATTCATGGCTCAATGACTATGCGCTGTTTATTGCCATAAAAGAATCGCTTGGCGGTATGCCCTGGTGGGACTGGAATGATGCTTTAAAACTAAAGAACAAGAAAACTATCAACACTTTTATAAGTGAACACCAAAACGAAATAAAGTTCCATAAATTTGTTCAGTATCTTTTTAGCAAGCAGTGGCAAGCTGTAAAAAAATATGCCAACGACAAAGGCATCTCCATTGTTGGCGATATTCCCTTGTATGTGGCACACGACAGCGCTGATGTTTGGAGCAATCACAAAGTGTTTCAGTTCGATAAAGATCGCAATCCATTGGCGGTTGCCGGTGTACCTCCCGATTATTTCAGCGAGACGGGGCAGCTTTGGGGTAACCCTCTGTATGACTGGGATTACATGAAAAACCATGGGTTTAAATGGTGGATTGAACGAATTAAAGCCACAACCAATCTTTACGACATTGTTAGAATTGACCACTTCCGTGGATTTGAAGCTTACTGGGCTGTACCTTACGGCGATGATACAGCCATGAATGGAAGCTGGGTTGAAGCTCCCGGAGAAGAATTGTTCGAAGCCGTAAAAAAGGAATTGGGAACATTGCCTATTATTGCCGAAGACCTCGGCATCATTACCCCGGAAGTAGAAAAACTGCGGGATGACTTTGAATTCCCCGGCATGAAAATATTGCAGTTTGCCTTTCATTCTGACGAAGGCAGCGGCTACCTGCCCCACAATTACACCCGGAATTTTATAGTTTATACCGGCACCCACGACAACGACACTTTGCGTGGATGGTTCGACAGCCTTGGACCCGAGATTAAACATAAAGTATTAGAATATGTGGACACCAACGATCAAGACATCATCAAAAAGATGATACGGCTGGCATGGAGTTCCACGGCAAATATGGCGGTTATCCCGTTGCAAGACCTTTTGGATTTAGGAAGTGAAGGGAGAATGAACACTCCCGGAACACCTTCCGGGAACTGGCAATGGCGATTTGACTCAAGTCTGCTGACCGATGAAAAAGCTGAATGGCTGAAACAAATCACCAAAATCTACAACCGATAAAATATTTTATGTCTTCAAAAATTTCCATTTACCAGGCCTTCCCACGGTTGTTTGGTAATAAAAACAGAAACTGTGTATCGAACGGAACTATTCAGCAGAATGGTTGTGGGAAATTTAATGATTTTACTGAGGCAGCCCTGCATGAAATTCGGAACCTGGGAATCACCCATATTTGGTACACCGGGGCAATCGAACATGGAACCATGACCGATTATTCAGCCTTTGGCATTGCAAACGATCACCCTACTTTACTTAAAGGCCGTGCAGGCTCACCCTACGCAATTAAGGATTATTACGATGTGGATCCTGATTTGGCCGTACATGTTGACCTAAGGATGGATGAATTTGAAGCCTTGATTGAAAGAACGCATCAGGCCAACCTAAAAATGATCATCGACTTTGTTCCAAACCATCTTTTCCGACAATATCAATCTGACCAAAAACCTGATGGAATTTCTGATTTTGGCAAGCATGATGATCAAAATAAAGGCTTCGACCCAAACAATAACTTTTACTATCTCCCCAGCACCGCTTTCAAAGCACCCGATGGCATTGAATGGCTGAATAAAATTAAAAACGAACTACCGTCAAAACCCTATCGGGAAGAACCCGCCAAAGCCACTGGCAACGATAAGTTTGAAGCACAACCCGACAAAAACGACTGGTACGAAACCATCAAATTGAATTATGGTATTGATGTGATGGATAACAGGACTGGCCATTTTTATCCTGTTCCGGACACCTGGCATAAAATGCTGGATATCCTCAATTTCTGGGCAAAAAAGGGAGTAGATGCATTTCGCTGCGATATGGCCGAAATGGTTCCTGTGGAGTTTTGGGCTTGGGCAATCAGAAGCCTCAAAGAAAAATATCCCAATATCATTTTCATTGCTGAAGTTTATAATCCTTTTGAATATCACAATTATGTTAAAACCGGGGGTTTCGATTTTTTGTATGATAAAGTCGGGCTTTATGATGTGCTAAAAAATATCATCCGGCATCATTCCTCCACGGCCTCTATCACCAATTGCTGGCAGGTAATTGAAGGATTGGATGCACAGATGTTGCGCTTTCTGGAAAATCACGATGAATTGAGGTTTGCTTCCCCGGAGTTTGCCGGAAACCCTCTTGCTGCAATCCCTGCCATGACCATTTCGGCAGCCCTGAATACTGGCCCTGTTATGATTTACAATGGCCAGGAAGTTGGTGAAACTGCTGCAAGCGAGGCCGGATATAGCGGAGACGATGGCCGAACAACCATCTACGATTACTTCAACATGCCCGGGCATCAGCTTTGGATGAATGAAGGGAAATTTGATGGAGGGCAACTTTCCGAAGATCAAAAAAAACTAAGAATATTTTATCAGCAGCTGCTGAATATTAGCCTGAAAAATGAAGCTGTTTCAAACGGGAAGTTTTATGATTTAATGTACGCCAATCCTTACGACACATTGCCAAACCGGGATAAAATTTATGCGTGGCTACGATACACCGAAAAGCAAAAACTCCTTTTTATCACACATTTCGATGGCTCTAAAAACAGCAATGTAAAAATCAGGATTCCTAAACACGCTTTTGGTGAAATGGGATGGAATGAGAAAGAGCAAGTCCTGATTAAAGGCTTAATGCGCAATAATTATTCAGTAGAAATTACAAAAGAAAAAATTGCAAACGAAGGGATAGAGCTGAAATTGAATGGCTATGATGCCGTGATTTTGGAACTTTTTTAGCAGGTAAAAATTAAGATGACTTCCAGCATTTTTAGGAAGATTTCCCGCAGATATCGCTGACCTGCCTAGCCGACCCGCTTCGCCGGAGCTACAGTGAGGCGAGCCTGCCTGGCCGGCAAGGCTGGTTTTCGCAGATTAATTCCGATATAATCCGCATTATAGTTTATATCCATTCATACAAATGATCTACTTTTTGGACAGGTACTAATTACACCTATCGTATAGTTGAACTAAACCGCCCCCTATCGGAGGCGGTGAATTTTTGTTAATTTTAGGGTGCTTAATCTTAAAATTTAACAAAATGAAAAATTCAGATTTAATGCTCATTCAGCGGATGATCCACGAGATGCATATTTGCAATTACAGCGAAAGAAGCATCAAAAGTTACACATCAATTTTGTCAAAAATAAACCCGTAGAAAGCAGGTTTTCATAATAAGTATTATGAAATACATTGAGTGTCAGCATACTTATTTTCTCTTTTCCACCAGGATTTTTTTTCAACGGGTTAAATAAATCATTTTGACATTCCCATCGATCAACTCAGCCGTAACCAGGGTAAAGATTATTTGCACCACCGTATTGTGGTTGACAAAATTTCGCCCTCCACGGTAAATCAAACCATCAGCACATATAAAATTTTGCAGGAAGATGTGCTGGAAAAGAAATGGAAACCAATGAAAATTAAACGTCCCCGGCGAAACCAAAAACTTCCGGTAGTTTTATCCCTTGAAGAAGTTGAAAGATTGATTTCATCAACGTTTGAATCAAACCATGGCGAGGAATTTCTTTCAAAAAGCCAGCTATGTCCTGAGCAGATCAAAGCTTTTAACGCCATCATTACCTGTCGCACATCGTTTTTAGGCGGACATGCTTCAAGGTGCGATAACTGCGGATACACCCAGCAGGCATACAATTCCTGCTGCAACCGGCATTGCCTTTACCCCGTTACAAATTACTAAAATACACCTTTAATCTGTTATGAATATATCGCTTACCCATCCCCGATTTTAAATATATTTCCCTCGCAATAGCATCTGTCTGATTTAAACACCATTCTGCATAAATTAAATCTAATGGCTGTCGGTTTTTTGTTGAAGGCACATAACCAGAATTATGTTCTTTTATCCTGCTTTTCAAATCATGTGTGTAACCAGTATAAAGTAAAGTATCTTTCTTGCTCTGTAAAACGTAGATGTAATATCCTTTCATAGGTATAAAGATAATCATTTGTAACGGGGCATGGGGACAAACCCTCACTTATCACCCGCACATCCACATGATTGTTCCGGCAGGTGGGCTTTCGATTGATGAAATGGAATGGGTGCATTCAAACCAAAAATACCTGCTTCCGGTAAAAGTACTCAGCGGGGTGTTCAGGGCAATTTTTTCAAAACTGCTGCAGCAATCCATCGCAAAACAACAGGTCAACCTGCCTGATGATGTGGAGGGTTTTGAGAAACTCAAAGCGAAAATGTATGCAAAAGACTGGGTAGTGTTTGCCGAAAAATCACCTGCAGGCCCCGAAAGGGTTATCAAATACCTGGGCAGATATACCAACAGGGTTGCCTTTACCAACAGCCGCCTTGTGGCCGATGAAGGCGGTAAAGTTTCTTTCAGTTACAAAGATTACAACATGGGTGGGATAATAAGGCAGATGTCGCTGGATGCCGGTGAGTTCATTAAACGGTTTTTCAGGCATGTGTTGCCTTGCGGGTTTTACAAGATCAGGTACTTCGGCATTATGGCGCAATGCAATATGGCTACCAAGCTGGCACTGTGCTTCGGGCTACTGGAAAAGGCAGCTTACTATCCGCAATTACAGGGCTTGCCAGCCATCGAGGTTTTGCAAATGCTTACAGGAATTAACCCCTTTGTTTGCCCGCATTGCAAAAAAGGAAAGATGCTCCCCATAAGTTTATGGATGGAGAAACATATTGAACCCAGATAAGGTCTTCATGCTTTATCCCGATCTTTGAAATAAAGTTAATCATCAAATGAGGTAAAATATCATCATGGAAAAATTATGTCTTAACGCCAGTGATTTTCAGTCAAAATCAAGAGCCACAAGGATAAATTCAATTCGCTTTGCAAAAACCTTTGACGGTTTTAACACTCTTCAAACATGGGCAGCAGTAAGGATGCCCATTACAGACCGGCATAGTTCTCCCGCACGTGCGGGATTATCAATCATTCCCCCACTGCTTCGTTTAAAAAAGTCAACCTTTTTTCTTTCAAATTAAATTTCTTTCAATACTTTTGGGGGAACGATTGATAAAATACTTAAACGCTGGCAGTAGTTTTGAGTGAATCATTCAAAAACATAAGATATGGAAACAAAACTCGATTGTAATACGATTGTTGAAGGAAAACCTGACCCACTAAATAGATTGGTGACAAAAGTTTACTATTCAGATAAAGAATATGCAATCTATGATGTCTCGAATTCAAAAGCGTTATGTCACATAACCGAAAATGTAAAAAACGATGCCAGTGAGATTTCATTTGAAGTAGATGAAATAATTCGAAAATTATCAAGCGAAATGATTCAACAATATAAGCATAGGTTTGCGAAAGCATACAGAGAATGTTTCGAAGGAAAACCGGATATTGCGAAAAACATACTTAAATCAGTCGAAGTATCATTTATTGAGGAAAGGGAAAAATCATTAAACTTCAAATATACTTATATAATAACCACTTGTTTTATTCTAATAGTCAATTTTATTGTATCGGTTTTTGTATTGGATTTTAATTTAAAGTTAACCGAAACAATAAAGGATTTGTACTATGTAGCTACCTTCGGAAGCTTAGGAGGTCTTATATCAATATCAATTGCCGTGAAAAATTTTAATGTCGATTTTTATGCAAAAATCTATTTATATTTTCTTGATGCATTTTTTAGAATATTTGTTTCGATGGCTTCGGCAATTGCAATATTTTTTATTATAAAAGGTAATGTAATATTGGGATTTATAAATGGTATAGAATATACTTCTGAAATAGTATTTATCTTTTCAATAATATCTGGATTTAGTGAACGCTTTGTTCCTAAACTATTTGGATTAATTGAAGATAAAACTACTGCCAATAAATAGGGCTGATTATTCGGCAAAGCCGCATTAATCCTGCTCACTGAGGGTAACATTATTTTTCCATCGAATTATAAAAATTGATTTTTTAATTTGCAATTCTAACAATTCCCTTTTTCAGGACTTACTCCCGGTAAACCTGAAAATAAATATCCCGAAAGGAATGCTAAGCAAAGAGAGCCCGGCGATGATTTCGTAGGTACGGAACAAACCGATCCAGTCGCCCATGAAACCCACAAACATTACCGCGAGGGAGCCGAAAAAGAAAGAGATGGTCATGTAAATGCTGTTGATGAAAGCGGGGCGTTCGCTACCCAAATCCTGCACCATGGCCAGCAAAACAGGGCCACTGGCAAAGAGGAAAAATCCAAGTAGCATCAGCATGGGGAATTGCATGGCCGGACCCGCATGAACAAAAAGCCAGAATAGCACAGGCGAACAAGACAGAGCCACAACGAGGGTTGTTTTCCGGCCAATCTTATCCGAAAGTGTTCCCGCAAGTAGCGTTCCTGCGGCTCCTGCCGCTTCGAGCACCACCAGCGCAATTCCGCTAAACCAAACACTTTCGCCCTGAGCGGTGAGGTAGGTGGGCAAAAATGCTGTAACTGCCGATTTCAATAATGCGAGAAAAGCCAGCAAACCCGAAAGCATCAGCAAAAAAGGCATATATTTTTTCAGGGTTATTGTATAGTGTGTTTCCTCCGTTTTTACTTTGAACTCTTCAGAGATTTTGATGTCTTTAAGTGTGTAATAGAGATAAACCGAAAAACCGGCAGCCACCGGAATAAGATACCATGTGTTTTCCAAACCCCAGGCCGACACAGCACCGAGCACCACCAACGGCCCAAGAGTCCGGGCTACTTCGCCTCCAAACATATAAAAACTCATCCCCCGCCCCACGTAATCTCCCGACACCTTTCGAATCATCACCGGCGAAGGCACATGAAAGAGTGCTGCACTGAGTCCCATTACAAAAATGAGGATGGCCAAAAAAGTGGTATTGGGCGCAGCGCCCAACAAACTGGCAGTAATAGCAGTTGCCAATGGCGCAAAAATAACAAGAAAGCGCATCTGAATCCTGTCGGCCAAAATCCCTAAAAAGGGATTCACCAGCATGGGCACACGGTTAATTACATTCAGCACACCGACCATGGTGTAGCTGATGCCCAGCTTTTCGATGAGCAAAGGCAGCAATGGGGCGAGAAAGGCTGAGAAAGTATCGTGCAACAGATGCGCGATAGAAATCGTGGTAACACTCCTGGTTTGAAATTTATTTTCTGGCATGGCGGCAAAGATAATGGAGAAAAGGGAAATTGGTTATTGGTTAATTGTTATTGGTTAATTGTTAATCGTTAATTGTTATTCGTTATTGGTTATTCGTTATTGGTTATTCGTTATCCCTAAAAGTAGAAAATTTCCTCCAAAGGAGTCCTATGGACAATTTTCGTAACTTTTCGAGCCCGCCTTGCCGCCAGCGTAGGCTATTGTTATGGCGAGCCCGCCATGCCAGCCTTACCGATCAGGCAGTACCGGGTAGCAAAAAACTCCGTAGGAGTTTAGCTATTTTAGCAAAGCAATATTCAAACAAGAAAAACTACCACGTAGTGGTTGCGCTATATGAATGAAATAAAAAACGCTGATGGCTATCGGGAATAAAAACTGATCCCGAAAGCTTTCGGGACTGAAGACTGAGGACTGATGCGAACTACTTTTTCCTAATCTCCGGCAGGCCAATTTCCGTTGGGGGTTCATCACTAAGGTCTTTGGTATTGGCTCTTGGATGAACATCCTCGAAAAATACCCACTTTTCATTGATAGGAACAAAGGCATCAAAAAATTCAAAGGAAGGCACCGGGCCACGAAAGACTCTGCCCATGCCGGGGGTGTTTCCACCAATTTGATTGAAAACAATCATCCAGCCGGTTTTGCGCTTTTCGCCGGGCAGGCGTTGCAACTCGTAACTAAGATGAAAAGGCACTTCGTTTGTATATTCAAAGTCAATCCTGTTTTGCACGCTCCCATCTTTCATCGTAAATGCCGGAACACCAAAAACCGGCTGACCAAGAGAATCGAATGTAAGGGTTTCTATTCTTTTTCCTGCAAGTCCTTCAGGCTTTCCTACCCATCCCAAAAGGGTATAATACTTTTCTTTCTTGCCCTTTGGCAGGATTTGCTTGTAAACTGCTTCCGGCCATTTCTGCATCGAATAAACCAAATTATTTTCAACTTCAACATCGAGTGGCTTTAAGCAATAAACAGTATCAATTTGCTTGTGGCTTATCATTTGAAAAAACCCGGAAAACATATAGTGATGATCGGCCAGGGGAATTACCCACGTCAGCAGGCTAAAGGATTCGTCTTCCGACTGGACATAACTGGCAAATAGCAACGAATCATAAGTAAATTGCAATGAAGAATCACTTTGCAGGAATGCAAGGGTCAGCATTTCAAGTTGTTGATTTGCTATCAACTTTTCTTCGTCAGGAAAATTACCAAATAAAATCCCGGAAAGACTATCGGCATCTTCGCGAAACACATCACCAAAATATTGTGCATTTGCAAAGGATAAATTCAATAGGAAAATCACAAAAAAGAAAAACCGTTTCATACCTGGATTTTTTGTATCCAAGCCGAACGGTTTTTCGTGATGTATATTTTTGCGTCTAATGCGAATTTGGTGGAAGGTTTGTTGTTAATGGATCATGTTTATGTAATGAATCAATTTCAAGGTTAAATAGGGTCTGCTGAGAAAGACCTAATCCATTGGATTATTATAAGTTATTCCATAATATTTGATTCCTTGTGCAAGGTTTAGGAGGAAATTTGTTCAAAGACCTTGCACCAAATATTTCGGTGCGCTGCACCTTTATCCCCATCACCGGATAAAATTC
>CAZQIV010000062.1:0-37878 GCA_964593705.1 uncultured Lentimicrobiaceae bacterium | reverse complement strand
GGAGCACCGGTAATCTTTGTAGAATTTTATCCGGTGATGGGGATAAAGGTGCAGCCCGCCTTGCCGCAGGTAATAGCTGGTGTGCTAGCGAGGCAGGCGCACCGAAATATTTGGTTCAAGGTCTTTGAACAAATTTCCTCCTAAACCTTGCACAAGGAATCAAATATTATGGAATAACTTATAATAATCCAATGGATTAGGTCTTTCTCAGCAGACCCTATTTAGGTTTAGTAAGGGGTTCTGATCGTGGTCACAGCAACTCGTTCAAACAGTTTTTTTGCAAGATTTATGATTTGCAAAAAAACTAAAAAACGGCATCGGGAAAATCCGATACCGTTTAAAATTTTAAAAATTAAATCTACCTATTGCTTAATTATTCTCTCCGTATGATTTAAGCCATTTCCTGATAATTGAACAAGATAAACACCATTAACAAAGCCTGACACATCAAGCATGGTTTTAATGCCTGAGAGTTTTCCCGAATAAACAGTTTGTCCCTGAATGTTCAAAACAATAATGTCAACGTTTTCAAAATGAGTATAAACAATGTTGAGTGTTTTGCCAACGAGGGTTGGGTAAATTGTCACGTTGTCGTTTACGCCCGTGCCGGTATTATCCGGGTTAAGTGTAATGGATTTTAATAATGAAATTCCATCAGCCGTAAACGCATTTGTTTGATTCGGATACTGATTACTAAACTCAACTTGTAAGTCTGTAATATTTCCGGTACTATAATCAAACCCTGTGAAGTTCATTATCTCACCTTCATCGAAACCATCTTTAATATCGGTTGTAATGTCGTCTCCAAAACAACTTATGTTTATGTTTTCGCCTGTTAAAACAGTAAAACCAAAACAATTGTTATAGTCATCGAAAACACCAATCACATCACCAATTTCAAATCCATGATTCAGGAAAACACTTGATGGAACTCCTACAATATGTGATACTGCCGTTGGTGAAAATGTTCTCCACGATTGTGGACTGTTTTCTATATTTCCCTGGATGTTTGGCCTGGCCGGCTTCGCATTTTTGAGTTCTTCACAATCCGGAAAGTTTACAATTTCGGGGCTTTCCATATACACATAATAGGCTTTGCCTGACTGTAATTCACCAATGGTGTTTATGCTCTGTTCCGGCCAGTATAGTTTCCATCCGGCCACCTCTTTTACCATTATAACACCGGTTTGTTGGAATAATACTTCAACATCAACCGGGCATGAACTTAACACGGGTATCAGATTCCAGCCTGCTTGTAAGGCCAGCGATTGATTATCAAGTAATGTTCCGGGAACAGACAATTCCACCTCCTCACTAACTTTAATTTTGTATCCATCCAAAACATTCCAATCACCAATTGTATTAAAGTTTTCAGAAGGCCACCATGATTCCTGCATTGTTTGAAGAATAATTAATTCGTCAAAAATTGGTGCAAACAGTTGTTCCAATTCCGGGGTTGAGGGATCAAGATATGATGATATTCCTGACCAGCCCTGGGGAATTGTAATACTCTGACATCCGAATAAACCAATATGCATGGTATCAACGGCACTTACAAAACATGGATTTTGCGGATAAGCATTCAATGTTAAGTCCACTCCGGCATTAATTTTATCAACATCACCCGGAGAGTAAACCGGGTTGAGAATTGCACTATTGTCGAAAACACCATCTCCCGAAGTTTCCCACTGAACACTTGAATAATTTTCGGCTTCTCCTAAAAGTTGAACTGTTTGGTTATCGCATCCTTCAACATCCTCTCCGGCATTTGCCTCAGGTTCCGCTTGAATTGTGAGCGCCATACAATCGTTTGCTGCAACACTACAGGGGTCGCAAGCTTGTGCATGCATACACAACTCAACACTTCCTAAAGAAACATCAAACATTCCGGGAGTATAAGTAGGATTGAGAATATTTGCATCGTCAAACTGCCCGAAACCATTACTTGTCCAATGTACACCACAGTAATTTTCAGCGCTTCCATCGAGAGTAATTGTTTCTGTTTCGCAAGTCACCTGATCATCACCGGCGTTTGCCGTTGGATTTGGAACAATGGTAAGTGTTAAGCAATCACTATCCTCAACAGTGCAAGGATCACAGGCACCGGCTTCGAGGCAAAGTTCAACTGTGCCATGAGCAGCATCCAACGCCCCAGGAGAATAAGTAGCGTCTAACAATTCTGCATTGTCAAACTCACCATCTCCTGAGGTAGCCCACATTGAGCTGCAAGCATTAATTACTGATCCATTGAGTTGGATTTCTCCTCCTTCACAAACAATTGCATCATCTCCGGCATTAGCCTCTGGTAATGGTGCAAAAAACAGCACTACACAATCCTGAACACCTGAATTACACGGCGAACATGGTTGAGATACGAGACACAGCTCAACTGATTCATTTAATATGTCAAGTAATCCGGGAGTGTATGTAGCATTTAAAAGATTTGGATTATCAAATGCTCCACCACCTGCTGAAATCCATTGTACTCCACAACTATTTTCAACTGTGGCTTGCATGACATAGCTGTCGGTTTCGCAAATTGTTGCATCATCGCCGGCATACACTACAGGATTTGATTCGATAAATAAGGTCATGCAATCGATGTCAGAAGTACTACATGGGTCACATGCAAAAGCTTCAAGGCAAATGTTAACAAACCCGGCAGCAATATCTTCAGTTCCGGGAGTATAGTTTGGATTCTGGATGTTTGGATCATCAAATGAACCATTACCTTCGGCAAACCAGGATAATCCACAATTGAATGTGGCCGAGCCTTGTAAATTAAATATCTCGTCCTCACAAATAGTCCAATCATCGCCGGCATTTGCGACAGGTAATTGTATAATGGAAATCATGACACAATCCTGGTTTGATCCTTCGCATGGAGCACATGCCTCAACATTGAGACAAAGTTCTACAAATTCGTTATTAATATCAACTTCACCCAGATAGTATTTAGCATTCGGCATAGAGGCATCATCAAAAGTACCTGTGCCTGAAGTTGTCCAAAGGATATCACATGCATTTTTAACCGTTCCCTCAAGTGCAACATATTCCAAATTTTCACAAATTGTAATATCCTCACCGGCATCGGCTTCTGGATTTCCAGCAACAAACAATGTCATACAATCCATATCAGCAGTCTGGCAGGGATTGCAAGGTTGGGCTGTTAAACAGAGGCTTACAAAGCCATTTTGGACATCCTGAACTCCCGGAGTATAATTGGCAATTAATTGAAAGCTGTCATCAAACAATCCATCTCCGTTTGTTGTCCATTCAAAACCACAGGCGTTTTGAACCTCACCTGAAAGCAGGAAGTCCTGTCCGCTACAAATAGTAGCATCCAAGCCGGCGTTTGCTTCGGGTTGCGCCTGAAAAGATAGAGTCATGCAGTCTTCGGCGACTTGTGTCGCGGGTGGCAAGGCTTGAGTAGTAATACACAATTGAACCGAACCTAATGAAATGTCATTAATGCCCGAATAGTAAACAGGATTTTCTAATCCGCTATCATTAAATGTACCATCACCGTTTGTTGTCCATAAAATTGTACTATAGTTTGTGGCTGAAGCACCATCAATAGCAAAACTACTTGTTCCGCATACGGTTGCATCCACGCCGGCATTGGCCGTGGGCAGCGACACAATAGAGAGTGTCATGCAATCAGTTACAGGCAGGGTACACGGATTGATAGGTTGAACTACCAGACACAAATCAACAGTTCCTGATAATTCATCTCCACTACCCGGTGTGTAGGTTGGCGATAAAATTTCCGAATTATCGAAGAACCCATCACCGCTTGTTGTCCAGTTGTAAACACTTGCATTTTGTACCACAGCTCCAATAATTTCATAATTTTCACCTGCAACAATTACGGCATCATCGCCGGCAAAGGCTTCGGGTAATGGTACAAATGTTAATGTTAATTCATCGCTTACATTACCATTACATGGCTCACAAGGTAAGGCTGTAAATGTGAGAACAACAAAGCTGTTTTCAAGATCAATTTCACCCGGTGTATAAACCGCATCAAGACTTGTAAAATCACTAAAGATACCATCACCTGCGCTTGACCATTCAGTGCCACAATTGTTAGTTGCCAAGCCGTCAAGTGCAGCCGTCTGATCTTCGCAGATGGTGATGTCAGCACCGGCATCAGCAGTTTGTCCCGGAAGGTAACTGATTGTCATACAATCCGAGTCAGGATTTTCACAGGAACCACACGGAAGTCCGGTAATGCATAACTCAACAAGACCCGATGTACCATCATTGAGGCCGGGGGTATAGGTTGCATTTACCAACGAGCTGTTATCAAATGTTCCATCGCCGTTTGATACCCAAACCACACCACAAGCATCCTGAATAGTAGGTTGCAATGTAAATGAATCGCTTGAACAAATTGTAACATCATCGCCTGCATCAACTATAGGATCGGAAACAAAGGAAAGTGTCATACATTCGGTTTTAAAATTAGTACATGGTTGACACGGGAAAGACAGCAGGCAAAGCTGCACAGAACCATTGGCATAATCGTTTGTTCCAGGATTATAAGTAGTGGTTAATGAGCCGGTATTGGAAAAATTACCATCGCCATTGGTTTGCCAATAAAAGCCACAACCATTTTCAAGGGTTGCATTTAATTGCCAGGAATCGCCAAAGCAAACACTTGCATCAGGTCCCGGGTTAGGTTGTGGTAATCCAATAATGGTTAATTCCATACAATCGGATACGGGCAGTGTACATGGATCGCAGGGTTCAGCAAACAAACAAATAATCGCCAAACCATTGTCTTTATCCAGATCACCTGGTGTATAAACAGGACTTAATGACAAGTTGTTGTTAAACACGCCATCACCTTCTGTTTCCCAATAAAATCCACAATTATTGCTTACACTTCCTGAAAGGGACGCTGTTTTGTTTTCACAAATGGTTTTGTCGTTTCCGGCATTTGCCGAAGGTGCATCAAACAGGAATATAGTCATACAATCATTCGCGGCAATAGTACACGGGTCGCATGGAATAGCACTAATGCATAAGTCCACAGCACCAAAGGTAATATCGGCTGCACCTGGTGTGTAAGCCGGTTGAACTAATGAATTATCATTAAAAACTCCATTCCCTGAAGTTGTCCATTCTATTTCACAATATTCAGTGGCCGTGGCCTGGAGGATATAGGGTTGATTACCACAAAGGGTAACATTATCGCCGGCATCGGCTGTGGGCTCAAGCACCAGTGAAAGCGTCATGCAGTCGGATGTACTTATGGTTGCGGGTGCAATCGGCTCAGCATTCAAACATAATTCTACCGCTTGACCGGCAATGTCATTATCGCCCATAAAATATGTCGGGTTTACTATGCTGTCATCATCAAATGTTCCGTCACCGGAAGTTGACCATTGTATTGAGCTATAATTTTCAGCCGTGGCATCAACAAGCGTATATTCACCTACTGCGCAAACTGCTACATCGGGTCCGGCGGTAATAACAGGCATGGAGCCGATTTGCAGTATCATACAATCCTGATCGCTAACCTGGCAAGGATTTATTGGAAGTGCATTTAAACAAAGTTCAACCTGGTAATTGGCAATATCTCCTTCTCCCGGAGTATATGCGGGATTTAAAGTTGTAGAATCATCAAATAGGCCATCACCCTGGCTTTCCCAAAGCAAGGAAGAATAACTTTCGGCTTCGGCATTTTCAAACAAGTAAGTATTGCCGGCAAGTACGCCATCATCAGGCCCGGCATTCGCGGTAGGTTTAGCCTGGATGGAAATAATAACACAATCCATTTCATTTTCCGTACAAGGATCGCAGGCCTGGGCAGTAACACAAATTTCTACAAAGCCATTTCCAATATCCGTTGACCCGGGAGTATAAATTGCCTCTAATAATAAATTATTACCGAAAGCACCATCGCCGTATGTTGTCCAATTGTAGCCACAGGCATTTTCGGAAGTTGCCATTGTTTCAAAGCTCTCACCAGCACAAATCACGGCATCCTCACCAGCATCAATTACAGGATTAAGTTGGAAACAAAGCTCCATAGTATCAGACGCATTCAATGCACACGGGTTTATGCCCTGTACACTAATTTGTAATGAAACACAGCCCAATATTGCATCGGCAAATGACGGGAAATAGGTCGGGTTTAATCCGTTGGGATTATCAAAACTACCACTTCCTGTTGTTGCCCATTGTATGGCAGAGAAATTATTAGCACTTGCTCCCAAAACCTGGTAGGTATCGCTTTCGCAAATTGTGGCATCAAAGCCGGCATTTGCCGAAGGTAAGTTTTGAATTTCGATAATCAGACAATTAGAATCCGGCAGGATACATGGATTGCATGGTTGTGCCGATAAGCAAACTTCCACAAAACCATTCAAAATATCTTCGTTTCCGGGAATATACTCTGCATTGAGTAAGCCGGGATCACTAAACTGGCCATCGCCTTGTGTTTCCCACAACGATCCGCAGGCATTTTCAACCGAGCCACCTAATTGGTAGTTTTCGTTTTCACAGATTACTCCATCGCTTCCGGCAATAGCCAGCGGATTCTTTTGGATTGTTAAAATCAGGCAATCTGAAGCTGAAGCTGAAACTGTACAAGGATCGCAAGGATAAGCTTCGAGGCATACTTCTACAAAACCAATCATTTTATCAAGCTCTCCGGGATAATATCCGGTGTTCAAATCCCCCGAATTATCAAATGTTCCGTCACCAAAAGAAGTAAACCAG
This sequence comes from uncultured Lentimicrobiaceae bacterium, assembly GCA_964593705.1. Taxonomy (GTDB): domain Bacteria; phylum Bacteroidota; class Bacteroidia; order Bacteroidales; family 4484-276; genus SABY01. The sequence goes on along the minus strand of CAZQIV010000062.1, from coordinate 31,146 downwards.
TTTGTGCCACAGGCATCAACTACAGTTCCTTCGAGTGCTGCAAAACCATCTTCGCACAATGTTTGGTCTTCTCCGGCATCGGCTTGTGGTGCTCTTTGGAAAGTAAGCTGCACCTGATCTGTTGCTAAGGTTGTGCAAGGATGTATTGATGAGGCTGCTAATTGCAATGTAACCGTTCCCTGCAATAAATCCAAAAAACTTGGAATGTAGGTTGTCAATACCTGATTTGCACTAATAAATTCACCAGTTCCTGAAATTCCGGCCCATTGAACAAAATTATAATTGCTGGCTGAGGCATCTGTAATATCGAAGCTTTGTCCTTCACAAATTGTAACATCAGGCCCTGCATAGGCAATTGGATTTGCCTGGATGTTGAGGATCATGCAATCGGAAAATGTCCCTGATGCAGGTGGAAGAGCTTCGGCAGTAATGCAAATTTCAAGCGATCCGGCTGCAAGGTCTCCTTCACCCGGATAGTAGGTTGGGTGTACGGCGGTGGCGCTGCTAAAAGTACCATCTCCACTACTCTCCCACAGTATTGTCAGGTAATTCAGAGCTACCGACTCATCGAAAGTATAGGTGTTGTCTTCACAAATCGAGGCATCGGCACCTGCCGATATTACCGGATAAGCACCGATTATGAGCTCCATACAATCGTTTGTAGCAATAGTACATGGATCAAGCGGTGTGGCAGTAATACAAAGTGTAACCAATCTATTCTCAATATCCAAAGTGCCGGGGCTATAGGTCGGATTTAAAATCTCACTATTATCAAAACCTCCATCTCCACCGGATTCCCAGGCTAAACTGCTATAATGGGCAGCCGCTGCATCTGTTAAGGTATAGGTTTCATCTTCAGAAATTGTGGCATCATTTCCGGCAAAAGCCATTGGTTTGGGCTGTATCGAAATTTGCATTCCATCAGATATACTCCCTGAACAAGGTTGTATTGCTGAGGCTGTAATAGTAAGGGTGGCTTGTTGTGATTCCAGATCAAGTGATCCGGGATAATATGTTGGATTAACAAATGTTGGAGTATTAAAAGTTCCATCACCATCAGTTGCCCATAAAATGGATTCATAATCAGTGGCGTTTGCATCAAACAGCAAATAATTCTCATCCTGACAAAGAGTAATATCGGTTCCTGCATTAACAGCAGGCTGGGGCTGGAAGCAAAGTTCCATTTCATCGGTAGCATTTATTGTACAAGGTGAAACAGCTTGTGCAAAAATCTGTAGCGTAACGCATCCTTGCTGTACGTCGAATGATGAGGGCGTATAAACCGGATTTTCACTTTGATAGTTATCAAAAGTTCCATCTCCATTTAGTGTTGACCACTGCAATACAGAATAATTAGCAGCAATAGCATCGGCCAACAAATAGGTTTCTCCTTCACAAATTGTTGCGTCCTGTCCGGCATCCGCAGTTACTGCCTTTTGAATGACTATATTCAGGCAATCTTCGGCGCTATCTTCACATGGGCTACAAGCCTGGGCTGTTAAGCAAAGTTCAACTCCACCGTTAAGCAAATCATTTGATCCGGGCGTATAGTTTGTAAAAGCTGAGGCATCATCATTAAAAGATCCATCTCCATCACTTGTCCATTGCAAACCACAATAGTTTGCTACTTCTGCTTCCAACGAAATAGTTTCCCCGGCACATACGGTGTTATCTTCACCTGCATCAACTTCCGGAAGCTTTTGAATACATAATGTCATGGTGTCCATTGCTACTGCATAGCAAGGATTGATGGGTGTAGCAGATAACATTAAGTCTATACAACCTGCAATCAAATCATCAGTTCCTGGAGTATATGTACAATTTACTAATTCCTCATTATCAAAAGAACCATTTCCACCAATCACCATCCATTGTACTGATTCCGAATTTTCAACCTCCGCGTCATTTAACTGGTATGATTCACCTTCACAAATTGTAGCATCCACACCGGCAAAAGCGCTTGGCAGTTTTTGAATTGACAGTGTTATGCAATCCTCGGCTTCCACCTGACAAGGATCGCAGGGGAATCCTGTAATGCACAACGTTATTTCACCATTTTCAATATCATCAAAACTTGGTTCGTACTGTGTAATTACTTCATCAGGATTACTAAATTGTCCGTTCCCTGAGCTTATCCAAATTAGACCACAAACATTTTCGGCAGTTGCCTGAGTGGTAAATATCTGATCTTCGCAAATTACAGCATCTTCACCTGCATTAACAAATGGTGTAGCTTGTAAATAAATAGTTACACAATCAATATCTTCAACAGTACATGGATTACAGGGCGAAGCTGTTAAGCAAAGCGTAACACTTCCCGAAGCAATATCAGCAGTTCCAGGTGAATATATGGCATTCAGCAATTCTTCATCATCAAAGGAACCATTCCCCAAAGTCTCCCAAAAATAAGCACAGGCATTTTCAATATTTCCATCTAATTGAGCATTTTCTGTTTCACAGATTGTGAAATCATCCCCGGCAAGGGCTTGGGGCAACAATTGGAAGCAAAGCTCCATATCGTCAGATGCCGCAATTGAACAGGGGTCGTTTGGCAAGGCCAAAACATTAAGTGTAATGCAAGCCAACAAATAGTCAGAAGTATCGGGTGCATAAGTAGGTTTCAAAGCGTTAACATTACTGAACTGGCCGCTGCCATCCGTCGTACTCCATTGTAATTGTGCATAATTTGAAGCTGTTGTTTGATTTAATGTAATGGTCTCCCCTTCACATATAGTTTGATCTAAACCAGCAGAAACCGTGGGTTGCTTTTCTATGGTTAAGATCATACAATTGTTACCCACAACTGTTGATGGAGGATTGGGTTGAGCGGTAATACAAAGTTCCGTACTTCCATCGGCAATATCACCGATTCCCGGATAATAAACCGGGTTAACAATGCTTGCATCACTAAAGGAACCATCCCCATCGGTTTCCCATAGAATCGATAAATAGTTGTCAGCAGTTGCCTGATCCAGGCTAAGGTTTTCTCCCTCACAAACTGAAGCATCCTGACCTGCAAAAACATTTGGTGCCGTGCCGATAACTAAGGTAAGACAATCCACATCGGCAAGCTGGCACGGAGATAAGGGCTCTGCAGTTATACATAAGTTAACCACACCATCTGTAATGTCGTTTTCGCCGGGAGTATAAGTTGTATTCAATATGCTTTCATCATTAAAGAGACCATCACCATCCGAATCCCAAACAAAACTGCTATAATTAGCTACAGTAGCATCAGTATTTGTATAGGATTCATCTTCAGGAATAATAGCATCATCCCCTGCGCTTGCAATAGGTTTGGGCTGAATTGAAATTTGAATGTCATCAGATAAATTGCCAACGCAAGGATCAAGAGATGAAACAGTAATGGTGAGGGTAACTTGTTGTAAGTTAAGGTCAAGTATTCCGGGATAATATGTTGGATTTGCATTCGATACACCATCAAAAGTACCATCTCCATTGCTTGTCCAGAATAGCGTTTCATAATTTGTTGCAGTTGCATCAAGTAGATTATAAGCTTCATCTTCACAAAGTGATACATCTGATCCTGCCGTAACCGTGGCTTGCTTTTGAATGGTGAGTTGCATGCAATCATTAGCATCTGTTATACAAGGATCGCAGGCCTGTGCTGTAATGCACAATTCAACAAGTCCTGTTTCAATATCTGATGCACCCGGGTAATAGGTCGGTGCTTCGGCGGTGTTATCAGAAAAAGTTCCTTCTCCATCGCTGATCCATTGTATGCTGCAATAATCAGATGCTGTGCCTGTGGTGGTATAGTCTGCTCCTTCGCAAAGTGTAAAATCTGCTCCGGCTGAAGCGCCTGGAGACCTTTGGATAGAAACTGACAGACAATCATCTACACTTACTTCACACGGGCTACATGCCTGGGCGGTCATACAAAGTTCAACTCCGCCGTTTAGGATGTCGTTTTGTCCGGGTGTATAGTTTGTAATAAGCGAGGCATCATTATCAAAAACCCCGTCACCATCCCTTGTCCATTGCAAACCACAATAATTTGCCGCATTTGCTTCCAGAGCAATTTCCTCTCCTTCACATACTGTAACATCTGAACCAACCATGACTGTGGCTTGCTTTTGAATGGTGAGTTGCATGCAATCATTAGCATCTGTTATACAAGGATCGCAGGCCTGTGCTGTAATGCACAATTCAACAAGTCCTGTTTCAATATCTGATGCACCCGGGTAATAGGTCGGTGCTTCGGCGGTGTTATCAGAAAAAGTTCCTTCTCCATCGCTGATCCATTGTATGCTGCAATAATCAGATGCTGTGCCTGTGGTGGTATAGTCTGCTCCTTCGCAAAGTGTAAAATCTGCTCCGGCTGAAGCGCCTGGAGACCTTTGGATAGAAACTGACAGACAATCATCTACACTTACTTCACACGGGCTACATGCCTGGGCGGTCATACAAAGTTCAACTCCGCCGTTTAGGATGTCGTTTTGTCCGGGTGTATAGTTTGTAATAAGCGAGGCATCATTATCAAAAACCCCGTCACCATCCCTTGTCCATTGCAAACCACAATAATTTGCCGCATTTGCTTCCAGAGCAATTTCCTCTCCTTCACATACTGTAACATCTGAACCAACCATGACTGTGGGTTGCTTTTGAATGGTGAGCTGCATACAATCATTGGCATCTGTAAAACAAGGATCGCAGGCCTGTGCTGTAATGCACAACTCAACAAGTCCGCTTTCAATATCTGATGTGCTTGGGTAATAGGTCGGCGCTTCTGCGGTGTTATCAGAAAAAGTTCCTTCTCCATCGCTAGTCCATAATAAGCTGCAATAATCAGATGCTGTGCCCAAGGTAGTAAAAGCATCACCTTCACAAAGCGTTGCGTTCTCTCCGGCTGAAGCCGTTGGAGACCTTTGGATTATAACTGACATACAATCATCTGCGCTTACCTCACAGGGGCTGCACGCCTGGGCTGTCATACAAAGTTCGACTCCGCCGTTTATAATGTCGTTTTGTCCTGGTGTATAGTTTGTGGTAAGGGCGGCATCATTATCAAAAACCCCGTCTCCATCTCTTGTCCATTGCAAACCACAATAATTTGCCGCACTTGCTTCAAGAGATATTTCCTCTCCATCACATACGGTTACATCTGAACCAACCATGACTGTAGGTTGCTTTTGAATTGTGAGTTGCATACAATCGTTGGCATCTGTAAAACAAGGATCACAAGCCTGTGCTGTAATGCACAATTCAACAAGTCCGCTTTCGATATCTGATACACCTGGGTAATAGGTCGGTGCTACTGAGGTATCATCTGAAAAAGTTCCTTCTCCATCGCTGGTCCATTGTAGGCTGCAATAATCATCTGCAGTGCCTGAGGTAGTATAGTTTGCTCCTTCGCAAAGTGTAAAATCTGCTCCGGCTGAAGCTGTTGGAGACCTTTGGATTGTTACTGATAAACAATCTTCGGCACTAACTTCACAGGGGCTGCACGCCTGGGCTGTCATACAAAGTTCGGCTTCGCCGTTTATAATGTCGTTTTGTCCGGGTGTATAGCTTGTAATAAGCGAGGCATCATTATCAAAAACCCCGTCACCATCGCTTGTCCATTGCAAACCACAATAGTTCGCCACATTTGCCTCCAGAGCAATTTCCTCTCCATCACATACTGTTACATCTGAACCAACCATGACTGTAGGTTGCTTTTGAATGGTGAGTTGCATGCAATCATTAGCATCTGTAAAACAAGGATCACAAGCCTGTGCTGTAATACACAATTCAACAAGTCCGCTTTCAATATCTGATGTGCTTGGGTAATAGGTTGGTGCTTCTGCGGTGTCATCCGAAAAAGTTCCTTCTCCATCGCTGGTCCATTGTATGCTGCAATAATCATCTGCAGTGCCTGAGGTAGTAAAGTCTGCTCCTTCACAAAGTGTAAAATCTGCTCCGGCTGAAGCGGTTGGGTTCAGGTTTACAGTAACCAGTACGGTGTCGGATGCTGTATTTGCACCATCATTTACTTCAACAATATAATCGGTTGAAAGGGATGGAGTAACTACCGGGTTTTTTAATGTGGAAGAAAATCCTGCCGGATTAGAACTCCATGAGTAGGAATAAGTACCTGTGCCCTCGCTGGCCAAGGCATCTAACTGCACTGAACTACCTGTACAAATAATCCCGGGATCAGCCGTTGCAATAACAGATAACGGAACAATTGTACCTGCGGAAATACTGGTTATTGCCGACAAACCATTATCGGCAAATGTGCTATCGTTAGGAAGTGCTAGATTATATACAACCCTTGCAGTATCTTCATTGGAGGATGAGGTAAAAAATACTTTCCATTGAAAAACCTCATTTGCTCCAAATCCCTCTTTTTGAGGATCAGTAGTCATATCGTCGCCAAAGGCAACAACAACTTTGCTGTTAGTGCTATCCCATATAGAAAAGCCACCGCATTTCTCCTGGCTGGTCTCATCCAAATAAAAAACACCAACATAATCTCCATATTGTAAGGGAAGCGCCCCAAAGATTATTGAACTTGGTATTGAAATCAAGTGCGAAGAACCGGTTTGTATAACATCCCAAGCGGTAGGATAATCATTAACATCAATATAGTCCGGCTTAATTTCTGTGCTTATATCTCCATTTGCATCCATTACCTCAAGTGTAACACTATATTCTCCTGCGGCACTATAATAAACAGGTGGAGGAATTTGCCCTGAATAGGTTGAGGGTGTTCCTCCATCGAATGTCCATGTCCATGATACCGGGCTACCGGTTGTCATATCAAGAAAATTAACGCTATTACCAGTAGTAATAAGGTTTGCACTAGATTGGAAATCAGCAGTTGCATCTGCCATTAACTCTTCATTTCCTAAAGCATTGGCTATATTAAATAGCATCAGGATCGAAATGAAGAATAAAGATAAAGTAATGTTCTTTTTCATATTAATTTATTTTACTGGTTCATATTTGTATTAAAAAATTTTAAGTTTTTGGACATCTAAAATACATCATAATTTACCGAAACTGATAAATATTTTCGTGCATTGTGTAAATATTCTTTATCCATATCATATTACACAAACATAATCAGCATATTACGAAATTAATTATTGTGCTTTTTGTTTTAATAAATAAAGTATAATTTTCAGCAAAATCAACCATTCTAATCATATTATGTAAAATTAATTTACACTTTACTTTTATCAGTGTGGTATTAAATGAGACTTAAACCTAATATATAAGCATCAAAAGCTTGGTGTTTTGATAAATGGTACTGCTGCGAATTTAGTGAAAGGACTCAATTAATTTTTAAGTCTTCAGTTCCCAGTCTTCAGTCTTCTGCCAACTGTGGACTGTCTGCTGTTGATCGGCTCTTAGCTGAATATCAATGAAAAGAAATTATTCCACAAAAATAATAGTAAAGCCATGAATCTTTTACTTCTTTCTATCCCTTGTATGGATCGCTGTTTTGTGGCATACATTAATCCTCGATCACATTAAGATAATGTTCGTATCGATAAAGAATATCATTTACGTATTTGTAGGTTTCTTCGCCACGGCAATAGCCATAATAAACCACAGAATCATTATAGTATTTTGGGTCGGATTTGTTTAGTAAGAAAAAATCAACATTATCCTCCCAAATATTCGGGTTCCGGCCATATTTCTCGGCCAACCGGCGTGCATCGAAAACGTGAGCAATTCCAACATTATAGGCTGCGAGCACAAATTTTTTCCTTTGTTCTTTGTCTTCAACAATGTCTTCAAACCTGTGGTCGAGTGATTTTAGGTAACTGATTCCCGCAGTAAGATTATCTTCGGGTGGCGACATACTATCTACCCCATACATTTCAGCCGTCCCAGGCATCAATTGCATCAGGCCAAAAGCACCCATCCATGAAATAGCCTGAGGTTCGAAGCGGGATTCCTGGTAAACCACCGAAGCCACTAAACGCCAATCCCAGGCAAGGTCTTTGCTTTTTTCTTTAAGCAATTCATCCCAATTCGAAATTTTGCCGCTTCTAATCGAATAGTATTTGTGAGCATATTGAAGAGATCGGGGGTTAATAAAATATTTGTTGTAGATGAATCTTGCAATTTTCGTGTCGTAAAATTCATAAATCCATTGGTTAATGTTTTGTTTGAGCGAATCGCTGCTTTTTGCCACAGCCCAGGCTAAGTGCTGCGGAAAACTGATTGGTGTATTCACATCAATATCAGTAAAATACTTTTGGTTAACAAGAGCAATATGTTCATCACTCACTGTATATTCAATCTCTCCTTTAGCAACCATTTCGATGAGCCTTTCGGACGTTTGTGGAAATTCAACAATAGTTATGCTATCGCCCATTTCGTGTTGGAGGTTTCGTAAGCGCTGGGCAAAGGATGAATGGCGCGGAATATACACCACTTTTCCGGCCAAATCCAAAGGATTACGAATCAGCGATTCATCTATTTTTTCCATCGAGGCCATTCTTCGCCAGTTTTGAGGCTTTCGTTGCACAAGTACTTGCCTGGTTTGCCCCGTTGGTTTGGTAAAATCAACAACTGTGTTGCGATCGCTATTAATGGTTAGCCCCATTGCAATTAAATCGGCCTTACCTTCGTTAAGTGCTGCTACCGCCGCCTCAAAATCATCATTCACAAGCAACTCAAGATCAACCCCAATATAATTAGCGTAGGCATTAAGCATCTCATATTCGTAACCTGCCGGCCCACCCCGATAAATAAAATAATTTGTTGAGTTATAGTCGATAGAAGCTACAAGTTTGCCTCTTTCCAGTATTTCTTTGAAAGAATTATCCACAAATTTAGGCCTGTCAACTTGCTCATAACTTCCGTCAATATTGCAGGATTGTGGAATAAATAAGGCAAACACTGCAAGGAATAAAACAATTTTATGTTTCATACTGCGCTGTTTTAAAATAACTTTGCAAAAGTACTCTTTTCCTGAATGGTATATTTTCTTTGAACTTTTTAACAAATATTTAACCTGAATTTAATATAACATTGGCAAATAAAGATAAAATCTTAATCATTAACGCATTGATTATAAACGTTATAATTATTATTAAGCTATGTATAAAACTATTTGTTCATTACTGATAATCTTATCAATTTTATTCCAGGCCTGCAAATCATCCCAATCGAAAAAATATGATTTAGAAATTGATTTTGTTAACCTAAATATAACCAACAACCTGCGCGGGCTCTCTGTAGTAGATGAAAGTGTGGTGTGGGCAAGCGGGACAAATGGTGTGGTTTTAAGAACCCGGGATGGTGTAATAAATTGGCAAATATGCACTGTCCCTGGGGCTGATTCTCTGGATTTCAGATCGATTGAAGCCTTTAACGAAAACAAAGCTATTGTAGTTTCAGCAGGATGTCCGGCCTCTGTTTATTTGACAATTAATGCTGGAAAAACGTGGGATCTCGTATGGAAAAATGATGATCCTGAAATATTTCTCAATGCTGTTTCTTTTTGGAATCAAACGGATGGCCTTGTGATGGGAGACCCTGTGGATGGTTCATTATTCATTTTGAAAACGGTTGATGGAGGAAATAACTGGCGAAGAATACCGAGCCAAGACATTCCGAAAAGTTTAGCTGTGGAAGGAGGCTTTGCGGCCAGCGGCACCTGCCTGGCTTTGGCTGATAATGGTTATGCCTGGATTGGCACCGGTGGAGATTCGGCAAGGGTTTACCTGTCAAAAAATGCCGGGCTGTCATGGCGGGTTGTAAATACTCCGATTCTTTCCGGATCTCCGATGAAGGGTATTTACTCTTTATCATTTAAAAACAATAAAGAAGGCATTGCCGTGGGAGGTGAATGGAATGTTAAAGCCCCAACACGGAGCAAGGCATTTACAAATGATGGTGGCAAAACATGGACTCTTGTAGGAGGCTCACACACCTACTGTTCTGGTTCATGTTATGTGAAAGATAATATTTACCTGGCCTGCGGACAAACAGGCATAGATTTATCGCAGGATGGAGGTGAAACATGGAAACATGTAAGTGATCTGCATCTTTACGGCATTGAATTTAGCGAATCAGGCAAAACCGGCTTTGGAACCGGGCCTTTGGGGCGGCTTGTGAAAATCTCATTTAAAGAATTGTAAAACCGTTTAAGCGAACAATTTTGTCAGAATTTTTTTTGTTTCTGATAATTGATCGTCAGTAAAATCAAGATGCGTAACCATACGTATGGTTTGCTTTCCGAAAGGAACTGCCAAAAGGTCTTTTTCTGCTATCTTGTTTAAAAACTCTTTTTCCGAAAGGTTCGGATTTAAAGAAAACATGATGATGTTGGTTTCAACAGGCAATACTTCTTCAACAATGGGAAGAATGCCAATTATTACAGCCAATTCTTTTGCTCTTCGATGATCGTCCTTTAAGCGCTCAATATGATAATCGAGGGCATAAATTCCGGCAGCACCCAAATAGCCTCCCTGCCTCATCCCACCACCAAAAACCCGGCGAAATCTTCGTGCTTTTTTTATTACATCCGCCTTGCCTAATAAAACTGAACCCACCGGAGCTCCAAGACCCTTTGAAAGACATATTGAAATGGTGTCGAAAACTTCTCCATATTTTGTTGCGGTTTCCTTAGTTTCGATTAAAGCATTAAAAATCCTTGCACCATCCAAATGAAAGCTTAGCTTGTTTTCTACACAAACATCCTTAATTTTCCTGATTTCATCAAAAGACCATATACTTCCCCCACCTTTGTTGCTGGTATTTTCGACCACCACAAGGCGCGTGTCGGGGTGATGAACATTGTCAGGATTAATATTCTGAAGCACCTCTTCGGCGGAGTATTTCCCCCTGCTCCCGTTCATTAATCTAACCGAACACCCCGAATTGAAGGCAATGCCACCACCCTCAAAATTATACACATGTGCTGTTTTATCACAAATTACCTCATCGCCCGGGCTGGTTTGAACTTTTATGGCAAGCTGATTGGTCATTATTCCTGAAGGACAAAACAGCCCGGCTTCCATTCCGAAAATTTTAGCTGCTTTTTTTTCAAGTTCATTTAATGATGGATCTTCATTTAACACATCATCACCAACTTCTGCTGAAAACATCGCCTCAAGCATTTCGGCGGTTGGTTTGGTTACTGTATCGCTTCGTAAATCAATTTTCATCTCTATAAAAAATGATCCCGCCTGTCCCGTTTTTTCGGGAGATACACGAATGGAATTAAATGATGTATCTCCATAGGAGACCTTCGGACATTCATGTCCCCCGAAAGATCGGGGCAAGAGTGGGTGTTAATAATTATCATTATCAAATTCTAAAGTACTCTTTGGCAAAAGTATGCTTTTATTAATTTTACCCCCACAAATTGATAAAATATGAATTTCGAAAAACAGAAAACCATTTAATGAAGTTGTCTCTTTTATTTAAAACACCAAAAACCACGAAACCCTCTGCCCCATGCTCACAATAAAAGATTTATTATTGGGTGAACTGTCGAAGAGAAATACCCGTGAGATTGCTCGTATGGCAGGAGAAAACAACAACATCCTGAAGGAGTTGTGGGATTATGCTGTAAGTGAGAATGAGCCTGTAAACTGGCGTTCGGCCTGGGTAATTAAAAGCATTTGGGAACAAAACCCGGATTTGGTAAGCCCATTGATCGGAAAAATGATTCGAAGCCTGCCGGAATTGAATAAAGGTGGTGTGAAACGTGAGTTTTTGCGTATAATACAAGAGTACCCGATTCCTGAGGATGAAGAATTACTTGGAGTATTATTGGATAGTTGTTTCTCCTGGCTGGCTGCACCTGCTGAACCCATTGCAATTAAAATCCATACCATGACCATTCTCTTTGAAATCAGTAAAAATATTCCTGAAATAAAACCAGAGTTAATAACAACCATCGAGGTAGCGATGCAGGAAGGATCGGCAGGAATTAGAAACCGCGGCAGTAAAACAATCAGGGCACTGAAAACAAATAAAACAAAGGTCAAATAACTTACAATTCAAACACTTTGCCGGTTCCACTTCTTATAAAATTATGATGCCATGCCTGGCGAAATTTATCCATTGCTTTTTGTCCCGTGCAATGTCCCGGAGCAATTTTTTCTACCCCTGCCTCATGAAAAGTTTCAATAATTTCATCAATTTCTTTATCTGAATGTTCTTCCAGATGAAACCCTCCCATGACGAGATAAACTTTTTCGTTGAATTTTTTACAAACTTTCCTCACCATTCTGTCGATACCCGGATGACCGCAAGCTGATATTAATACCAAGCCCTTATCGGTTTTAATGACAAGCGCTTGTTCGGGTATTTGAAAGCCCATTTCTTCCGTAATGAAAATGTTGTAGGCTACTTCCCTGTAATTCCGGTTTATCGTGGTTCTTACATGATAGTTTTCAACCATTTCACGAAAATTGCCGTCTAAGGTTGAAGGTAGAAAAACCTGCATGCCAGGGTTATTCTCAATTAAAGGAAAAATATTCCCCACATGATCGCCATGATGATGCGAAATTACCAGTGTTTGTATTGTTGATAAATCAATGTTTAAAACATTAAGATTGTGAAACAGGATATCTTTACGGGCGCCAGTATCGAAAAGAATAGTGTCATTTTCCCTGATTACCAGGCAGGAATAACCCCAGTCGGCAATTGTGCTGTCAGAAAACTGGTAGTTGTCGTACAACACAATTATTTTAACCGGCTGATTTTGTGATTGCACATTGCAATTTCCAAAAATCAGAATGATAAATATGAGTAGTCTAAAAATTTTCATGAGTTCAAACTTGTGAAAAATAGCTGATACACAATCTTTGCCGTTTTTGTAAGCTCTTGTTATTCATTAATTTAAACTCAATTATAATGTGTGGTTATGAACACTTCATTGTGATTATGAACACCTCCTGTTCGGTTTCGGTCATTTATGGGGTTTTCGAAATGACCGGACTTTGGCAGGTTTGTTGGGTTGGATGAAAGTGGGCGCTTTGCATCCATTTTCATCCAACCTTGCAGAGTTTAAACAATGTCTTTTCGAGAGTTCACCCAAAAATTTTGGGCATAATGAGAAAATGACATTATGGAATAGATTTCTTGCCGCACATGCGGCATCGAAATGACCCCGTCCACGGGTTGATTTAGGAGGAGGGGGAATCGGGCGCTTCGCACCCGATTCCCCCTCCTCCTACTACCCAAACGGAAGTGTTTTCACCTCGAAGGAGCGAAGCAGCCTGCCCCGACCCTTCGGGGATTGAGAGGTCTGTTTTTTAACACCATACAAATAGTTGTCATTAGTAACCGCCAACTGGCGGTGAGAAATTTGTTTACAGTGATTGCCATTTTTTACATCCACAAAAATGGTAGTAGAACCAAATAAAAAAGGCAGAACTAATAAATTTCTGCCTTGCGATATTTCTTTTTCCGACTCGACCTATTTCAATTCAAAATAACCTTCTCCTATTTTACCCTCATCAGAATAAATACTTACACTGTAAGTACCTACCATGGATTCATCATCCTTATTGCCTTTATTCCAAAAAGCACAAATGTCAACAGGTTCGCCTTCATAGCTAACTTCACGTTTTATCGAATATTGCAGTTTTTCTCCTTTAAGGTCAAACGAGTACTTGTCGCTTTCATCAATAATTAAAATAACATTATCTGGGCAGGCAATCCTAATGTAAACCGTTTTTTTACCATTTTCCACAAGTTTATTTTCTCCAAGTGTAAAACACACCCTTACACGATCGGTCCTGCGGGCTTTGTCGGTTTCTTTCTGATTTGATCCTCTTTGTCTGATCCCGCTTGCCTGTATGTTATAGGCTTTCAATACGGATGCGTTTTCAACAATTTGTTGCAATTCCAACTTTTCAACCTTTAACTCGGAATTTTTCATCTGTTCGGTTTTAAAACTTTCCCTGATACGAGCATTCTCCTCGGTAAGTTCATGGTTCACTGTATAAAGTGAATCCATCTGTTTTACATATCCCCGGGCAGTTATCCGCAAGCGGTCAAGTTTCTTTTTTATCTGATAATAATCCCATTTATAGTTCAGTAAGTTTTTGATTTCCTTAGCATTTGCCTGAATCAAACTATCCCGCGATGCAAGTGTATCTGATAAATACCCATACTCTGTTTTAATTTCGTTATGCTCTTGCATCAAATTATCCAACTCACCCTGCAAATCACCACGGATTTGTTCTTTCTCTGTTACTAATGTTGCAACTTCTGCAGATTTTTCAAAATACAAATACCCCGCAATGCCTGTGAGGATTATGAATATTATGAGAAGAATAATATAAATAATCGGTTTTTTTTGTTTCTGTTCTTTTTCTGACATCTCTGTTCTCCTTCTTTTTTATTTGAGAATCTCTATAAAATATATTATAAAAATATTTTGCAAAGATATGAAATTATCCCTGAAAACTGGTGAAAATCAATACGGTAGTTTATCCTGTTTTCTCTCATTTTCCAACGCATTGATTTTATATTTACCGGGGTAAATACTGTTGATCTGGTCTTTCCAGCCATCAGGATAACCAACTTCTTCTTTCTTTCCATTTTCGTCTTTAACATATCCATCGTTATACTTTGTAAGTAATGCCTCCCCCAATTCAATCCAGCGGTCATGCACTTTATCTCCCCAGCTATTTGAAAACGCTGTAAGCATCGCTGTTCGTTCAGGTAAGGGTAAATCTTTTACAAATTGGGTTATCGAATCCTGCTCCCGAATCATTTTGCTTTCCAAATCATGTTGAACTTTTTGAATATCCTGGATCATGTAGGAGTATTTCACATTTGCAAAATTGGATACAAAGTTGAAAACCCACCACATCGAATCCCATGAAAAACGATTGATGTCTCCAATAGTAAAAGGCTCAGGTATTGAAGTATTTCCTACAAAAATGGGAACATAACAAGTGAAGTAAGTATCGTCCACCCCAAACCAGCAAATGCCGCCCACATCATCGGGCAACCACGAGCGCATTTGACCAACGAACGAAAAACAAGTATTATAGGAAGATATAGGCCGCTCCCATGAATATCTGTTTTCCTGCTCATCGTCCCAATAAAGTGGCCGCCAGCGGTTGGGTGTTCCGAATGGCCCGGCTTCCAGTCCTTTGGTCATATCAAATTCCGTCTCTTCATAATGATCACGAACCAAATCCATCACATTTTCCAGTGTGAGCTTTTTGTCTGGTTGAATCCATAAAGGATACCTTTCAACGCCCTGAACACCACGATTATAATCGGAAGATAAATCAAGGGAAGGGGCAGATCTTCTGAAAAGACTCCAAACTCTCGATTCGCAATATTTTAAACGATCGGGTGAGGATGGGTTATAAACTTCATTAAACAAAAATGGCTGGCCGGAATTGGGATCATAATATCCTTTTTCGACAGCAAAGCTGATTACATTTTTGGAATACATACAGTTTTCAGGATCATCCAACGGGAACTCGCCAATACGGGCCATGTTGGCATGGGCAGAAATCATTCCATCGGGAATTTTCCGGGCTACCCAAATAGCGCCTTCGCCACCATCGCCGGTACCAATCATTTCCAAAATCCAGGCTTCGTTGGGATCGACCAGCGAAAAAGATTCGCCTTCACTTCCATAGCCATATTGCTCCACAAGCAAAGTAATTACCCCCACGGCTTCGCGAGCAGTTTTAGCTCTATCCAGGGCCAGGCTCATCAGATGCCAGTATTGCAAATATTTACTGTGATTCCATAATTCTTCCCTACCGGTAAAGGTAGTTTCACCCACGGCAAGTTGGTGTTCGTTCATCTGGAAACCAACCAGGGCATACGTGTGAGCAACCTGATGGATTTTACCTTCAACCTGGTTGCGGCCACTTCGATACGTGATCGAATCTCCGGGCTGATGGTCGGCAGCCGGCTGATTGGTGAGTTGGTAGAGCCATTCGCCATCGTTGGTATAAACCAAAAAAGCGGAGCCATCGTCAGAGGCTCCTTTGGTTACAATTAGGTTGGTGCAGGGGAAAGCAGCGATAGAAAGCAAGACGATGATTATAGTGAAAAAGAGGTGTTTCATTGATCTTGGTTCTAGTAAAAGTATTTTTTCCAAATTCAATCCCATTGCTTATTAATTAAAACAGGCTCAGCATTCATGGTAGGAATACAACACCTGTTGACATATTTGTCTTTAAAAATTATAATGCTTTAAATTGTAATTGTTCTCTGAAGGTTTTTCCAATAGTATCCTTTAATGGTAAGTCATAAGTGGATTTGGTATCAATACCCATTTTTAAAAACTTAGCATAAGCCCTAAATAATTTACTTTCCTCCAAAGGGAATTTTATTGCCTCATTAACTAAAGCCTCCTTTAATAATTCAGTTGTAGATGTATTGCTCATTTTACGTAAAATTTTAAAAAAACACTCTTGAATGCACAAACGCTTTACCTCCTGATCTAAGTATGTATTCACAAATTAGATCATTGTAGTCTCTAACTAATTCTCTCAGTTTTTCATTTTTCGAATAATCTTCAATTTCTAACCTTAAAAAATTTGTTAGCGTTTCTATTCCAATGGAACGACCATGCGAGTGCCATATACTATTATTACTTAATTTATTTGCGATTTCCTCAGCTCTGATTTCTTTTTCGCTCAATGTCACACTTTTCCCTGTTGAGCTATGTGTGCCCCAGTATTTAAATTTGAATTTCACTAACCATTCTTTTAACAAAGCCACTGTTAGATTTCTTGCCATTTCAAAGCTTCTTAATTCCGCCAAATCAATCTTTTGAAGTATAAGAAATTCTGCTTCTGTAAGCTCATTATTTGCAGATTTAGAAATTAACTCTTCAACTTTGTCCAAATAACCTAATGCAGGAACCCAATTTTTTCCATTATAGACCTGTGGATCAATTGGCCCATGAGAAGATGAATAATCCATAAAGATTTTATCACCAGCCATACATAAGATTGTTCCGGCTGACATAGCATAATCAGGAACGACAAAATAAACCTCATCATAATGAAATCTAATTACAGAAACCATTTTTTCGACTGTTTCTGCACTTCCCCCAGGGGTATTAAGAAAAATTACTAATCTATTTCTGTCAAATTCAGTATCTTTTTTTAGCAGTTCAATAAAATCCCGAAATGCCTTTTCAAGTGAAGGATGTATTTCTCTATAGTAAAAAACCACATCTGCATCAAAGTACTCTTCAAGTTTTCGTAATCTCTCATTAAGCGTTTCCTTAATGGTTTCATTAAAAATGGTGCTGTTTCAAAGCTTATACATTCGGTAAGTTTTGCCTTTTTCAAAAGTGCTGATTTGTTTTTTGAACATCGGGATCAACTCATCTATATACCGCAGGTTACTCTTTAAAACATCAAAAATTACAATCGTCAAACTGCGATTGCCAATGTTTTGCTGAAAATCAATGTTCTTATCAATGGTAATTAGAATATCGAATCCTGAGCATTCCATTTTAGTAAGAAGTTTCCCATTCTTCAGCCCCCTAAAACCCATTTCGGCAACCGTGTAAACCTCATGCTCAGAAAACAAGGGCTTAGCTTTTTTTGTAACACATTCATCAAGCAATATTTTCATAAGCCACTTGTGTTAAACTCATTAATAGTTTATGAGCCATATTCAATGTAGAATGCGCTTGTTCCTTTTTTACCGTGGGGAAATCTTCAAGAAAGGAAGAAATTGATTCTCCTTCTTCCAGATAATCGAACAAATTTTTGACGGGCACCCGTGTTCCTAAAAACACGGGTGTTCCACCTAAGATTTCATTGTCGATATTGATTATTTTTTCCATTTCGTATTAGGTTTAAAGTATTAATAACGAAAACGAAAACAGATAAATTTTGAATCTGAAATTTTTCAGGATATTTAATAATTTGCAAGCAAAACAAATAAAAATATTTGCCGCTTAATGCCCTGCACCACCAACCATTTTAAACTGGTCACCGGTTTCGTCAACAATCTTTTTATACCATTTTTCTCCATAGCCGGGTTGGCTCAGGTTTGGATTTTGCTGTCCGGGGTTTGGTGTTTTGATGTTGCCATCCATGTATTTCATGAACAAATGCTTATAAAAATCTTTCCACGCGTAAGTAATTTTATCCCCGGCATTGGTCGAATAATCGGTGAGGAAATTTACAGCCAGGTTTGGATTTTTATCATAGAGTGTCTTAGCTTGCTCATCAATTATTGGAATGAGGGTTACAAACTCCTGCTCGTAAGTATCAATTTTTGCTTTTACTTCCGGATAAATTGCATTCCAGCGTGTGTAAGTAAAGTTAGTTACCTGGTTGAAAGCCCAGAAAGCTGCATCATCCGACCATTCCATCATAGCGCCATTTCCTCTTTCCATTGTGCGTGGTGCGCGTGTCATGCTGCAGTACATGGGCATGTAAACTGAACAAGAAGCATCATCAACACCAAACCAGAAAATTCCTCCAATAGGATCGGGCAACCAACTACGCATTTGCGAAATAAATGAAAATCCGGTTTGCTGCGTGGCTGTTGCTCTTTCGTTGCAATAAGTAATATCATCCACTTTCCAGGTGAGTGGCCTCCAGCGGTAAGGCATATCAAAGGGGCCGGCTCCCATATCTTTGCTCATATCCAGTTCGGTTCCTTCGAGGTGGTCGCGCATAAATTCGAACATGTCCAGCACACTGACTTTGGCATTGGGCTTTACCCACAAGGGCATACGGTTGGTTGCATAATGATTCGTGTTTTCCTGGCCATTTGCCAGTTTTTTACCATGCTCAATATTTCCTTTTACATACTCCCAGTATTTATCCATGCCATCGGTTACATCGTTGAACATACTCCACACACGAATTTCGCAAAAGCGGGCACCGCCAAAATCAACGGGTGCATAGGTATCCGAAAAGCTGAAGTTTTCGTCTTTACCAACAAAAAATCCCTTTTTACGGGCAAAGCTTATTACATCGGCAGCATAGATTGTTTCGATTTTATCGTTTTTCAAAAACAGGTCAAAGTCATCAGAAGTTACTGATGTTTTACCATCTGCCAATGGGAAGGTAGTAATTCTTGCCTGGTTGGCGTGTCCGCAAACGTAACCATCGGGAACCATGCGGGCAACCCAAACAGCGCCTTTTTCGCCATTTCCTTTACCAATCAGTTCGAGAATCCAAACCTCGTTGGCATCGGCAATCGAAAAAGATTCGCCGGTGCTGGTATAACCATAGGTGGAAGTAAGAAAGTGGAACATTTTTATGGCTTCGCGGGCAGTGCGTGATCTTTGCAGGGAAATATAAATCAGGCTGCCATAGTCAACAATGGCTCCATCCTGACTTCCCAAATCACTTATTCCAGTATAGGTTGTTTCGCCAATCGACACCTGAAACTCGTTGAGGTTGCCTATCACATTATAAGTTTGTGTAGCTTGTTCTATTTTACCAAGAAATTTTCCGGTGTCCCATTCAACCACGTCCATCATGGTACCTTCGGGCCAGGTGGCTGCAGGCCAATGGTATAGCTCGCCATACAAAACATGCGAGTCGGCGGCATAAGAAATCATGGTGGAGCCATCGGTGGATGCGCCTTTAGTGATGAGATAATTGGTGCAGGCAGAGGCCGAATTGCTGATTCCTGCAAAAGCAAAAAAGATAACTGATAAAAATACTGTAACTCTTTTCGTCATTGTTGATAGTTTTAGTAGTGATTTATTTTAATATCAATAAATTAGTAGATTTTATTAAAACGCACAAAAATAATAGATTTGATGAACCTTTTATCTTTGTGTAATATTTTCATAGAAAGTAAAAAAGTATTATTTTTGAATCCAAATTTTAATACATCATGAAAAACCTCATTCTAAGTTTTCTTTTTGTGGTAATTGCATCCAGCCTTTTTTCGCAAACAAAGGAGGTTTCTTTTACCCTTGACGACCGCGACAGATTAATTAAATTGGAAGTAGAATTAGGGGCACTTAATTTCAGGGTTGACCAACTGGATAAAAATTTGAACGGACGTATTGATGAGCTTGGCAACAGATTGGATGGCCGTATTGACGAGCTGAACAATAGAATGGATGGACGTTTTGAAGAAGTAAACAAAAGGATAGACCGCCTCGAGGATACTTTTACCAGCTTATTTATGTGGGGTTTTGGCATGATGCTTACCGCAATATTCGGGCTTTTCGGATTTATACTCTACGACCGTAGAACAACCATTGCCCCCGTTAGGCGCGAACATGACAAGTTTTTGAAGGTGCTTCGCGAATATGGCATGAATGATGAAATAATGAAAGAGTTACTTAAAAAAGCCGCGCTTTGGTAAAGTCATTCTAATAAGGCC
The DNA here is from genome assembly GCA_964593705.1 of uncultured Lentimicrobiaceae bacterium. Lineage (GTDB taxonomy): Bacteria > Bacteroidota > Bacteroidia > Bacteroidales > 4484-276 > SABY01. Next base: position 10,863 of record CAZQIV010000062.1, on the reverse strand, counting down.
TTTTCTTATCATCTCGCCGATTATCCCAGAAAAGTAAAATCTCTATTTCATTTTTACGGGGTTTAATCCTATAAAACATTGTATTATGCTCCGTAATTAAACCTTTTCTAATGTAAACAGATTTCTTTGAAGCCTCGAAGATTTGGGGATTCTCAGATATTTCATGTATCACTCTATCCACTTCATTGGTGAAATTAATGACAACCTGATGACCCCACTTTTTCTGTAAATAGTCAGCAACAGCAAAATAAGATTTTACGGCTCTTAGTGTCCAGCTTAATGTCATTTCCTACAAGTTATATCGGGATTTAATCTGCTGCATTGCTTCCTGATGAGAAATAGTATTGCCTTGGTTAGCTTCATTTATGCTTTCATCCAGGGCTGCTTTTAAATCATAACTTAGCTTGTCAAACCAATCGCTATTTGTTGAGACTCCCTTAATAAGAATGGTTTTAATGGCATCTAAGATATCTTTATCATCAACATTTTCTATCAGTTGATGTAAATCTGTTTTTAAATCTGTTTGGTTCATATTTGTTAAATTTTACGACAATACAAAAATAAGCCAAATTCGTGGAACATTTTCTACTTAGCTTTGCTGCCAATATTGAAAACACTGCACAAAGCTCATATAGCCCTCCTCGGCACAAGCCTGATTTTTGGCGCCAATTACTGGGTAGCCAAAGGCCTTATGCCCGGCTTCCTCGATCCTTACCAACTTGTTTTAATTAGGATTTCCGGAGCAACCGTGCTTTTTTGGCTATTGGGATTGACCATCAAAAACGAAAAGTTTGAGCGGAAAGATTTTCAACGCATTGTTTTTGCCGCCATCCTGGGCACTACAGTCAACCAGCTTTTCTTTTTCGTGGGATTGAATCTAACTACGCCCGTGGATGTTTCCATCATTCACGTTTCCAATCCAATCTTTGTAATGATTTTTGCCTCCATCCTGATTAAAGAAAAGGTAACTTTCCGAAAAATCGGCGGCATCGTACTGGGGGCTTCCGGCGCTTTGGTCCTGGTGGTTTATGGAAACAATGTAGGTTTTGGTTCCGACACTTTTAAGGGAAACCTATTTGCCGTTTGCAACATGCTGGCTTACGCACTATATCTGGTTCTCATCAAACCTGTTATGCGAAAATACCATCCCTTTACGATCATGAAATGGGTTTTCCTCACGGGGTTTATCACAACATTTCCCATCACACTCACACATATCCCGTCAATTTCGTTTTCCGCTTTTGAAACCACCACCTGGCTATCGTTGACTTATGTAATTGTGGCTACAACTTTTGGGGCGTATTTGCTCACCATTTACGCTTTAAAGCATGTAGATGCCAGCGTGGCCAGCTACTATGTTTATTTACAACCTATTATTGTAACAATCATCGCATTTTGGCTTGGCCAGCAAAACTTCACCCTAAGCAAATTGCTGGCGGCACTTTTAATTTTTTGTGGTGTTTTTCTTGTTTCGCGAAAGCATGGAAAATAGCAGGATTTATTTTAGAATTACCTTTTGTGTAAAAATCCTGGAAGAATCAAAGATTCTAATAAAATAAACGCCTTTTGAAAATTCTTTCAAATTCAGCGGGAGGCTGCAGTCAAAATGAAAGTCTTCAAATTCGAGCAATCCTTTGGAATTCAATATTTGAATATGATAAATCCCTGAACCATCTGCACAAGTGATGTAAAGCTCATCCATTGTTGGATTTGGAAATAGTTTTATTTCAGGAGTATTTATTTCACTTACTAATTGTGAAGTAATCGTAAACGAAGCCTCGCCTGCAAATTCAGAGCCTTCAAAATTATTATCAATGGCCTGCACACTCCAGTAGTAAGCGCCCGGAGCCAGATATTTCAATATCCACGAAGTATCCTGGCACACATTGCCGGAGTGTGGCACCAAGCGTTTACCGGTTTTTACATTTGCCATTGGCGACATAATATCTGTTGTTTCTGTTTCAGTGCCCAGGTATAAATTGTAGGTTAATCCTGTGGCCGGCGTTTCGGCATCTTCAGCACTGTGCCAACTCAAGGCCACGGTATTTCCTGTAACAATAGCTGATAAACCCGTTGGTGGCGATGGTTTAGTATTTGCTGAAAAGCCTCCCTCATTTCGTAAAATCGTGCATTGGGGTCCTTCCCAGAAATCCATGCCCGCACACAGCAAATCCAAATCGCCGTCGTTGTCGTAATCGCCCCACACAACCGCATCGCCAAAACTGGAAAGGCTATCTTCGGCAAGCACAAAATTATTTCCACCATCATTTCGGTACAATTCAAAACGAAAACCCATCATATTTGCTGTGCCCGGGAGCACAAAATCCATATCACCATCCCCGTCATAATCGCCCCAGTTGGCCGATTGACTGCCCAGAGACAAAATGCCGGCATTGATGTCGGTAAAACTTCCATCTCCTTCATCTTTATAAATCCTGGCATCCGCTTCTCCATTATATTCTCCAAAAAATCCTGATAGTAAAACATCGGTTTTTCCATCGCTGTTATAATCGGCACACGAAATAGAGCCGGAACTCAGGTCGAAGAAACTTGTTTCTATTTCGGTAAAAACATCGTTTTGATCGTTCCGAAACAGATGGCTCGCATGACCACTGAAAGTACGGCCACACAATATAAAATCCTGATCGCAGTCATTGTCATAATCAATCCATGAAACTGTCGAAAACCAATATCCGGGCAGCTGGATGTCGGTTTCGGTAAAGAGCCCGTTATCATTTCGGTAAATTTTGGTGATGTCCTGCGAGTTGCCGTTGCCTGTAACAATCACATCCTGATCGCCATCGTTATCATAATCGCCCCACGAGGCTCTTCCTGTTGACAATGGGACTATATCCGCATTAATATCCACAAACTGATCGTTCCCATCATTCCGATATATTTTGGTGATGTCCTCGAAACCTTCGGTACTTCCGGTTAGCAAAACATCCAGATCGTTATCATTGTCAAAATCGCCCCATTCAATCGATGAGAGTGTAAGGCCAATGAATCCGGCATTGATTTCCACAAAACTATCATCCCCTTCATTTTTGAATAATGATGTAATACATACCCAGGGTTCATGCTCGCCGGAGATGATAAAATCCAGATCGCCATCATTATCATAATCGCCCCAGGCCGCATCCCCACTAACAACGCCCGGCAGCGGTGTGCCTATGGCCTGAAATATCTGTACATTCATCTGTGATGGAATGAATGCAAACACACTGAAAATCATTAAACAAATAGCAATTCCTAAAAAAAAGCTGCTACTCTTTTTTCCGTGCAAATCAATTGTTGATTTAATTTGAAGTGTTTTCATAACATTTATTTTTTGGTTAAACATAACTTGAATAATCCCAGCTTTTGGCTAAAGCCCTGTTTTATAAAGTGATGACTTACCCCCGGCTTAAGCCGGAGATAATCCAAAGTTCCGTTAAACCGGGGCTTGAGCCCAATAAATCCTGGCTTTATGAACGAATCAGGATCAAAGTTTCATTCTACGTAGGGGCTGCTGAAAAATTCGTAACAATTTGGTATTTATTTCTTTACATAAATTATGTTACGTTTTAAAGCAAGGTTTTTGATAGTTCTCTACAAAAACCCGTGCTTTTAATATTCCGGTGCTCCGCACCTTACCTTTCTTTACGGGAACATCTTTTCTACAAAGATTGTCGGTGCTCTGCACCTCGTAAGTTTCTCTTAGTCCAATTGCGTTTTTCAAAATCTTTTATTTTTAAGTCCGCCAACCGGCGGACGCAATCCTCGCCTCGCTGCGAAGCGGGTTTGTAGAAAAAAGACACGCAGACACCATAAGATGCAGCCCGCCTTGCTCGCCTCGCTGCGAAGCGGGCCGGACGAGGCAGGAGCACCGAAATATTATTATTCTTAGTTTTTCAGCAGACCCTACATAAAGCCTAAAATATTTTAGTAAAATTCGTTTCATTGTTTTACAATTTTTTGATAATACAATTTTCGTGGGTTTGTAATTTTAACGAAATAAACCCCCGGTACTTTGGTGGTCAGGTCAAGTTTCACTTTATCGTTGCCCGCCATATTTGTCTGAAGCACGATTTTTCCATGACAATCAAAAACCTGAACCTTGCTATTTTCATCAATAGGATTTTTAAAATGTAAGAGAAAGTGTCCCTTTCCGGGATTTGGCGAAATGCTTAAAATATTCTCACTATCGTTCTCTGCAATCTTGGTTAAAGTGTTTATCCGGTACACGCCGTATCTTTCGGTGCCAAGATAAATATGCCCGCTCTTGTCAGGCTCGAAAAACCTCACCGAATAATCCTCAACATCATTTGAAGTGGGTAAGCCCTCGTTGAACAAAGTCCATGTTTGCCCCTGGTCTAACGAAGTATAAACATCATCGGCTTTTACGAACAGCATGTTGTTGGCAGTAAGGCCCAGTGCCTGAAAATGCTCATCAACGGCAAGGTTTTGCGTCAGGTTGGTAAAAGTAAGTCCTTCGTCGGCTGTAACAAATAAGGCTCCAGGCACGTAAGCTGTTTGCATGATATAAATGTTGTTATCATACGGAGACCAGGCCATTTGGTCGAAGGTGAAGTTCAAATTGCTGTTGCGGATTTCCCAGGTTTCTCCATAATCATGCGAAATGAGCAAATTTCCGGTTTGAAAAACATCGGTAGAAATCATATACACGGTTCCTCTATTACCAAATTGCATGTCGGCGTGTAGCATTTCCTCGGAGGGGTAAGGGTATGCCTCCCATGAAAATCCTTCATCCCTTGATGTGAAAATAGTATAATCGAAAACCGAATTAAGCACATTGTACATCACTGTCATTATCACGCCTGCCTCATCAACAATCAAATTTTTTGCATATAATTTATCGCCAAAAAAGCTATTGATCGCCTCCCAGCTTGCACCATTATCATCCGAGCGATAAATTCCATAAGCCTCCACGGCGGCAAAAAATTTTCCTGATGGATGGCTTTCAACTTCCGTAATTTTGGGAGGCAGATGCGAGGGAAAGGGTATTTCCATATTCGTTTCGTGCCACGATTCGCCGTTGTCGTAGCTCATCACCACATTTCTTAAATCTTCGGAGGCAACAAAAATTTCGCCCGAAGGGCCAAAGGCAATATCATCGGGTGTGGATAGCATCAGGTTTCCGTTGGCATCAAGCCAATCATTCCCCAAAAGGTTCATTTTAAATATTCCATTTCCGGTTGCGGCAAAGATGCTGCTTCCATTTTCGTCAACTTCCAGATGGTTTATTTCTGATGACAATAAACCACTATTCAGCGGATTCCAGTTTTCCCCATCATCAGCCGAAACAAAAACCCCGGCATATTCCGTTCCGGCAAATAATTGCCCCTGAGTATATACCAGTGTATTCACCTCACCATCTGTCAGGCCATTATTTATTTCCTTCCAGCTTGTACCATTATCCTCCGAGCGGTACACACCCTCCTGAAATTTAGAGGCGAACATGAGGCCTTCGCCGGTTTTAACAAACGAACGCACATGATCGCCGGCGAGGAGAATATCCCAGCTTACGCCCAGGTTAGCAGAAATATACAGCCCCTTCGATGTGCATAAATAGATCTTGTTTTCCTCATCACAAAAAATGGTACGATACACATAGTCGGTCCACCACGAAAGTCCCGGAATATTTTTTTCGATCCAGGAAGTGCCCTGATTTTCCGACCAGGCCAGCGAATAATTATTGTACCATTCCACGGCCAGCCAGATACCATCGTTAGTAAAACCGGTTGAGGTAACGGTTTCGCCAAAGCCATTTGTCAAATGCAGCCAGTTGAAAAACCATGTAGAGCCTGCAGTAGCTGTCCATTGGATGCCGCGTAACCAGGTGCCGGCCAACACAACGCCATTTTCTGTGGAGGCCAGGTTGCGGTAGTTCATGTAATACTTCCTGTTTGATTCGGAGTAGCTTAGCCCGTGATCGTTGCTTTTCCAGATGGTGCGGCCATGAATTGCATACAGCTCGCCCTGGGGCGAACAGCTCAGATCATCTTTTGCACCGCCGGTGAGGCTTTCAATCAATTCCCAGGAACTTTGCTGTGGAATGACGGAGCTGGATAAGAAAAAGAACAGGATGGAAAAAAGGATGCGGAGGTATTGTAAATGATTTTTCATAATCTGATATTTATTTTAATAAAGCATAAAGATACTACACCGGCGAAGTGAAGTCAACAAAAGGAGGTAAATAAAAGGTAAACAATGCTTAAAAGGTGAGCAGAAACTCGCTGAGATTTTCGCCCTGTTTCAGGTTCAGTTTTTTCCGAATCCGCGAGCGATAGGTTTTTACGCTGTCGGACGAAATTCCTAAAATGGAGGCGGTTTGCTTAATCGAAAAGTCGAGACGGACAAGTGCAATAAGTTTCAATTCGGTGGGCGACAGATCGGGATATTTCTTTTTTATTATGGTGTAAAAGCCTTTGTGGATTTGCTCGAAATAAAACCGGAACTCCTCCCAGTCTTTATCGAGTTTAAAATTATAATGGATCAGGCTGTTGATGTCATCAATTTTTTCGATTCCGCTGTGTTCGAGTTTATTTTTCAATTCCAACATCAGTTCGTTTTTTTGGATAATATTAAGGGCTGATGCGGTAAGTTTCCGGTGGGCGTGCCTCACCTTTTCACGAAGCTGTTCTTCGATAAGCGTCTTTTTGTCCAATTCGGCCTTGCCCAGTTCTTGTTGCTGCTTAAAGAGGATTTGTTCCTGCAGCCTGATTTTCTTGTTTTTTACCATTCGAAATCGTAACAAAACAATAGTCATTACTGTAATAATCAATATAAAAACAGCAATGGCTGTAACGATCTTACGCAACATTTCCTGTGCATCTTTTTCTTTTTGAAGCAGAAGAATTTCTTTTTCTTTTTGACTGATGTCGAAACGATTTTGTATTTTGAGAATCTGATTGTTCTTTTCAATATTAAACACGCTGTCTTTAAACACGATAAATTTTTCAAGGTATTCAAAAGCAGCTTCCGTGTCGTTCAATTCGCGGCTTACTTCCGATAATTTTTCGTATAGATTTCTGATCAGGTCCGGTTTTTCAATTTTATAAGCCAAAGCAAGGCTCTCCAGGTATTTGGTTTTTGATTTATCGTAATGCCCGGTTTTCGCAAAAATGTCGCCCAGGTTGGATTGGGCATAAGCCACGCCCAACTTATCATCGATTGAATCGGAGAAAGCAACTATTTGCTTGTAAATGCTGATGGCTTCATCATATTGGCCGCTGTAATCGTACAGTAGTGCAATATTGTTCAATACCGAAAGCTCAACCCACCAGTCCCCTATTTTGGCATAATATTTTTTAGCTTGATGCAAATACTTGCCAGCGAGTTCAAGGTTTTTTGTTTCCAGAAAAGTTAGTCCCATGTTGTTCCATAGGCGTGCTATAGAGGCCGTATCCCGGATCAATTCAGCCAGCTTCATTGCTTTAACATATTTCAATTCGGCATTTGTAAAATCGCGCAAGGAATGATAAACCTGCCCCAGGCAAGTGTTTGTGTAAATTAATCCGGTAGTATCCTCCAGGTTTTCAAACAGATTGTAGGCCTTAATGTAAGTATTTAATGCGCTTGTATAATCGCCCAACATTAAGCGGATGTTTCCTGCGTACGATAACTGCTTTGCCTGATGGTAGGGCAAATCCAACTGATCGTACAGTTCGTGGGATTTAACATGAAACTGCAGTGCTTTGACATAGTTGGCGCGTTTCATATAATTTTCGCCCAACAAACCGTAAACTCCGGCAAGTATTTGCTTGTGCTCGTATTCCCCCTCGGCCAGGGTTTCTGCTTTTTTTAGATATAGCATTGCAGAATCCAAATTTTCAAACCTGTAGGCTTTTGCAATTTCAAAATAAATTTCGGTATTTCTATCGGGTGTGGTTTTGGATAGTTGCTTTTTAAAGCTATCAACTTCTGCTTGTGCAATTAATTCGTGGGAATCCACAATTATTATCGACAAAATCAGCCATAGATATGTGATGTTTATTTTCATTGTTCTATGATGAGATACTGGTATAGTGTTCTAAAAACCTTGATTATCCAAAAGTAATAAAAAAAGCATCGTTGAGGATGCTGATAAGTATTTCTAAATCCAACCATTAAATTTCCCTGCTCGTTGTCATTAGGAAGTTCGTTTCCATTTTTTTCAGTAAAGTTTCCCGCAGATTCATAACTCCTGACTTGGCGTAGTTGTTATGTCGCATCAGATACACTTGGTGATACTTTGTGTCTTTGAGCCTTAGTGGCAATTTTATAATATAGCCACGAAGACACCAAGACTCAAAGAAACATAAAGAAAAAATGAATAATTTCAGGTATGCTTGATTTTTTTAATAAATATTTCATATTTTCAACTGTACCTGAAAAAATATGTATTTTTGTGTAAAATTTCAACTGTATCTGAATAATGAAAACCTTGTTTGATAAAATAAAAAAGTATAATCCCTGGAATGGTTTGGCAATCAACCTGGGTTTAGAAAGGTCGGAGTACCTCAATAAAATCATGAAGTACACCGGCAACAAACTCATCAAGGTTATTGTGGGGCAACGGCGGTGTGGTAAGAGTTATTTATTGCGGCAAATTATTAATACACTCATTACAAAGCAAGGTGTAAATCCGCATAACATTTTTTACCTCAACAAAGAATACACGGCTTACATTGAGGTTGCAAACGCCGCCGAATTGGAAGCATTGTTTAATTATTACAGGAAAACCCTTGAGGTAAGCGGTAAAATTTACCTGTTTATCGATGAAATTCAAAATATCAATAATTGGGAAGCCTTTGTTAATTCTTATGCCCAGGATTTTACCAATGACTTTGAAATATTCATCACCGGGTCAAACTCCAATTTGTTATCCGGCGAACTTGCCTCGCTCTTGTCGGGCAGGTATCTTACTTTTGAGGTTTTACCTTTCAGTCTTGCCGAATTTGGGGCTATAAAAACCCGGGAAGTAAACAAAGCTTTGTTTTTAGAATACCTCCAATCCGGGGGCTTACCCGAATTGATGCACCTGCCGGATGATGAGGTGAAAAGGCATTATGTGGGGGATTTGAAAAATACCATCATCATGCACGACATCATGCAGCGAAACCAGGTAAAAGACTTGAATTTGCTGGAAGATGTATTCAAATTTCTAAGTACAAATCTTGGTAGCCTCACCTCGGTTACAAATATTGTGAATTATTTTAAAAGCAAAAACAAGCAAACAAATTACGAAACCGTTTCTACTTATTTGAAATATTTGCTCGATACTTTTGTGATACACGAAGCCGAAAGATACAACCTGCGCGGAAAACAAGTGCTTGGTGGAAACAAAAAATACTACCTGAACGACCTTGCTTTCAAGAATTATCTTTTAGGATTCTATCCCACAGATATTGGTCATCACCTCGAAAATTTCGTTTATCTGCAATTGAAAAGGTTGGGATACCAGGTTTCGGTGGGTGTGCTGTACCAAAAGGAAATTGATTTTGTGGCCGAAAAAGATGACAAAACCATTTATGTACAGGTGACCTATATTTTGAACGATCAAAGTACCATTGACCGGGAATTTGGAAATTTATTGGCCATCAAAGACAATCACGAAAAATTTGTGGTTTCGATGGATGAAGTGAAGTTTTCCAATTACGAAGGCATCCGGCACCTTTGGCCGTGGGAGTTGGTTTGAGAGGTAATTGCTCTTGAAAAAAGTCTTGTTTGGTTGAAATCAGGAAAAGAATTTCGCCTGGAATAAAACCATTATCTTTGTGAAAATGAAAGTAGCGTAACAAAAATAAACAACAAGCATCATGGAATATACTGCAATTATCAAAAACATTGAGGGATGGTGGGTAGGCTGGATTGAAGAAATTCCGGGCGTAAATTGCCAGGAAAAAACAAAGATTGAATTATTAGAAAGCTTGAAAATTACCCTTAAGGAAGCACTTGAATTTAATCGCGAAGATGCGCTGTCTGTTGCCGGAGCTGGTTACGAAAAAGAGCGTATAGCTGTATGAAGCGAAGTAAATTTCTGAAATATTTGCGAAATAGCGGGTGTTTCCTGTTGCGTGAAGGGGGAAATCATTCGTGGTGGATAAACCCTGATCAGAATAGACGCTCTGCCATTCCCAGGCACAACGAAATTAATGACCTTCTTGCAATTAAAATTTGTAAAGACCTCGGCGTTCCATCAATCAAAAAATAATCTGTTTTTTTGAACACAGATAACGTTCTGGGCTATGAAGCGTGGCGGGGTTCGGAGTACACATCTTTCAATTTATGATAATGTTACTTCAAAGCGCAAAACTTCAATTTACTACTGCGCCCGCCATGCTTTATAAGCCTTTGTTAGCAACTGGGCGTTCTATTGTCCCGGCGTTGGGGCAGATATACTTATCCCGCCTTTTTGGTTAGGCGTTGGCCTGCTGCGAAGGCGGGATGTGTATAGCTGCGAAGTGTTGGCATTTCTTGTCTAAATGTTATTTCATTATTGTCATTTTCTTTGTATCTGTAGTCTGTCCATTGATGTTGATGGAATACAAATATATTCCGTTTTTCAGTCCGCTTGCATCAAAGTCAATGAAATGGTTTCCTTTTGTTTTTGACCCCTCATTTATTGTACTGATCAACTGTCCGGTATAGTTGTAAACATTTAATTTAACTATTGATTCACTTTCCAGTTTGTACCAAATCTGTGTACTTCCTTTAAAGGGATTGGGAACATTTTGCAGCAATTTTCCTCCTTGCAATTCTGCAATGTTTCCTTTCATAGTCTCATTCATTGGGTCACTAGGAATCAACGACAACAAATAATTCCTGTTTTCGAAAAACTGCTCTTTTGATGCAGGTTTATATTGCGCAAGATTTCCG
>CAZQIV010000061.1:0-37927 GCA_964593705.1 uncultured Lentimicrobiaceae bacterium | reverse complement strand
GGGGGGGGCGGGCGTTTGCCCACCTCTGGGGGGGGTGTGTGTGTGGGGGGGGGGGTGGGGGGGCCCCCCCCCCCCCCCACCACTCCCTCCCCAGACCAAAACCCACAAAACCCTTGTCATTCTGAGCGTGGCGAAGAATCTATAGTTTTTAGTCGGACAGTAGTGATTTCGATTATGTGGATATCCTCTAAAATCAAAAGGCTATTTTTGCGTTTCACAAAACATGAAAATGAAATACATTATACTTTTTGTTGGCTTCTTAATTTTTATTTTGCCTGAAACATTAATGGCTCAGGCTGATACATCTGCAGCAAAACCTGATGCTGTTTGGGCTGTTTACCCTGCCTATTCATACCAATTTCCGGGTGGTGACCTGGCTGATCGCTTTGGGCAAAACTCAAGCATAGGCCCGGGATTTTTCCACAAAACAGCTTCAAACTGGATTTTTAATGCTGATATCAATTTTATTTTCGGGAGTACCATAAACGAAGACAGCCTGATCGGTAACCTGATAAACTCCGATGGTTTTGTTATTGACGACCAGGGGCATTATGCCGAAGTATCGTTTTTTGAGCGAGGATTTTACAGCACGCTCAGGGTTGGCAAGCTCATTCCATTATCCAAATCAAATCCTAATTCCGGACTGGTAATTATGGCCGGTGGCGGATACATGCAGCACAAGATCAACATCCAAGTAAAAAATAAAGCCGCTTCTGCCTTAAAAGACGATTACAAAAAGGGTTACGACCGCTTTACTGATGGTTTTTCGACTGCACAATTTATTGGCTACATGCATATTGGGAAGACCCGCCTCGCCAATTTTTTTGGAGGATTTGAATTTGTGCAGGCCTGGACACAAAACCGCCGTTCGATGAATTTTGATACAATGCAAGTTGATCGTAAAAACAGGTTTGATTCATTGTTTGGTATTAAGGTAGGATGGATAATTCCGATTAGCAGGAGAGAACCAGAGGCATTTTATTATTATTAGCGAGTGGTTCATAGTGGGCAGTCGGAAGTTGGCAGTCCTCAGTTGGCAGTCCTCAGTTGGCAGTCCACAGTGCCGGGCTTCACCCGTGCATCCTCGAAAAATCACGAAAATTGTAAATTTTCTATTTTTCGGGATTGGCAGTCCTCAGTTGGCAGTTGCCAGTCAGCATTTCTATAAATAACAACTAATGACGCGAAGCAAATGACAATTAATGACGGCCATCACACCCCCAACCCCTGAAGGGGCGGCCAATCACAACACAAAAAATAACTACAAATAACGGCGAAGCCAAATGACTATCTTTGACCAAATAACTTCAAAATGTCTTTTCTCTATAACATCTTAATTCACTTTTACCATTTCCTTATCAGGGTAAGCAGCCTTTTTAATGCGAAAGCCAAACAATGGGTGAAAGGGCGACAGTCGATTTTCGAGAGGATGACACTTGAAGTAAAAACCGACCATCCCTTGGTATGGTTTCATTGTGCATCTCTTGGAGAGTTTGAACAAGGCAGGCCACTGATCGAAGCTTTTAAATCTGAACTCCCACAATATAGAATACTGCTTACTTTTTTTTCGCCATCAGGATATGAGGTACGCAAAAACTATGATGGTGCTGATTACATCTACTACCTTCCCATAGACACCATCAGCAATGCAAAGAACTTTCTGCAAATCAACCGGCCAAAAATTGCCATTTTCGTTAAATACGAATATTGGTTCAATTACATCGGGCAACTTAAAAAAATGAATATTCCAATCATCGGGGTTTCTTCCATTTTCAGGCCCGGGCAAAGATTCTTTACCTGGTACGGAGGCTGGCAACTTTCATTACTAAAGAGCTTCAATCATTTTTTTGTCCAAAATGAAACATCAGCTCAACTGCTTAAAAATGCCGGAATAAACCAGGTAACTGTAAGCGGCGACACACGCTTCGACCGGGTTTTTGAAATCGCAGGAAAGGCCTTACCATTTCCATTGATTAAAGATTTTAAAGGTGATTCGATGATTTTTATTGCCGGAAGCACATGGCCGCCGGATGAGGAATTGATATTGGAACTGATAAATAAAAACATTAGTGGATTGAAATTTATTATTGCACCCCATGAGGTTCATAAGGATAGGGTTGATGCTTTAATGAAGAAACTTCCTGGGAACAGCCTGCGTTTTTCTAAAATCACACAATCAAATATTTATAATGCTGATGTTGTTGTTGTTGACAATATCGGGATACTTTCCCATTTATATCAATATGCAGATATTGCATTTATTGGTGGCGGGTTTGGGGTTGGAATACACAATATCCTCGAAGCAGCAACTTTTAGGCAACCCGTAATTTTCGGACCTAAATATGAAAAGTTTCAGGAAGCCCGGGAGCTCATCCAGGCAAAAGGTGCTTTTACTGTAAAATCAAAAACTGAATTTCTTGAAATTGCTAACAAGCTTATAATTGAAGATGATTTCCGAACAAAGACCGCCGAAACCTCTCGCGAATATGTGCGTTCAAATAAAGGGGCTACAAAAATGATCGTTGATTATATTCAAAAAAATATGATTTAAGCAAAAATGAACTGCCAGCTTACCATCGAAACTGTTCTTAGAATTATTCAAAAAAAGAGAGACAAGGGAAAGGTTGCATCCTACATACCCGAACTGGCCATGGTAAACCCGGAGAGCTTTGGCGTTTGCCTTACAACCATCGACAACCGGCAATTCAAATTTGGGGATTTCAACACTAAATTTTCCATTCAAAGCATAGCAAAAGTGCTTTCGTTGGCGCTGGCCTACAAAATGCTTGGAGGAAAAATATGGGAGCGGCTTGGTGTTGAACCTTCGGGATCGGCGTTTAACTCTCTCGTTCAACTGGAGACAGACCATGGCATTCCGAGAAATCCGTTTATCAATGCCGGAGCCCTGGTTATTTGCGACATCCTGATTAGTCACCTCAACAATCCACAGGAAGAATTTTTAGCGTTTATAAGAGATATTTCTGATAATCCGGGTTTATCCTATTCCTTAAAAATTACCGAGTCAGAAAAATCGGTGGGCTACCGCAATATGGCACTATGCTATTTTATAAAATCTTTTGGCAACATCATTCACGACCCTCAGGCTGTGCTTGACTTTTATTTTAAGCTTTGCTCCATTGAAATGACCTGCGAACAGCTTTCGAAAACATTTTTGTTCATGGCTAACCAGGGGCGAAAAACTACGAGCGGCAGGGAAATATTAACTTTAAGCCAAACCAAAAGAATTAATGCCCTAACTTGGACAAGCCAAAACCAAACAAGGTGATCATGTAAAATTTATGGTGTATTCCTGTTTTGGTTTGTCCAAGTTAGTCGGCAAAATTTATAAATGCATATTTTGCAATTAAAAGCTTTATTATTAATCTTCATTTCACAATAACGACAATGCATTTTAAATTTTGCATGGGTACCTTATCTCTAATATTCTGCCAAAAAATGGCAGAATATTAGAGATAAGGTACTACGTTTTTCCCTGAGAGAAAAAAGCCTTTCAGGGAAAAAACAGCAGCATAAATATCGTTAACATGTTAGCATTAGTTGTTTTCTAAGAGCCTCATGCAGACCTGTGGTTTTTATGATGAATCGGGAGAATTTACATACGAGGTAGGTCTGCCGGGCAAAAGTGGTGTTGGTGGCGGAATAATTGCCATCTATCCCAACAAATACAGCATTGCCGTGTGGAGCTCCAGACTCAACGAAAAAGGAAATTCGTACTGCAGGATGAAATTTCTTGAGCAATTCACTACAAATACTGACTCATCAATTTTTTAATGTATAAAGGATAAATTAAATCGCAAACTTAGATAAAATGATTTTGCCAACAAATACATGCTTAAAATGCCATAGAAAAATAATTTATTTTGCCAACAAAATGTAACACTAAAACCTACTTTATTAAACTTCATATTTTTAATGTAAAAAAAATGGGGTGCATCTTTGCACCCCATAACATTTACCACTAATCAAATAATTATTTTGCGGTAGATTAACTGTCACCAAACTTAATAAAGGTACGATGAGCCCTATTTGATGCAAGTGCCTGATAAGAAAAACGACAACCTGATAATGGATATCCCCATGCGATAAGGAAGGGAATTAACCTTCCATTTACGAGGTGCTGAATACTTCTCAACCTTGCTTTGGTATATCTACCCAAAAGCCGCTCATGAACCCCCGCAGCCCCTTTATATGACTTCTCATCACTTGTGCTGGCTTGACCGTTAATAAGCTTACTTATCTGGCTATCGCAAAGGCTAATATGCTCCTGGTAAATCTTACTAAATTTACGATCAGCTTGAATGATTTCAGCATCATCATTTTTGTTCAGTATCACATAACCATTGCTTCCAAAATTAGCAGCCATTGCCTCCATCTTATCAATTTCATTGTAGTCCTGACTTTCAGTAAGAATTTTGAGCAACGGCATACCATACTTTTCACTGGCTTGACTCCAGTCAGTTCGCGCGTAGTTTTTTACTATCACCTCCTTTGCTGCCAGCTCCAACAGACCAAGATCATAAGGGTCTCCAAACTCAAGCAAAGCAAACCTAGTGGCATGTGTGCGATAGTCAATCCCCTTTTCACTATCATAATCATCAACAATAACACCATGCTCCTGTCTCACGTTAAGCCTTGGAATCAGTTCAACCTTATCGAACCTGCCTTTATCATTTAACCTGCCAAATTCGATTAAAGAATGCCCCCAATATTCAACATCCATAGCCAAATCAACAAAGTCATTAAACCAAGGGGTTTCAAGTAAAGCAGTGGATTCTATATCTTTTTCACCGTATTTTGAAATAAGGATTTCCTGATTTATAACCTTTGCTTTTGCTGTTCTAATTTGAGAAGCCAGGTGGCTATCTTTTAGTATTTGCTCATAAATTTGATACAATAGCTTACGGTTATAATACCCTTGCATTTCTGCACTATCAATAGCTACTTTGAACTCGTTAAGATTAAGCTCAACCCGGTATTGATAGTTACGCTTAATGTCGTGGCTCAGCCTCTTGGTTCTTTGTGGTGGAGTCGTCTTACTTGTATCTCCAAGTAATATTGCTTTGATGTTTTCTACTAATTTCATATTTATGTTAGCTATGGTGTTGAAGTATGTTTTTCTATTTAAAGGGGTGCAGAATGCACCCCCTTAAGACATTCCATAATTAATCTCATTACAATGCCACTAAGCTTTCTCTGCAACAATATTCACAAATTCCACAGGAATCATAGTAGTATTTTCGTGATCTCCGGGACTTAGCAACACTTCAACATTTTCACTATCGGGGTTGGCTGATAATCTTGCCATGAATTTAATACCATCAATATTAATTTCAGAATTTTTCCATAAATTCATAGCTGACAGTTCTCGTGTTGCACCTTCCACCATTTCAACACTGATATAATGTTTACCTTTAATTTTTGTGTTAAATCCCGGTATATCTGATAACGTCATGTGTTGCTTAATAATCCTTCTCACTAAATCATACTGCTTTGATTGTGGTTTTGTTAACCCTGCTTTTGGGTTTGTTTCTTTTTGATTTGCAGCTAATTTTGCTGAATAATCAATTATCGGAAGGTCTGATATGTCCATTCCTTCCCCTTCAAGATGTGCCATTTTTAAATATGCCATTACCACGCCCTCCCTGTTTTTATGAAATCCGTTTTATATTCAAGTTTTAAAGCTCCCGGATTCCAATAAACCATATATTCAAAATTGTGATTATTACGAAGGTCAATTGAATTATTATTGTGCAACTCATTCAACGAATCGCACAAGGATTTAAACGCTTGTAGTCTGGCTAATTCCTCTGTGGTTTCAGCATAAATGATAAACTGGTTTTTTAATTTGGTATCGAACCCGGCAATTGTTTTAACCTTACCTGCTTTTATTTCCATTTCTTCCGGTTCAATATGTATAATTTGGGCATAAGATGTCAGAACCTTATGTTTATCCCTGATCTTTAAAGATATTTCTTTAAGGTCGGGTAATTCTAACATTTCATAAGCTTTTGACTTTCGTACTTTTAAATCAAATAACGTAGTGTCGTTGTTGTCTTTTGAAAGTTTTTCAAACGCAAATTCCTTCAACTTTTCTTCATTCCCTGTAAGAAACGTTGGCAGATCATTTGTTTGGATTTCCGTTCCAGTGGTTGCATTCCATTCGTCAACCAATTGCTGGGCATAATCCACAATCATATCCCTTTGAAGTAGTGCGTTTTCGTGGCCGCCCTGTTTGTACTCAATTACTTGTTTTTTTGACATTGTTTTGAATTTAAATTAATAATGTATTCACTCGTTATATTGATACTTTATTTGCTGAATTTAATACCCTCAATAAAGCATCCTGTATTTGGCTTTCAATATCATCTATTGCGCTGCCCATGTTTGTTGTGTGGATGTTTATTGAATCTTGAAATTTTTCGACAACTATATTTATAGTTGTTTGCTTTTTCCCTCCTTGTGTTATGTTTTGCACACCATTTGAAACAACTCCATCAGTAGTTGGGTCAGATACCACAAAGCCATTTGAACCCGTTCCATTTTCGGTTATTCCGGTTTCGCCTTTCTCACCATCAGCACCTGCCAAAAATTTCGGCACTTTCGGTTGATACTTCTTTCCTGCATCAGCTCCTATTTT
The DNA here is from genome assembly GCA_964593705.1 of uncultured Lentimicrobiaceae bacterium. GTDB lineage: Bacteria > Bacteroidota > Bacteroidia > Bacteroidales > 4484-276 > SABY01. Next base: position 31,269 of record CAZQIV010000061.1, on the reverse strand, counting down.
GTAGGCAGCTACTATGCCACTTCCGTAATTGGCAAAACTTTCGCCAAGCTTTGCCAAACCACTTTGAATCCTGCTAATATCAAAAGTGAGGGCTCCAAGTATCAACTCCCCAACGCCGCCCATTACTGATGAAACTAAATCTCTTATTCCGGTAAATACAGCTTTAAACGATTCCCATAAACCAAACAGCACACCCCTAAACCCTTCAAATTTGTACCAAGCATAAACCACAGCCCCTACCATTGCTGTAATGCCTGCAATTATTAACCCTATCGGGTTTGCGTTCATAGCAACTGTAAGCGCCCATTGTACAGCCGTCCATACTTTTGTAACTGCAATAACTGTTTTATAAGCTCCCACAGCACCCAATACGGATACACTTATTAAACCTATAACGGTTGCATTGCGTTGCACCCAATCAAATAGATCCATAAATCCTGTAAGTATTTTATTTATTAAAGGCCCCCATGTTTCCTGAAAATCTCCAATCATATTCATGAATTGTTTCCAGGGGCCTAAAGCAACTTTGGCGGCGGCCTCTGCACTGCCTCCATATTGTTTTGCTAATTCATCAAGTATTATTGATTGTGCCTTTGCCGTTTCGCCTGATTTCCAAAGGCTTTTAATCATTTTTTCTTGACTTTCGCTAACTTGAAAACCAGTCCTTGTTAGTGCGCTTAAATTCTTAACAGGATCGTTTAAGGCTTTACCAAGCATGATGGTAGTTGATTTTAAACTTTCTGTCGTTGCCTTTGTCCCATAAAGTCGGGTTGTAAAATCCAAAGCCGCCTGTTGGGTTCTATCGAATGAATTGCCGGCGATATTTGTAAATGTTAGTAATTGCGCTGTTACTCCCTGCAAAATACTCTCATCGCCAAAGATGGTTTTCTTTTGTAAATCGGAGGCTGCTTTTGTGAGTTGCTCAAAGCTACGTCCCGCCGCCATATTGGTAGTTGCAATCCCCTGCATTACCTGCGCCTGCGCTTGAGCTTGTGTATCCCACTTTTGGAGGCTATCACGTGCAACCATTATACCAGCTCCAATAGTTAAATACGTTCCCATCATTCCTTTAAGCTTGCTGCCTAATGTTTGCGCATTCGTTGCACCCTGCGTAAGTTTTTGATTAAACCGTTGTTGGCCGCCTGTCAATTTGTTGTAAACCCTTGAACTTATTGAGGCAATTTTTTGGAGTTTTGCCGTAAGTCCATCTTTTGCGGCAATTTCATAAGTGTATCTACCTGCTATGCTCATTTCCTTTTATTGTTTTTGATGAATAATTTATAATCTATAATTATTGAAAAATGCTTGCTCGTTACTTACAACGCAATTCATTATACTGCTTAATAAATCGCTGTATGCTACTTGTTGTCATTTGAAGAAAGGAGGCTACTTCTGACCTGTTAAACATACCAGTTTGCCATAGCTTCACAAACTGATTCCATTTTTTAAGGTTGTACGATTCGCCTGGAAACTCCTTTTTAAAGGAGTTGAAAATAGTTACTCTGCTCACATTCATCTCTTGTGCGATTTTAACCATTGGAACACCTTTTTCCAAAAGCTCTTTTATTCGTTTCTAGCTATCTTTCTTCAACATCCTTTAACTTGTATTTAAAAATGAATTAAACGCTGTTAAAACTCAGCATACGGGAATTTTGTTAGCATCGTCCATTTGCTTGTGTTCCACCCTCAGCCGTTGAACTTCCTTTGTCAGGCTATTTATAGTTTCCTGCTGTAAATCCAAAAGCTCTTTTCGTTCCTTTACGTGAGCTTTAACATTTTCCAAACGCTCTTTTAATACAGCAACATCCTCATTTCCGCCATCCTGAGTAAGTGGCTTCACATCAATTTGCTCTGAATCGACTTCCATTTCCTTAATGAGTTTCACAACATTGTGTAAACCAAACCAAGGCATCTCTGGTGTATGTTCATCCAAAATCATAAGTTGTTCTAAGGCATCAAGAAGGACTGCTTTCATCCAGCCCGCCTCCTCAGCAGGTTCGTCGCTTTTAATTTCAATAATGTATTTGTCATCGTAAATTTTTAACATGGCTTAATAGTTTTAATGTGAATAATTACTTGGATTCGTTAATCTGGCTTGTGGGTTCAATTATCTTTTTTGCTTGCTCAGTTGTTATCGCCATTTCGTTAAGCAGGTAAATAACATTTATGGCTTGAGGCAACATACTTTGTTGCTCTATGGAGACGATGATCAAATGTCTTAGGGCTTCCTTTATAACGGTGTATTCACCAGCAGGATCATCTGTTTCAATCTCAATTACGATTTTATCTTTTAGTAAGTGTACCATCTGGATTAGTGTTTGTGATCTGATTTGAAAATTAATTTATTTGCTGGGAAACATAGGTCGTGTGTGTGCTCATACTCATACCATTCAATAAGAGTTTTACCCTTTAGCAATTGGCCAATTGAATTGTTTACATCCATCTCGAAGCTATATTGTTTTAACAATTCATTATCAACGAGGAAGTAATCTTTTTGCCACCACCTCCAAAAATTGGAGGTTGTTTCCGCATCTCGATTAAGGGTATCTGGCAGGTAGTTGTGTTCGATGTAGTATATGCCCCATTCAAACAACAGTTCGTTATACTTATCCTGGGTAATACCCAATAGCTTACACCACCTTTCTTTGTTACGGTTGTTTTTAGCCTCTTGCTGTGTGTTAAATATAACCGAAAGTTTCAGGTTTTCCGCTTGCAACTTTCGCGTTCTTAACCCCGTGAGAGCCTTTCCATGATAGGTAAAATCAAACCTGTTATCCATAAGAGGTAGCAACTCATACGAAAAGAATTCCTCATAAAGGTTCTGGGCATTTTTGGGGTAATCATCAATATGAGCACTCATTTTTGCAGCCATTACACCATCTTCATTTTTTTGCAGATCGACATTAATTACAGCCATATATCTTTTACGATGAAAGTCAGTAATCATAATCATAGGATTCTTTACGAGATCGTACATATCAAAAGCCTTGCTATTGAACATGTACTGATTGTTTTTGTGGAAGTATATCCGGGGCAACGTTTCGTCAATTGTGATTTTATCGAACAAGTTAAAATCAGATTCAATGCACTGTTGTTTACTAATTAAGAATGGGTTCATGATGGTTCTGTTTCTGGATTAGTAATACGTTCTTAATGCCGTTGGATACACTTCTAAAGTCCTTGGATCGCTGTATCTGATTTACATACTCGGTTTCCGTTACACCGTTTTGTTCGCAAATGGCCTTTATCTCATTCCTTGAAGGGCGTTGTAAAATTTGCCAGGATATGATCCTGGAGAAAAACTCAGGCATGCCCTGCTTTTGTTTTGTAACTGCTTTTTCTAAATTGGCTTTGAAATACTCAACACCGGCCAGTATGATCCCGGTGGTTTCTTCGGTTTCATTTCTCAGGTCGTGCAGATACATAAACATTGTATCATCAAATTTACCAGCTTCATCAATAATCAGAATAGACCCTGGGCGGTTGTTCAGCTCCTGCGAGAGCCGTTCTATCATATCGAAGATAGTTCCGGTGAACATAACCCCCATTTGCCTTAGAAGCTTCTCGAAGAAACGCCGGGGTTTCATGCTTTTTTGCCCTGACACATACCAGGTGTTTGGATGCTGCCGGTAGTACTGTTTTAGTGCCGTGGTTTTTCCGGCACCTGGATAACCGATGAGCCCAACCAGCTTCCTTTCCATCCTGGCATCATTGCAAAGCTCAAATGCAGTTTCAAAATTAGAGGTCTTAATAAGTACCCATTCATTTGAAGGCTTTACAGCGTTCCACACCCGTACAAGCATTTCATTCTTTAACAAATCCCACCGTTCATACTCAATATTGCTGAGTGTGGCGGAGCTAATCTGCAACTGAATAGCAAGCTCGTTTTTGCTGAGCCCCTTTTGTTTCACAAAGGAGTTTACGGCTACCTTGATTTTTAATTTTTCATCATTTTCCATCGTTTACGCATTTTTAATTAATTTTGCGCTCGTCACGCTTATTATATTTACAACTGCACCCGTGTTTCTGCACGGGTGTTTTTTATATATCATCTCTACAATAACTATCTTGATCCACTGGTTCAAGTGAAGCTTTCTTTTTAATCGGATTCTCGTTGATGTTGGGCTTACCGTAGTTAGGATTCGTGTATGGTGAATCAATGTTTACGGGCTCAGGTTCTGGAATCACACGCTGATCTATGCCCTTCCCATTAAAATACATATCCTCATAAATCTTACTTTCGGCTGAATTGATTTTGGTTTTAAGTGCTATGGGGTTCACGGCATCATAAATATCAATTTCATTCTCAACATACTCAGTAGCTTTTGCAGCACGCTTATTGATGTTTTCAGTTATCTCCCTCTCGGTACCTTCTATATTACTGTGGGACTTCATTATTTCCAAATCAGCAACTTCGTCCCGTCCAGCCATCGAAACGCTCACTCTGGTTTTTTCCAGGATGTTGCCCAGGTATCTACGCTTTTCATCAAATACATGCACACTGCTAAAATCTGGCTCATCGTAGTACACCCGTACCTTTTCGCCGTTGTACTTAAACTTTTCATCATGATACCTAAACTCAAACCTTCTCCTCTGCTTTTTCACCTCTATGGTAATCTCTTGATTCCTGATGGTAACCACCGTGCTTTTCCAAAACATGAAGGCTATTTGTTCAGCTTTGAGTTTGAAAGCATTTGGTTTTTCACTATTCCTAAAACTATCGTTGGGTGTACTGTTATTGCTGCCTACAGTCTCGTTATACTTTGCCACAAGGTCAGTAACCACCTTTTGTAGTTGGTCATAAGAAAGGAGCTTCTTTTGTCTGGCTGCACTTTGCAGATACTCTTCATCAATACGGTCACGGTCTATTTTTGATTGAACACCTCCACCAACAAAGCCAGGTATAAACCGCTCAAAATTGTCCTGGAAGTGTCTATTCCATCTCTCAACATAAACTTTGTCTTTAGCGTTTCCAACTTTAGCAAACCTTACATTTACACCAACCTTTTCCATATCCTTTTTGATGTTAGTAAACTCAGCCGTTTTTGTACTTGATGCGTTATCCAACACAATTTCAAAGGGAGCGATACCCTCCATTTTTACAGCCATGTGGAGCGCATCTATCAGATTGTGCCTATCCTCATTTTCAGCAATATCATGGCCTGTAATCTTGCTACTCATCACATCCATGAACACAAAGAGACTGGCACGTTTGAACTTTCCGTTTTTGTCGATGTAAGGTATTTGCGAAGATGTACCATCACCCATGTAAACATCCCCGGCATATTCGGGTTTGTTCCTGCGCAGGAAGGCTGTAAACCTGGTATTGTGCTGTCGTTTGTTTCGATGTCGCATGGCTGTGTTTCTAAGCTCTGGACGGTTCAGGTAGTACTTTACATATGCCAGGCTTATTGGTGGCAGTATGAGCTTCCCCTTTTGAATTCTAATTTCGTTGGCCTTCTTAATTTCTTCTGAAACTAACTCGTGAATTGTACTGGCTGTAAATGCCTCAGGTCTGGCATACCAATATTCGATATACCATTTTGTAAAATCATTGAGAATAAGTTTATCCTTTGGCTTATTCTTGATTTTGCCATAGTTACCGTGAATGACAGTTTTTTCAGGGCTTGAAAGAAAATTGTAGATACGGTGCGACATGGTAGTTTTTTCGGTAAAGAGTTTGCGCCCGCCAATTTCATTCTCAGGCCATGCAAGGTAAGCATCCAGCACATCCTTACTTTTGTAATGCTTCTCAAACGATTTATCCACCAGATCAACAATACATTGTAATACAGCATGCCTTTGTGCATAAATGCTGCACCGGTCAAAATCGCCATTACAAAACACCTGGTATTTTATTGTGTATTGCGCTCTGTTGTTGGTCAGGGATTCATACGAATGTTCTTTGATCTCTGAAAGGCGGCCAATCCATTCCGATTGTTTCTTTTTGTTGCTTTCATCAGAAATGCTTGTTATAATCTTGATGGTAGTGGGTAGGCCGTGATCTTTTTTGTACTTACTTGAAATGGAATCGTAGTCGATGTACTTAATACCAGCAATTTCATGTTTTACCCAAAGGTTTTTGCTGCATTGAACTCTAATCCTATCAGGTTTAAGGCCAAGACTTTTAAGGAAGTCATACGATACAAGTACTTTGTCGTTCTCTACCCTTACCAAATTATTGTCTAATACCACCTCTGTCATTTCTCTGAGTATTTAATTTGTAATGAAGTAGCTGGTATTAAAATCCCTGGAGCTTACTCAACATTTCTTGCTGATCATTTTGGTACTCGGCAAATTCATCAACAACCGCCCCTAACAATTTTGAGTTTCTAATTTTACCACATAGAAATTTGTTGACATGTGCAGTCGAAGAACCAGCCCTTTCTGCAACTCTTCTTTGAAAGCCCCAAGGGGCATCAGCTTTAATTTTTTTTACAATCTCTTGTGCTCCCATCTTGTTCTTTTATTATTTTTGTTAAACTAAAATTAGCAATTTATTGCAAAGATATTGCATATTTATAGAATAGCAATAAATTGCTAATAAATTTTATTAACATCTATTTAATAATGAAAACTACAATAAATGAGAGGGTCAGCATCTTGATCGAAAAGCTGGGATTAACAGCTAATTCATTTGCTCAGGAACTTGGCTTGAATCCAAACGTTATTTACAATACACTTAAAGGTAAAAGTAAGCCTGCATTTGATGTTATCAATAAAATAGTTGAAACCTATAATGTTAACCCTGAATGGTTTATTAAGAATGATATTTCTAGTGAGGTTTCTATTTTTATGGATGATGAAGGGGTAAAAAATGACAGGGTGGTTGCACCTAATCACTGGACTTCAGTGAATAGAAAAGCAGCTTTTATTGAGGCTTTTGAAGTTTCAGAGAAAGCACATAGGTATTTTAGAAACATATGCCAGTTAAATAACCAGTTAGATGAATTCTTTAAAAACCTTGACTCTGTTTATCAAAAAATTGATTTTATTGATGCATTTATTCAAGAATACATTACTCCATTACGTATTAATGCTTTAAAAGAGTTAGAGAATAGTATAGTCAGAGGTGATGCGTTTAGTGACACTTACCCTAAAACTGTAAATACCCTTGAACCTCTGATTAAAATAAATGATGCAATAAGTGATGGAAATGATAAATTGTTTGAAGTTTTAAATAGACTTCGTGATTTTGATGACAAGGAAATTTTGGAAATATTGTTTAATCTACCTAATCCTTCAGTTAAAAAAACTCAATCTGTAGAAAATAAATAGTGGAAATCTCTATAGAATATTTACATTGTTTTGTTGGCAAACTAAATTATCATAAGTTGCAAAAACGTAACCTGAAATTTGTAGTGTTTGTGCTACAAATCCGGTTACGATTTCAGTTACGTTTCTAGTTACGCACCCCCAAAACTTTATAAATTATTTTACAAAGTGTGGGAGTTTTCGCTATTTATTTAACATGTTATGGTAGTAAAGTATCATTTTCGGGGCAAATTTCGGGCAAATTATAGTATGGGAATGATATGAAAATGGAAAAAGTTGGCAAATTAATATTATCCACGTTTCTTTGTAAAACCCCGCTATCCTATACCAGCAAAGGATTTTCCGGCAATTTTCATTTTAACTATTGTTGGCAGAATAAATTATCCCCCATAAATGGCCTGAATAATTCTCTTAATCCCTTTAAAAAAATCAAACCTTTTCTCCACTTGTTCCTTTTCATGGTGTAATGGCTAGCAATGCCGAAAAAACAGAAATCTATGATTTCATTTTTTTTCGAGCATCCTCGAAAAATTACAAAAATCAAAGATTTTTTATTTTTCGGGATGACAACAATTGACTTTTTTTAACCACAATAACACACATAAGAACACATAAGTTATAATGACTATCAATGACTACCAATGACTATCAATGACCTTTAATGCTGATCCCGAAAGCTTTCGGGACAAAAATCTTTGATTTCATATTTTTTCGGGATGACTATCATGTTCACTTATAATTTAGCCAGATGATAACTAATTTGGAGCAAATCAAAACCATCGATGAAGTCATAGAGATTTAAAACAAAAGGCTCCCGGTGAAATGCCCACTTTTAAGGTGTCGGTAGGCATACCGGCTGCAGAGTACCTGTAAACCACACCTCTTTGCATATAATCGATGGCATCGGCCACATAAACTTCAGAAGTGACGGGGTCAACACCCAGGCCGTAAAAACCACCGATAGCTCCAATGTAGGGACTCTCGATAAATATTTCAGGTAAAGATGTGGAATTTATTGCATACCGATAAATATTCCTGTTTATGAAATATAGTGTATCGCCCGTCCCGTTAATTGTTAATTCGGTAGGATTGTTTTCAAGATTAAAATGAATTGTTTGTTCCACCTCCCTGGTCAGGGCATCAATCTTTGTTAAGCCCGGAGTTTCGTGACCAAAAGGGTTTCCATCGAGGCCGCCATCAGAAAGCACCCAGATTTTTCCATGCCTATCCAGCGCCATCGAATTGGGTTGTACAATCACTTCAATCGAATCCACTACCCTATCGAATTCAGTATCGATAACCAGGATTTTATTGTCGTAGCTCCAACAGTTTGTAAACACATATTTATCAAACTGCACCATCTGCTCGGTAGGATGCTGATAAAATTGGGATGCCGTGTTGTTAACATCAATTTTTCCCATGATTTCAAAAGTTATTGGATTTACAACAGAAATGGATTTGGCGTAGATATCCGAAACATAAGCTTTATTATCAGCAATAAAATGGACATGACGGGGTGAAGTGAGCCCTGTGATCTTTCCAAGTACTTTGAACGAATTGGTGTTTATCGCATAGATTTTGCCGCTGTTGTTTACCACAACAAAGCCGATGCTATCACGGATTTTCATCGAGAAAGCCACATCACCGAGGGGAAGTGCATTGTTGGCAAAAAACACATCATTTTCAATTGCTCCTGTTTGTATATTGTAATAGGAGAGTGATGCATTGTCGTACATGAAATTTCCTTCGTTAACGATGAACACCCCGGCGCTTTCCACCGGTTTTGAACTTTGGTTTAAATCCCAAATCTCATCATCCTTCATACATGAAGTAAGTGCGAAAATTAAAAACAACAATATGTAAAAATCTTTCAGTCTCAATATTTTAATATTTAATCATTAGCATAAAAAGATAATTTCTTCCCGGCATGGGCCGATAAAGCATGGAATGGTAGGTTTCATTAAACAGGTTATAAATCTTAAATTCGGCAGAGATAGTAAGCTTGTTCAAGGCGAATTGTTTCCCGATTATGAGGTCGTTCATAAAATATGGATAAAACCTGTTTCGCCGCGAAAGATCATTGGCTGAGGTGGTGAAGCGTTCGCTGTAAACATTGTGCTGCCAGGTAAAGGAGAAATTCTTCCAGCTTAGGTTCATCATCACATTTCCGGAATGAACAGGGATATAAACCAACTGTTTGCCATAAGATTCATCACCCCACACGAGTGGATCTCCATAGTTTTCTGACCTTGTATAAGCATAATTTCCCGAAAGTGCATAAGCTACTTTGCCGGTTTCTCCAGTAAAACTAAGATTGACTTCCAGTCCTTTGACCACAACATTTTTTACATTTTGAGGCTCCCAGTAGCCTTTATAGCTTGGTATCCAAATAATCCAATTATCGATATCAGAATGGAAAGCAGTAAGTCCGCTTTGGATTTTGATATTTTTAATTTTGAAATGATAATCAGCGCCAAGCTCAAAACTCAGGCCGTCTTCAGGTTTTAAATCGGGATTGCCCCCGGGCTGCCAATAAAGATCGTTCAACGAGGGCTGGTGATAATTTCGGGCTACATTTCCCCTGATGAAAAGATTGCTTTGATCCAATATTTTATAATCAAAACCAAAAAAGGGAATAAGGGAAACCCTATCAAAATCCACCCAATCCTGCCTTAGAATCATATTCACATTAAGCCGTGTACCAATGCTTTTTCGGAGGGCAAGGGCATACGAAAGTTCAGCGCGATTTTTCTGATATCCGTTTTTTGTTACCGAATCAGATGAAATCACATCATGATAATTGTAATCCACGGAAGTCTCAATTGAAAAGCCATCGTTTATTTGGAAATTTATGGAAGCCTTATTCAGGAAACTTTTTTGTTGGCTTTCGGAATAAATTGCAGAAATTTCCCCAATGCCGGAAATTGTATTTTTGAGTATATAATCCAATTGCTTGGAAGCAAATCCTGACCTGAGCATTAACTTGTAATTACTTCCATAATGTTTCCAGTCGGTTACTATCCTGTTATCAATATCGGTCTGGGTGTTGAGATTTGAATTTTCGGGACCTTCGTAACTTGTGGCTTGCGGGATAGTTCTTTCGGCATTTTGCCACCACCAGCGTACCGAAAAAACATTGCTTTGGTCAGGTTTAAAATACAATTCCTGCAAAAAACCATAGCGCGAAAAATTAGCATTTTTATTGGTGTCCAAAGTGTGGGTAACAATGCCGGTTTCGGAATCAATTTCAGCAATCCCTTTATTTATAAAAGTGTAATCGTTTTTGGAATAATTGTGATAGGCCCGCGTTTTCGATTGAATTTTATTGTTCCCAATGCTCAATTTCAAAAAATCATCCCAGGTATTGTAGCTCCCCACCCCTTGCATAAATGTTACGCCCAATTGGTTGTTCCAGTCCACAGCGTTGCTTATATCGATGGAGCCGCCGAGGCCACCGCTTTGCCCGGCGATGGAGGCGTTGCCATATTTTAATTTCACATCATCAATAATGTAAACCGGGATCAGCGAAAAATCAACCATCCCTACCATGGGCGAATTGATGTTGATGCCGTTCCAACTCACTTGTGTGTGCGATTCAGCGCTGCCGCGAAACGATGCGGTTGCCAATGCTCCCCGGCCATAGTTCCTTATAAATACCGGCGTGTTTTCGGAAAGCACATCCGAAAGCGACAGGTTAATTTTTTGGAGCAGGATCAAAGTATCAACAGTGGTTTCCTTCATTCCGGCGGTTTCTTTGTCGAACAGCCTGCTCGAAGATATTTCAAACGGGGAAAGCACATAAACCGAATCAGCCATATCCTGCGCAAAAAGTTGCAGGCACAAAAGCATCATCATATTTATCCCCAAAAGTCTAAGCATTTTATTCTTTTATCAATTTGAGTGTTATCGAAATATCTTCATTTATAATCTTTACGAGATACACTCCGGGTTTAAGCGCAGAAATCCCAAAAGTGTTTCCCTTGTAAAAGGCGATATCTCTCTTGAAAATCTTTCCGTCAAATCCTAATATTGCAATCTCAGCTTTTTCTATTCCTGAAATTTTAAAGTAGTCTTTGGCAGGATTTGGATAAATGCTGATCCTTGATTCATTTCCTCGGTCAAGCACAGAAGCAGACGACAGATCCACGAAGGTTGAAGCCGTAGCTTTTATTTCCGGATTACTTTGCAGCGAGGCTGTGATTTGCAGTTCACCCGAGGATGTTAAGCTTAACAAATTATTTTCATCTATTGAAGCATCAGGCATATTTGTTTGCCAGTTAATTTGGGCATCCTGCAAAAGCCTGCCCTGATAAAATGCAAATACTTCTAATTGGTAATTATTAGTTTTAATTGTGGCCGGCAAATCCTGTATTACTAATAAATGCAAATTTCCAGCGATGGAATTATCGGGAAAAACATCGACAGCACCGGTGATTTCAGTTGAAATTTCACCCAGCCATCCGGCCTCATCCTGAACGGCATTTTGAACCTTTACAAAATCAATTTCATCCAAATCCAAATAAAAGCCTGCCTCATCCACAGCCCACGAAATATCAAAGGCATCACCACCTGAATTTTCTTTTTCGGCAGTGTAAGGATTGTCGGGAATAGTGTAAGGAGCGCTGCCCCTCGGATAATTGTCAGCATATCCGAAAGCCCGTTGTGGCGATTGCACAAATCCGGGATTTGAGGTATCCAACACAGGTCTTATCAAAGTCCCTAAAAGTGTGTATTGATCCTCAGCAATTGAAGGAAAAGAATCGTGTAGCGGATAATAGGGTTGTGGATGAATGGCGTTGGCATAAATAAAACCACTATTTCCCAGGTTATCGTTCCAGGGCACATCCGCAGCGGTTTCACCACCGGGGTTGGTGTAGGTAACTTCATAGTTTTTAATAGTTGATGAAAACCAATAATCGCTCCCTGCCAGCTCGTACCAGGTATCGTCAGCTTGCCCATTGTTGTTTTCATCCTTCATCACCGAAACTATCCCGGGCTCGGCCCAGTTTTGTTGCGGATTACCAAAAATGGTAAAGTCGATACCGAAGGGATTTTGAGGATCGTTTTCAACAGGATTTTCAAACTTAAAAACTACATATCCACCAAAAGCCCCGAGGCAAAGTGAGCCGGAAATACCACCAACAATAGAATTTGCACTCCCGGGATAACCCCAGGTTTCGGTATTGATCAACTGCCCGGGCGCAGGTTTATATTCCAAAACCTCAGCAATGTACTGGCCATAAGACATTGTGAGAGATGCAAAAATCAGAAATAATATGTTTAATAATCTTTTCATTGAACTGGTTTCAGGTTATAAAAATTGGTGCTACTGCGAATTTAGTGGAAAGTAAAATATTAATGATTTCATAGTTGTTGGTTATAAAAATTTGTCAATAGATTCCCGTCTTGCCAGCCTTGCCGGCCAGGCAGGCTCGCCTCGCTACGAAGCGGGTCTCAGTCCCCGATTGGTCGGGATCCCGCACGTGCGGGACTGCACTCCTACCAATGACATGTTTGCGTAAGACACTGAAAACCTAACTATTAAACAGACCTCTCAATCGCAAGCTCCTTCGAGGTGTCAATGCTTCCGTTTGGAGAGTGGGAGGAGGGGAATCGGGCGCTTCGCACCCGATTCCCCTCCTCCCAAATCAACCCGTGGATGGGGTCATTTCGATGCCGCATTTGCGGCAGAGACCCGCTTCGCCAGCGAGGCGAGAATCTGTTTACAGTGATAGCCATTATTTATATCCACAAAAATTGTAATAGAACCTAAAAATCAAAGCTTAATAATGCTGCGGGTAGCCAACGAATTTCCATTCTGAACCCTGACCAAATAAAATCCATTGGTCAGTAATCTCAAATCAATGGGCTCTCCCGATGTATAGTTTTGGGTTTCAAAAACCTTTTTGCCTGAAAAATCGAAAATCGAAATTACTGACGGCTGATCTGTTTTTGAATCTACAATCAAAAAATCTGAAGCCGGATTTGGGAAAACATTTACAGCCAAAAAGTCATTTGCCATGTATTCTGAAATTGAGATACTTCCAGGATGAACATACACCTGGTCTATACAAAAATACCCAGGGGTATTCATGCCATAAGCGCCAACATCAGAAGATACAAGGGTAATTTTCAAACTATCTAATTCACCCAGCGAACTTAACCCGACCCATTGCCAGGTTTTAATGATGTAGTCCTGTGTATTATCCTCAAAACGAAAATCAGCAAGATAAAAATCCACCGGGCCGGTTGCTGTTCCATTGGCATATCCTACCACAGAAAGCATGAAATAGTCAGGGTCGTTGCCCGATGCTCCACCAAATTTTTCGGTGAAGTCATCGCCATATTCCATGGTCAACGCCGCATAAGTGCTGTTGGTAACATAAAACCCTTCTACTTCGTGTGGTTCATCATCATCAAAATAAACAGGAATAGGAATATTTTCATTATTCATAAAATCAATCGGGACGTAAGCTACACCATAATTTGTTCCTTCCGAAGCAGCAACATTAAACCCTTGAGCAGTAATAGCACTGTACTGATTGAGGTATCCGGCAGTTGAATCATCAGCCATATTAGAATAGGCCCAGCCGCTCCACGAAGCCCAGCTTTGGTTGTAATCATTGGGGAAATTTAGTGGCCCCGACTGAAATCCGCCTGAAAGATCGGAGCCATTCCAATAGGCGTTTGGAGCAAGGCTAAGATCTTCAAAACCTGCCTCCTCAAAATCACCTTCGATGATGGGATAAACACCAAGCACAAAAGATGCGCATACTGATTGCCCGCCACTGATTGCCTGCATTGTAATATTGCTTTGCCCCTGGGCGATAAAATCTATAAGCAAATTATTTTCGTTGATTGATACACAGGCGACCGGAACATTTGAATTTCCGGTAATCTCAAAAACAAATTCCTCGTTGTCGTCAGGATCGATAAAATGTGGGCTTAGGTCGTAAATAAAATCATCATCTAAAGTCGATCCGCTGAAATTGGGAACCTGCGCTACAAGCATCGGTAAATAATCGGTGTGAAGCTCAGCAACTGGCCGCCCAAAAGACCCGACAAATAAATGATTCCCATAATTATTATTTAAAAAATTCCCTTTTGATTTTATCATGGTCAGCCAATCAGCAGGATTAGTGGCTACGGCGATTGTATCAAAATTAAATCCCACACCTGCGTTTCCATTCCATTTTGCCAACACTTTTTCAGCACTATAATTATTAAAATTAAAAGCAACATTTCCCGCTTCATCGGTTTCACAATCATAGCAAGCTTCCGGTAAATCCGAAAGTTTCATGGCATTATCGATTGTTAGAAAGTCAGCATTTATATTTCCTAAAACATTTTCCAAATCCCCGTTGTTCCATTGGTAGAGTGCATTGGCCTGCGAAAAGAAAGATGTGCCATAAAATAAATTCCCGTCATTACTTACCGAAAATCCGGCAGGGCTGCCACCGGTTTCGATTATTTTACGATGATTGTTATTGCCGCTGAGGTCGAGTTGGAAAATACAATTTGGATCGCCCCAATTGCCGCTGTTCAATCCCGAAACCAAAATATAACCGTTAAAAAACTCCAGGTCGAAATTGGCAGGGAGGATGGCTTTCATCTCCCACTCACCGCTTGCAATATTCAAAACATAAATACGGTCGTCAGTGTTTCCCGAAGTTGTAAAACCTATCCAGGCTTCCGAACCATCGGGCGAAATTGTGATAAAAGCCTCATAAGCATCGTAAGCTAAAGGCCTGTCGAAACTCTGTATAAGCTCACCAGTTTCAAGATCAAAACTATAAACGGCATCAAAATCCACGGCGTAAACAATGTTTCCATGCACATCAAATACCGAAAAAACAGCGGGTACAAAAAGGTCGTTTGCTTTAAAGTTTCCAAGCGGGTCTAAAAAACTGCTCTGTGCCTTCAGCAACGAAAGGCCAAACAAAATTGCCAAAATAAAAACGTAAAATCTTTTCATATCACTATTAGTAGTTGTGATTTTACGGCAGGCAGTGTAGGGAAAAAAGGCAGGATCGTGCAAGGCATGATCTGCATCCTGTTCGCCGCAGGCCGCAATATCTGTTTTTTCACTGGCAGGTTTTCTGACTTGCCCCCCTTTTCAACGCCTTCCCATCCGCCAACAGGCAAATAGTGACATCAATGTTGAAAAGCATTGGAGCTTACAGCAGCGGGAACTGTTGCCGACTTTCACGACCTTCCCTTTTAATCCTTCGATTTTCGGAACTATTTCCAAGAATCCTACGGACACCAACGAAGCGGCAAAGATATGTAAAAATAAGTGGATTGGATGAATTGAAATGATTTACAGCAATGTGCAAAAAAGTGTTGAATAAGGGATAATGTATGGAGTAAACTTATTTTGATTTGTGATGTTGGGGCACATCAAGTAACAAGGAGGAATAGATTTCTTTATAAAATCCCGGCATTTTTTAATATTTCCCAGAGTTGTGGTTGATCGACAGCCTGCTTCCTAAAAATATCTTTCATTTTCTCATTTTCCAGCTTCAACAGTTCCACATCCTCCTTCACGGGTTTTACCATGCTTCTTCTGTCCCACAAAATAAAACCCATCATAAACAACATAAAGCTAAACAATATGCCAAAGCCCCAATACAAAAAGATCTTTATATCGGAAATCTGATTTTCAAGATTTTCAAACCTTTGATCGATACTGTCAAACCTTTGATAAATACCTTCAAACCTTTGATCGACACCGTCAAACCGTTGATAAACACCTTCAAATCTTTGATCGACAATGTCAAATTTTTGATCGACACCGTCAAACCTTTGATAAACACCTTCAAATCTAAGGTCTATGGATTTCAAATTTACATTTATCTCATAGCGAAGGGATTTTACATCAGCTTCCAACTGTATGAGTCGATCCCTGTCGGCAAGTGTGAACGGCACTTCCTGGGTTTGGGAAAAAAGCAGTTTTGAAAAAACCAGCAATAATATGATGATTACAAACCTTTGCATCGGTATTTATTTACGCGTTGCTGCAAAGATAAAAACAATTTAGAATCTATCCATAAAGTTATCTCTTTTCTGATTTTGCCTGCGCAACCCCTCAATCCCCTAAAGGGGAGGCCCCTCGCTACCAATGCATTGGCTGATCCTCCTCTTTAGATAAGGCCATTTAGTTAAGCAAGGGATTTAACATATTTTACTAAAAAACCACATAAGGAAATCAACGATTTATAAAAAAATCGAAATATCGCATTCTTTTTAGTTTAGAGCTAATACAAATTATTCGGACGCTTATTATTTCTAATTTTACAGATGATAAATCCGAAACTATGAAAAATTATTCAAACATTCTATACCCCTGCCTCATAATGGGGGCATTTCTTCTTTTCATCTCAGCAGAATTACACCAGAATTCGGAAGTAGCTACCCGGGAAATTACCGCCAGTCTCGACTACAATAATTATCCTGTCCTCAACAATGGCTGCATAACGACAGGTTGCCACGATCAGATTGCCCCAATCCGACAGCACAATTCGGAGATGGCTACAATGATTTACCAAAAGGGAGTGGAAATAGGAGACCCTAATGGCTGTATGGTTTGTCATGCCGGCCATCCTGACCAACAGAAAAAAACTGAAGCCCATCTTGATATGATAAAATTTCCCGCCTCGATGTGGGTGAACGAAAAAACCTGCGGACTATGCCACAGGGATCATATTTATAACATGAACCGCAACCTTATGCAAACCGAAGCAGGGAAAATCCAGGGTGCAATATGGGGCTGGGGAGCAAAAAACGGCTACGAAGTAGTGTATGGAAATTATGATCTGGATGATCCCGATGGCAAAACCCCGCGAGTGGGTAGCGAAAAATACAAAGCCTATATGCTGGAGTTGATGAAAAAAAATCCGGATGCCTTCCCGGATTCACTAATCATGCTGCCTGAGGCAGATTTGACAACTATGGACGAAATGCCTGAACAAGCCGTATTAACCTATATCCGCTCCGACTGTCAGCGCTGCCATGTCGGGGTTCGCGGCCTGCAACGCAGGGGCGATTACCGGGGAATGGGCTGTGCGGCATGTCATATTCCGTTTAGTGATGAAGGATATTATGAAGGAAAAGATAAAAGTATCAGCCACGACACCCCAGGACATCTTTTGGTTCATACAATTCAGAGTAGCCGAAAAGCAAAGGTTTTGGTAAACGATAACATTTACTCAGGTATCCCGGCCGAAACATGCGTAACCTGTCACAACCGGGGCAAAAGAATTGGGGTTTCTTTTTTGGGAACCATCGAATCAGAATACGACACGCCCTGGGGCGAGGAAGGAGAAAATCAGCCTAAACTGCACGGAAAACGCTACCAGTACATCCGTGATGACCACCATCACAATCCTGAAAACCGGCCTGAAAATCCGAGCGGGAGTATTTTGTGTCAGGATTGCCACACCACCAATGATGTGCATGGAAACGGAAATATCGGCGGGGCTACTTATGGCGAAGTGGAAATAGAATGTAACGATTGTCACGGTACACCCGAAAATTATCCATGGGAATTACCCCTGGGCTGGAGTGATGAATTCGGAATCGAACCAGGCGCAGAGCCTAGAGGAGTTACCAATGACCTTTTGACCCCGCAAAAAAAGCAGGGAACGGTTTACGAACCTGAAGACGGATACATGCTCACCGCCAGGGGAAACCCACTTGGAAACGTGGTAAAATCTAACAATGGAGCAATTATGCATTCGGCAACAGGTCTGGACTTTAAGATTCCATTGCTTAAAAATCTGAATAAAAATAAAACCTGGCAAAACCCTGAAAAGGCTGCTACCGCCATGGTGAACATTGATAAGCATATAAAAAACCTCGAATGCTACGCCTGCCATTCCACATGGGCAGCACAATGTTATGGTTGCCATGTTCGGGTTGACTATTCCGGGGGACAAACCTCAACCGACTGGATTAAAACCGGAAATATGCATTTTGCCAATGGGGAAACTGCCGAGACCATGGCAAACCATTCAGTACAACAACAAGCCGGAAAAGCTACCGAAGGAAGAACCTACCTCAAGTGGGAAGACCCTGTGCTTGGCATCAATGGCGAAGGCCGGGTTGGTCCGATCATCCCCGGCTGTCAGCAAATTACCACGGTGATTGGTGAAGATGGTGAAATTGTAGTTTCCAATAAAATATGGAGAACACCTGCCGAAATGGAAAACGGAGGAGAAAAAGGACAAAAAGGTATCGACATGACTCCGGCACATCCGCACACCGTAAGCCGTCAGGCACGGGAATGCACATCGTGCCATGCAAACCCAAAAACGTTGGGTTACGGGGTAAATGGAGGAATTTATATGCAAAACTATAACACGGACAGATACCTTGACCTGCGTTTGCCCGATGGAAGCAATATCAGCAAAAAAAGCACTCCGCAATTTAATGCCGTCCCTGAATTGGATATGGACCTTTCGCAAGTAGTAACACGCGAGGGCGAGCAACTGCAAACCGTGGGGCATCATTTTCAAATGTCGGGGCCATTATCGCAGCATCAGCGGGAAAAGATGGAGCGGGTGGGAGTTTGTGTTTCGTGCCACCAATCGCTACCCGATGGAGACCTTGCCATTTCAGCTATTGTTGCTACAGGAGATTTATTAAAGATGTCGCCGCATACTGACAAAGAGCACTCTGATTTGTTGAATGCGGATATCAGGCTGGCTGCCTATGTTAAAATTTTCAGCCCTATAATTTTATTTGTTCTTATCGTTGTTTTTTGGTTTTATCGAAAAAGAACAAAACAAGCTGCCCGGACTTAGCCAATCTGAGGTTAAGTTTTTCTGAAATAGAATACTTTAATATGGAAGATTTAATCAAGGTAAGCCTTCACACTTTTTGATATGGAGAGTTCACCCTTTTGAACGTAGGCTTCGTGATTCGATTCGATCTGTTTCGGGTCGTAAAGATAGTTCACCATAATTCCGCACGATTCCTCCAGCCCGTAAGCTGATGTATTTCCCATCCAGTTTAACCTGTATAATTGAGCCCCATTCCCAAAGTGAAATCTTGCCACAGCGTCCAGGGGTTTGTTATTTCTTTTGGCCAATACAAGATAAGCGGCACAGGCTTTCATTAGTGGTTTCTCGAGCGCTTTACAATTCTTTGCCCCCTTATTCCAATTATCATCCTCTATAAGTTTTAAAATATCAATATCATCAACTTCCAAAAAATCAGACTTCCCAAGCTTTAACTCTGCATCAAGCCACTTTGCAAATCCCGAAACAGGCGACAATGTGCTATACGTTTTAATTGCGGGCAAGTCGTTCGAAAGTTGCATCACCACAAATTTGATTAAAAAATTACCCAGGGGAATGCTTTTTAGTCCTTTTTGACAATTATTTATCGAATAAAAAATGGCTGTATCAGCCTGTTTGCCGTTACTGCTGCTATTGTTAAAAATTTCCTGGATGGATGAAGATATTCCCCTTGTAAGCGCAATCTCAACAAAAATTAAAGGCTCATCCTCTAACGAGGGATGAAACCATGCAAAGCAACGCCTGTCCTCTGCCAGTCGTTGTTTCAGATCTGTCCAATTGCTAATATCATGCACAGCTTCATACTGAATAATTTTTTCAAGGATTGCGGCCTCCGTTTTCCAATCGATTCTTCTCAACAAAAGAAATCCAGGATTAAACCAGGACTTGAGCAGGGTTTTTAAATCATCATCCATACCCATAAGTTCAGAATTAGAAGACAGAAAGCCCAATAAATCCTCCCGAAGCGAAACAATGGCTTTTGCTCCATTGGGTGCCATTATCATTCTGCTGAAAAGTTTTCCCCGCTTTGATTTAATACTTTCGCTAAGGGCTTTAAAATTTGCATCATTTTGAATTTTCAAAAATTTTTCTGCTGCAGATTGAATAATATTAAAGTCAGGCCTTGTTTTATTATTCAACTCAATAAAAAAACGGAGCTTTTCTTTTTGTGTAAGGAGGGTATATCTATTCACTACCTGACGTGCAAGAGCCAGGCCTGATGCAAGTCCCTTGTGAGATATTAAATCTTCGCACAGGCTAATTAGTTTTTGGGAGGGTGTTCCACGCAGCCGTCCGAGGTTTAAAAAATTTTCGCCGCTATCGGCAATCGACTCAAAAAGGTTTTTTGTAAAACGGCCTATGTTCATAGCATTATGATTTTGGGGTTACACATCATTCAAAAATACATATTTATTCCTGACCCTCCAAATCGAATTTTTTTCACGAACATTATGCTATTTTAATCTCGAATGATTAATTTCGCAACTAAAAAATGATTTAACTTTTATAATATGAATTTAAAAGAAGTAAAAAACAATAAAGCAATCATCATTGAAATTGATGGAAGGTTGGACACCACTAACTTTGGACAGCTCGAAAAAAAAACCCTTCAACATATTGAAGCAGGAAATACAAAAATAATTGTGGATTGCAGCGAAATGGATTATGTAAGCAGTTCGGGCTTGAGGATATTTTTGATGGCATTGAAAAAAATTACAGCCTTAAAAGGTAAATTTTTACTTTGCGGATTACAGGAAAACATTAGAGAAATATTTGAAATTTCTGGTTTTACCAGCATTTTCAACATTTACAACAATCAGGAAGATGCCTTAAAATCGCTGGATTAGTTGGCGTAATTCTTTCTGATATCTTTAAGCTGATTATAGATTTGCTTCGAATTTCTTTTAAAGGAAATAAATGTTTTTAATAACTTTTCAGCAAGCTCTTTTTTGGAATCATCATCCAGTGTTACATTATCCATCACCAAATTCCGGCATTCCGTTTCGATTTCAGTAATCTCATCATAGGCCTTACATTCGGTTTCAAAATTTGAAATCACCCCTCTAAACGCATGTGCGTATTTTTGTAATTCCAGAAAATTTTGCTTATCAAGACAAGTTGAAAGCTTTTCTATTCTTGTATCATACTCGTTAACAAATAAATCGATGATTTCCACCACGGTTTCTTTGTCGAAAATCTCATAAGTTTCTGCAAATTTTTCCTCTTTAATCATCTTTTTAAATTTTTTTGCAAAGATAAGTAATAATGATTTTAGATTTATTGGCGTTTTTCATTTCCCAGTTTACAAATTTAGAAAATGTTCACATTAGTAACTGATATTATTTCAACCTAACCCTTTTAGATTTTCTGATTCCTGTTTTTAATAACCAATTTTGCACTGTCCTGAGTGCTATTTCAATTCCCCATTTTTTTTCGAGGTATAACCGGATGAGTTTTCCGTTCCAATATTTTTCATCATATCCAAATTCAGCAGGAGCTTTAAGGATCACTTTTTTTAGGTTTGCCTCAATCTCAATGGTCAAACAAGATTTCCTGCCTTTTCTTTTTTTTGCAATTAAACCCTGTGGGCCTTCTCTTTTTAGGTGGTTTCGCCAAACCCTCAAGCTTTCCCTGGTTACATTCAGCACATTGCACACCTGGGTAACGCTAACCCCATTAGAAAGGGCAATTAATGACTGACATTTAATTGCTGCCCACCTCGTTTCATCTTGTTTTATCCAACTTTTCAATTCTTGTGGGTTAATACCAGATATATCAACTGGTTTACCTAATTTATTTTTTTTCGTTTTCATTTGGTAAAGATAAATAAAAGTATTTATTATGTCATAGTTTATAAAACGTTAATTAATATTTTTTATCTATATGGAAAAAATGGGAATGGAGAACAGTTCGGTTGGATGGATTAGCCAAAGCCTACAACAGGTAGGGGCAGGATTGCCAAACACGATAGAAATTGGTGATGGCAATATCCCATATGTATATTTAGCAATTGGCGCGTCATTTTCGGGGACAAACCGGCAGCCCGATACTTTTCATGCCATTTCGCACCGTCTTGGTAAATGGGTCAATAGCCTCGAAAAATCAGCGTATGCTGCTATTGCCGAAGAATATCAACGCCTGGAAGTATTTGATAAAGCAGGTAACCCATGCAACAGGGGGGGTGCGGAAGAAAATATTCGCGTAGCATTGGATTTTATGATCGGCTTACCGATAAATAAAATCAAAAAGCAAAAAGAACAATGGAATTATTGACCGGGAAAAAACAAAACAAAGTTTGGCTGGAAATGCTACTTGATATTTACAAGCTGGGCATGGCCGAATCAATGGCTGCAAAACAAGCCTTTACGTTTTCTTGGCATTATTAATATAGGGCTTATGGGGGTGGTGTCTCCAGTAACTTCGTAATATTGAAATTTGTTAACTACTTTTGAGGTGATATGAAAAATGCCTAATTTAGCACGTAAATTCATAATCCTTGCTCATGCAAACATTTTTAGAAGAAACAGCCCGGCATCTCCTGCTCAATCATAACACTGACCTCGACGATGTATGTGTGGTACTCCCGGGTCGCCGCGCCGGAATTTTCCTTAAAAAACACATCTCGGAACTTGCACAGAAAACCCTTTGGGCACCCGATATTTTTTCGATCGAAGATTTCCTGGTCAGTTTATCGGGCTTTAACAAACTTGATAATGTTACACTTACATTTGAGCTTTACGAAATCCATAAAGAAATTGAAAAGGAAAACCCACAAGCCTTTGAAGAATTTTCGAGATGGGGACAGGTCATGCTTGGAGATTTCAACGAAATTGACATGTCGCTGATTGATGCCGGGAAGCTATTTAATTATTTAAGCGAAGTAAAAGCCATCGAAAAATGGAATCCGGACGGCAGGCCGCTCACTACGGCAGAAAGAGAATATCTGAGGTTTTACAAATCTCTGTACAAATATTACCAGGTTTTTAATGATAAGTTGAAATCAAAAAAAAACGCCTACCAGGGCTTGATTTATCGATTTGTAGCCGAAAATATCGAATCGCTGATCGGCGAAAAAAAATGGAAAAAAATCTATTTCGCCGGATTCAATGCTTTTACAAAAGCCGAGGAGAATGTAATCCATTTTCTTCGCGACACTTTCCATGCGGAAATCCTTCGCGATGCCGATGCATACTACATGGGGGATGAAAAGCAGGAAGCAGGAGAGTTTCTGCGAAAGCAACTCCAGGCTGAGGGAAAAGACAAATTTGGAGAAATCAGAAACTTCTTTAAAGACCCGGAAAAAAAGATTCGTATCCACGGTGTATCTGGAAATGAGGGTCAGGCTACCCTTACCGGTAAAATATTGCAGGATTGGCTGGCCAAAGAAACTCCAAATAATATTGACCTGGCAAACACAGCCATCGTACTTGCTAACGAAAACCTCCTGATTCCTGTTTTGAATGCACTGCCTGCAAAGCTTGATGCGTTCAACGTAACCATGGGATATCCGCTCAAACTCACGCCTGCATACAATTTCGTGATGCTGCTCATCAGGATGTATGAAAACACTGAAAGGTTTGCAAAAATGAATGGCAAGAATGAAGGAGGGTTTTATCACCGCGATATCCTGAGAATTTTGCAGCACAGCATGATGGCCGGAACTTATAATACACAAAAGGCAATTCAGGGTTTAAGGAAATCAAAACAGGTATTTTATAATTTTAATGATATTGAAAAAATATTTTTTGGCGATGATAAAAATAATATTGAGCTAAAAAAATTTAGCGAGCTGGCGACAACTATTTTTTCTGACCCACTCCCCCACCCTGGTTTAATCATCGAAAAAATCACCGAAATAATCATTCATTTCAGAGCTTACTTTTCTGATAAAAATAATCAAACCGGAGATTTTTCACCATTGCAACTCGAATACCTTTATCACCTGTCCGAAATGGTTAATCGGCTAAAAGCAATGAATGAAACCTACAAATCCATCGAAACGGTAAAGACTTTACGGGGAATTTTCAGGCAACTTTCGGCAAATAATCGCTTGCCATTTTCAGGAGAACCGCTCAAAGGGCTTCAAATTATGGGAATGCTCGAAACCCGAAACCTCGATTTTGAGCGGGTTATTTTGGTTTCGGCCAACGAAGGGGTGCTGCCGGCAAGCTCCAGCAATCATTCGTTAATTCCTTTTGATGTGCAACTCGAAATGAAGCTACCAACCCACAATCAGAAAAATGCAGTTTTTGCCTACCATTTTTACCGTCTGCTTCAACGGGCAAAGGAAACCCACATTATTTATGACACTGAATCGGATAAAATGGGCAGTGGTGAAAAAAGCAGGTTCGTATATCAAATTATGAATGAGCTTCCGCAATATAATCCGGAGGCTAAAATTATTAATGAAATTGAAAATCTGCCACCACCAGATAAAATGAGTGAGCGGATTATTGAAATTAAAAAAACTGAAAGCGTATTTCAAAGCTTGTGCGAAAAAGCTGCCGATGGTTTATCACCGACATCCTTAAACCAATACCGCCGATGCCCGCTACAATTTTATTTTAAGAACCTGGCAAAACTCCGCGAGATTGATGATGTGGAAGAAAACCTTGAATATCGCACCATTGGCTCGATAATTCATACGGTGTTAGAAGAATTGTACAAACCATTTCTAAACAAAATAATTAAAGCAACTGATATTGACGAAATGTATGGAAAGATTGAAGCGCTTACCGCGATGGCTTTCCAGACACATTATGAGCAAGGGCAAACAAGGTTCGGTAAAAACAGATTGATTTTGGAGGTCATTAAAAGCTACCTTACTTCATTTCTTAATTTTGAAAAAAAATCCCTCCAAAACCTCACGAAAGAAAACGGGGTATTACAAATAAAAGGTCTCGAAAAAAAATTAATGTCTGAGAACCTGGCAGCGTATATTCCCGGCATGGAACAATCGGAAATTAAAATAAAAGGTGTGATTGATCGCATTGATAAATTGAACGAAACCACCCGGATTATCGATTACAAAACCGGGAAAGTGAACAATTTATCCGACTTACAAATATACCATTGGGAGGATTTTGAAGAAGGGCACAAAAAGGACAAGCCCTTCCAGGTATTGCTTTACGCCTGGCTGCATCAAAGAACATCGTTGGAAGAAAGCCCGGATTTACAAGCCGGAGTGATTAGCCTTCCGGTAATGAGTAAGGAATTTATAAAATTTGGTGTAAAGCCCAATCGCTTTGCAAAACCTGATGAAAATATTGATGCGGAAAAATTAGAAAATTTTGAGCAGTATTTAATATCATTATTAAAAAACCTATTCGACCAGGCAAAGCCATTTACTCAAACCGATAGAAAAGAAACCTGCCAAATTTGTGATTTCAAAGAAATTTGCAGGAGGTAATCGGTGGGGTCAAGAATCATTACCTCCAATTTACAAATCAATGAATTATAATTTTATTTAAATAATTTAAGATGCTTCCAATTCAGTTGAATTTTTTTCGCTTAGTGATTCTTAGTGTTCTTAGTGCCTCAGTGGTAACTTTATGGAAATCACCACTGAGACACTGAGGGCACAAAGATCCACTAAGGTTTATTTTTCACGACAATTGTTTTGGTCAACTAAGGATTTATGAGAGGAAGACAAAAAAAACTCCCGAACGAATAGAACCGTCCGGGAGTTTTTGGTTTTTGGGTTTGAGTGCAATTATTATTTCACGATGGTTAGCTCATCAATCAAATTTTGAGCACCTGCAAACTTATCTATAATAAACAAAACATAGCGAATATCCACATTGATGGTTCGCTGTAGTTCCGGCTCAAAAGCAATGTCGCCGCTCATGGCTTCCCAGTTGCCATCGAAGGCTAAACCAATCAGTTCACCATTACCATTCATAATTGGGCTTCCCGAATTCCCCCCGGTAATATCGTTTGTTGACAGGAAGCAAACAATGAGTTCTCCATCCACTCCATATTGTCCGAAATCTTTGGCTTCATAAAGCTGCTTCAACTTTTCGGGGATAAAAAACTCGGAATTCTCGTTATCCTCTTTTTCCATGCCACCATATAAATGTGTTACGTAATCGTAATGTACAGCATCGGCCGGATAATAATCCTGAACAGTACCATAGCTAAAGCGCATAGTAGAATTGGCATCGGGATAGTATTTTTTGTCGGGATTCATTTCGCGAAGTCCGGCAATAAACAGCCTCATCGATGCATCAACTTTTGATTGTGCATTACCAAACTGCTGTCCATAAGCCATCATCACCGACTGCAACGAGTTTGCAGCCTGGTAAGCCAAATCTTTATTTAGGGTTTTCAATTTGGGTTTGTCTAAAAATTTCATCAGCCTGGCTTTATCAGAAAATATTGACTTCTCGAAAACCATGTCAACGTAAGCATCAACATTTCCGTCAAAATCATCATTGATGGTAACAAAGAGATCAGGTAATTGCTCCGGCGATAAGTTTTTCTTGTAGAGATGTAAGAAAACCTTCAATTTATCTTTGTCCATATCCAAGTCATAATCAGCAAAAAATTCGTTGGCTGCTTCTTTCATGCTTGTGGTGGTAATTTCAATGGCAGCCTTGTTTTCCTTAGGCTCTTCCAGCAAAGTGGCCAGTTGATTTCCCTGTCCGGCAATGGAAAACAGATCAATATTTCCTGAACCAATGGCCGGGTAATACACCTGTTTCACCATATCATCCATTTCATCGTAACCTGCCGCGATGTTGCTGAGCACATCTCCATATTTTGCTTTTCGGATAGGGCTGCTATTTACCCACGCGGTAAAATCTTTTTCAATATTTTCCTTTTTGGCTTTAACATTCAAATCTTTCAAGCCTTTGGTTTGCCCGATAAAATATTTCCAGCCATTGGCCATACTCGCATAATCGGAGGCATACTTAATCCTCATTGCTTCGTCGGCATCCATGTACGATTTCATTACTTCGAGTGCTGAGCCTAAGATATCGATGATAGCCGGATTTTTTTCATTCAAAGCAAATTCAATTCCATAAGAAGTCAAATATCTTTCGGTTCCACCGGGATAACCCCAAATCATAGTGAAGTCATCTTTTTGGACACCCTTGAGCGAGATTGGCAGGTGGTGACGCGGTTTGAGTGGCACATTATCTTCGGAGTATTCGGCTGGCGAACCATCGGGCGCACCATAAACCCTGAAAATACTGAAATCGCCGGTATGGCGTGGCCACATCCAGTTGTCGGTATCGCCACCAAATTTACCAATCGATTCGGGGGGCGCACCAACAAGCCTTACATCTTTATAGGTTTCGTAAACAAACATATAATACTCGTTTCCACCAAAAAAGCTCTTTACCACTGCATCATATTTGCCATCTTCCGAAGCTTCTTCTTTGATATCTTTTGTTAATTCCCTGATAAGTTTTCCTCTTTCTGCCTGCGAAAGTGTATCGTTAAGTTCAGGAACTATTTTATCGGTAATATCTTCCATCCTAATAAGAAATGAAGCTGTAAGGCCGGGATTGGGTAGTTCCTCATTAAAATCCATTGCCCAGAAACCATCGGTGAGGTAATCGTGTTCGATGGTACTGTGGTCTTGAATAGCATCGTAGCCACAGTGATGGTTGGTAAAAATCAGGCCCTTGTCCGAGACAATCTCGCCGGTACAAAAATACCCGTTGGGTGCCGAGCCGCTTGCCAATCCAACAATAGCATCCTTTAAACTTGAGTTGTTGATGCTGTAAAGTTCCTCGGCTGTAAGCTGCAAACCCATTTCCTGGATATCGACCCAGTTGAGCCTGTCAACAAACATTGGCAACCACATTCCCTCGTCGGGGCGGGGTGTTGAAGCATTAATACTGGTACTTAGCAATAAAGCTGATAGAATTGAAAAGAATAAATTTTTCATAATTTTTATTTGATGATTAGTAATTTGTAAATGATTTTGCCATTCACTAAAATCGAACCAAAATATTTAACAAAAACAAATTCAAATGATTAAGCGCATTGCAATAAAGCCCCGAAAATATTTTTGTGCGAAAACCCACAAGCTTCGTTCATTAGCGAACACATAATGGCGGCAAATGTAGAAAAAGTTCTGCCTATGGTGATATAACAAAATATAACTTAATCAGAGCCTGTCTTTTTAAAACTGTTTCCCGCAGATTTCGCCAATTAGCGCAGATAAAATCTGCGCTAATTGGCGAAATCTGCGGGAGGCTTTTTTTTATTGAAAAATGGCGACTTTATGGACACACTCTAATTGGTGTAAATGCAGCAGCCGGAAAAGCCATTTAAACGGGAAGAGAAAAAGAGAATGCACTCCCATGCCCCACCTGGCTTTTAACCCAAATCCGCCCTCCATGTTTTTCGATAAATTCATTGCACAGGATAAGTCCCAGACCGGTTCCCTGTTCCTTGTTAGTACCTGAGGTAGTGTAGTTTTCATCGATACGAAACAGCTTTTCAATGTTTGCTTCTGAAATCCCCACCCCGTTATCGTGTACTGTCACAATTGTTTCGTGCGTATATTTTCGGGCTGATAATTTGATCCACCCTCCCGTATTGGTAAATTTTATGGCATTTGCTACCAGGTTTCGCAAAATAATTCCAATCATAGCTTTATCAGCATTAATCATAGTGCCGGTCAGGACCTCGTTTTTGATATCGATCGACTTTTGCCGGGCTGCTTCTAATAGGACACCGCTTGTTTCGTTGATGATACCAAAGAGGTCGCACGATTCGGGCTTGAAAATTATTCTTCCGGTTTGCGAGCGCGACCATTCCATCAGGTTGGTTAACAAATCCATAGCCCGATTGGATGATTTCTGAATAATTTCAGCATAACTTTCGATGCCATCCAAATCATTTTCTTTTACCTGATCGATAAGCAGATCGCTAAAGCCTACAATAGAATTGAAGGGACTTTTCAGGTCGTGGGCTATTATCGAGAAAAACTTATCCTTGGTGGCATTGAGTTTTTGCAGTTCCTGATTTTTCTGTTGTATTTCAGCTTCTGTTTTTTTGCGCTTGCTTATATTGCGTACAATTATAATTACTTCATCGTGAATACCGCGTGCCGAACGCGCTTCAAAATTAACAGCCCCCATTGCAGGAAGATTGAAATGATATTCATCCACACGCATTTTACCAGTTTCGATAATTTCAGCAATTCGTCCACGTATCAATTCGGCCATTTCGGGAGGAATTACATGACTTAGATTTTTGCCGATAATATTCTCTTCAGGAAAATAGCAGCCTATGGCAGGTTTGTAATCCAGTATATCGCCATGATGATTGCATATAAGCATAAAATCGGGAATGGCATCAAGCAGCGCCCTGGCGCGTTGTTCACTCGCCAATAGTGCTTCCTCAGCCATTTTATGGTCGTTAATATCCTGGTGGGTTCCCGACATCAGCAGGGGTTTTCCATCCCCGGTCCACGATATTACCTTTCCGCGATGCAGGGTCCATATCCACCGTCCGTCCTTATGCCTCATTCTTACCTGGCAGTCGTAATAATCCAATTCGCCTCTAAAGTGTTTTTCCAAAAGACTATCCACTGTTTTCAAATCATCGGGATGCGAAAAGTTATTCCATGTTTGGTTGGAGACGGGCGAAATTTCGGCGAGGGTGTAACCCAGTATTTCGGCCCATCGGTCATTAAAAATTGTTTCGCCGGTTTGGATGTTCCACTCCCAGATTCCGGCATTGATGCCTTTTACCACGTTCGACAGCCGTTGCCGTTCTTCCAGCAACGCTTCGTTGGCATGTTTTCGTTCGGTTATATCAACGTGGGTACCGATTACCCGCGAGGCTTTGCCCTTTATATCGCGTTCTACTATTTTTCCACGACTCAATAGCCAGTGCCATGATCCATCTTTTGCTTTTGCCCTAAACTCATTTGGTCTGCTGTGCCCGCTGTTCTCGCGGTAATTCCTGATGTTTTTTATAACAGATTCCAGATCATCGGGGTGTATGAGTTTTCGCCAGTTGTCCCAGGTCGATTCAAAGTCGTTGGGTTCATAGCCTAACATGCGGTAGCACCCCGGGCTGAAGTATATGTTTTCGGTACTCACTTCCCAGTCCCACAATCCATCATTGGCAGCATCCATGGCCAGGCTAAATCGCTCTTCACTTTTGCGCAGGGCTTCTTCGGCTCTCTTGGTCCCGGTAATATCTTTGATGGTTCCTTCGCCCACCAATTTGCCATTTTGTCGCACGAGTCTTCCGTTAATTTCAACATCCACCATACGGCCGTCTTTATGGTAAATTTGGGTTTTAAAATGTTTTACTTCTCTGTGAAAAAAAACATTCGACAATTGAGTGAGGTATTTTGGCATTTCCCTGGCAGGAACATACTCCGAAAAATTCCGCCCTATCAACTCCTCACTTTTATAACCGAGTATATGCTCAACCTGTTCGTTAAAAAAAATTTGTTTGCCGGTTTTGTCTATGATAAAAATAATATCGGTGGTTGAATCGGTGATGGTTCTGTATTTTTCTTCACTTTCGCTGAGCGCTTCCACAGCAAGATGGCGTTGGGTAACATCAACTACTGTTACCAGGCATTGCGCTTTGTTTTCGAATGCAATGCCATGAAACATGGCAAATATCTTCCGCTTCTTTTCCACCAATAATTCAACCTCACAACCCTGATTTCCGGGCTTGTTAAAGATGTATTCGATAAACTGGTGGAACTTTAGGGATATCTCCTGGTGAAATAAACAATTCGAAACGGCGGTTTTTAAGAGCAGACCTGTATTTGCCAAGCATCTTAGCCCCGCCCTGGTTAATCTCCATAATTTCGCCCGAGCGCGACAGCGTAAAATAACCCATGGGAACCAAATCGTAGAGTTCGGTATATTTTTGGGCATCGGCCTGAAGTTTATTTTTGGAGCGCACAAGCTCCTCGTTTTGCATCTCAAGTTCTACCTGATGAACTTCCAACTCATGAATTAGCCTGGCAGCTTCGGCTTGCGGGAGTGCTTGTGTGCTCAGGCTGCCAGCTTGCTTTACTCTGGCTTCGGCGGCTTTACGCAACTTATCTGCATCAGTATTTTTGTCGGGATTTTTCATCATCAAGTTTTTTTCATCATCCGCCATCAATTTATTATTTGTAAAAATACAAAAAAATAATAGCACAGTACTAAATAGTGTCTGTCCATAAAGTCGATGAAAAATCAATTTTGTGCTCACCTGT
>CAZQIV010000060.1:0-38427 GCA_964593705.1 uncultured Lentimicrobiaceae bacterium | reverse complement strand
ATCGTGTTAAGAACGGGATGTATTTTTTTAATATCAGTTATGACAATTATAGTTCACAGTTCAATAAATTATTAATCTTAAATTAAATTTGCTATGAAAAATATCAAAAATATAATTATTTTGATTTTTATATTTTTCACCATAATTTTTAATTCGAACCGAAACTTAAATGCGCAAATTACCAGGGGGACATCTACTGGGGAAATTCTAATCTCTTCAACGTGGTACTATCTTGGAGGTCAGGACAACTATGATGCGATTTTTTATTCTTCAGATTATGGTAATTCACTTGTGGTTCAGTATGCTTATAGTGTTGGGTCGAATAACATGCCTGTTGGAAAATTAACTTCCGATGTTTTATCCGGAACTTTCTATAATAATGTTCAAGGATTATGGATAAGCAATGACAACGGGCTTACATGGACATTTGTTGATGACATTGGAACCGACAAGCGATATACTAGTGGAGCTTCACAAGGGGAAATTTATAAATACTGTAAAAACCCGGACAGCAAAATCTATAGGAGCACAAATTTTGGACAGAATTTCCAGGAGGTCAATAGTGGCATTTTCGGGTTCCCGGAAATTGGAACACAAGAAGGGGAAATCTATCTACTATCCGGCTCTACATGGCCAACCTTTAACATTGATCTCTTGTACTCATCAAATTATGGCAGTAATTTCGAAACTATTTACATCGACTCACTTGTTCAGGGGAACTATTTGGGTGGTAACTTCCCGGTAATTTCAAGAGGTACGAACCCAGGAGAAATTTATCTAATCTCATGGCATTTACCCGGCAACTATCATATCTATTACAGCAGTGATCATGGACAAATTTTTAATCTAAAGTATATTTCAGAAGAATGCGATTTTTATTTTGAAAACTACTATTTTACAGCAGGAAAAGGATGTGGAGAATTTTATGCGATAAAGCAGATATCCTGGTATGATGGAATTAATACACAACTGGAAATTTATCATAGTGAAGATACAGCTCAAAATTTTAATATTAGCTATCATATACTTGATGAAACAACACCTGTTACAACAGTCGAATCAAATGCGCTAGCACCAATTACATTTGAGTGTTTTCCGAATCCGTTTTTCGGAAAAACAACTTTTTCCTTTCAATTACCTGAGAGCGGTCATAAGCATACGCTTAATATTTTTGGATTAGACGGGAATTTGGAAATTCAATTTAAAATTCATTGTACAGGACAGCAAGTATGGGATGGTAAAAACAAATACGGTCAACTTCTTCAAAACGGAATCTATTTCTATTCTATCAACATCAATGGACAGGCAACAGATTCAAAGAAAATGACAATAATGAAATAGAACTTGGACAAGAGGCTCAAGCTTCGCAGCTATACACATCCCGAAAAAGAACTTCTTGGCTTTCGCATAGTTTATGTTTTTGCATAATTAAATCAGTTGCCACAAGTTGCCCCAACAATTCTTTGTGCTTCTCTGCCAGGAATTTCAATCTCCGGCGTTTGTGGGGTTTTACACGCCCCACTTCATGCACGATGGATGCTAATTTTGCAATCTCCTCATTTTCGGAAAGGGATAGCTCGTTGAGCCGTTTTAGATTTTTCTTCGAAATGTTTGATTGCATTAAAAAACCAAATATCTCCTCCCCGTGGAGGATTTCATTTCGCCCCGCTTTTGGTCTTTTTGCACAAAGTTTGCAAATATGGTTTTTGTGCCCTTTCCCCGAAAACTTTTCGTATGGCCTGGTTCGGCCACAAATCCTGCAAAAGTGCCCCATGGTATTGCTATCACTAATATTTAGTTTCCCCATCTTCAATTAAATTCATTGGGCAAGTATAGTATTTTCCTGTTACGTGAAAAAGATTTTTTATTTGCAGCAAAAATAGTTACTATCTTTACATCCTGATAAATTCAAAAAATGAAAAGAACAATCCTTTTGTATTTAGTTGCGGTTATAGTGGGCATCCATGTTTATGGCCAGAAAGAGTTGCCTGTATTTACTCAATTTGGCGAATGCTTTTTGAATGCCGGTAAATGTGATGATATTGTAATTAAAGACAATATCGCGTATATTGGAAGTGAAGCAGGTTTATTGATTCTTGAAATAAATGCAGCCGATGAACCTGAATTTCTGAGTTGTTATTATACCGATAAATTTGTTTTTAAGATTTTCCTTACTGATACTTTAGCTTTTATTACATCCTATAATGGTTATGGTTCCCCGCTGGCATCTATTATTAATATTTCCAATCCTCACGATCCTGTCCTCATTCATTCATTTGAAGCCGAGGGTAGTGAAAACACTTCAATTTTTGTTCAAGATGACTTACTGTTTTTAGGAATGGGTTCAAGCGGCTTGTTTATTTACGATATTTCCGATTTGTTTAAT
Organism: uncultured Lentimicrobiaceae bacterium; assembly: GCA_964593705.1. GTDB lineage: Bacteria > Bacteroidota > Bacteroidia > Bacteroidales > 4484-276 > SABY01. The sequence goes on along the minus strand of CAZQIV010000060.1, from coordinate 36,041 downwards.
CCTGTTATTGTTACCCATCTATCGGATATTAAATGCAGGGATATGGTGGTAAAGGATAAGCATATTTACATGGTTGCAAATTCCTACTACTTTGGAATTGTGGATATTTCTATAATAGGCCAACCGGAGATTTTGTGCTGGATAGGTGGTTATGGAGCCTCGCGGTTAGCTATTGATTTACAAGGCAACTTTGCTTATGTAGCAGGTAAAACACTTGATATTTTTGATGTCAGTGATCCTGCCAATCCTAACCAGGTTTGTGAGCTTGAAGTAGATTCAGATTGGTTGTTGGATCTGTCGGTAAGTGAAAACTTTTGTTATTCAATGTCGAATGATAGTTTGTTTGTAATAAATGTTGAAAACCCGGTTTCACCTGCTGTGCTTGCATATTTTGACTATACGGGTAATTTCCTGAGTTTTGACGATAACCTCCTTGCCGTAAGCAAAGCTTATGCCTACGAGGATTCGTATGGTATCGGATTTTTTGATGTCGATGATGTGCAACAAATCAACTTAGAGGCAGCGTTTATTTCAGATAAAGCCAGGGAAGTATTTGCCGGGGGCAATTATGCTTATGTCTCAAATGGATATAATGGTTTGCAAATTATTTGCACCGAAACCCCTGCTAATCCGGTAACAGTATCAAATTGTTTAAATAAATTTTATGTTGTGGAAACCATTGTTGAAGACGGCATAGCCTATGTCAGAACCCTTGATGGATTGAAAATAGTAGATGTTAGTAATCCTGAAATACCAATAACACTAAGCGAATATGATCTGCAATCTGGCCCTGCAAATGCCAGATTTGCAATAGAAAAATACCATAATTACATATATCTCGGGGGAGATTGGTTAGGGGAAATTTATGTCGTTGACGTTTCGCATCCGACTAATCCTTTGAATGTTGGTCAAATCAATGTTATCGATTGGAGTAGCGATATTGAAGTTTTTCATGACCATTTGTATGTTGCAGGATATTGGGGTGGCTTACAGATTTTTGATCTTACCGATCCGGTGAATCCACAAACGATAGGGTACCATCCACTTGGACTGGCATTAAAAATTGCCGTTGGCAATAATATGGCATTTGTTGGCGGGGCGGTTGACCCGAATACAGGAGGGATTGAAATTTTTGATTTGTCTAATTTAAATAACCCGTTTCATACCGGGACGTATGAAATTGGAACAACAGATATGCAATGTGTTGGCAACAGTTTGATTTTTGGACATAGGGCGTATCAGGATATCAATTCGTCAATTCAGGTCGTTGATATGGCCGACTTGAACAACCCGGTATTAAAACAGGAAATCATAGACCTTGCCCCAAATGGTATTTTTTATTCCGATAACCTGATTTATGCAGCGGAAGATTTCAAGTTTAAAATTTTTGGCGACAGCCTTACGGTCTCAACCAATGATATAATTGCGGAAAATTCTGATTCTACAATTTTAATTTTCCCAAACCCGGCCATTGGCACGGCAACAATAGAATTTCATGTGAATAAGAGTAGCGGATTCGTCAAACTCAATGTCTATAATAGCAAAGGCGGGCTCGTAACAAAGCTGATTCAGGACAATTTAGCCAAAGGACTTTATAGCGTTGATTGGGATTGTAATAATAATTCAGGGAGCAAAGTTTCTCCCGGTGTCTATTTTGTCACTTTACAGTTGGGTAATTCTCAAGCATCAAAAAAACTAATACTGACAGGAAACTAACTGTTTTGTAAGTAAAAATAATATAGTTAACATGTTAGCACTAGTGGATTATTTTTGTCTTAATTAAAAAATTCTAAATGTTATGCAATTAAGTGGTGAGCAACTTGACATTATTAACTCAACAGGCAACATTAAAATTAATGCAGTTGCAGGGTCAGGAAAAACCACCACCATTATCGAGTATGCCCGCTCACGGCCCCACAGCAGCCGGATTCTGTACCTGGCTTTTAATAAATCGGTTAAACTTGAAGCAACACGAAAGTTCAGCGCCCTGAAGCTTTACAATGTAAGGGTTGAAACTGCACACTCGCTGGCTTACAAGTGCATAGTTTTTAACAATGGCTATAAGGTTAAACCCGGGGCGTACAAATCTTACGAAATTGTCGAAATATTAGGCCTGAAAGGTAAGGCAGGTGAAAAGCTTGTTGAATATGTAATCGCCAATCATATCAATAAGCTGTTAACTTATTTTTGCAACAGCGATAAAAGCAAAGTAAATGATCTTGATTATACTGAAATTATTTCGGAACCTAAGGCCAAACAATTCGTAAAAATACACCTTGCCACAATTAAAAAGCAGGCCCGTATTTTTTTGGCAAAAATGGATAGGGGTGAAATTGACATCATCCACGATTTTTATCTGAAAAAATACCAACTTTCGCGGCCAAAACTTAATTTCGATTATATCCTTTTCGATGAGGCGCAGGATGCTTCGCCGGCAATGCTTGATGTTTTTCTCAGGCAAAGGGCCGTCAAAGTTATTGTTGGCGACACCCATCAACAAATTTATGGCTGGCGACATGCAGTAAATTCGCTCGAAAAAGCCGACTTTAAAACTTACAACCTTACCAATAGTTTCAGGTTTAGCAGGGATATTGCTGATCTTGCCATGGAAATACTCAAATGGAAAAATCATTTGTCGGAGAAAGAAACCATAAAAATTACCGGAAGTGGAAATCATGGTGAGGTAAAAAGTAAAGCAGTTTTGGCGCGTACCAACCTGGGATTGTTGCTCAAAGCCATCGAATATGTTACAGATAAACCAAAAATTAAAACCATTTATTTTGAAGGCAATATCAATTCATATACTTATGCCGATGATGGCGCTTCACTTTACGATGTACTTAACCTGGAATATGGGAACAGGAGACTGATTAGGGATAAGTTGATACGGCAGATGAAAAACATGGCAGAACTTGAAGATTACATCAAAAAAACGGAAGATGTACAATTGGGTATGATGGTGGAAATTGTGAAAGAATACGGGAATGAAATTCCTGATATTATCAAAGAGATTAAAGCCAAGCATATTGATGGTGATGACAAAACAAAAGCTGATATTATCTTTTCGACTGTACACCGCTGCAAAGGGATGGAGTATGATGCCATACAACTTGCCGATGATTTTATTGATGAGGAAAAAATACAAAAAATTGCCGGCCAGAAAAATATGGATGCCATGATCCCAAAAATAATCGAAGAGATTAACCTATTGTATGTTGCTGTTACACGGACCAAAAACATCGTAAACATTCCTGAACGTTTGATTCCTTTAAATATCCCCGAATCAAAGCACATCAACGTGGAGTATAAGGACTCCGAAGATGAAAAAAAGGAATCAATAATTTTTCGCCGGGACGGCAGCCCTGTTTCTAAAGTTGGGGAAGAGCAAAAAGCCTATTCGGTAGAAAAAATACGGGAAAAACACAAAGATGCTTACACTCCCTGGACTAATGAAATGGATGATAAGCTAACTGTGATGTTTTGCGAGGGGAATACCGTTAGCGAAATGGCCAAATATTTTATGCGTACAAAAGGAGCTATTCGTTCACGAATTAAAAAACTGGAGCTAAAGGAAAAATACAGCGAATAAAGTATTAAGAATTGGTAACTAGTTTGAAGCCAATACCATGCACATTGATCAATTCTACATCCTTATCTTCCCTCAGGAATTTCCTCAACTTGGTAATGTAAACATCCATGCTTCTTGCATTGAAGTAACTGTCGTCGTTCCATATTTCTTTTAAGGCATAGCTTCTGTCGAGTACATCATTCAGGTTCATGGCCAGTAATCTCAACAATGCTGCTTCTTTTGAAGTTAACTTCTGTTCTTTCCCGTTAATTTTAAGAAGTTGTCTGTTGAAGTCAAAAATGTAATCACTGATTTTAAAAACATTATTTTGAATTTCTCCTCCACGTCTTTCGCTGACTCTGCGTAGAATGGCTTGAATTCTTACAAGTAATTCTTCCATGCTAAACGGCTTGGTAAGGTAATCGTCAGCCCCAACTTCAAATCCTCTTAGCTTATCCTCCTGCATTGATTTAGCAGTTAAAAACAAGATTGGAATATTCTTGTCTTTTTCCCTAATCTCTTTTACAAGGGTAAAACCATCTTTAACAGGCATCATTACATCAACAATGCAAAATCCATAAACCCCTTTTTCATAAGCATTCCAGGCTTCCTGCCCATTCACACAAAGTGTGGTTTCATATCCTTTAACTTCAAGATACGATTTCAATACATTGCCGAGATTTTTGTCATCTTCAGCCAATAAAATTTTAACATTTTCAGTTCCCATGACTTTTGGACGTATTGGTTTAGGTAAAATACCAATTTGTAAAATTAACATTTTTTAAACAAGCAAAAAAATTTATTTAATTGATAATTAAAAATTAACCTGATTAATTCACAAATTCAACGATTTTGTGAATTAATCACCGAAGGCCGAAAATATTTATTTTAAATATTTTCGAGGGTTAACCCTCGAATTTCCTGCGGAAATTCGGCTCTGTCGGCTTTTTAGCCGACGGAGTGAAAAATTCATGAATTTTTCAGGTTAATGGCAAATCCTCAAAAACTAAGTGTTTTTTTGTTTTGGTTTGCCGCTCGCAGGAAGATAAATACAAAACGTTGATCCTTTTTTTAATTCACTGTCAACGGTAGTTTTCCCTCCATGCGACTCAACTATTGTTTGCACATAACTCAGCCCAAGCCCGAACCCTTTAACATCATGGATATTGCCGGTAGGCACGCGGTATAGTTTATCAAAAATCTTTTTTTTATTTTCGCTACTAATTCCAACGCCATTGTCCGAAATACATACTTTAATTCCCTCTGCATAATTTTCTGTAACAATGTTTATTACAGGTTTGCGTGGTGTGTACTTATTGGCATTATCAATTAAGTTACTTATAACACTTGTAATATGCATTTTATCACATTGAATAAGCGCTTTTGTTGCCCTGAAATCCTTGTTAATCTTACCATCTTTCACTTCTACCTGTATGGTAATATTGTTTATTACTTCATCGATTAGATCGTGCAGATAAACTTTTTCACGTTTAAGTTTAAAGTTGTCTTTTTCGATTGCAGCAGCCTGGAGTATCTTTTCAGCAATTCCCCCCAGGCGCATGTTTTCATCGTTGATTACTTTAAGGTAATTATCTGAAAGTATTTGGTTCTTTTTAATTTCATTATCTCTTAAAGCTTCGCAAGCCAATGATATAGTTGAAATTGGTGTTTTTATTTCATGTGTCATGTTATTAATGAAATCACTTTTCATTTCAGATAATCTTTTTTGCCAGACAATGACCTTAATTATGTAAATAAACAGCATTAGGGTAACCACTATCAGGATAAGCGAGATAAAAATGATAGTTGCCATTTGTTTAAATAAATACCTGATTTCATAAGGGAAAAATATTGTTAAAAAGTATGGGTTTTCGACAAATTCATAAGGATAAAGTGTGAAGACATATCCTTCTTTTTCTAATTCGGAGGAGTATTTTTTTGATTTGTTAATTACCATTTTCATGTTTGAAGATGATATAACGCCATATTCAAACGGGGTATTTATCCCTTGCCCTTTAATTTCTTTATGTAATAACGAATCTAAAATTTTGGGGTTTAGGTGTCTTTCGATATCAAAAGCTTGATTCTGATTCATCATCTCGTTAATGGCTTCTTGTGCCAGCATGGTTTTTCTGATCATCATTTTTATGTCTTCAGTATTATCCATGTCGGTAATAGTCTTAAAAATTTCCTGATTGATGGAATCGATTGAAATGAGGAAGTTATTTAGTTGTTGGTGTGAGTTTGTATTTTGATTAATTGTTGATAAGGTTTTCATCCTTTCCAACTGGTCAATTACTTCATAAACGGCTGTATTTACTTTATTTTCAAAGTTTGTTCGCTCAATGCTGATTACATTTCTTACCCAATAGAGTTGTACCGCAGTTAAACTGAGGAGAACAAATGAAACGACTACTATGATTAAATTTATGAGGTTTTTGTTCATTGTTGTCTCAGGTAAAAATACCTTTCTAATTCGGGCATTTATGTACTTTTTTAAAATACAAATGTATCGTTGAAAGTGCCTCAATTTCAGGGGTTAACTTAATTTAACGTTTGTTAATGTCCTTTAACTTGAGAAAGGGTATCTACCAAGTTACTTTTGTATCTAAATATAAATCTCAATTCATCATACCAGATTTTTTTGATGATTTATATTTTGTGCTAAAGATTTCTGATTCATAAATTTTGGTTTTTGGTTTTGAAGTGCAGTCTCCCCGGCTGCACTTTTTCTTTTTACCACCAACAATGATTTCTCCAATGCCTTGTCATTAGTAACCGCTAACTGGTGGTGAGGAATCTGTCAATTTTAGTCGGATAGCAGTGATTTTTTTAATCATCGACCTCCCATATTTTAATACCTTTGCTATAAAATTAAAATAGAAATGCCGTATGAATAAAATGAAGGTTGACATCAGTAATATTTTTGATTTTGTTTCTGAAAAGGAAGTTTTTGCTTTTCAACAAAAAATTGAAGAAAGCTATAAATCATTGCTTACTAAAACCGGTAAGGGGAATGAGTTTTTAGGTTGGGTTGACCTACCGGTTGAAATCACCAAAGCCGGGATGATGGAGATTAATGGGAAGGCTGATTTTATACGTGGAAAAGTTGAGGTGCTTGTTGTGATTGGGATTGGGGGTTCCTACCTTGGAGCAAGGGCAGTAATTGAAGCATTGAAGCATAACTTTGATTTCATGCTAGCGGCTGATAAGCAAAAAAAACCGATTATAATTTATGCAGGTCAAAATTTATCAGGAGATTATTTGGCAGATTTATTAGAGGTTTTAAATGATAAGAGTTACGCAATTAATGTCATTTCAAAATCAGGAACCACAACAGAGCCGGCAGTTACCTTCAGGATTCTTAAAAACCATTTAGAATCGAAATATGGAAAGCAAGAGGCTGCTAAACGTATTGTGGCAACTACGGATAAAACCAGGGGAGCGTTAAAAAATCTTAGTAATGGCGAAGGATATACCACTTTTGTTGTTCCTGATGATGTTGGTGGCCGATATTCAGTGCTTACACCTGTAGGATTATTCCCGATTGCTGTTGCCGGTTTCGACATCGCCAGGCTTGTTGAAGGTGCAGCCGATATGCGCAAGCAACTAATGAGTGCTTCTTCTATTGCCGAAAATCCGGCGGCGTTGTATGCAGCAGCACGGAATGCTCTTTTGGCAAATGATAAATTTATTGAGATTATGGTAAACTATCTTCCCAATCTTTACTATTTCACCGAGTGGTGGAAGCAACTCTACGGCGAAAGCGAAGGGAAAGAGGGAAAGGGTATTTTTCCGGCAGGAGTTATCAACACAACCGATTTGCATTCCATGGGTCAATACATCCAGGAAGGCGAAAGAAAGCTTTTTGAAACTGTTCTTTCTGTGGATAAATCCAACAAGAAGGTTCTGATACCGAATGATGAGTCCAACCTTGATTCGTTGAATTTTATATCCGGGAAAAACATACATTTCGTTAACCAGATGGCCGAAAAGGGAACTACTCTCGCGCACATCGATGGGGGAGTTCCAAACATCAGGATTTCGATCCCCGAGGTTAACGAATATTATTTGGGACAGCTTATTTATTTTTATGAATTTGCTTGTGCTTTAAGCGGGTACGTTTTGGGGGTTAATCCTTTTGACCAACCTGGAGTTGAGGCTTATAAGAAAAACATGTTTGCACTATTGGGAAAACCGGGTTTCGAAAAGGAAACCGGGGAGATTAGGAAAAGAATTTAGGCAGATAAATCTTTTTTTGATTCGATTAATAAACGTATTCTTTAAGGTGTAAAGCAGAATAGGCCTTTTCGGCGGCAATTTTTTCGGCGCCTTTAATGGAATGATCCTGGCCGGTAGCACAAGTATCATTTTCCACTTTTATTTCAACTAAATACTGTTTGCTGTTGCCGTTGCCAATTTCGGTAAGCACATTAAAATTAACTTCTTTACGCTCTTTTTGCGACCATTCGATAAGTTTACTTTTGAAATTAACCTCGGTATTTACAAGTTCTTCAATGTCGAAGTGAACGTTAATTATCCGGTTTACGACAATTTTTTTGGTAAAATTGTATCCACGATCTATATAAATAGCACCAATAAATGCCTCAAAGGCATCACCTTCCATCGAGCGGAAAAAGTTTTTTGAATCCTGGTTTGATTGAATAAACTGATCGAGGCCGAGTTTGCGCGAGAGTTTATTTAGTTGCTCCCTGCTCACAATTTTCGAGCGCATTTCGGTAAGGAAACCTTCGTCTTTGTAGGGGAATTTTTTAAAAAGATAATCGGCAACAATCGAACTAAGAACCGCATCACCGAGGTATTCAAGCCTTTCGTTCGAAAGTTTATGCCCGTTACTTTCAATGGCAACCGACCGGTGTAAAAAAGCCAGTTTATACAAAAAAACATTTTCGGGGTAAAACCCGAAAATGTTTCTGATTGAAAAAATAAAATCTTTATCTGATGATAAGTATGCTTTTATTCGTTTAATTACATTCAAAATATTTTGAATAAGTATTAATTAAACTTTTTAACTGCTATACAAGTGTTATGTCCACCAAAGCCAAAAGAGTTTGACAAGGCAAAATTAACAGTGCGTTTTACTGCTTTACCGTAGGTAAAATTCAATGCATTGTCAATATTCGGATCATCGGTAAAATGATTGATTGTTGGAGGGATAATATCATTTTTCAAGGTTAAAACAGTCGCGATAATTTCAACAGCGGCTGCGGCGCCCAGTAAATGCCCGTGCATTGATTTGGTAGAGTTTAGATTAATCTTGTAAGCATGTTCGCCAAATAATTCTACAATGGCCTTTGGCTCCGCGATATCACCTACCGGCGTTGATGTTCCGTGGGTGTTGATATGGTCAACAGCGTCATACCTTTCACCGGCTTCCTCGATGGCTTGTTTCATGGCAAGCATGGCTCCTAATCCATCGGGATGTGGTGAGGTGATATGGTATGCATCAGCAGTGCTTCCACCGCCAACGATTTCGGCATAGATTTTTGCTCCACGCTTTATCGCGTGCTCATATTCTTCAACAACAATGGCACCGCCACCTTCTCCTAAAACAAATCCATCCCTGTCTTTATCGAAAGGGCGTGATGCTGATTTCGGATCGTCATTGCGGGTAGAAATGGCATGCATTGAATTAAACCCACCAATACCGGCAGGGTTAATTCCGGCTTCTGCTCCACCTGCAATAATTGCATCGGATTTACCTAACCTGATATAGTTGAAAGCATCGATAATGGCGTGACCTGCCGAAGCACATGCTGAGGTAGTGGCATAGTTAGGCCCCCTGAATCCATATTTAATGGATATATGTCCGGCGGCAATATTTCCAATTATCTTAGGGATAAAAAACGGGTTAAACCTTGCTGTGCCATCGCTCTTACCAAATTCAGCGGCATCGTTTAAAAAGGTTGTAAAACCACCAATTCCTGTTGCAAAAATTACTCCAACCCTGTTTTTATCAAGTGAATCCGTTAACAGCGATGCGTCTTGAACTGCCTCATCTGTGGCAATTATAGCATACTGTGCATAAGGATCAAGTTTCCTGACTTCTTTGCGATCAAAATACTTTAATGCATCGTAGTCCTTTATCTCGCATGCAAAATGGGTTTTGTAATTTGAGGCATCAAAACGGGTAATACCGGCTGCACCACTAACTCCGTTTAGCAAACTGTTCCATAATTCTTCAACAGTATTGCCTATGGGTGTAAGAGCACCTAATCCTGTAATAACTACTCGTTTAAGCTTCATAGAGGAAGGTGGGATTATTTTGTGTTATCTTCGATATATTTTATTGCATCGCCAACTGTGCCAATCTTTTCAGCCTGGTCATCAGGAATAGCAATGTTGAATTCTTTTTCGAATTCCATAATCAACTCGACTGTATCAAGCGAATCAGCGCCTAAGTCGTTTGTGAAACTTGCTTCTGGTGTTACTTCGTTTTCATCTACACCAAGTTTATCTACGATTATCGACTTTACTCTAGTTGCAATATCAGACATAATTAAAAATTTTTAGTTAAACAGGGCGCAAAGAAAATACTTTTCTAAAAAACTACCAAGTGTTTTTTTTAAAAACACATAAAAGTTAATTATTAAACTAAAGATTAACAACTATTTATATTTTTATAATACAAAAATCCTTAACCTTTCAATTTTAGTCTTTTGTCATTTTTAAATATTAAAATTGGTAAGCTTTCACAAATTATCTTTCTTTGAATCAATTAAAACGAATTTGGAATAAATGAAAAGAATAGCCATTTTTGCCTCTGGTAGCGGTACAAACGCGCAAAGGATTGTAGAATACTTTGCAAATCATCCTACAATAAAAATTGAATTAATACTAAGTAACAAGCAAAATGCTTATGTTTTGGAAAGAGCTAAAAAGCTTAATATCCCTTCAATAGTATTTAATCGTGAGGAGTTGAAAAGTAAAACAGGTATTATTAGCGTGCTCAACGAAAAAAAGATTGATCTCGTTGTACTTGCAGGATTTTTATGGCTGATCCCTTCACCACTTATTGCTGCCTTTTCAAAAAAGATTGTAAATATTCATCCTGCGTTGCTGCCAAAATATGGTGGGAAAAACATGTATGGGATGAAAGTGCATGAGGCAGTGATAGCTGACGGTGAAACTGAAAGCGGCATAACAATTCATTTAGTTGATGAATTGTATGACCATGGGAAGGTTATTTTTCAGGTAAAATGCAGTATCATTAAAAATGACACACCCAAAATTCTGGCTAATAAAATTCATGCACTGGAATATGCCCATTTCCCTGTAGTGATAGAAAAGTTATTGCGGGGATAGTAAAATAGTGTCCGTCTTGTTAGTAATGTTTCCCGCAGATTTCGCTGATTGGCGCAGATAAAATCTGCGCTAATCAGCGAAATCTGCGGGAAGTTTTTTTTAGATCATTTAAAATGGGCGACTTTATGAACAGACACTTAAGCATAATGGTTATAATCATTCGACGATTTTTTGTCGCGTTTTTCAAGATCTTTTAAAACCTTGATTTTTCCCTCATCATTCATTCTCCACCATGTTTTGGCTTCGGTTTTTGTTCTTCTACACCCCAAACAAATTTCATTTTCATCATATTGACAAACCGAAATGCAAGGATCCTTAATGTTACTTTCCATTTTTTAACCTGCTTTTTTTCTACAAACGTACCCTTTCTACAAATGTTCATTGGGGTTTTATTCCAGAATTGTTAAATAAAATCCTATTTTTGTTCACAGATAAACGAATTTCACCTTAGGTCTTTTTGAATCAATTAATATGAAACTTGTATTCGACCCACTTAACCTTAAAGTAAACTGGAACTACCGCACTATACTGATTGTTGAAGATGTAGTGCAGAATTTTTATTACCTGAAAAGGGCGCTTGAAAAAACAAAAGCCAAAATTCTTCATGCTCAAACAGGTGGGGAGGCCATTAGTATATGTGCAAATAATATGGAAATAGACCTTGTGTTGATGGATTTGCATTTACCAGGAATTAGTGGTTATGATGCTACAAAAGAGATAAAAAAAAGCAGGAGCGACATAACAGTTATTGCACAAACTGCGTTCGTATTTTCCGGTGAAAAGCAAAAATGTCTCGATGTTGGTTGCGATGATTACATTGCCAAACCTATCCGTGGTGATGAACTTATTTTCAAAATCAAAAACTGCCTGATTAATTCAGGAAAGGATGCATAGTAAAAATTTAACTTATCCAGAACGAAATGAACAGGTATCGTAAGTTCCCGAAATTCTACAGTTTCCGTATTTATTTTGTGACTACCTTGATGTATTTCATGCTTGTAGCGCCTTTTGCAGGATTTCTGTTTATCCAATCTATTCCTGATTTGATAGAAAAAAGGGGATTGACTAATCTGAATACTACCGGGAAAGACAAAGACACTATTGCCTCATTCAAATTGCCAAATAGTGAGCTTAATGTGAGTGCTACTATTGATAAACCATCGGCCATCGAAGAATCGGGAGGGGAGAAACCTTCTGAGTTTAAGGATCCCCAAAATGATATGCTATCGCGGTCGTTTTCATTTTTAATGACCATAACACTTCCCCTGGGTTTTATACTTGGATTTATTTTTAATTACCCTTTTAAAAGATACCTGAGACGTAAACGAAAGGGCAAGAAAATTTCAGATAAATTGTTTGCTTTTTGTAAGCGTTTTATTCTAAAATCGCCCTGGATAAATGCCGGAATTCTTGGTTTGGCGTTTGTAGCTTCGCTAATTTTCATGTTGAATTTAATGGTTCAAAATCCACATTATTCCGAAGCCCCAACACCACTTTTCAATCGCTTCTTCTTCATCTCAATGTTTGCTTCACTGCTTACCATCTTGTTTGTTTTTTATTGGCAAAAACATCGTGTTCATATCAAGTACCTCGAATTCTTATTTTCGAAGGAGGAATTGAGGAAAAGAATATTCAAGTCCAAAATGGGACGTATAAAAAACCGATTTTGGATTTCAAGTGCAATGACTACACTATTGCCCTTATCCATAGTTATTGTTTACCTTATTATGAGCTTTACACGCATAAGGGATTTGGGCTTAACCAGTTTAGAGAATGACCAGGTCCAAATTCTTTTTGGAAGATATGCTTCGATGATGCAACAGGTGATAGGTGGTGATAATGCGATTGATAATATTGGCCAGATGTTTTTTGTAAATGTTATGGATGGATTGATAATGATTGTGGGAATTGGCTCCGGAATCATTGCTTCGCTAATCTATATTTTATTGTTTGTAAAATGGACAACCATCGATATTGTTTACCCGGTTAAAGAGTTGATTTATAATATGCAAAAAACAGGCGAAGGCATGGGTGTAAACTACACCGTGGTGCGCAGCAATGATGAGATTGGTGAGCTTGCCGAGCGGTTCAACGAAATGACCGGACAAATTGAACAATATATCAGTAAAATCGAAAAAATGAATAAGGCTTATTATCGTTTTGTTCCAAAGCAGTTTCTCGATTTTTTGAACAAGGGCGATATTACTGAAGTTCAACTTGGCGATCAGGTACAGAAAGAAATGTCTGTGCTGTTTACTGATATCCGAGATTTTACAACACTTTCCGAAGAGCTTACCCCAAAGGAAACCTTCGATTTTTTAAATGAATATTTGAGTGTGATGGAACCCCTGATTGCACGAAATCATGGGTTTATCGATAAATACATCGGTGATTCTATCATGGCACTTTTTATGGGGAATGTTGAAAATGCTATTGATGCTGCCATCGAAATGCGTGTAGCTTTGGCCGATTTTAATGTAAAACGGAAAATGGATGGCAAGCATGCCATTGATAGCGGTATCGGCTTACATACCGGGAATTTGATGCTTGGCGTTGTTGGTGGCCACGGACGAATGGAGGGAACTGTTGTTTCTGATGCAGTTAATCTGGCATCACGCATCGAAGGATTGACAAAAATGTACGGCACTTCAATTATCATTTCCCAGGATACGCTTATTAAAATTGAAGATCCGGGCAGGTACAACTATCGTTTTTTGGATGTGGTTAAAGTAAAAGGGAAAAAGGAGGCCGTTTATATTTTTGAGGTGCTCGACGGAGAACCGGTTAAAATCAAGCAACTTAAAATTGAAACCAAGGCAGATTTTGGTAAGGGGCTTCAGCTATATAAAAACAAACAATTTGATGAAGCCCTGGCACTTTTTAGAAAAGTGCTGGATATTAATCCAAGGGATCATGCTGCTGAACTATACATTGCACGCTGCCGAAATATTTTAGACTTCGGTATTTCTGAAGACTGGGATGGTGTAGAAACCCTTAAAGATAAATATTAGCCAATTAACTATGCCCTTTTCAATTAAAAAGATTCCCCTTGGTTCAATCCCGCAAATGATTTTGGCCGGAATAATGTCGGGGATTTTTATCTACTTATTTTTTGAACCTGCAATCGCAAATTTTATTCTTGGATTTTTAATTGGTCTTCAATCGTACTTGTATATCTCAAGTTTCGAGACAATCGTTAAACCACGACTGTCTAAAAGGAATTTCTTTTTGGCCTTGATCACAAGTACTTTAGCTCACATTCTATTAATTATTCTTGCCGTTTTTGTTTCGCTGATTTTCTTTAGCGAATTTAGGGTAATTGGTGTACTCAAGAATTTTAAAGAGATTTTGCTCAGTGATCCTATGATTTATGGAGTCACCTTTGGGTTGACGCTGAGTTTTGTCTTTAATTCCTATTCAATGTTCGAGATGCTGCTTGGTAAGCACTTTTTATTTAAACTATTTACCGGTAAATACCACACTCCGTTTGAAGAAGAAAGGGTTTTCATGTTTTTGGATGTGAAGGGGTCAACTGCTGTTGCCGAAAAATTGGGGCATCGGGAATTTTTGAAGATGCTGAATGATTTTTTTTATGATGTTTCCATAGCCGTTTCTGATACCAAAGGTGAAATTTACAAGTATGTTGGCGATGAAGCCATCATTACCTGGAAAATGAAAAAAGTTGTAGGTAAGTCCCTCCCTTTGGATTGTTTTTTTATGATTGAAAAAATAATCGAAAGTAAGCGGGCGATTTACATAAAACGTTACGGATTGGTTCCTGAGTTTAAGGCCGGGATTCATGGAGGCGTTGTGGTAACCGGTGAGATGGGTTATATTAAAAAAGAAATTGCTTTTTTGGGCGATGTTTTAAATACCACCGCGCGTATTGAGGCATTGTGCAATCAGCTCGAAAAAAGCATCCTCGTTTCCGACACTTTACTTAATAAAATGAATGTTCAGGGTAAGTATGAAATCAATCCGATGGGTGAACATGTATTGAGGGGGAAGCAAAAAGCGGTGGCAATTTCTTCAGCATTTTTAAAATGAGATTTGTCCAAAAAAAACCTCCCGCAGATTTCGCTGATTAGCGCAGATAAAATCTGCGCTAATCAGCGAAATCTGCAGGAAAAATTACTAAAAAGACATGCTCTTTAGTACGGACTACCAATGTGTTTGCCTAAGAAGTGTTGGTTAAACCAATTCTAAATGAATACTTTCAATATAAATTTTTGATTCTTGCCTTAGTTCAAAAGCTTTTTTCATTTTTTTGCTAATATCTTCTAATTTATTATCATTAGGTAAATAAATTAAAATATTTGATAAATCAGTATCAGAAACATTGGGTATAGCTGCACCTGTTCTGTACATGAACATTTGTTTTAAAAAGATATCTGACTTTAGAAAATACAACAAATAATAACTGTCAATTTTAAAATTTCTTAGAACTCTGAATCCATTAGTACAAATATTTCCTTCAAATTCTTTTGTAACAATTGCTGTAGCATGTTTTCTTGTGCCAATCGAATTCCCTGCAATTGCCGTAATAATATCTCCTTCTTTTAATTCATAACTCGCTCTACTGGGTAATTCATACACCTGGCTGGTGGTGGAGTTAATTATTTCGTACGAATGAGTATTGATGTCAGATAGTTCAACGTACTCAACTATCAAATTAGGATCTTTTAGTTTTTTGCTTTTTAATTTAACAATATCACAAATATCACCCAAACGAACAGTTTTTTCTTTATCAAGATTTGAAAACAATTTCCTGTTTTCGGGAGAATAGAAATCAAAATCGAATCTTCCATTTAATTCATCAAAACTAATTGAAAAGGCATTTTTGGTTTCAACTTCTTCACCTTTCTTAAAGTTTTTATATGCTTCTATAATCTCGCTAAAATTTTCATCTAAAATCGCTTGACCTATTGAGTTTTTTATAATTTGCCCATATTTATCCTTTTGATAAATTGGTGTGCCATTTTTATTGCCCTGATAGCCTAATTTTGTAACTCTTCCAAAGAAAATTGGATATTGCTGATTCTTGTTTGGAATATCTTTTTCTAAAAATAAAAGTGAAGTTTTTACACCTGTGCCAAAAGGAATAAAAGTCTCTTGCGGAAGATTAACAACAGCTAATATCTTTGTTTTTAATTTAATATAGAACCGCAAATATTCTAATGAAGGATTTTCAAAATTACCATTTGGTAATACAATTGCCATTCTGCCACCTTCTTTTAAAAGCTGAATACATCTTTCGATAAATAATATTTCAGCATTTTGATTTGGATACACAACGCTTGTTTTATGATATTCTTTGTCGTAATACGACCATTTGTGTCCTAAATCAAATTTCGAAAGTGTTGAAGTATTCGTAATTTTTGCACCAAATGGAGGATTAGTAAGTACAATATCAAATCCATCGTTTTGTGAAACAGAAAGTTTTATACTGTCCAAATCTTCCAATGAATTAGTACACAGAACATTTGTTTTTCCATTAGATTCTAAGAGTAGTTTCATCTTAGCAATTCTTGCAATACTTTTATTTATATCTAAACCAAAAAGATAATTTGAAACTGATTTTGATGTATCAAGTTCTAAATTGTTTTTTTGCAGGGTCTTTAAAGCCGACATCAAAAAGCCACCACTACCGCAGGCAGGGTCAATTATCGTTTCATCAGGATTTGGCTGCATCATTTCCACGCAGAAATCTACTACAGGTTCAGGAGTGAAAAACTGACCTCTGCCATCTTTTTCATGATGTGAAAGGAATTTTTGAAAAGCTAAGCCTTTTGCATCTTGTGATGAATTTAATAAGGAAATATTTTGGAGTTTATTCACAGTAAACCCTAATGAAATTGGGCTTAGCTTAATCCTATCATCATTATCGAAAATATCAATGTACGCTTGTTTTGTAAGTTCAAACAAGTTTGAGATTCTTTCGATTAAGGATTGATTTTTGTTTCCTGATTTTAGTATATTCCACTCTTCGGCAGAAATAGTAAACTGATTACTATTCCCGGTTTCATCAAATATTTTGATGAATAATACTTTTACAAATTCTTCTAAGGTTTGCTGCGGAGACAAACCATCATTTGCATAAATATAATCGTGAATCTCTTCAAATTTTTTGAGAAGATTATCTTCCTTTGATAATTGGATGTCAAATAATAAATTCATAACACTACACATTTGTGGCAAAACTAATACGCAAATGTTCATGCGTTTTTTTTATTGAGTTAGTTGTAAAATATTTTGAATTAAAAACTTCCCAAATTAGAATAATTGAAGATTGAAATTGCAGAGAGGGAAATGAAGGCTCTTTTTCATGTTTCAGAACGCTACTCATCAAGTAGTTCATTCATCAAAATAAAATCGGTGAATATTTTATGAAAATCATTCGGTTTTTCGGCGTGCAGCCAATGGCCGGCACCTTCGATGGTTTTGATATCTGCCTTTGGAAAATTCCGGTATATCTGATCGTAGTCCTCATATTTTACATAATCGGAAGCCCCGCCGCGGATAAATAGTGTTGGTTTTTGGAAGAGCTCTTTCGAATTTATTCCTTCAAAAACCTCATCCATATTCAGATTAATGGCCTCCAGGTTTAGCCTCCAGGCAAATTGTCCGCTGCGTTCGCGGCGGTACAAATTTTTCATGGCAAACTGCCTTATCCTGGTTTCCTTAATTTTGGGTTCGAGTTGTTTTTCGATGTCCTCGCGTGTTTCAGCATTTTCAAAATTTACAGCCATCATCGCGTCTATCATGTTTAAATGGCGAAATCTACGTTGGTAAGTTCTCATGCTGATATCGGCAATTATCAAGGCTTTCAGCATTTCGGGGTTTTCAAGGGCAAAGCGCATGGCTACTTTTCCTCCCATCGAATGGCCTAAAATGATGGGGTTTTCCAGCCCATGTTCGTCAATAAATTCGTGCAAATCTGCACACAAGGCATAGTAATTAAAAGTGGGGTCGTGCGGCGACTGGCCGTGGTTACGCTGGTCGGGGATAAGCACCCTAAAGCTTTCTTCAATTCGGCGGGCAAAGCTTACCCAGTTGTCGGAAATGCCAAAAATCCCGTGGAGTATAATCAATGGCTGCCCTTGTCCGTATTCCCTGAAAAATAATTTCATTCTTTAAATATTTTATCTGCGTTAATCAGCGAAATCTGCGGGAGTTTTTTTTTCTTTTGTGATAAAGGCTGATTGTATAGAAAAGCACTACTTAGTGCCATCCCAAAACCAATTTATATATACATCCACTTTGTTGTAATGTTCGGTGTTGTAATAGCCAATGTGTTCGTCAAGAGCAGTTGCTTCACCATGATAATCCCTGATAAATTCTTTGTAGTACGGGTAATTTGGATCGATGGATTGGATGAGTTGGCTGGAATCGGAAATTGAAAAATATCCATAATATCCCGGTTCAAGCGCTGCCTGTTCGGCACCAAGTGCGTCCATTCCTGAAATAAAATTGTTGGCCAGCCCCTGGTTTGAAGTGCTTTGATAGCCAACATAACCCCATACAGTTCCAAAAGGGATGCGATTCAGGGTATCGTGGTTTATGCTAAGTTTTTGGGCAGACGGGAAGTTGACGAATACCTGGCCATCGCTTATTGTGAGTGTTCCGCTATTTACTGTTTTTACAACCTCAAGCTGCAGGTTATAAACTCCATTGGCAAGCGATCCTAAATTTATTACGCAAGTTGCCGAACCTAAGGCTATGTTTAAGTCGTCGTGCCCGTCTTTTTCAATATCGATTAATTTAACATTGATCTCATTGCCATCCACGCTTGATGAGCTTCTTATCAGGTAAGTTACCGGGTAGGTTTCAAGGTCGGTTTTGAAATCGAATAAAAAAACCTTTGAACCATAATCTACTGATTCGAAGATGTCTCCGCTTACTGTTTCCAGGGGTACGGTTTCTATATCATCTTTTTTGCATGATGAAAATGTAATGGCTATTAATGCAAGTGCAATGGATGTAATTGATAGTATTAATTTAGTTTTCATTTGTATAAAATTAGCCACTGATGCATGGATGAAATAGAATGATGTTTCATTCATGCCCCCCGAAGGATCGGGGCAGGAGTGGGTGTGTTAATATTTGTCTATGTCTGCTCGCCCTCATGGCGGGGATATTTCAATTTATTAATTTAAAAAAAATAAAATTACACACATTTAAATTGTTGTCTGGATTGGATAAACAAAAAATAGGTGAAAATATTATTTGAAACGAAGTGAAGCGAAGAATCTACAAACGGAATAATACTTTTCCCCGGACAACAAAGCTTTTAAAATAAAAAACCGACAAATTTAAATAATAAGCCGGTTTTGGAATATTTGTTTTTTTCTTTACCTAAAGCAAGAAGCTTAACAAAATACCGGCAGCAACAGCAGAGCCAATTACACCTGAAACGTTTGGAGCCATGGCGTGCATGAGCAGGTGATTGTTTGGGTCGCTTTTCAGCCCTTCGGTGTGAACCACGCGAGCACTGTCGGGTACAGCCGAAACACCTGCTGCACCAATCAGAGGATTTATTTTATTTTCTGAACTAAAGAAGAGGTTCATAATCTTGGCAAAAATTACGCCACCTGCGGTGGCCACCATAAATGAAAGTGCTCCCAGAATAAAGATCAAAATGGACTGATCGGACAGGAAAACATCGGCTTGGGTGGAAGCGCCCACTGTGAGCCCAAGTAAAATGGTTACAATATCAATCATAGAATTCCTTGCCGTATCGGCCAGGCGTTTTGTTACACCACTTTCTTTAAGGATGTTTCCAAAAAACAGCATACCTAATAATGGCAAGGAGCTGGGCGAAATAAATGCTGTAAACAGCAACCCGATGATGGGGAAAAGAATTTTTTCAAGCTTGGTAACTGCCCTTGGTGATTTCATCCTGATTTTGCGTTCTTTTTTGGTGGTAAGAGCACGCATTATCGGGGGTTGAATTACCGGAACCAGCGCCATGTATGAGTATGCTGCAATTGCAATGGGGCCAATGAGGTTTTGCACTGTTGTGCCATCAGGCAATATGTTTATGCCGTTGGCCAGTTTTGAGGAAAGGAATATGGCTGTTGGGCCGTCTGCTCCTCCAATAATACCAATTGCTCCTGCTTCGGCAGGATGAAAGCCCAAAACCAGCGCACCAATAAAAGTGGCAAAAATACCTACCTGGGCAGCAGCGCCAAGAAGCATGAGTCGCGGGTTGGAAATCAGCGATGAAAAATCGGTCATAGCGCCAATACCCAAAAATATCAGTGGTGGATAAATCCCTGCAGTTACTCCAAAATACAAATAGTTTAGTACACTCCCGGTTTCGTAAATGCCTAACTTTAGTCCCGAGTCGAGCAAAAACGGAATGTTCCCGATCAGGATTCCAACACCAATAGGGATAAGCAGTAGTGGCTCATAATCGAAGCGTATAGCAAGAAAAATAAAAAATAATCCAACAGCCAGCATTATAAAGTGGCCGGGTGTGGCATTGGCAAATCCGGTAAAACTAAAAAACTTATAGACACCCTTCTCTGCATCAGATTCTTGTGTTTCGGTGGAGGCGATATTTTGGTTTCCGCTATTGTCAATGCTCAATTCAGTATTATTTGTCGCATCGTTTTTATCGGTCGAAAACGGAAAAGTAAAGGATATTAAACCCAATATTAATATGATCCCAAAAACGGTAATTAATTTTCTCATCGATTCTTGTTCTTTTTTGCTTAGCCTGATGTTTAAAATTCGGGCTAAACCGGTTTATTCAATTTCCATGAGTTTAGCATCCTGAAGCACACTGTCGCCCGGCTGAACACTTAAGTTCCTGATTGTTCCGTCTTTTTCGGCAAGTATCGTATTTTCCATTTTCATGGCTTCGTACATCACCAACTTGGCACCAAGTTTCACTTCATCGCCGTTTTTAACAAATACCTGCATGATATTCCCCGGTAAGGGACATTTTACATCATGGCCGGCAGTTTTAGTTATCGTTTTCCTGATTTTGCTATCCTGCCTTGTGGTTTGTATTTCCTGGCGTACAAGCCTCGGTGTTTTCGATTGCTTGACTTCGCGTTGCAATTCCACCTCGTAAATTGTTCCATTTACATCCAATTGAGCTGAATTTCCCTCGTAATTAAGGAGTTCAACATTGTAGTCGTGGCCTTTTATTTTAAATTTAAAATTTTTCATTTTTGATTAAACCTGTGAAATGGATTGGTTGAATAAATTTTAGAACTCCACGGAGTGTATTGTTTTGAAATTCTTTTAATGGTGATAACATCACTTTCTTCATCATGAACTTCGTTTAGATGAAGGTAAAGCGCCATACTAATGGCAGCACTCACATCACCGGAAATGAGGCTCACATCACAATCATCGCATTTACCTTCTTTTTTTAGCCTTCGTTTGGTTGTAAAAGTTATGAACTTTGGCAAGAGGCTATACACAAATACCAACAACACCAAAGCACTAAAAACAATGACATATCCTACCACAGCTACAGTGAGGCCAAAATCGGAGATATTCGAAAAATCAAAACTAATTTCGTTTATTATCATAACCCTGTCTTTTACATTGGAATGTTGCCATGTTTTTTTGGCGGAAGTGTATCCTTTTTTGTTGCAAGTGTTCGCAAGGCCCTGATGATTCTAAACCGTGTATTTCGTGGTTCAATCACATCATCAATATAGCCAAAACGAGCTGCCTGATATGGGTTGGCAAAAGAATTTTTGTATTCATCTTCTTTTTCCCTGGTATATTTTGCCGCTTCTTCGGGATCTGTAATTTTTCTTATTTTTCTACCTTCAAGTACTTCAATGGCACCTTTGGCTCCCATCACTGCAATTTCGGCTGATGGCCACGCGTAATTGATATCTGATCTGAGTTGCTTGGAGCCCATTACATCGTGCGCACCCCCATAAGATTTCCGAAGGGTAATTGTAATTTTTGGAACGGTGGCCTCACCGTAAGCAAAAAGCAACTTGGCACCATGTATAATAATACCACCATATTCCTGTCCGCTACCTGGTAAAAATCCCGGCACATCCACCATTGTAATGATGGGTATGTTAAAGGCATCGCACATGCGTACAAACCGTGCCGCTTTTCGCGAGGCATCAATATCAAGTACCCCTGCTAAAAAGTTGGGTTGGTTGGCTACCATCCCCACAGGTTGCCCGTTGAATTTTGCAAATCCAACCACAATATTTTTGGCAAAGTGCCTGTGAAATTCCAGAAACTCTGCATCATCAACAATGCGATAAATAATGTCTTTTACATCGTAGGGCGTGTTGGGATTGTCAGGAATAATCTCGTTGAGCATCTCATCCTTTCGGTCGATAGGATCGCTGCATTCGGTTACAATCGGGTCTTCAAGGTTGTTTTGGGGGAAATATTCCAAAGACTTCCTGATGAGCATAATCCCTTCGTCTTCATCATTAGCTCTAAAATGTGCCACCCCCGATTTTGTAGCATGTACGGTAGCTCCTCCAAGGTCTTCTTCAGAAATGGTTTCGCCGGTAACGGTTTTGGCTACTTTGGGGCCTGTAACAAACATATAGCTGGTTTTGTCGCTCATGATGATGACATCGGTGAGCGCGGGCGAATAAACTGCACCACCGGCACACGGGCCGAAAACTGCAGATATTTGCGGAATTACTCCCGATGCAAGGATGTTTCTTTCAAATATCTCGGCATAGCCGGCCAAACTTTTCACACCTTCCTGAATACGCGCACCTCCTGAGTCGTTGATCCCGATTATCGGTGCTCCAACTTTCATGGCCTGATCCATGACCTTGCAAATTTTTTGTGCAAAAGTTTCGGAAAGGGAGCCGCCAAAAACGGTAAAATCCTGTGAAAACACATATACGATTCTGCCATCGATGGTGCCGTGACCTGTAATTACACCATCAGAGAGGTACACCTGTTCCTCCATTCCGAAATCGTGGCTACGGTGGGTTACAAACATGTCGAATTCTTCGAAACTTCCTTCGTCCAGAATCATTTCTATACGCTCACGGGCGGTATATTTACCCTTTTCGTGCTGAACTTTAATGCGTTTTTCACCACCACCTTCGCGGGCTTTCACACGGAGGTCGATGAGTTGTTTTAATTTGTCCTGATTATTCACAGTTCCTGATTTTAGGTTTTTTCGTGATGGTCAAAAAATTGAATGATGGATATTTGAAAAAATACATATTGCAGATCGAATAAATCCCTTTGCTCGCGGATTAAAGATTTTTGTATTAAGATGATTAATGACCCTGTATTGAATATTTGCTAAAAATAAATTTACTTTCCGCAAAATTCGGTGAGTACTCCGTGTGTGGATTTTGGGTGAAGGAATCCAATATTCAATCCTTCGGCACCTTTGCGGGGTTCTTTGTCGATGAGGCGAATGCCGTTTTCTTCGGCCTGCTTTAGTGCTCCGGCAACATCTTCCATGGCAAATGCCAGGTGGTGGATGCCTGCACCTTTTTTCTCGATGAATTTTCCAATCGGGCCTTCAGGGTCGGTGGACTCAAGCAATTCGATCTTTGTTTGTCCTACCATAAAAAATGCAGTTTTTACTTTTTGATCTTTTACTTCTTCCACGGCGTAACATTCCAAACCTAAAACTTTTTCATAGTATGGGATGCTTTCTTCGAGGCTGTTTACTGCTATTCCGATGTGCTCGATGTGCGTAGGCTTCATGTTGAAAATATAATTAAGTTGTTAATTAATAAACAATGTTAAAATTTTCACAAAAGTACTGCAAATACGAATCTTGCAATATCCATTTACTACTTTTTTCATCAATGAAAGGTATTGTAATTTGAGCCTGTATTTTTAGTACTGTTTCCCGCGAATCAGCGAAATCTGCGGGAGATTTTTTTTAGAATATTGAAAATTATTGACCTTATGGACGAACACTAATTAGATGTTAAAAGGGGGCAGTTCATCAGGTGGCTGCGCCTGTTATTGGTTTTAGCCACCCGGTGAATAACTTCCGGGAACAATTCTACTTCCTTGTGCTAAGGTTCAATTGCTTAGGCGGTATTCACCGGGTGACTTTGGTATTTCGAAAGCACGAAGTCCAGGTTGAAAACCTGTAATATTAAATAATACAATTATTTGAGATGGATTGCAGCCTGAATGACTGAAATTGGCAAGGAAAAGTCTAAACCGATGCCGCTACAAAATAATAATTCAGCTTGTCGTAGTATTGCTTTTTGAAGGATGCCGGATCCAGCGGTTTTTTGTTTTTGATGAAATGGTTCAACAAGAAAATTCCATAGCCTGCATCTTTAAAATAATTGAACATCATTTCCGGATCTGTACCATAAAAATCAGATGCGCCGAGGCCATATTCAAAAATAACCACGGGCTTTGATTTAAGCAATATCTTTTTTGCGCCTGAAAGTACCAGAAACTCCGCGCCTTCAACATCAATTTTTATAAAGTCGATTTTTATATTATCAGGAATCACATCTTCGAGGCGATCGGTTTTTACTTCAATTTCCTTAACTTCAGTACTGTTGTCGGGATAGTCCCTTTTTTTGAGGCCGCTATATGCCGGGAAATTGGGAACGAATTTAAAAGTTGATGTTCCTTTTTTATCACTTACGGCAAGGTTGATTACTGAAATGTTGCTTTTGCCTTTAAATTTTGCTTCAATGTTTTTGAATAAATCAGGAATGGGTTCAAAAATGAAGTGACTGCCCTTTGGGGAAAATTTAATGATTTCATCCGTAATTTCTCCTTTAAACCCGCCAATGTCGATGCAGTTGGATTGATTTTTCAGGATTTTCTTCATCAACTTTTTGGTAAGGATATCGTAATAAATATTTTTTGTGAGCGGTATTTGTAGTGCGATAAGGATGCTTCTGATAAGTTCTTTCATTTGTTTAAGATTTAGCCACTGCCTGTCCGCCATCTGGCTGGAATGCACGGATAAAATTGAATAATGAATTTATTCATGTCCCCCGAATGATCGGGGCAAGCGTGGGTGTTAATAATTAGCAACGTCTGTCCGCCCCCTTGGCGGGAGTATTTCATCAAGAATAGTGATATGCGGTTATGGATTATTTTCACAAGGGCGCAAAATTAGGAATATTTATAATGATTGGGGGAGAATGGCAAAATCAATTATCGGTTTATTTTATTTAAAAGCAACAAGGCTTCTTTGTCAAATTTAGAAAAAGCAAACCATTTTTTACCCAAATCTTTTAAACTTGCACCAAAATGGTAAACCGTAATTTCATCAATAATTAAAAAGCGATCGTGGGCGTTTGCAAACTCGTTAATTTGAATGGGTGCATATTGTTGGTTGTGTTTTTTCAGATCAAGAGCCAATTGTTTGTTTATTTGCTTCGTAAAAATCGTAAGATTAACCTTCGGCTTACGTTTGGTAAACATCGTCAGCACCGTATCGTCAATATAATTATCAATAAGCAAGATCGATTTTTGTGCAGACCTTATTAATTCGGCAACAAAGTTGTAAGCATCAAAAATCTGGCCTTCAAAAAATATTCCTTGTTTGGGTTTTATACTTTTTTCCTGAATGGCGTTGAATATTTGTAGAACTTTTTGATCGGTTTCCATTTGTTTTAGTTCTACTTTTTCGAGGCGTTGAAATAAGATGGCATTGTTGGCGATAAACTTTTTCATTTCAACAAAGGCCTGCATAATTTGTATGCTCACGATAACGGCGGTGTCGCTTCGAAGCACTGCAGAAAGCATGGCAACCCCTTGTTCGGTAAAAGCGTAAGGAAGATATTTTCTATGCTTACCACGCTTACTCTCTATGGTCACATTTTGTGACCTTAAAGGATCCTCCTCACTTGAGGTCACAATTTGTGTCCTCAAGTGATCCCACTCATTTTCATTAAGCTGAAACCGGAAATTCTCCGGGAATCTGTTGCTGTTTCTTTTAACAGCCTGATTGAAGACCTTCGTTTGGACTTGATATATTTCGGCCAGGTCATCATCAATCATCACCTGAACACTCCGAACGGTATAAATTCGATTTTGAATATTGCTGATATTTAAAGGTAGTTTATTCATCGGTCACCTTGAGATTTTTAATTATAACGGTAAAAGCTTTTCATAATCCTACTCAAAAGCATGAATTCCGGTAATGTCGAGGCCGGTGATGAGCAGGTGGATGTCGTGGGTGCCTTCGTAAGTTATCACCGATTCGAGGTTCATCATGTGCCTCATTATGGGGAAATCTCCTGTGATGCCCATTGCCCCGAGTACCTGCCTGGCTTCGCGGGCAACTTTTAAGGCCATTTCCACATTGTTGCGCTTGGCCATCGAAATTTGTGTAGGAGTGGCCCTGTTTTCATTTTTAAGTTTTCCCAGTCGCCAGGCCATCAATTGGGCTTTGGTAATTTCTGTAAGCATTTCCGCCAATTTTTTTTGCTGAAGCTGAAAGGAGGCAATGGGCTTGCCAAACTGTTTCCGTTCCAATGCATATTGCAGGGCGGTGTTGTAGCAATCGATGGCTGCCCCGATAACCCCCCAGGCTATGCCATAGCGTGCGGAGTTTAAACATTTGAGCGGACCTTTCAAACCGGATATTTCGGGAAAGATATTTTCTTTGGGAACTATCACATCGTCAAAAACAAGCTCACCAGTTACCGATGCCCGCAGCGACCATTTGTTGTGGGTTTCGGGTGCGGAAAAACCTTTCGCCCCTTTTTCAACAATTAAGCCCCTGATTTTCCCCTGCTCGTCTTTAGCCCAAACTACTGCAATATCGGCAATGGTGCTGTTGGTAATCCACATTTTAGCGCCATTCAGCAAATAATGGTCGCCCATGTCACGGATGCGGGTTTCCATATTTCCGGGATCGGAGCCATGATTGGGTTCGGTGAGGCCAAAGCAACCAATCATTTCACCGCTGGCAAGTTTTGGTAAATACTTTCTTTTTTGATCTTCAGATCCAAAAGTAAAAATCGGGTACATTACCAATGAAGTTTGCACCGAGGCCGTTGAGCGGATGCCGGAATCTCCCCTTTCAAGTTCGGTCATGATGATTCCGTAAGCAATATGATCCAATCCGGCGCCGCCATATTCTTCCGGGATAAATGGCCCGAACACCCCGAGTTCGCCAAGCTCTTTCACTATTTTAATCGGAAATTCATGTTTATGCGCTGCTTCATCTATGATAGGTAATACCGATCGTGTAATGTAGTCGCGAATGGATGAACGGATAATTTTGTGTTCATCGCTAAGTAAATCATCTATTTGGAAATAATCCGGGGGGTTGTATGGGTATGCCATTGTTGTAGGTTATTTAGTGTCGGTCTTTTTAGTCAGGTTTCCCGCAGATAACGCAGATTTTCGCAGAAAAAAATCAGCGCAAACCAGCCTTGCCGGCTAGGCAGGTTAGCGTTATCTGCGGGAGATTCTTTGGCCTCGAATAGAAATGGTTGACTTTATGGACAGGCATCATTTAGTTAGTAGTTATTGGTAATTAGTAAGTGTATGTTTTTATCTTGTATTTGTTTTCCGAAAGTTGGTCAAGCAAAAAGGGATTAATTATCAGCAGCAATCATTTCAAGAGGAGTACAAATTGTACCCCAGTTGGAATTCAACTCTTTATCCCTGCTTCTGATTCTCTTTATATATTATTTAACATCCTGACTGTCTGTCAAGACCAATACAACATCTTGAACCGAGAAGTACCATTTTTCATCCTTGTCGTTCCAAACTGTAGGAATTTGCTTACTTTCAAAAAGTTTAATATTTGCCATTCCGAAAAATATTTTGTTGAATCCAAACAAAATTAATATAAAGTCTGTAAATCCAGAGCAATTTCATAAAAGCCAAAAGGGCATAAAACTGCGCCCTTATTACTACAAGTGTGAAAGATCTTTTTCATTTTTTTATTAACTTGAAAGTCTGAAGTTTTCCGTCTCTAATAATTTTAAGGAAATAAATACCTAGGTCTAAATCCTGAATGTTTATTTCATTTATTTCACCGAAAAGTGTATTGCTATAAATTTGCTTCCCACTGCTATTGATAAGGAACAATTCAAAATTTTCGCTTATTTTATTATCTCTAATTAAAACTTTTGATTTTGTGGGGTTAGGATAGATTTCAAATTCATCATAAATTTCAAAATCAAATACTTCACCAATGGTCATTAATTCCTGACTGGATACTGAAAGAGATATCCCCAAAACTATCAATATTAATAATGTATTTTTCATATTTTGTCTTTTTATGTTTCATCAATCAAAAAGCACGTCCATATTTTCGGGCGGGTCGGCCCAAACGGCTTTGTATTTTTTAATGATAATCGGTCGTTTTATAAGTTTTGGGTTATCGGTCATTATTTTTATCCATTCATCATCAGTAAACTTTTTGCCCTTGTATTTACTCTTATAGTCAGCTTCCTGCGTCCTGATTAGATCATGAGGTGGTACATTTATTCTCATCAGGATTTCTTTGAGTTCATCAACGGTAATTCCATACTTGATGTAGTTTTTTATTTCAAAATCCTCTTTTTTTTCTTCGAGCCTGGCCAGTCCGGCCCTTGATTTTTTGCACCTGGGATTGTGGTAAATGGTAATCATAATTTGGCTTTTAAATTTTACACGTTATATTTACAAAGGAATTCAATAAAATTTACTTTTACAACAAACTGTTAAACAATAAAAAGTAAATCATGTATTTTGATGAATTTAAGGCTTCGGTAAATGCTGACTATCCACCTGAAAAAATTAATAAGGAACTTAAAGCACTTTGGTGGGACGCGAAAGGAAACTGGGAAAAAGCACACAGGATTGTGCAGGAAATGAATAATACAATGGCTGCCTGGGTGCATGCATACCTCCATCGCAAGGAGGGCGATTTAAGCAATGCTTCATTTTGGTACACCAATGCAGGGCGTAAAATGTCCACATTTTCCCTGGAGGAAGAATGGGATGAGATTGTAAAAGCAATCTTGGATAAGGAAACACGGATTGAAAATCATTTTATAAGTGGGTAAAAAATCCTGTTATAAGCTATTTGCTCATTGGGGCAGTTTTCAAGAAGCCATCCAAAGTGCTAATCCCGAAGATTTCCAGGCTATCATTACCTTGCCTTTTTATTTTCAACAACCATAAGATTATTGATGCCGAAAAATAGAATTGTATGGATGATAAAATAACCATTAAACAAATAAAGGATTTTCAAATAGCCTGGTTTTTTAACCTTGTGAGGAACATTTACCTCACTTCGGAATTTATGAGCGATGATTTCGACAGGAAGTTTCAGGGAAAGAAGCAGTTTGATGAGTACTACTCAAATATGCTCCGACACCCGGGATCGTTCCTGCTTGGAGTCTTTAGTGATCAAGGCCCGGCAGGTTATTTGTCTGTTGAAGTCAATCCGGCCACAAAACTCAGCCATGCAGCCCAAATGAACATGGGTATTATTGAAACCTACCGGGGCAAGGGTTTTGGGAGACAGCTTGTTAAGGTTGCAATGGAAAAAGCCAAATCCGAAGGCATTATCGAAATTATTTATTTAATGGTTCGCGCCGATCACTATGCTGCAATAAAACTTTACGAGGCTTCCGGCTTTGATGAATTGGCCAGGCTTGAAAAAGACACCAAAATTGGTAGCGAATACTTTGATGGAATTTTGATGCGGAAGTTTGTGTGAATGATCAATTATTTTTTACTAAGTGGTTTTGAGTGATCTAAGTGCCTACATTAATTTGAAAAATTTATAATATGCAAATTTGAAAATTAAAGCCCTGCCTCGCGGCCCGCTTCGCAGCGAGGCGAGCAAGGCGGGCGCTTCGCGGGAAACGCATCTACCAAACTTGTGAAACTAATTCCTTCCGTCAAGGCTATATCACATTTTATTAATTATCATCGAATTTATCGGATTGAACTAATTTTAATTAGTTTAATTAGCGTAATTCGATGAAAAAAATCACATAATGATGAAAAATGCTGAATGCTTCTTTCATAAAGATTCACTTAGATGCTTTATTCACCACAATTGATTTACCTTAAATAGGGAGGTTTGAATTTTAATCAATCAACATAATTCAGCACTTTGTTGTTTTATAAAGTTATCACGATAATTCATTGATATTCTCTCAGAATAAATTAATTTTGGTATTGGATAATTTTGACAGGCTGATTTTTTAAAACAACAATTTTATGTACTTACTTTTACAAAATAATATTTCCAAACTTTTGTTGATTGCCGTGGTTTTACTTTCTGCCCGGCTTTTTGCTCAACCGGTCATCCACACTGTATCGCCCAATAACACAACCTTATGTAAGTTTGAAAAACTTGAACTGGCTGTTACACTTACTGCTACCTACAGCAATCCTTACGAACATGGGCAGGTATCGTTAAAAGCGGTTTTTATTTCACCATCCGGCGCTCAATATTTTATGGATGGTTTTTATTTCCAGGATTATGAAATAACATCGCCAAATGTGCTGGTTGCCACCGGCCCTCCCGGATGGAGAATAAGGTTTTCGCCTGACCAAACAGGTTTGTGGTATTATTATGTTGTAGTTGCGGATGCTACCGGCAATTACACTTTTCCCACCCAACAATTTACTTGTACAACATCTTCGCGAAAAGGATTTATTTCAAAAAATGGCAGCCGGCTTCAATATAGCAATGGTGAAACATTTCACCCTATCGGAACAAACATAGCATGGCAATGGTGGTGGGATGGATGGGCTGAATATGAAAACTGGATTGATGCACTGGCAGAAAACGGTGGAAATTTTACCAAGCTTACCATGGCGCCATGGATTTTTGAAATCGAGTGGACTGAAACCGGGGTTGGCCAATACACACAGCGGCAAAATCGTGCATGGGTGCTCGATTGGGTTTTCGATCAATTAATAGAGAAAGATATTTATTGTATGCTCAATCCCATGATTCACGATGAGCTTCAGCTTGGTTCGTGGACGGGGTGGGATGTAAATCCCTACAACCAGGATAATGGCGGGCCATGTAATTCGCCCCAGGATTTTTTGGTAAACGAAACAGCCATCTTTCGTTACAAGCAGAAGCTAAGGTATATCAATGCTCGGTGGGGTTATTCGCCACAGGTAGCCTTATGGGAGCAATTGTCGGAGGCTGACAATACTGGCCTTTGGGATAATTATTCGAACCAGACAGTATCATGGATGAATACCATGACTTCTTACATGAATAATATTGATATTTATAATCGGCCGGTTTCGAGCGCTTTTGCTATCCCGCAGCACAACCCCGAATATTGGGGAAATTACAATACCGGCTTTACCCAGCAGCATATTTATGATTTTATTCCTGATCTTGAAATGAAGATTTATAATTTTACCAGGGATTATTTGGGTAGATGGAATAAGCCATCCATTGTTGGTGAGTTTGCTCTTGGCCACGATGTAGATGAGATTATCGAACTCGACCCACAGGGAGTAGCTTTTCATAATGTTGTTTGGTCATCGGTTTTTTCAGGCGCAGCAGGCTCGGCAATGTCGTGGTGGTGGGATAACTACCTCTATCCATACAACCTGTTTGACCACTTTAAGGCACCATCGGATTTTATGCAGGAAATTGATGTGGATATTTCTCAGCTCGAAGCTGTGGTGCCTTTGTGTACCACTGCCGGTAATGAGGATGTTTTTGTTGACCCTGATTTTAACAATGATAACACTGAAGCTCCTGAAAACCAATTTACTTTTGACCCAAGTGGATTGATGTATCCAACGGAATTGTACCTGGGGCGAAAATTATATGGCAGCCTCTTTGGGAACAGGAGAAATCCACCAATATTTACCGTTAATTATACCCGCAATGGAAATTTTAAAGTAAAAACAGGCTCTGTCTTTTTATCAAAATTGAAAATACAGATCGACGGGGTTACGGTTTTTAATCAAAGTGTTGGCTCAAATAATACCTACGGTGTTCCAGTGTCGATAGGCGAACATGTAATACGGGTTGAAAATTCAGGCACAGGAATTTTGGGGATTAGCAATTATCAGTTTATAAATTATGCTCCCCAATTGCGATCGTTTGTTTTAAAAAACGACACTTATGCTGCCGGCTGGATGCAAAATAAAAAATACAACTGGCAGTATTTAAATCAGTTTGGAACACCCTTTCCGGTGAGTGTTGGAAAAATTTATCTTGATTTTGATAATCATGGGGTTTTCGATATTTATTGGTACAATCAAGATGCAGTGCTCGACTCGGTGCAAACAATATTTAATGCCGAAGGTAATCTTGTTCTTGATGCCCCGGCTATAGTATGGGATGGTACTTTTGAAGCAAAGTTTATTTCGCCTGTTGAGATTCATTTTGCGGCAACTCCACTAATTGGCGATGCACCCCTGGCAGTTCAGTTTTCGGATGAGTCAGTAAATGCAGGTGCAGAAATTGATGCCTGGAATTGGGATTTTGGCGATGGCAACACATCAACTGTGCAAAATCCTATACATACTTATAATACTCCTGGCATATATTCAGTGAGTCTTGAAATTGTAACAGGCCAATTTTCTAATTCGTTTACAAAAGAAAATTTTATTGAGGTTACCCAATCAATCGTTGCTGAATTTACTGCTGATACTACCCTTGCCCTACCCGGCGAAATTATCCAATTTACCGACCTGTCGTTGGGCGACCCGACAAGCTGGCTATGGAATTTTGGCGACAACACCCTGAGCTTTGCAGAAAATCCTGCGCATGTTTTTTTGCAACCCGGGTTTTATACGGTGTCACTTTTTGCCCAGGATGGCCCTGATGGTGATGTCGAAACAAAAACGGATTATATTCAGATATTATCCCCATTGGTAGTCGATTTTACCGCCGATGAATTAATGGCTGTTGTAAATGATGAAATTCAGTTTACCGACTTGTCAACAGGCAGCCCCACTTTTTGGAACTGGGATTTTGGGGATGGCTCGGGCAGTACTAATTCAAACCCGGTTAAACAATTCAACCAGCCCGGAACATACTCCGTTTCTTTGGTTGCCGGAAACGATTACTTCCAGGATTCTGTGGTGAAAGAAAATTTTATTACCATTTTCGATTCACTGTCGGCTGATTTTATGGCTGAACCATTGGTGTTGTGGGTAGGCAGTTCGCTTCAGTTTACCGATCTCTCCTCTGGAAATCCAACTTCATGGAACTGGAATTTTGGTGATGGAGGTATCAGCAATTTGCAGCATCCAACTTATGCATGGCCCTCAGCGGGTTTTTATACCATAAGTCTGGAAGTTGCCGATCCGGTGCAGTCGGATATTATTATCAAAGAAAATTACATTTATGTTAAAGATACCCTCGATGCTGAATTTAAGGCTGACACAACGAATATAGTTATCCAAAATTGGGTTCATTTTACCGATCTTTCTAAAGGCACTCCCACATTATGGTTTTGGCAGTTTGGCGATGGGTTTAGCTCCAACCAGGAAAACCCTACACATAAATATAAACTCGTTGGAAATTTTACGGTTCGGCTTACCGCGATGAGTAATGACAGTTCAGATATCGAGATTAAAGAAAATTACATTGATGTACTTCCAAAACTTGTAGCTGATTTTTATGCCGACACCCTGTATGCAGTGCCCGGGGAGCTGATACACTTTTATGATATGAGCGCCGGAAACCCCACTAACTGGTATTGGGATTTTGGAAACTCGACAAACAACAATCAGCAAAACCCGTTTACGACTTATGAAAATCCCGGGAATTATTCCATCACACTTATTGTTGTAAACCAATTACAAGGGGATACCCTGGTTAAAGAAAACTATATCAATATCATCGAGCCTGTGGTGGCAAACTTTACGGTAAGCCCCTTTGAGGCGAGGATAGGAGAGGAGGTTCATTTTACTGATCTTTCCACCGGCTTTCCCAATCAATGGGAATGGTGGTTTGGAAACGGGGATACCTCATACATAAATAACCCCGTAACTGTTTATTATGAGCCCGGGTTTTACGATATTACGCTGATTGCGAAAAATGAATTTTTATCAGATACTTTAACCATCGATGAGTTTTTATACATCCTGCCTCCGTTTTATTCCCAAAATGTTTTGCTCAGGCAAGGCTGGAGCGGAATTTCTACTTTTGTTCAGCCCTTGTATCCTGCTATCGGGGAGATTATGGCGCCAGTAGGAGAAGCGCTGTTTTTTGCTGTGAATGAGCAGGGTATTTACAGCCCTGCATTAAATATTAACACCATTGGAAATTGGGATACCAATGAAGGCCTGGTGATATTTATGAATCAGCCTGCCTCCATAACCATCGAAGGCTACGAGAAAGTTGATAGTAATATTACGCTTTCGCAGGGATGGTCGATGTTTCCCATATTCAGCCCATGTTCACACGCTGCCGTGCAGGTATTTGAAGTTTTGGATGATGACTTGAAGGTTATCAAGGAAATTGGAAGTTATAAGGTCTTTTGGCCCGAAATGGGAATTTTTACCCTCGATACTTTACAATCAGGGGCGATGTATCAGATTTATCTGAATCAAACCCGCGATTTTTCTTTCCCCACCTGCGATTGATTATTTTTGCGGCCTTTAATCAATCTAAGGTTTATGAACTATTCCGAAATACTGCATTATCTTTTTAACAGGTTGCCCATGTTTCAGCGGGTGGGCGGAGCTGCCTACAAAGCCAACCTCGATAATACCCACAAGATGTGTGCGCTGCTTGGCCATCCTGAAAAAGAATTCAAAACTGTTCATATTGCCGGAACCAACGGCAAAGGGTCAACATCAAACCTGCTGGCATCCGTTTTCCAGGAATGTGGGTACAAAACCGGGCTCTACACTTCTCCTCATTATATCGACTTTAGGGAAAGGATCAGGGTAAACGGCAAAATGATTTCAGAAGATTGGGTGGTCGATTTCATCGCCAAATGGCAAAACGATCTTGAAACCATCGACCTGTCGTTTTTTGAAATGACCGTGGGCATGGCATTCCAGTATTTTGCTGACCAAAATGTAGATATCGCGGTGATTGAAGTCGGGCTTGGGGGCAGGCTCGATTCAACCAATGTAATATCTCCGCAGGCCTCCGTGATTACTAACATAGGATTAGATCATACTCGGTTTTTGGGAAATACACTTCCCAAAATAGCCCTGGAAAAAGCCGGAATCATCAAGCAAAACATACCTGTAATTATTGGTGAAACACAGGCTGAGGTGAAGTTGGTTTTTGATAAAAAGGCAATATCTTCAAATGCACCAATTTCTTACGCAGACCAAGGATGGCAAATTGTTAAATTGGAAGATGATTCATCGATAAAAATATTTTATGATGGGCAACTATTTCTCGAAGTGATTTATCCCTTACGGGGAACTTATCAAAATAAAAATCTTAAAACGGTTCTGGAAACCATAAGGGTTTTACAACAATCCGGGGAGGCTATTCCGAAAGGAGCAATAAAAAAAGGAATCGAAAATATTTTTGCAAATACCGGTTTTCAGGGCCGCTGGCAGGTGTTGGGAAATGCTCCCCTGGTAATTTGCGACAGCGGCCACAACCACGAGGGCATCGTGGAGGTGGTTAAAAATATCAACATCATCAAATATAAAAACCTGCACTTTGTTTTTGGAGTGGTTAATGATAAAAGTCTTGATGAAATTTTGGATCTGTTACCTACCGAAGCCGTGTATTATTTCTGCAAAGCCGATATCCCGCGTGGTTTGCATGCAAGTGAACTTGCGGAGAAAGCTGCTTCATATCAACTTAAAGGCAATATTTTTCCCTCAGTAAAAAAAGCTTATGAAGCAGCAAAACAAAAGGCCGGCCCCGAAGATTTAATTTTTGTTGGAGGCAGCACTTTTGTTGTGGCCGAGGTATTGGGTTTGTCGGGTTGTTGAAATCTACGAAATCCTTTACATTTCTTTAAACTTTTCCCAATTTCACAATATCCACACCGGTTAAAATGCCGACATTTTTGGTTTTGTAGTTTTGAGTCACCCCGTGAATGCTTTCCGGCAGATGGACGAATTTAAAGAATTATGTTTTGCGCCTGGGGCGGATTCACGGGGTGACTTGCTGTGTTTTACGGGTGGCAAGACCTAACAGGTTTTTATGCCAGACATTTGCATTACTTTTTTTTGAAAAGCAAACGTCTGTTTTGGGGGTAAACCTGTTAGGTGGGGTGTTAAATCTGTATTTTACTTTTACGTTCCATTTATTATA
>CAZQIV010000059.1:0-38519 GCA_964593705.1 uncultured Lentimicrobiaceae bacterium | reverse complement strand
GTTAGAGGTTAGAGGTTAGAGGTTAGAGGTTAGAGGTTAGAATTTAGAGGTTAGAATTAGGAGTTTAGAGTTTGGAAATTAGAGTTTAGAGTTTTAGAATTATATATAATTATCAAAAAACAATTAACCAATAACCCCCGATAGCTATCGGGGTAACGATTAACGAATGCCGAAAAAACATCCCGAAGGTTCGGAATGTGATTTCATTTTTTTTCGAGCATCCCTGCCTCGCCTAAACAAAAGCCTACGCTGACGGCCCGCTTCGCAGCGAGGCGAGCAAGGCGGGTTAGAAAAGTAATATAAATTGTAAATTTTCTACTTTTCGGGATAACCAATAACGAATAATGAATAACGAATAACCAATAACAAATAACGAATAACCAATAACCAATAACCAATAACGAATAACGAATAACCAATAACCAATAACGAATAACGAATAACCAATAACGAATAACGAATAACCAATAACGAATAACGAATAACAATTAACGAATAACAAATAACGAATAACTTAAAAACATGGCATTTAATTTAAGAAACAGGAATTTTGTAAAGCTCCTTGATTTTACACCACAGGAGATAAAATTTTTACTTGATCTGTCAGCAGATCTTAAAAAGGCAAAATATGCCGGAACAGAACAGCAGCTTCTGAAAGGGAAAAATGTAGTTCTGCTTTTCGCGAAAGATTCAACGCGCACACGCTGTGCATTTGAAGTGGCTGCACTTGACCAGGGAGCAGGTGTTACTTTCCTGGGGCCCTCAGGTTCGCAAATGGGAAAAAAAGAATCGATGAAAGATACTGCCCGTGTATTGGGAAGAATGTATGATGGTATTGAATATCGTGGTTTTGGGCAGGAAATTGTTGAAGAACTTGGTAAATATGCCGGGGTTCCCGTTTGGAACGGATTAACCAACGAGTATCATCCCACACAGATTCTTGCTGATTTTTTAACTATGCAGGAACATTCTGATAAGCCTCTTAGCCAGGTATCCTTTGCTTATTTGGGCGATGCCCGCAATAATATGGGAAACTCGTTGATGGTTGGTGCAGCAAAAATGGGAATGGATTTCCGTGCCGTAGCGCCAAAAGAAATGCATCCAACTGATGAATTGGTAGCAATGTGCCAGGAAATTGCAAAAGAAACCGGGGCCAAAATTACTGTTACCGACAATGTAGATGAAGGTGTAAAAGGTGTCGATTTTCTTTACACTGATGTGTGGGTTTCGATGGGTGAACCTGAAGAAGAGTGGAAGCGCCGTATAGCTATGATGCAGCCTTACCAGGTAAATATGGATATGATTAAAAAAACAGGTAATTCTAATGTGAAGTTCATGCATTGTTTGCCGGCTTTCCATAATCGTGAAACCACTGTTGGCGAGGAGATTTACCAAAAATACGGAGTTGGTGAGCTGGAAGTAAGCGAGGAGGTATTTGAATCAGCACACTCCATCGTTTTTGATGAGGCTGAAAATCGTTTGCATACCATAAAGGCTGTGATGGTGGCAACCCTGGGTAAATAAATTTTTGTTATAAAATAAAAAAGCCGCCCCGGATTTCCGGGGCGGCTTTTTTTGTGTTACGGATATAAATATTGGAACTACTGAATTTAGTGGAAAGGCATTATTAAGTCTTCAGTTCAAAGTCTTCAGTCTCCAATTACATGAAACTGCCAATCCCGAAAAATAGAAAATTTATAATTTTCGTAATTTTTCGAGCCCGCCTTGCCGCCAGCGTTGGCTTTTGTTAAGGCGAGGCAGGGATGCACGGGCGAAGCCCGGCACTGTGGACTGATTATCAATAAATTTTATATTCACAAATGAAGTTCCACAAAAATGGTAGTAGAACCTAATTATTTGATGATTAGCTTTTTGCTAAGGATTTCACTTTCAAACTTAATATTTATCAGGTAAATACCTTTTGAAATTCCTTTCAAGTTTAACATTTTGTTGTTTTCACCAGCAATAAGATTCATTTCTCCTGTTTCAATTTCCTTGCCTGTTAGATTGGTCAATGAATAGGATGCAATGCCCGGTTTATCAACCGATATTGATAGTGTTGTATTCCTTGAGGCTGGATTTGGGAATATTGAAACATTATCATTTTTCAAATATTCATTTATACCAATAACACCTATTGTAGTAAACGACCAGGTTTCACTGTAATTACTTGAGTCGTTTACAGCACAGGCTCTAACCCGCCAGTAATATTTCGTGCCTTCGTCAAGCGCTGTTCCAATATTGAAGGCTGGTGCAATCTCGTTGTCGTTAGTAGCCTTAAAGAAACTTGCTGTTTCGGCAAAGGTTGAATCAATAGTATATTGAATCTGGTATGATTTTGTACCTGTAATTTGTTCCCATTTCAAAATAGGATTCACACTAACGCTGTCTAACATATTTATGGGTTCATCAAGGTCAACCTCACCTGCAGTTTCAAATGTCCAAACCTCTGACCATAATGTGGTATCGCGCAAATTTTTGCCGCGTACATGCCAGTAATAAGTAGTTCCATATCTTAATTGTGGTGCAGGTACTTCAGTAGAATCAACAAAATAGTTTAAAGCACCATTAAATGATGCGTTATTATGAACTTGGTAGTCATACTCAACAGTTCCGTCAAATTCATCCCATTCAATAAATTCAGCCAGGCCAAATTTTGTAGTTCCATTGCTGGGTTTGTCAAGTGTGATTTCATTATCTGTAGTAAATGACCATACTTCGCTCCAGGCACAAGTATCGTTAGCATGATATGCCCTTAGCCTCCAATACATTGTTTCGCCATAGAAAACATTGCTTAGTTTATACTTAAAAACCCCTTCGGGAATAGCAATATTCCATTGTGGGTTTGCATTCGTATTGTTAAATACGGTTTCATCAGTATCAACCTGGAGTTGGTAAAAGTCTATCCCGGCTAAAGGAGTTCCACTTGATCCGCCCACCTTGTTTTTCCATTTAAATTCAATTTCAGCTTCTTCGCCTGCATGTCCATTATTGGGTTTGTTCAAATCAATAGCTGAGAAAGTAGTAAAACTTCTGGCATCTGTCCAGCTTGAAAAATCTTCACCCTCCACAGCCCTTACTTTCCAGTAGTAAGTTTGATTAAACATCAGGTCTATATTTTCATACCCTGAAAGAGGAGTAATCATATCAACTATCGGGTTAGTAAAGTTTTCGTCATGGCTTACCATTACCTGATACCCGGTGGCATTTACTACTGCATCCCAGTTTAATATTACATTAGGCATTTGGTTTGTTGCGGCATCAGCCGGCCCCACAAGCACGGGTTGGTCAATCCTGTATTGAGCAATAGCAAAAGCAGAGATTAATATTAATGATAGTGCTGTAAATAATATTTTTTTCATATCTGATTTATTTTAAAGTTGATCTAAAAATATTTTACTTAACAATGAATTTTGCGTTTTGAATGCTATTTCCAGCTTGTACATTTAATAAATAAATTCCGCTGATTAGGTCATTACAGTCGAATGAAAATGTATTTTCACCTTTCGTTTGGTTCTTCAAAT
The DNA here is from genome assembly GCA_964593705.1 of uncultured Lentimicrobiaceae bacterium. Lineage (GTDB taxonomy): Bacteria > Bacteroidota > Bacteroidia > Bacteroidales > 4484-276 > SABY01. The sequence goes on along the minus strand of CAZQIV010000059.1, from coordinate 34,995 downwards.
CGAATTTCTTTACCACTCTGCCCGAGATATCGTTTACATTGATTGTAACAGGACCATTTTCGTTAAGTACAAATGAAAGGTTTGCATTGCTATAAACCGGGTTAGGATAAATATTAATTTTAATCTCATCTATTTTATTAGATGGGGAATAGGATTCGGGAATGCCAACAGGCATGCGGTAGGTTTCATCTCTGAATACACCACGGCCAAAGGTTGCGCAGTAAATATCTCCATAATTATCTACACCAGGGTATATAATTGGGGGCGTGGTAGAATCTGGTCCCTCAAGCACAAATCCGGCTTTGTAAACCCGTTGCTGTTGCATTCTTACCACCATAGCTTTACCAATTCCTGCTGCATCAATTGTCCACTGAGTATTTTCGTCCGTGAGCCCCTGGGTTGAATAAATACCAAGTTCGGTTCCAATAATCGCTGTTCCTGGATGGCGCATTTCAATTATTGATGAATAAATTGGCATTTTTGGAAGGTTGCCTGTAATATTGCTAAAGCTTATTGCTCCAGCGGCATCAAGCGAATTCATTGATTGGTAAACATAAGCTTCATTTCCATAGTTACCTAATGTTACGATGATGTGTTCCGGATTTTGTGGGTCAACTGAAATGGAAGTAACATATCTTCCTGTGATTTCCTCCGGAATTATTTCACTGACAGCTATTACACAGAATGGGCTGTCAACATCCCCTGATGCTTTATCGTAAGAATCCTGAATATTTGCAACGCGATAGATACGTCCATTTTCAGTTCCTACGAAAAGATAATTTCCGCAATCTGAAATACTAAGACAGGATGGCTTTGAGGAGTCTCCAACAGTTTGGAGTACTTTCCAAATATTCTTACGTCCATCAAGGGTGGATGCATAAGTTACAGTACTGTCAAATTTCACAATATCCCGGGTCATATACACAGCGTTATGTGTTGCAATAAAAAACTTGCTTTGTACAATATCTTTTACATAAATTGAATCGCCGGCAGCAAGTGAGTCTTGTTCCAGAATTGCTGTAAACGGATAGCCCTTGCCGCCTTCTACGCCTTTATTTGTGCTGTGGCAAAGAATAACATCGCCTTGATAATAGGTTTTATCTGCAATAAATTTGGTTAGCACTTTAGAATTATGATCATTAAAGTTTTCCCATTTAACAAATGGTGTAATCACTGAGTTGGTGGTAGGCTGTGTAAAGTTTTCTTCTTGCGAGAAGCTTATCCCTTCATCACTGGTACGGTTCATGTTTCCGTCGAGGTCGCTAAGCATAAATGCTCTTGGATTGATAATCGACATTTGGCATGATCCACCCGATACACCATAAATATTGTTACCTGTTTGTGGGGTATTCCCGATGCCGGTAACATATTGTACTCCGCTACTCTGAACTCCTGCAAGATAGGTTTTTCTGTTTCCTGAAATGCCAAGCGTGTAAACCTGGGTATTGGAAAGCCCTCTAACTATTTGTTGGAATGATACTCCTTGTCCTGTGAATGTGCCAAAAGCAATCCCCTGACTGGTAGCTACAGCAAATTTTGTATTTGAGTTGGGGAAGAATACGTAATTGTGATGACCACGTGGCAGATAATTAAAGAAACCGGGGAAAGCGCTTGTGGATATAGGGCCTGCACCCCAACTGTAAAATTCACCTGCACCTAATTGTTCACCAAGCCATAGGTCATCGCCGCCTAATAAAATCTTGTTTGGATTATTGGGGAAAACCGTGAGTGCCATGTTAAAGCAGGAGGATTTGTTATAGGGCTTCAGTGTTGAATTGGATCCGCCGCCGGGGAAAATAATTTCCCATGTTTCTCCACGATCGCTTGAAAGGTAGGTATTTTCCATGTAGCCATTTGGTCCAGAACAAACCGCATAATAAATATTGTCATCCGACGGAGAAATTGCAATTTGAGTGCGACCCTGGTTTGATAACGAATAGGGGCTGTTTAGCTCAGTAACTTTAGTATAATTGAGGGTATCGTTAAATTGAATTTGACCCCTGTTAAAAGTTTGTTCATTTGTGTCGATCACCGTAAGGTTGGTAGTGTAGTACTTGATGTCCCTGTTAAAAAAGTTTTCGTTTGAAGGGTTACTCGAAACATTTTTGAAAATAGGGTCAGCACCTCCCTCAGAAATATAAACCTTATTGCCGAATGTTGCCATCACATTGCCTGTTAAATTTACCTCAACGGCAGTGCATTCAACAATTCCAAACTTTATTGTATCATATATTCTACTTTCCTGAACTGTTTCAAAGAATGTAGTATCAATCATTTTATCCAATACCTGATTGTATTCCCATTCCTGAGTTACTTCATCGAAATAAAGGCTATCCACATAGAGTGTTGAATCAATACTTAAGGTTACTGCATAAGTTATGGAGTCACTTTCGTATCTCATTACTTTACTCCAGTTGTCTCCTTTATCATCCGAAAACCACAGTCCGGTATTTGTGGCCGAGTACAATCTGTTGTTAGCATTATCGAATGCAAGATCATAAACATAGGCAAAATCAACCGTATCGTTGTCTCCAGTAATATTTGGGATAGTTTTGGGCAAAACACTAAAATTGTCGCTATCTGATGATTTGAAAATCCCTTCGCCAACAATACCGCCATAATAAATATTGTTTTGGGTGTATTGAATGTCGTTGGTGCAAAAACCATCACCTGTTCCGGCATATATATTACCTTCGGCATCCTGTGTCATACAGGTAACTTTGAGATTTTGCCCTGCCTTATTAAGTTTTGACCAGGTGGCTCCCAAATTGTTGGTGTGCCAGATACCCCCGGTAGCTCCTGCTAAAATTAATGATTCATCACTTGCTTTATTATCAAATAACATTGCCCTTACAACTCCGGGAGCATTATCCGGACCCATCGTTTCCCAACTAAGATTTAATGAGCTTCCCGATTTTAATGCCATGGCTTCTGCAACTTGTTGTGCTTTGATGGCATCAGCAGGATTAACGGTGTGTGTAATTTGATTGCTTCTAATTTTGTTAAGATATTCTGCTGCAATTTTCAATGCCGAATCACCCTGTTGTTCCATCTTGTCAGGACCTGAAGTAAGGCCTGTTGCAAGAATTATTGAGGTAATTCCCAGAATGAGTGTAAATAAACTAAGTGGTAAAAGTTTACTTTTCATGTTATTTAAATTTGATTAGTATGTACTATTCTTTATTTGCTTTATCGGGTTCGTCTATTTATCTAATATTAAAATACAAAACTGCTTACATGAATTAACGCTGAACCACGGGTTAATATTAAGCCTTATCAAAAAGAATCAAATGTACCGTTCGCTCTGATTTTTACTTGTTTATAATCAGAGATCGGTAAATTGAAATCAGTTATCGGTGTTGTAATTCAGTTTGCAATGTATTAAGTTAGTGCCTAAAAATCCTTAAATTTTGAATGAACAAAGTTGAAAAAAAAAATCCAACCAGACACTGCTTTTCTTCAATTCAAATCGATTTTAAATAAAAAATTGCTTTTTTACAATAAAATTTCATTAAAAAAATTTGAGTTTCACATCGCAAAGATAAGAAAATCAATATAGTATATATGCTATTTTCAAACCTTGTTAACTAAATGGGAAGATTTATTTAAAACAAAAAAAAACCAATCCCGGCATTCAACGATATATTTCAACAATCAAATTATAAAATACGCGTTGATTGAAAAAATAAAATTTCAGCATAGTATTTGTAAGGCAATTCTTATTAAATACTACTTTTGTCAGGATTTACAAAATTAATAACAGTCATTAAATAAAATAGATAACGTTTATGAAAATCTTAAAACTTCTGAATTACTTGATTATTGCCATGTTTTTACTTAGCTCCACAGCAACAATGGCACAGGAAAACTTTTACAAGCTGCAATCGGCCGCGAAGGTTAAAACCAATAATACCAGGGAGCAGGCAAGAGTGGGAACCTGCTGGAGTTATGCCGGTGCAGCTTTTCTTGAAGCTGAATGGTTGAAAACCGGAAAACCGGCAGTTGATATCTCGGCTATGGATGCTGTACACAATGCCTATCTGGAAAAGGCTTCAGTCTTTTTTGAATCAAACGATAAATTCAGGGTTGATCCTTCGGGGATAGCCTTCGATTTTATATCACTAAGCAAAAAATATGGAATGGCTCCTGAAAATGCTTACATGTATCCTAAAAGTGAAATGATGAACAACAGGGAAAAAGAAGGTGAAATGGATGCAGTTTTGCGTGGAACAGTAAATATGGTAAAACAGCGTGGCGAAGAATTTACCGAAAGGTGGCAAGACATTTACAATTCCTCTTTATTTCGCTATTTGGGAGAAACCAAAATTAATTTCGACTACAATGAAAAAGAATACACTCCAATTACATTTGCAGAATATTCAGGTTTGTCGATGGATGATTATGTATTGATAAGCTCAGATTCAAAATCAACAATGAACAAAGAGATTGATATTGATTTTAAAGAAAATTGGGGAAAGCACCAATTTTATAATGTTTCGCTTGATAATATGACCAATATTATAACAAATGGTGTTAAGGAAGGCTATACCGTACTTTGGTATGGGATTGTAGATGGTGCAAATATTTTTAAGGCTGAAGATATGGCCATTGTTCCGGCAGGAGATATGCCAGGGACTAAAACCGATGAAGAGGCTTTGGAGGAAACAGAATTTAAACCGGTTGCAGAAAAGATGATTACTACAGAAATGAGAAGCAGCAAGATTTCTAAAAATATTTCAAGTGAGCAGGATTATCTTTTAATTTATGGAATAAATAATGACCAGGAAGAAAATACTTATTTTGAAGCAAAATATGTTTGCAGTGCCGGAAACAAAGTATTAAATCTTTCAATACCATTTACCAAACTGAATACAATTTATTTGATGATAAATAAAAACGGACTGCCGAAAACTGTTAAAAGCAGTCTTGGTCTATAGTTCTGTTCAAAATTCAAATTATGAGTTTAGTCTAAAAACCTCAATACTACTGATTTTTAGTCCTTTTTACCCCGAACCCTCCCCGAAGGGATGCCAATGGCAAAAGGGAGAAGTACTAAAAATCAGTAGTTTGAGAAAGTCCCCTTCAGGGGATTTAGGGGTTTTATGGCTTTTTAGACTGGTCTCAATTATTCATAAAAAAAAATCCCGCTCTTTTTGAGTGGGATTTTTTTTTATATTTTTTGAATATCATTTTCTTTTATCCATCCAACGCTACCGTTGGCAAGTTCTATTTCATACCATTCGCCCACATGATCGGTAATTTGAACTTTGGAGCCCTCGTGAATTACAAAAAGGTCGATACCTGAGTCGCTTGGCGAACTTTTTACAGTTAGAGTAGGTGTGAATACAATGGCCTGGTGGTCTTTAATAAACGAGTTGTATTTCTGGTTTGCCATCAAATAGCTTGTGCCTGCAATGAAAATAAATACCAGGCCAAGCCAGAACGAGATTTTTTTAGCCCAATAAATATTTGTGAGGAAAAAAATTAGCAGCATGATAACCACAATTGCAAAAGAGACCAGGCTCAGGTATCCCCACTCATCTACTGTAAAAGTATAGAGTATGTTTCTCCACCACCTAACATAAAATATTTCAGGTACTTGCTCAATTTTGTCAACAATCCGGTTATTTGCAATTTGGAGGTTAAATAAAATATCATCATCGTTGGGATTAATCTTTTCAGCTTTTTCGTAATACAGAATAGCTGAAGGGATGCTGTTTATCTTAAAATAAGCATTGCCCAGGTTATAGTAAAGTTCTGATGATTCCACTCCATTGTCGATAGCTTTTTGATAAAGTTCGATGGCTTTTTCAAAGTTATCTTCGCAGTAATTTTTGTTGGCTTCTTCAATTAGCATCAAATTGTCGTTGGCTCCTGCAAAGCCTGTTAGCATGATTAAAAATATTATGGCAACTGTTTTTCTCATGTTTTTGACTGCAATTATTTTAATTCGCGTTCAATTTTTGTAATAATATGGAGTGCCTCCCTGTATATTTTTCCCATGTTCTCCGATTTATTTCCAGGTGCAAACCGTGCATATTCTGTATTGTTAAGTGTTTCGATAAATTGATTTGTGATTTCAGGTGTCACATTTTTTCTTGTCAAAATTTCTTTTACGTTATCCATCGACAGTTCAGCCTTTGGAATGCTTAGCTTGTCGCTTAAATATCCCCAGAGTGCTTGTGAAATTTCAATATAAAATTCATTTTCCTTTTTTTCTTTTAAAAAGCTATTGGCCAGTTTTAGCCTTTTTCTTGAAACCTTGGTGGCCTTTTTGGTTTTCATTTTCACAATGTCGCTGCGTTGTTTCACAGTACGTCGCCAAACTATAAGTATTATTAGTGCAATAATAAAAGGTGAAAAAAGTAGGATGTTAAATAAGTTCGATTTGAAAAAGAAAGTTCCGATTGGCCTTAGTTGGTAAGGTGGGAGTTTGATATGCCTGATATCTTTCCCGAGATATTTAATTTCTTTTTTCCCCAAACCTGAGTATGATATTGTTTCGGCCTGGCCTTCGCCTTTGTGTACTTTAATATTATACTCAGGCGAACCAAGTGTTGAGTAGCTATTTTTAGCAACATCAAAATAGGAGAGGGTAACAGGTTTAATAGTAAAATCGCCGGGGTTGCGTGGTATGATTAAATATTCAAAAGTTCTGATTCCTGACACTCCGCTTGAATTTGCTTTAATATTACTACTTACATCAGGATCGTAAATTTCAAAATCGGGTGGAAATGCTACAGTTGGCGGGTCGATAAGTTCGATGTTACCTTTTCCCTGTAAAGTAAATTTTAAAGTAATGGCCTCGTTGGTTTTAACTTCAGTTTCACTAATTTGTGAGTTGAAGGTAAAATTGCCAACAGCTCCACTGAAATCAGCGGGTTTGTTTTGAGTTGGCAATGACTTTACATTTATTTTCAGGCTGTTCGACAACAATTGTTTCTCAACATTTTCGTAACGTTTATTAAAAAACGGATCGTTAAAGAAACTATCGAAAAACGGGTCAGAACTTTTTCTTCGGCTGTTGCCCTTCTGTATTTGTGCCACGCATCCAATTTCGCCGGGCTCAATGGTCATTTCACCACTTCTTTGCGGGAAGAGCGCAAATTTTCTTATTTCGGCCACCACATATTCTTTACTATTAATTATTTCGCGTGTTTGAGACAAGTCCTTTTTGTTTTGTAGCAGGTCTTTTGCCCAGAATCCCGGAAAGGATGAAATTTTATTTAAATCTAAATTTGAAACCGGAATGTTTGTAAAAAGCTTATAGGTAACAATTGTTTGCTCGCCAAGGTATGGCGTAGGATTGCTGATAAAGGCGCGGACATACAAATCGTTGGAGGTATCTTCGGAGTCTGAAGTTCCATCTGCTTGCTGAGACGAACCTTTTACAACTTTAATGGTGAGGCTGTTGGAGGTATAATTTTTCCCATCCACATTAATGCTTGCCCCGGGAATTGTAAATGTTCCTTCATTGGTGGCTCTTAGTACATAAGCAAAAATATAGTCTGCCTTACTTGTAACCTTGCCGTTAATTATTTGAACACTTGAGCTGGTGGAGGTGTTAGGTCCTGAAAGTACCTGGAAATTACTGATGTTTGGCCCCTTAAAACCTTTGCCTTTGGCATTAACTTTAAAGTTTAACTGAAAATTCTCACCCACCCTGACTACAGTTTTTGCTGTTGCAGTAAAGCTAAGACCCTGAGCAAATAAATTTTCTGTTCCAAAAATGAAGAAGGATAATAGTACAACTATAAAAGCCTTTTTCATTTGAGAATAGAATGGTGATTTATGATTTATTTGATTCATTTTTTTATGAAAGATCTTTGTTACCAATCTTTTTCTGATTTCACTTTTTTAGCATTTTTCAGCTTCTCAAGCTTTATTTTTTCCATTGTTTTCTTTTCGTTGTCTTTCAAAGCCTGGAGCATACGCTCTGCATCTTCTTTCGAAATTTGCTTTGGCTGGGCTTGCTGCTGCTGTTGGTCTTGATTATTTTGCTGTTGATCCTGCTTTTGCTGATCCTGCTTTTGTTGATCCTCTTTTTGATCTTGTTTCTGCTGATCTTCTTTTTGTTGATCTTTTTGATCTTGCTTCTGATCTTTATCTTTCTGATCTTTTTTGTCTTGATTTTGATCTTGTTTTTGCTGCTGCTGCTGTTGTTGCTGCTGAAGCATACTGCGGGCATATTCAAGATTGTATTTACTGTCCTGGTCGTCAGGATTTAGACGCAGAGCATTTTTGTAAGCTTCGATGGCCGGTTCGTATTGTTGCAGTCCCATCAGCGAATTTCCGAGATTATGGTAGGAGCCTGCCTTTTGCTCCGGGGTCAGGTTTTCGCCGGTGAGGCTTTCAAATTTTTTGGCCGACTCTTCAAAGTTTTGTTGCTGGTACATGGCTCCACCCAAATTGAATTCGCCCTTAACAGATGATTGATTTTTTTCGAGGGCTTTCCTGTAATCTATTTCTGCCTTTTGATAGTCGCCTTTTTCAAAGAAATCATTACCTTTCCTTATAAATTTATTTTCACTTTGAGCCATAGCCTGCTGGCTTCCAAAAAGTATTAGAAAACTTAGCAGTGCAACGAATTTTATATTTTTAATTTGTATCATTTTAAGATTCAGTTTTAATACCCGACTTTTTGTTTCCAAACAAATTAATATTTCTAAATCTTTTCCCCCTTCTTTCAAAAATTATAAACTCGATAAGCATCAGCAACACAGCGAGCCCTATCAAATACTGGAATCGGTCTTCGTAATCGGAGAATACCCGTGATTCAAACTCTGTTTTTTCAAGTTTATTGATTTCGTTAAAAATTAATCCAAGCCCGGCCTGGGTATTGTTTGCCCTTACATATTTACCATCGCCGGCAGTAGCAATTTGCCTCAGCATGTCTTCATTTAATTTGGTAATTACGGTATTATTACTCAGGTCTTTTTTAAAACCCTGCTGATTGCCATATTTATCGTAAACCGGGATGGGCGCTCCTTCAGTTAATCCCATGCCAATGGTATAAACTCTTATTCCTTTTTCGACAGCTTTTTTTGCGGCTTCAATGGCATTCCCTTCGTGGTCTTCGCCATCGGTAATAATAATTATCGCTTTTTCGTGGTCATTTTCCGAGAAGGATTCGATTGAAAGTTTGATAGCTTCGGCAATTGCCGTTCCCTGGTTAGGAACAATATCGGTGTTGATGGTTGATAAAAAAAGTTTGGCTGCCGAATAATCGGTAGTAATTGGCAGTTGGGTGTAAGCATTGCCGGCAAAAACAACAATCCCGATGCGGTCATTTTTCAGATCATCTACAAGTTTTGAAATGGATTGCCTTGCCCGTTGAATGCGGTTGGGTTTGATATCCTCGGCCAACATACTATTCGATACATCCACCGCAATTACAATATCAATACCTTTACGCTGAATGGTTTCAAGTTTTGAGCCTATTTGCGGGTTGGCCAATCCTACAATAATTAGCGAATAAGCCAAAAGCAAAAGGATAAACTTTAGGAAGGGTTTGCTTCTTGATACATCCGGCATAAGCTTATTGATGAGGTGTGATTCTCCAAATTTTTTCATTGCTCTTTTCTTCCATGCTATCATGAGCCAAAAAAGCATGATGAAAAAAGGGATCATCAATAATCCATAAAAATAAACCGGTTGGGCAAATCTAAAAATCTGCATTTCTTTTTTCTATTATATTATGGAGTGGTTCTGAACCACGTATTTTTTAATATTATCTCTAATCCAAATAATACCAGTGCAAATAATGCAAAAGGCATGAATTCTTCACTTTTTTTGTGGAACTCGGTAACATCAATTTTTGATTTTTCGAGTTCGTCAATTTCTTTGTAAATGTCTTTAAGTTTATTGTTTGATGTTGCCCTGAAGTATTTTCCATCCGTCATTGCTGCAACATCCTGAAGTAGTTTTTCATCAATTTCTATTTTCATATCCTGATACCTGGTGCCAAAGGGCGTTTGAACGGGGTAGGGGGCTGTTCCCATGCTACCCGCTCCAATGGCATAAATTCGTATGCCATACAATTTGGCAATTTCTGCTGCTGAAACCGGATCAACCGCTCCTGAATTATTTACTCCATCGGTTAAAATAATGATGACCTTACTGATGGCCTTGCTTTCGCGAAGGCGCGAAACTGCGGTAGCGAGGCCGTCGCCAATTGCTGTTCCATCTTCAATCATACCGCTTTTAATATTTCTGAACATTTCATCGAGTACGGTGTGGTCGGTAGTAAGGGGAACCTGTGTAAAAGTTTCGCCTGCAAATACCACAAGTCCAACCCTGTCGTTTGGCCTGCCCTTGATAAAATCGATGGCAACATTTTTTGCAGCATCAAGTCGGTTTGGTTTAAGGTCTTCGGCAAGCATACTACTCGAAATGTCCATGGCCATCACTATATCAATACCTTCGATTGAAATATCCTGGCTACTTGAAGTTTTTTGCGGCCTGGCAAGGGCTACAATTAAAAGCGCTATGGCAATAATTCTTAATGCAAACAAGAGATGATACAAAATCCTGCGACCCGAACTTTTCATCCCTGCAAAAGGTATGGTTGTCGATAATTGTATTTCAGCTTTGCTTCGGTTATTTTTATACCAATACCAAACACCCATAAGTGGGATGACCAGCAGGAGGTAGAAAAATTCCGGATTTGCAAATTCTAAATTATTCAGCATTTCTATATTTTCTTTTAACTGGTTTGGTCTTTTCCTGTTGTAACAATTTCAGTTTCATTATTTATCTTTTCCACTTCGGCATTTGCAATTTTGGCCTGATATGGTGCAGTGGTTGTTTGCTTTACAAAGGCCCCGGCATCAATCATGCTTTTTTCATGCTCCTCGGGCAGTGGCTTGTACTTTGCAAATTTTGCGAGGTCGGCTAGTTCGAGTATTTCCCTAAGTTTTCCCAGGGACGATTTATCAATTTTAGCACCTGAAAATGCTCGTATTGTTTCCCAGGTTGTCATTTCGGTAGAATTAATCGAAAACCTTCCCTCGATGTATTCCCTTAAAATATCAGTTAATTTTGAGTGATATTCTTTTACCTGGCCGCGTTGCCATAGTTTTTCATTTTTGAGTTTTTCAAGTTCCCCGAAGGCAATGCGGTGTGGAGGTAAGTCAGGCTTCGGCTTTTTAACAAGTATGGGTTGATTGGCTTTTTTCTTTTTTAGATAATAAATCAGGCCAAGCGTTAATAAAACAAATAGTAAACCGGCAAGTGCCCAGGGCCATATTTCAGCAAATGAAAGCGGTGCCTGCATAGGCCCTTTAATTGGCTTAATTGCCAGGGTAGTATCCACATCAACCGTGAAGACATTTAGCAGGTAGGGCCCAGTTTCAACTGTATTTTCATCTTGCCTGCCGTATTTAAATTGTAAAGGTCTGATTACATAATATCCGGAGTCGAATGCAGTAAGGGTGAGGGTTTGCTCAATATTCATAAATCCATCACCAATGAGGGTGGTATCGATTTTTGATTTGTTTACAATTTCAATTTTATCAGGCAAAGTATCACTTAATACCGGCCAATTGAATGGGATTGATTCAGGCACTTGTAATTTGAGTTTAAAATCTACCTGGTCACCAATTAAAATAACGTTTGTGTCGAGTTTGGCATCTACACGCGCATCCTGGGCATTACTGTTAATGTTCCAAATTGTAATGAATAAAGCAATGATATATTTTAGATATTTCATTTTCGCGAATAAATATTTTCGGCCTTCGGTGATTAATTCACAAATTCAGCGAATTTGTGAATTAATCAGGTTAGGCTCTCGATTCTCTGCGTTTAAAAAGGCCAATAAGCTGCCTTACATAATCCTGATCGGTTCTGATGTAGGTTGCATCCGTACCACATTTTATAAAAACCCGCTTCAGTTTGGTTTCATTTTCGCGATACCAATTTTTATACGATTCTCTAACTTGTTTTCTGGCTGTGTCAACCCAAACGTTCTTACCTGTTTCAGCGTCTTTGAATTTGGTTAAACCGATATTTGGCAGTTCCGTTTCCCGGGGGTCATAAATTTTTATTGCAGTAACGTCATGTTTATTTCCTGCAATTTGCAAGGCTTCCTGGAAGTTTGAATCCACAAAATCGGAAAGTACAAAAGCGGTGCATCTTTTTTTAATTACATTGGTAAGATAGCGTAGTGATTCTGAAATTTTGGTTCCCTTGCTTTCTTTTTTAAAATCGATAAGTTCCCTGATAATCCTTAAAATATGGGAGGTGCCTTTTTTGGGCGGAATGAATTTTTCGATTTTATCGCTAAAGAAAATCACACCTACCTTATCGTTGTTCTGGATGGCCGAAAAAGCCAAAACAGCAGCAATTTCGGTAATCATCCCTTGTTTCATTGTGGTGGTAGTGCCAAATTCATTCGATCCACTTACATCGATGAGCAGCATGACTGTAAGTTCGCGTTCTTCCTCAAATATTTTGATGTAGGGATGGTTAAACCGTGCAGTAACATTCCAGTCGATGCTGCGTATATCATCGCCGTACTGGTATTCGCGCACCTCACTAAAAGCCATACCTCTTCCTTTAAAAGCACTGTGGTACTGCCCCGAAAATATCTGGTTGGACAATCCGCGTGTTTTAATTTCTATTTTACGTACTTTTTTAAAAATCTCTGAAGTTTCCATTGCGAAGAAAAATACCTTTTGGCTTGAATGAATATTGAGTTATCAAATTTATTTTACCAATTTTTAGGGTACATCAATGGTATTGAGTATTTCGTTGATGATTTCCTCGGTGGTTACGTTTTCGGCTTCGGCTTCATAAGTAAGGCCAATGCGGTGGCGCATCACATCATGGGCAACAGCCCTAACATCTTCAGGAATTACGTATCCTCTGCGTTTGATAAAAGCGTAAGCTTTTGCAGCGAGTGCCATGTTAATGGATGCCCTGGGTGAAGCTCCAAAGTTGATGAGCCCTTTGAATTTGGAAAGTTTAAATTCGGAGGGATACCTGGTGGCAAAAACAATATCGGTAATGTAATTTTCAATTTTCTCATCCAGATAAACTTCACGTGTAACTTCACGTGCCCTGAGAATATTTTCAGGTTTTACAACTTTGTTAGGTTTTACATTTGAATAGCTGATGTTTTGGCGGAGTATTATTTTCTCTTCCTCTTTTTCAGGATAAGAAATAATTACTTTGAGCATGAACCTGTCCACCTGGGCCTCGGGCAGGGGATATGTTCCCTCCTGTTCGATTGGGTTTTGAGTTGCAAGTACTAAAAACGGTGTGGGAAGCATAAAGGTTTCGGTGCCAATAGTAACCTGCCTTTCCTGCATGGCTTCGAGCAGGGCGCTTTGTACTTTTGCCGGCGACCGGTTAATTTCATCGGCAAGAATAAAGTTTGAGAAGATAGGGCCTTTTCGTACTACAAATTCTTCTTTTTTCTGGCTGTAAATAAGAGTACCCAAGAGGTCGGCGGGGAGTAGATCGGGTGTAAACTGGATGCGGCTATAACCTGCGTCAATTGAGCTTGCCAATGATTTGATGGCAAGGGTTTTTGCCAATCCCGGAACGCCCTCCAATAATATGTGGCCATCGGCTAATAGGCCAATCAGCAATCTTTCAACCATGTGTTTTTGACCTACAATAACCTTGTTCATTTCAAGATTGATTAGGTCGATGAATGCACTTTCCTGCTGTATTTTTTCATTTAGTACTTTGATGCTTGTATCGATCATTTTTAAACGTTTTTTATGATGCGCAAAGATAACTCCGAGGTAATTTTCAAATTATTGATAATGAGTTAAAAGTTGTTAACCAAGAGGTTAACATCTGTTAAGCACCTGCCTCTTTAAGCTCTCTATAATTCAGCATTTCAGAGGTTTGGCGGGTTATTTGTTTACAATAAATAAAAAACGACATCAATTAAGATGTCGTTTTTAATGCAATATTTTTGTGTGCGATAAATTATGCTTGTGCCGTGGGGCCTCCCAGTTTAAAAGGCATGTTATCCATTTCTGATTCCTGTATAGAACCATGCATCGATTCAAATTTCCTGATATTATCCTGAAGGGCTTTCAGTAATTTCTTGGCATGTTGCGGAGTAAGTATTATCCTCGATTTCACTTTAGCTTTAGGAATTCCGGGTAACATCTTAATAAAATCGACAACAAATTCGGAGCGGGAGTGCTGAATAATTGCAAGATTTGCATAAGTTCCTTCAGCAACCTCATCACTCAATTCAATATTTAATTGTCCTTTGTTTGGTTTATTTGCTTCCATAATAAATTGTTTAGGTGATAACAAAAAAAGCATAAACCAAAATGATATCCCCTGGTTTTTGCTTTGCTAATGTTTCTTATTGATATTCTTGTTTGTGCCTGGGATGAACAAGTGTTTCATATTCTTCCTTGGAACCAACAATTAAATCTTCATATTCACGAAGGCCTGTGCCTGCGGGTATTTTATGACCAACAATTACATTCTCTTTCAAACCGTTCAACGTATCCGATTTTGCATTGATAGATGCATTAGTGAGTACCTTGGTGGTTTCCTGGAATGATGCCGCAGAAATAAAGCTGTTGGTTTGAAGTGATGCTTTGGTAATACCCTGGAGTACCTGGCGTGCCGTTGCCGGTTGAGCGTCTCTTGAATCGATCAGTTGTTTGTCTTTTCGTCTCAATTGCGAAATCTCATCCCTGAGTTTACGGGCCGAAACTATTTGTCCGGCTTTAAAGATGCTTGAGTCACCCGGTTCAATAACTACTTTTTTACCAAATATCCAGTCATTTTCTTCCTGGAAATCAATTTTATTCACGAGTTCTCTTTCAAGGAATTTTGTATCGCCCGGGTCATCCACTTCAACCTTACGCATCATTTGGCGTACAATGGTTTCAAAGTGTTTGTCGTTAATTTTAACACCCTGTAAACGGTAAACTTCCTGAATTTCGTTTACAATATATTCCTGAACCTTCATTGGTCCTTTAATGGCAAGAATATCTGCCGGGGTGAGCGCTCCTTCCGATAATGATGTACCGGCTTTAACAAAGTCGTTTTCCTGGGCTAATATTTGTTTTGATGTTGGAATCAGGTAGCGTTTTTCTTCACCTGTTTTCGAGGTGATAATAATCTCTTTGTTACCTCGCTTAAGTTTTTTACCAAAAGAAACAATACCATCAATTTCTGATACTTTGGCAGGATCGGAAGGATTTCTGGCCTCAAATAATTCTGTTACACGAGGCAAACCACCAGTGATATCACCTGATTTCCCGATTGTTCTTGGTATTTTCACCAGGATATCTCCTGCTTTTACATCCTGTCCATCTTCAACCGAAATATGTGCTCCGGTAGGAAGGTCATAAGTTTTAATTTCTACACCTCCTGAATCCAGGACAGTGATAGATGGGTTTTTGGTTTTTTGCTTGGTTTCTATAATCACCTTTTCGTTGTAACCTGTTTGCTCATCAGATTCAACGCGGTAGGTTTTTCCTTCAAGAACACTGTTAAACCTAAGTTTACCGCCAACATCAGAAATGATTACGGCATTGTATGGATCCCAAATACAAATTATATCGCCTTTCGATATTTTATCCCCTGCCTTATTGTGTAGATTTGAACCGTAGGGAATATTGTGTGAGGCCAGCGAGATACCAGTCTTTTCATCCACAATACGCATTTCTGCTGATCGACCGATTACGACATCGTATTTAACCCCTTCAGAGTTTTTATAGGGTACGGTTCTAAGTTCGTCAATATGAAGAATACCTTCAAATGTTGCTTCAATTTTGGATTGTGACGAGATGTTTCCACCGGCCACACCACCAACGTGGAATGTACGCAGTGTAAGCTGTGTTCCGGGTTCACCAATCGATTGAGCGGCAATTACTCCGACAGCTTCACCTTTTTGAACCATTTTTCCGGATGAAAGGTTACGTCCATAACATTTTGCACAAACACCGCTTTTGGCTTCGCAGGTTAATACCGATCTGATTTCAACTGATTCGATTGGAGAATCTCCAATGAGCCTTGAATAATTTTCATTTAGTTCTTCACCGGCTGCAATAATTAATTCGCCTGTCAGTGGGTGATAAATATCATGGAGTGCTGTTCGTCCCAGGATTCGATCGTATAGTGTTTCTACAATCTCTTCATTTTTCTTCAGCGCGGTTGTTGTTAATCCACGCAAAGTACCACAGTCAGGTTCTGAAATAATCACATCCTGGGCAACATCCACCAAACGACGTGTAAGGTAACCGGCATCGGCTGTTTTTAGCGCTGTATCAGCCAAACCTTTACGGGCACCGTGCGTAGAGATAAAGTACTCAAGTACCGTTAAACCTTCTTTAAAGTTAGAAAGGATCGGGTTCTCGATAATTTCCCCACCGGTAGCTCCCGATTTTTGGGGTTTTGCCATCAGTCCCCGCATACCTGAGAGCTGGCGAATTTGTTCTTTACTACCCCTTGCACCAGAGTCGAGCATCATATAAACAGAGTTGAAACCTTGTTTATCTTTTGCAAGCTGATCCATCAGGGTACGTGTAAGTTTTGAATTGGTGTGTGTCCAGATATCCAAAATCTGATTGTATCTTTCGTTTCCGGTAATAAAGCCCATACCGTAGTTAGAAAGAACTTCATCAACTTCCTCGTTAGCCTGTGCTACCAGTTCTCCTTTGATTTCAGGAATAATTACATCACCGAGGTTAAAAGAAAGCCCACCACGGAATGCCATGGTAAATCCTAATTTCTTAATATCATCTAAGAATTTCGATGTGATTGCAGTGTCAGTTTTTTTAAGGATATCACCAATAATATCGCGTAAAGCTTTTTTGGTTAATACCTGATTGATATAAGCATATTCTTCAGGCACTCTCTGGTTGAAAATAACCCGGCCAACAGTGGTCTCAATAAGTGTTTGTTTAATGCTTCCGTCTTCCTGTTTTACAGGGATACGAACATCAATAATCGCGTGTAGATCAACTTTATTTTCGTTGTATGCTATGATTACTTCTTCGGGAGAATAAAATTTGTATCCTTCACCTTTTACAGGATTTTCAGGAATATGTTTTCGGGCTTTGGTAATATAATAAAGGCCAAGAACCATGTCCTGTGATGGTACCGTAATTGGAGCGCCATTGGCAGGATTGAGAATATTGTGGGAAGCCAGCATTAAAAGCTGAGCTTCAAGAATTGCTGCGTTGCCCAGGGGAACGTGAATAGCCATCTGGTCGCCATCGAAGTCAGCATTAAAAGCTGTACAGGCTAAGGGATGCAACTGGATGGCTTTTCCTTCGATTAATTTAGGCTGAAAAGCCTGAATACCTAAGCGGTGAAGGGTAGGAGCACGGTTTAGCATTACCGGATGGCCTTTAAGTATGCCCTCGAGAATATCCCAGACTACCGGGTCTTTTCTGTCAACAATTTTCTTAGCTGATTTAACCGTTTTTACGATACCTCTTTCGAGCATCTTACGAATAATGAAAGGTTTAAACAACTCGGAGGCCATGCCTTTTGGCAAACCACATTCGTTAAGATTTAGTTCGGGACCAACAACAATAACCGAACGACCTGAATAGTCAACACGTTTACCGAGCAGGTTCTGACGGAAACGACCTTGCTTCCCTTTCAGGCTGTCGCTCAGAGATTTCAAAGCCCTGTTCGATTCGGTTTTAACCGCGTTGGCTTTTCTTGAATTATCAAAGAGTGAATCAACGGCTTCCTGCAACATACGTTTTTCGTTCCGCATAATCACATCCGGAGCCTTGATTTCGATTAATCTTTTCAAGCGGTTGTTACGGATAATTACTCTTCGGTAGAGGTCGTTTAGATCGGAAGTAGCGAATCTGCCGCCATCAAGTGGAACAAGTGGGCGCAATTCGGGAGGGATTACCGGAACTACTTTTACGATCATCCATTCAGGACGATTCTCAATTCTGTTCCGTGCATCCCTGAAAGCTTCCACAACCTGAAGGCGTTTTAGTGCATCAGCTTTACGTTGTTGTGAGGTTTCATTATTGGCTTTATCCCGTAAAAAAAACGAAAGTTCATCAAGGTCTAAACGCGCCAATAAATCATGAAGCCCTTCGGCTCCCATCTTAGCAATAAACTTGTTGGGATCTTTATCGTCGAGATATTGATTTTCGGGTGGAATAGTTTCCATGATATCGAAATACTCTTCCTCTGTTAAGAAATCAAGATACTCTATACCATCATCGGCTTTTATACCGGGGTTAATAACGACATATCTTTCGTAATAAATGATTGTATCGAGCTTTTTGGTTTGTAGTCCTAACAAAGCCCCGATTTTATTGGGGAGCGATCTAAAAAACCAAATATGTGCTACAGGTACTACCAATTGGATGTGGCCAGCTCTTTCGCGTCTGACTTTTTTTTCGGTAACTTCAACACCACAGCGATCACAAACAATACCTTTGTATCTTATTCTCTTGTATTTTCCGCAGTGACATTCCCAATCCTTGACAGGCCCGAATATTCTTTCACAGAATAAACCATCTCTCTCGGGTTTATAAGTTCTGTAATTAATCGTTTCGGGCTTTAATACTTCTCCATGCGAACGCTCAAGGATGGTTTCGGGTGAAGAAAGGCTAATGGTAATTTGTGAAAACTCGCTTTTTACAAGGGATGTATCTTTTCGAAAAGCCATTAATGAATTGTATTTATATGATTGTTTTCAAAAAATGATAATAATAAATTTCGATTTGTTAATCGAAAGTAACGTTAAGACCAAGACCTCTTAACTCATGAATCAATACATTGAATGATTCGGGTATTCCCGGTTTGGGCATTGGATCGCCTTTAACGATTGACTCGTATGCTTTTGCACGACCAATTACATCGTCAGATTTAACAGTAAGAATTTCCTGAAGTATGTTTGAGGCTCCATAAGCTTCAATGGCCCATACCTCCATCTCACCAAAACGTTGTCCACCAAACTGTGCTTTACCACCTAATGGCTGCTGTGTAATAAGTGAGTAGGGGCCAATAGATCTTGCATGCATTTTATCATCAACCATGTGGTGCAGTTTAAGCATGTAAATATACCCAACGGTTGCAGGTTGATGGAATCGTTCACCGGTTCCACCATCGTACAGGTAGGTTTTCCCGTTTTCAGGTAAATTGGCTTTCACCATATAATAGTTTATCTCATCAATATTGGCACCGTCAAAAATTGGCGTTGCAAAACTCAAATTCAATTTCTTACCTGCCCAGCCTAATACGGTTTCGTAAATCTGGCCAAGGTTCATCCTTGAAGGTACACCAAGCGGATTTAATACGATGTCAACAGGAGTTCCGTCTTCGAGGAAAGGCATGTCTTCTTCACGTACAATTCTGGCAACAATACCTTTGTTACCATGTCGTCCGGCCATTTTATCGCCTACTTTTAGTTTACGTTTTTTAGCAACATAAACTTTCGCCATTTTAACAATTCCGTTTGGCAGGTCATCACCAACAGTGGCAACAAACTTTTTGCGATTGAAAATACCAAGGATTTCTTTATGCTTAATTATATAATTATTGATTAGTTCGGCAATAAGAATGTTTTTGTCTTTATCTGTAGTCCATTTGTTGGGATTGATTACCATGTAATCGATAGCCAACAATTGCTTTTGTGTAAATTTTGTTTTCTTAGGGAATATCTCTTCTTTAAAATTATTGTGAACTCCTTGCGAAACCTTGCCACTGACTAAAATCATCAACTTGTCAACAAGTTTATTCTTGAGGTTTGTCGATTCTTTTTTGAATTCTTTTTCGAGTTCTGCAATTTCATTGCTTTCTTTCCCTTTAACCCTGCGGTCTTTTATAACTCTTGCAAAAAGTTTTTTATTAATAACCACACCTTGCATCGAAGGTGGAGCTTTAAGTGATGCGTCTTTAACATCACCGGCTTTGTCGCCAAAAATAGCCCGCAGTAGTTTTTCTTCGGGTGTAGGGTCCGATTCACCTTTAGGTGTAATTTTACCAATAAGGATATCTCCCTCGGTTACTTCGGCTCCAATCCTAATCAAACCATTTTCATCCAGGTCTTTTGTTGCTTCTGATGATACATTGGGAATGTCGTTAGTAAGTTCTTCAACACCGCGTTTGGTATCGCGAACTTCAAGCACAAACTCCTCAATATGCACCGAAGTAAAGATATCGTCTTTCACAACTTTTTCGGAAAGAACAATAGCATCTTCAAAATTATAACCTTTCCAGGGCATAAATGCAACCATGAGGTTACGACCCAGCGCCAATTCTCCATTTCGGGTTCCATAACCTTCGCACAGCGGTTGATTTTTCACAACTTTCTGACCTTTTTTAACAATAGGTCGCAGGTTGATGGAAGTATTTTGATTTGTTCGTTGGAATTTTGTAAGCTGATAGGTTTTTTTATCATTTTCGAAACTTACAAGTCTTTCGTTTTCAGCTCTTGTATAATGAACAGTTATCTGGTTTGCATCAACATACTCTATAACTCCATCGCCTTCGGACTGGATCAATACCCTTGAGTCGCGTGCTACTCCACCTTCAATACCTGTTCCAACGATTGGGGCTTCGGCTTTGAGTAATGGCACGGCCTGGCGCATCATGTTCGATCCCATCAGGGCACGGTTAGCATCGTCATGCTCAAGAAATGGAATGAGCGATGCTGCTACCGAGGCAATTTGGTTTGGAGCCATATCAATAAAATCGACATTTTCCTTTTCTTCGATAGGATAATCAGCCTGGTAACGAACCTTTACTTTATCTCTAACAAAGGTGCCATCTTCGTTCAAAAGCGAGTTTGCCTGGGCAATAATTTTATTTTCTTCTTCTTCGGCGCTCAGGTAAATTTCATCTACATCCAAAAGAACTTTGCCGTTATCAACCTTTTTATAAGGTGTTTCGATAAAGCCAAGCTTATTTATTTTAGCAAATACACACAACGAGGAAATTAGTCCGATGTTCGGGCCTTCGGGTGTTTCGATTGTACACAGGCGGCCATAGTGCGTGTAGTGAACGTCGCGTACCTCAAAACCGGCTCTTTCTCTTGACAAACCTCCGGGACCCAACGCTGATACCCTTCTTTTGTGGGTGAGCTCCGAAAGTGGATTGGTTTGATCCATAAACTGAGACAGTGCATTGGTACCAAAGAAGGAGTTAATTACAGATGAAAGTGTTTTTGCATTAATAAGATCTGTAGGGGTAAAAACTTCATTATCTCTAACATTCATCCGCTCGCGTATTGTTCTTGCCATACGGGCAAGTCCAACCCCAAATTGAGAATAAAGCTGCTCACCGACAGTTCTTACACGGCGGTTGCTCAAGTGGTCGATATCATCAATCTCACGTTTGGCATTCACCATTTCGATGAGGTATTTTATAATAGAAATAATATCTTCTTTGGTGAGCACCTTAGTGTCCATCGGAACATCAAGTTTCAATTTTTTATTGATCCTGTATCTTCCAACATCTCCAAGGTCGTATCTTTTATCCGAAAAGAAAAGTTTTTCGATGATACCCCTTGCAGTTTCTTCATCAGGTGGTTCAGCGTTTCTTAGCTGTCTGTAGATAAATTCAACAGCTTCCTTTTCGGTGTTCGTGGTATCTTTTTGAAGCGTATTAAAAATGATTGAATAGTCTATACTATCCGATTCTTCTTTATGAATTAAAACGGTATCTACACCTGATTCCGCGATTTGATCAATATGACCGGCTTCAAGAATAGTTTCGCGGTCAATAATTACTTCAGTTCTTTCAATTGAAACAACTTCACCGGTATCTTCATCTACAAAATCTTCAATCCACGATCTTACCACACGGGCTGCAAGACGGCTGCCAATAAATTTTTTCAAATTGGTTTTATTAGCCTTTACTTCTTGAGCAAGATCAAATATCTCAAGAATATCCTTATCAGTTTCGTAACCAATGGCTCGCAACAATGTTGTTACCGGGAGTTTTTTCTTTCGGTCGATGTACGCGTACATCACCTGGTTAATATCCGTGGTAAACTCCATCCATGATCCTTTAAAGGGAATTATCCTTGCCGAGAATAATTGTTGACCATTGGCATGGTAACTGGTACCAAAAAATGCTCCAGGCGACCTGTGAAGTTGGGATACTACTACTCTTTCGGCTCCATTAACTACAAATGTACCTTTTGGCGTCATGTAGGGAATCTGACCAAGATAAACATCCTGTATTATTGTTTCAAAGTCTTCATGTTCGGGATCGGTGCAATAAAGCTTGAGTTTAGCTTTAAGTGGCACACTGTAGGTCAGACCTCGTTCAATGCATTCTTCTATGGAGTATCTTGGTGGATCGATAAAGTAATCCAAAAATTCAAGAACAAAATTGTTTCTCGCATCGGTAATTGGAAAATTTTCGCTAAAAACCTTGTAGAGTCCTTCATCTACGCGATTTTCAGGATTTGTTTCCAATTGAAAAAAGTCTTGAAAAGATTTTAATTGTATGTCGAGAAAATCAGGATATTCTGATTTAATTTTAGTTCTTGAGAAACTTATTCTGTCAGCGAATTCCTTGGCCAATGTTGTAAGATTTTGATTATAAATAAGATAAGAAAATACAAATACTGTATTCTATAATACAAAGAAATATAGACTCTGCACAGCATGGCTGACAGAAGTCTATATTTCTTAGACAAGAGTTTTATAAAAGCTACTTAACTTCTACTTCGGCACCAACTTCTTCAAGTTGTGATTTGAGTGCTTCAGCTTCGTCTTTTGATACAGCTTCTTTGATTGCTTTAGGGGCTGAATCAACAAGCGCTTTTGCTTCTTTAAGACCGAGGCTGGTTAACTCTTTTACAAGTTTAACAACAGCAAGTTTTGATTGGCCAGCTGCTTTGATGATAACATCAAATTCAGTTTGTTCTTCAGCAGCAGCATCTTCGGCTGCGGCCGGGCCGGCAACCACTGCAGCAGCTGCTGCAGGCTCAATACCATATTCGTCTTTTAATATCTGAGCGAGTTCGTTAACTTCTTTTACTGTCAGACCAACTAATTGTTCTGCAAAAGTTTTTAAATCTGCCATTTTATTGTTTATTTTAATGAATGTTCGTAATTAATAAATGATGATAATAGTTTTTATGATTCCTTCTCTGAAAGAGTTTTGAGTATTCCTGACAGTTTATGTCCTCCCGACTGAAGTGCGGAAATAACATTTTTAGCAGGTGATTGAAGTAATGCAATGATATCTCCGATAACCTCATCTTTTGATTTGATGTTTTCGAGAATGTCGAGTTGATTTTCACCAATGTAAATTGATTCAGCAACATAAGCACCTTTCAATTGCGGCTTGTCTGATTTAAATTTCTTACGAAATTCTTTGATAAGTTTTGCAGGGTCATTTCCAACTTCCGAAAACATTACTGAAGTAGACCCTTTGAGAATATCAAATAATTCCACAAAATCTTTTTCAGATTTTTCCATTGCCTTTTTCAGCAACGTGTTTTTAACTACAAGAAGATTGATCTCCTTTTTAAAGCACATTCTTCTAAGCTCGCTTGAAACATCCGAATTTAAACCGCCAATATTGGTGATATAAAAATTAGATGCATCATTGAGTTTTTCGGAAAGTACTGATATAGTTTGATTTTTTTCCTCTCTGGTCATTATTTCGTTCTCCTCATTTTACTGAAGTTTACGCGTTTACTATGGATTTTGGATCAACTTGTATCCCATAACTCATAGTACTCGACATATAAATGCTCTTTACGTATGTACCCTTGGATGCCGATGGTTTTAATTTCATTACCATGGTTAAAAGCTCTTTAGCGTTATCAAGTATCTTTTGGTCATCAAAAGATGTCTTGGCAACTGCGGCATGTATAATACCTGTTTTATCCACTTTAAAATCAATTTTACCAGCCTTCACATCATCAACAGCTTTTTTGATATCCATTGTAACCGTTCCGGTTTTAGGATTGGGCATAAGCCCTCTGGGTCCTAAAATCCTACCTAAGGGGCCAACTTTTGGCATTACGTTAGGTGTGGTGATAACAACATCAATATCGGTCCAGCCGCCTTTGATTTTCGCTACATATTCATCCAGACCGAAAAAATCGGCTCCGGCAGCTTTGGCTTCATCTTCCTTGTCGGGCGAGCACAATACCAAAACGCGTACAGTTTTTCCTGTACCGTGAGGTAAAGTAACCGAACCCCTGACCATTTGATTAGCCTTACGTGGGTCAACACCCAGTCGGATATCCAGATCTATTGAAGCATCAAACTTTGTAGTTGTGATGTCTTTAACAGTCTTAATTGCATCCGCCAGTGCGTAGTTAGCATTTTTATCGAATTTCGCTAAAGCTTCTTTACGTTTTTTAGTCAATTTTCCCATTTGCGAATCCTTTTAAATTTTTAACAAATGCTTTAACACAACCTTAGTTTTTTCCACTCGGAAAAGTTCCTTTAACCGTAATTCCCATGCTTCGGGCTGTTCCTGCAACCATTTTCATCGCTGATTCAACAGTAAAACAATTTAAATCTTTCATTTTACCTTCAGCAATAGCTTGTACCTGATCCCATGAAACTGAAGCAACTTTCTTCCGGTTTGATTCAGGAGAACCTTTCTTCTGTTTGGAAATTTCCATTAGTTGTACTGCAACCGGCGGAGATTTGATTATGAAATCAAAAGATTTGTCCCTATAAACAGTAATGATTACAGGCAACACCTTACCGGCTTGTTCCTGTGTACGACCATTAAATTGTTTACAAAACTCCATAATGTTCACACCTTTTGCACCTAACGCAGGTCCAACAGGTGGAGATGGATTGGCAGCTCCTCCTTTGATCTGTAACTTTATTAATCCGCTAACTTCTTTTGCCATTTTGTTATTACTTAATAAATTGAATTTCCACAGCATAAATTTATGCTGTGGTAAAAACGAACTTTATTCTTTTTCAACCTGCATAAACCCAAGTTCAAGGGGTGTTTTTCTGCCGAAGATTTTAACCATCACTTTCAATTTCTTCTTCTCTTCGTTAATTTCTTCGATTACACCGCTAAAACTGTTGAAAGGCCCATCGGTAACAGTAACAGTTTCTCCAACAATAAAAGGCACATTCACTTCTTCTGCCTGATCTGCAAGTTCGTCAACTTTTCCAAGTATTCTTTTTACTTCGGATTCGCGCATTGCATCGGGTTCCCCTCGGGTACCCAGGAATCCAAGAACATCAGGTACGTTTTTAACGATGTGAGGAATCTCTCCTACGAGCGCTGCCTCCATTAAAACATAACCTGGGAAATAGTTTCTTTCCTTACTGATTTTCTTGCCTTTTCTTATTTGAAATACTTTTTCTGTAGGAATGAGTACCTGTGAAATATAGTCCTGAAGGTTAAGTCGGCTTATCTCACTTTCGATATACTCTTTAACCTTCTTTTCTTTGCCACTAATCGCTCTGACTACGTACCACTTTTTCTCTTGATTACTCATGCTGGTAAGCCAATCTGTATTTAGTTGAAATAAGAATAATTTTTGCCTGGCGCGACTCCAAACTTAAAGCCAGGTGTAAAACCCTTTTAAAAGACTACTAAATGAGATGTCCATCAAATAAACCACAAAAGCGATTATAAGGGAAGCAATGGACACGACAATAGCACTACTCTGGAGTTCACTCCATGTGGGCCAGGAAACTTTGTGTAACAGCTCGTCGTAACTTTCCTTGGCGTAATTAAACATTTTAAAACTTGCCATAGGTCATTTTATATTTTTCATTTGCACGGGAGGTAGGAATCGAACCCACAGCCTACGGTTTTGGAGACCGTCGCTCTACCAATTGAGCTACACCCGTATTGAATTATAATTAATAAAGCAGTCCCGAGAACATTTATGTTCCGGGACTACTTTTTTCAATTATAACCAAACACCTATTAAATTAGTCAAGAATTTCGGTTACCTGTCCGGCACCAACTGTTCTGCCACCTTCACGGATAGCGAAACGCAGGTTTTTGCTCATTGCGATTTCCGAAATCAATTTAACTTCGATTGTAAGGTTGTCACCTGGCAAAACCATTTCCACACCATCTGGAAGGAAAATTTCACCGGTAACATCAGTAGTCCTGAAATAAAACTGAGGACGATATTTGTTGTGGAAGGGAGTATGACGTCCACCTTCTTCTTTTTTAAGAATATACACTTCTGCATTGAAATGTTTGTGAGGGTTCACTGAACCTGGTTTGGCAATCACCATACCACGTGTGATGTCATTTTTATCAATACCTCTAAGGAGAAGACCTGCATTATCACCGGCTTGTCCTTGATCGAGGATTTTACGGAACATTTCAACACCTGTAACAACTGATTTCAGTTTTTCGGCACCCATGCCGATGATATCAACCGGGTCGCCTGTGTGGATAATTCCTGTTTCGATACGACCGGTAGCAACTGTTCCACGACCTGTAATTGAGAATACATCTTCAACAGGCATAAGGAATGGTTTGTCCTGATCGCGCTTGGGTAATGGAATCCAGGTATCACAAGCCTCCATTAATTCCATAACTTTTTCAACCCATTTAGGCTCTTTGTTAAGCGCACCAAGTGCCGAACCTTGAATAACAGGAGTTTCATCACCGTCAAACTCATAGAAGCTCAGGAGTTCGCGAATTTCCATTTCAACGAGCTCAAGTAATTCTTCATCATCTACAAGGTCAACTTTGTTCATGAAAACAACCAGTTTTGGAACGCCAACCTGGCGTGCAAGAAGGATGTGCTCACGTGTTTGAGGCATGGGGCCATCAGTAGCAGCAACAACAATAATTGCTCCATCCATTTGGGCAGCTCCGGTAACCATGTTCTTAACGTAGTCAGCGTGACCTGGACAATCTACGTGTGCATAGTGCCTGTTAACAGTTTGATACTCAATGTGTGCAGTATTAATGGTAATACCTCTTTCTTTTTCTTCAGGGGCGTTATCAATTGAATCGAATGATGCATATGTTGCCAATCCTTGATCTTGAAGATTAATAGTGATAGCAGCAGTGAGTGTTGTTTTTCCGTGATCAACGTGTCCAATTGTGCCAATATTTACGTGCGGTTTGGACCTATCAAATTTTTCTTTTGCCATTTTAAAAAGATATTTAATTAGGTGTTTACAAAAAGGTTATTAATTATAATTTTTATTTTTCAATTTAGAGCCAATGATGAGAATTGAACTCATGACCCCTTCCTTACCAAGGAAGTGCTCTACCCCTGAGCTACATCGGCATCATTTTGGAGCGGGAGACCGGGCTCGAACCGGCCACCTATAGCTTGGAAGGCTATCGCTCTACCAAATGAGCTACTCCCGCGAATCTAAACACGAAAACGGATTTCACTATGGAAATCCGTCTTCGCGTTCATCAAAATGTAATGAACTAATGTGGGGGGAGGAGGATTCGAACCTCCGAAGGCTTCGCCAACAGATTTACAGTCTGCCCCATTTGACCGCTCTGGTATCCCCCCGAAACAATTTTATTGTACGGAGCCGATGGACGGACTCGAACCGCCGACCGGCTGATTACAAATCAGCTGCTCTACCAACTGAGCTACATCGGCCTGAACACATGAATTAACAAGAACTTTAATAGTTTTTTGTATAAAAAAACAGCCCTTTTTTTAAAAAAGGACTGCAAAAGTAGAATAGTATTTTTAAATACCAAAACTTTTTTCTGATAATTTTGAAAAAAAATTAATTTTTCCGTTGTTTTTCTTTGTGTTTAACAAGTTGTTTTCTCAGGGCATCACAGGCCTCATCGGTTGCTTCTTCAAAAGATTTACTTTGTTTTTTGGCATACAAATCATTTCCGGGAATACTTAGCCTGATTTCAGTAATCTTATTTTCAGTATTTTCAACATTTGCTACTTTAAGCGATACTTCGCTACCAATAACACCATCGTAGTACTGTGCCAACTTGGTTACTTTTTCTTCGATAAAATCATCTAGTTTCTTGTCTGTTCTGAAATGAACCGCCCTAATGTCAATTTGCATAGTTATTCCTCCTATTTATTTATGCTCTTGGATGAGCTTGTTTGTAAATGGTTTTTAATTTCTCGATTGAATTGTGTGTGTAAACCTGGGTAGCTGCAAGGCTGGAATGACCCAAAATTTCTTTAATAGCATTTAATTCGGCACCTTTGTTTAGCATAATTGTTGCAAAACTGTGCCGCAGGGTATGGGGACTTTTCTTGGTGTTTGAAGATACATAAGTAAGGTATTTATTAATGATACGATAGATAAGTTTTGAATAAGTTGCTTTGCCCTGTTTTGTAATAAACAAATATGTTGAAGCTCGTGTTGTTTCAGCGGAAATATTTTTTCTAACTAATAAATAATTTTCGATAGCATTTGTCAGGTAGGCTGATAATGGTGTTAAACGTTCCTTATTTCGCTTTCCTAAAATTTTTATCGTTTTTTCGTTTAGATTGACATCTTGAATTTTTATATTGATTAGCTCAGAGATACGAACTCCTGTTGAATAAAATGTTTCGATGATAAGTTTATTGCGAACACCCTCAAAATCATTACCAAAATCTGTATGTTGAAGCAACATTTCCATGTCTTTTTCTTTGACAAATTCGGGAACTTTTGTGCCGGATTTTGGGGAAGTTACCTTGAGCATAGGATTTATTTCGGTAAGGCCTTCCCTGATAAGATATTTGTAAAAAGATTTCAAGCAGGAGATTTTTCTGTTTATTGAATTAGCAGATTTATTATTCTGAAATAAAAAAACCAGCCAACTCCTCACAATATTGTGATCAGCATTTCTAATATCATCAATTTGGTATTGGGTTACCAAAAATTCCTGAAATTGCTTTAAGTCAGTTTCGTAAGATATAATGGTATGCTTAGAGTATCTTTTTTCTCTCGCTATGTAATTTATAAATTCCTGCTTCACATCAAAAAAAATAGGAAAACTGTTGTTCCAAAGATAATATTTAATTACCCGGTAAACAAAATTTTCCTAATAAATTTTAGAAATATCTTTCAAAAGATATTTATCACGCGTTTTCAGCGTCGCGCAATTGTTGAATGTAAATAGCTTTTAAGCGTGCTTCTCTGTTTTTTATGGATGGTTTTGTGTATTTTTGGCGTTCGCGAAGCTCTTTAACCACCCCGGTTTTCTCAAATTTTCTTTTGTATTTTTTGAGTGCTCTTTCAATATTTTCACCTTCTTTTACAGGAACAATAATCATTTTAAATACCTCTTGTTTAATGTTTTATAATTATTTACTTTTATTCGTATCTTTAAATAGGGGCGCAAAAGTAAACATATCTTTCTTTTTTCCAAAGTTATTTTTAATAAAATAAGTATCCGGGCATTTTAACTCCTTGATTTAGTTCTTTTTTAATTCCGGGAATCTACCCGGAGTCCATGGAGCCTTGTATTTTTCCATTTCAGTTTCAATTAGTTTCACATCATTGTCAACCTGCTTAATTTGATCGAGCAGCGGCGGAAGTTCTTCCATCAAAATTTGATACTGATCGAGTTGTGTCTGGGTTGGCTCGGAGGTTGAACCCCAATGCGACCATCCAATTATTCGATATCGATAGCTAAGCGGGACTGTTGCCGGTGGAATTTCTTCCCAACTTGCTTTAGCATCAGTACCATTTATTATGAACATAATTTCATCAAGTTTTTCTGCTGCTGCCCTCGCATTGTCGGCAAGTGATTTTGGAGCTTCAGGGGTGTTGTGAATGGCCTGCCTTATTTTTGCAACTTTCTCCATCAGGTTTTCAAGGTAAATCTTACCACCTCGCATGATCCTGCCAAGTTCGGTTACTTTATCCTGATATGCAACAAGTTCTTCACGGTTTAATGCAGGCAAAGTAGTATTGTTGAGTGATTTCACCGTAAATCCAACAGGGCCTGCAAGTGCTGTAATTTCACCATTGTGATCCAATGACATCGAAACAAAATAGTTTCCGGGCAGCACGAACATACCTGAATTACCATCGTTTTTTGGATCGAATTCGTCGTTGCGTAATCTTACAGGATTTTTCCCCTGGTAACGAAGATCCCAGTTAATCCGCGTTAAACTTTCTGTTGAAGGGCTCTCATAAAGTTTTCTAACGATATTACCTTCTTTATCTGTAATTGTAAAAATTAATATTGGAGCAATTTCCTTTTTTTCGCCCTTTAGCACTTCAACTGATGGCTGCGGAATTTTTTCTCCTTCCTTAAATAATTTCTTTTCCTCTTTGAGCCTTTGTTGTTTTTTTGTTTTAGGACTTTCTTTCAAAAAATATGTAAAAACAGCTCCGAATTCAGGATTGTCAGCTTTGAAATAGGTAGATCCTTGTCCATACCTGCCGCCGGTTTCAACATATTGTAATGCATCTTTAACAGGAAATAAAAGAACCTTGAGGGTATCAAGCATTTCGGTTGTTACCTGGCGTAGCGGCGTGTAATCCTCAATAATATAAAATCCACGTCCGAAGGTTGCTACCACCAGATCGTTCTCACGTTCCTGGATAACAAGGTCTTTCATGGCTACATCAGGAATCCCTGATGAAAGTTCAATCCATGCTTTCCCACCATCCTGTGTGAAAAAAACGTTGAATTCTGTACCCACAAAAAGTAAATCGCGGTTTATACGATCCTGAACGATGGTGTGAACAGTTTCATCCACAGGAAGGTCGCCAACAATGGATGTCCATGTTTTTCCTTTATCGTTACTCTTGAGCAGATAGGGTTTGAAATCATCACTTTTAATATTGTCGAAAGAAGCGAAAACCACATTTTCGTCAAAGCGTGAGGGTAAAATATCGCTTACGTAGGTGTATTCCGGAACGCCGGGGAAAGTGGTGACTTTTGTCCATGTTTTACCGGCATCTTTGCTTATTTGAATTACACCGTCATCGCTACCTGAAAAGACCAGATCCTCCTTAAGAGGTGATTCGGCTAAGGCAACTACTGTTCCCCATTGCGAACTGGAAACATCTTTTGCAACTGCATTTGATGGCCAGTATTTACCCATAACTTTAAACTGGTTTCGGTCTTCATCTCTGGTAACATCCTCACTAATTACCTGCCAGCTATTTCCACGGTCATCGCTGCGGAAGACTTTGTTGGCTGCCATATAAAGCCTTGTTTTGGAATGTGGACTAATAAAAAACGGACTATTCCAGTTCCAACGATAAGTTAGCTCATCTTTACGTGGTTCGGGTTTTACTTTTATGCTTTCGCCTGATTTTTTATCATACCTGTAAATGTTTCCATATTGATAGGCCGAGTAAACAATATCAGGATTTCCCGGTTCGATAGCCTGAAAAAATCCATCACCGCCTAAAGTTACAACCCATTCGTCGCTTTTTACACCAGCCCTCGAAGTGTTTTTGGATGGGCCTCCCATACTGTTGTTGTCCTGTGTGCCACCATAAACCCAATAAAAAGGTTCAGTATCGTCAACACTTACACGATAAAATTGTGTGATGGGGAGATTGCTTTTGAAAATGTAATTTTTCCCTGCATCGAAGGTTTCGTAAATGCCGCCGTCACCACCAATCATAAAATGGTCAGTGTTATCAGGGTCAATCCACATTGCATGATCGTCCACGTGGCGCGAATTGTTACCAACCGACCTCCAGGTTTTTCCGCCATCTTCGGTTACTCTTGTTACCGTTTCGAGTGAATAAACTTTTTCCGGATTTTTTGGATCGCACACTATTTCGTTATAATACTGTCCGCTGGAGGAATGATCACCTTGTTTGTCCCAGCTTGCTCCACCGTTTGTAGTTCGGTAAAAGCCACCTTTGTTTTCCTGCGCTTCAACAATCACATATAAATAGTCGGGGTTGGCGGGTGAAATGGCCAAACCCATACCTCCGATATGATTGCCCGGAAGCCCTTTCATGATTTTATTCCAGTTTTTACCACCATCGGTTGATTTGTAAACTGCCGATTCAGGGCCACCGCCAATTTTTGTAAAGCTTCTTCTTCTTCTTTGTTCGGAAGTTGCATAAAGGATATCCGGATTGCGGGGATCCATAACAATGTCGTTAACCCCGGTGTTTTCGCTAATTTCCAACACCTTGTTCCAGGTTTTGCCGCCATCAATTGTTTTATAAAGGCCGCGTTGCCCGTCGGGACCCCATGCCGAGCCTTCGGCAGCAACAAAAACAATATCAGGGTTTGAGGGATGGATAATTATTTTACCAATTTGTCTTGAAGAATCAAGTCCCATCAGTTTCCAGGAATCACCACCGTCAAGCGATTTGTAAACACCATTTCCATAACCTAAAGCCCGCTGGTGATTATTTTCGCCGGTACCCAGCCAAACAATGTTGTGATTGGAAGGAGCAATAGTTATGGCTCCCATTGAGTATGCTTTGTGGTTATCGAAGATTGGTTTAAAGGTTGTCCCGTTGTTAGTAGTTTTCCAAACATGTCCGGCGGCCACAGCTACAAAATATTCGCTGTGGTTTGAAGGGTTTACTGCAAAGTCGACAATCCTGCCCGAGGCAAATGCCGGCCCAATACTTCTCCATTTTAAGCCTGAGAATGTTGATGACTTTAAAGTGTCACTTTTTTCATCTTCAACTTTTTTCTTTTTCTTTGCATCGACTGATAAGGATGTTAGAACAAAAAAAACCATCATCAGGAAAACACCGAAGCTCTTAAAACTCCTGAATAACTTAAATTCCATCTTGTGTATTGGCATCATTGAGTGTAGATTTGTTTTGAGTATTAATATTTATTTAGTTAAAAATGGGCTCAAAGGTAAGCAAGTCGATAAAAATAAAAAACTTCATTTTTGAATTTTGAAATATTCTGAATAAAGTAATTGTTTAATTTTGCAAAAATAAATTTAACCAATATGAAACGATTAATACTACTATCAATCCTATTTCTTTTCTCAACTGTCGCTATCAGAGCGCAAAAGGGTGTATCTAAATTTTCAGTGCATGTTGTCGATTGCAAAAAAACTGCTGATCCAAATCCGGAGAGTCCCAAAAATATTCAGGCTAACTTCAGGGTTAATAAAACCTTTGGCCCCGCTCCACTCACTGTGCAGTTTGATGACAGATCGCAGGGCAACCCGGTAAAATGGCGCTGGCAGTTTGGTGATAATTCTGGTGCAGACACGGAAAACCCTTTGCATACCTACACCCAGGAAGGTATTTATACAATAAAACTTACAGTTTGGGACGCTGATTCTGTTTCAAGTAGTATTTCAAAAGCGGACTACATCCGAGCTGTAGGGTATGGCATTTGCGATTCGGTGAACTACGATATTCCGGGATCATATCATTTATATAATATTGAAGTGCCAAATACAGGGTATTTGTCGGGTAACAACTCAAGGGGCGATTTGGCAAAAGCAAGTTATTTCGATATTACTGAAGATAAAGGTCTGTTGATGGGTGGCTTGTTCTTTTTTGCAATTAAAAACAATGGACTGGCCAGCGATCCGCAAATAACGTTTAAAGCCTGGGATGATGATGGAACTTCCGGAACACCCGGAACAGTTTTGGATTCATACTCTAAGCTTCTTTCCGAAATTCCTGTTGAAGACCAGCCCCAAGGGTTTTATCCTGCAACTGTTGCCTTTTTTGATAATTGGATTCCTATCAGCGATGATTTCTACATGGGATTTGAACTACCCCAAAGCCAGGGCGATACACTTGCAATTTTTACAAATAAAATAAGTGCTGCTACCAATGGCAACGGGTGGGAAAAGACTGCATCGGGCGAATGGAGAACTTATGAAGAAGGTAACCCCGGTTATGATGTTGACAATGCCATATTTCCAATAATTTGCCAGCCCACCGGAATCGATAATCATATTCTGGAACAAAACTTTATAGTTTATCCCATTCCGGCCAGAGACTTTATTTATGTCAACTTCTTTGACCCGGGAATAACTGAAATTGAAGTTTCGATTTTTGATTTATCGGGAAGAGAAGTTTTGAACGCCGGCTCAAGCATTTCATCCGGTTCGGCTATCAACGTGAATAATTTGAGTGAAGGGCTATATATTATGAGAATAAGTACCTCCGATGGTGTGATGAACCGGAAAATCATGATCGAGTAAGCCGTTGTTCATTATAAAGTGCTTGAATATTTGGGTGAAGCAATTTGGATTGTTATTGAATTCTTCAACAATTCACATCTTCGATGATCATCCGGTTTGAAATAATAAACAAGCCTACCTTCTTCTTTTTTAAGCGCCTAAAGCCCGAGGTAATGTGCTGAGATAATTCAGTTTTGCTTACCACAGGCTTTAGCCTGTGGTAAGCAAAAAAAAGAACTCTCCGGGCTTTTGCCGAAGGCTCGCCTCGCGAAGCGGGCATTCTTTTGGAGAGCCCCATAACTTTCATTACTGTTTCCATTGCCGCTTGCGGCGGAAGATATGTCAGGGTTTGACTTTAAGTCAAACCCTTTTTGCTTTTGGGCTATGGAAAGTTACCGGAAAGTTCCGACATTCCAATCCCGAAGTTTGGAATAGCTCATGAAATAGTCAACACAAAGCACTTCGCTAAAAATTACACTTCAACTCTCAGGAAAGAGGGCTCCCCTCTCCTTTTGGAGAGAGCCTGTCCCGAAAATTGGGAGGTCGGGGGAGAGGTCGAAATCACAAAACATCATAAAATGAAAACATGATTATCATAA
Organism: uncultured Lentimicrobiaceae bacterium; assembly: GCA_964593705.1. GTDB lineage: Bacteria > Bacteroidota > Bacteroidia > Bacteroidales > 4484-276 > SABY01. The sequence continues at coordinate 429 of CAZQIV010000059.1, read as the reverse complement.
CCCCAACCCCCGGCCCTTTCCGCCAGCTGGCGGAGAAGGGTGCAGAAGCTCCCGGGATTTGAAGAAAAAGCAAGAGCGAAGCACTATGCTAATGCATACAGATCCAAATCCCATGAAAGAGGGCTTCCCTCTCAATTTGGAGAGGGGCAGGGGGAGAGGAAAAAACACGAAGCACTTCGCTAAAAATTACACTTCAACTCTCAGGAAAGAGGGCTCCCCTCTCCTTTTGGAGAGAGCCTGTCCCGAAAATTGGGAGGTCGGGGGAGAGGTCGAAATCACAAAACATCATAAAATGAAAACATGATTAACATAACCCCAACCCCGGCCCTTTCCGCCAGCTGGCGGGGAAGGGTGCAGAAGCTCCCGGGATTTGAAGAAAAAGCAAGAGCGAAGCACTACGCTAATGCATACAGATCCAAATCCCATGAA
>CAZQIV010000058.1:0-38709 GCA_964593705.1 uncultured Lentimicrobiaceae bacterium | reverse complement strand
ACATCAAATATCGAGATCAAACAGTAAAAAAAGAAAAGCTATGCTCGAGCCTCAATCTTCAATTATTGAAGAACATGCGAAGTCATCAAAACATAGCTTGGTACAAACATAAAAAAAAGTTTGCATTTTATTTGGAAATTAACGGTATATTTTCGTGGTAAATTTTTATTAATTTGCCACTCACTTAGTGATGCCAATGGCACAAGTCATAAAGGCTCTCCCGATAGGGATACCTTTGGTAAAAGCATCACAAAGTTTATTAATTGCAACAGAACAAATACGTAAAGTCAGGAATATGAAATTTTTATCCACAAACCAAATAAAAACAATTTTGTCCTCTCTTTGGATTAGATTATTGAGTTTTCTCAATTTTAACCAGAATAGGGAAAAAAAAGTTAGGAATAGCGAAGGTTATTATTTGTTGCTAAACTTACATTTATTAGAGATCAAGCACTTAGAACAATTTGGTTTCTGTCTCTTGCAAACCAAGGATGCGTAATCTAAAATTGCCCAGTTAAGTTCTTTCGATTCTTCAATATTTACAACTCTGTAAGCCAGGGTTTGCAAATAGGGGTCGTGTGCTAAACTGGCCGTTTTTCGATGGCCAAAGAAGCGCTCTAAAAGTCTTGCCATGTTAACATCCAACAAGGGCGACTTTTTTTTCAATACGAAAAGCTCGTAAGCATTCGTAATATATTGCCCCATCATTGGGATTTCTGCAACCTGATTTCTTTCTTTTGGGAACCGCCTTTTTCTTTTTTTAAGCTCTTGCGCTAATTTATACAGTCGGCTACCACGCTGTTTGTATAGCCCTAATGGATGGATTATTTCTTGAAGCTCTATTTCGCTTGCTTCACCAAGTTGTTTCCATGATGCGTATTTTTTTAAAAATTTCGGTAAAAATATGGCAACGGTTTCCGCCCTTGTTCTTTGCAGGAAAACTTCGGAGATAATTAACTCGTAATTCGTTGCAGATTTTTTCCTCCACGGGAAAGTACGCCCGTTTTCCCGGAACCAGGCAATAAGCTGTTCTTGGAAAAATTCAATATCAGTTTCATATATAATCCCTGGTATTTTCACACCACAAAGTTATACATTCTGCTCGTGGGCTTGATAACTTTGGTTATTTCCTAGCCAGGACACCGCAAGAAAGCGCGTAGGCATTGGTGTGTGTAACTACGCCTTGGTTTTGGTGGTTTTGTCACTATACAAAAAGAAACCCAACTTACATTTCTGAATGCTACCATGCCTTTTTTCGCCGGGCATCTACAAAGCTTTTAATGTAAACTCCCAATGCAATCACGCCCCAAGCTATCATAACAATAACACGGGCAATGGCAATATTATCGGTGCGACCAAGGGCTCCGGTAAGAGGCTTTACCAGCCCGCCAAGTACCAACACCGTAAGAATCACAACAATGTGTGCTATCACTTTATTTTCTTTTTTCATGCCGGGAGTAAGTGCAAGTAAAATCACACCGAAGGCAGTTGGAATAAAAGCTGTTGGTGATGGACTTTCTGAAGCCATGTAGCCCCAAAGGCTTATCATTATTAATAAAAATCCGTAAATAAAATTTGCTAAGTATGGTTTCATAATATTTTGATTTACAATCCAAACAAAAAAGTGGAGAAAAGGTTGTGGGAGGAAATTTAATTGTGAAACAGTTTTTGATAAGAAGTCAAACATGGATAAAAATCATATAACCTTTCCCGTGAATTTTGAAATGACATAATATTCTATATCGCACAAATGGAAAATGCTATTTTTGCCGCCGTTTTAAAACATGGAAAACTTTTGGAATCATATTAAAAAGCCATCGTTTATGCTGGCGCCAATGGAAGATGTTACGGATACCTCTTTCAGGGAGCTTGTGATGCGTATTTCTAATCCTGAATATTTTCAGGTGGTGTTTACCGAGTTTACCTCAACCGATGGTTTGTGTCATCCTGTTGGCAGGCCAAATGTTATCAGCCGCCTTCAGGTTAATGAATCGGAGCGCAAGGTATTAAAGGAAAAAGGAATGAAAATAGTTGCCCAGATTTGGGGTGCTAACCCTGAAAAATTTTACCAGGCCGTAAAGATGATTTGTGAGGAATTCGACTTTGATGGCCTCGACATTAATATGGGTTGCCCGGTAAAAAAAATAGTGAAACAGGGTGGCTGTTCGGCTTTGATTGGGCAGCCGGCGCTTGCAGCCGAAATTATTCAGGCTACCAAAGAAGCAAGCAATATTCCGGTAAGCATTAAAACCCGTACCGGGATTAAAAAGCATGATACCGAAAACTGGATTTCCCATTTATTGGCACAAGATCCGGCAGCACTAATTTTGCACGGACGAACACAGAAAGATCAATCGGAGATTCCGGCCGATTGGGATGAAATAAGGAAAGCTGTTGAATTGAGAAATGCTTCGGGGAAAGATATTCCCATTTTTGGTAATGGCGATGTGATGAGTGTGGAGGATGCACTGGAAAAATGCCGCGATACCGGTGCCGATGGTGTAATGGTTGGCCGCGGAGTATTTCACAATCCCTGGATATTTAACCATCCCCAGCCTGAAATATCTATACAGGAAAAGCTTGATTTGCTTTGGGAGCATGTGGAGCTTTATACTAAAACATGGGGTTCGGGTAAAAAATTTTCCGTTCTAAAGCGTTTTTTCAAAATCTATACCAATAACTTTCACGGGGCAGCACGTTTGCGTGCCGAGCTTATGGAAACCAATAATCCCGAAGAAGTTAGGGCGGTTTTAGATAAGTTTCGCGACTATTAATCTCTGAACACACTTTTTAGAGCCTACTGCAAACTTAGTGGAAAGAATTAAAACTTATTAAATTGATAATATTTTGGTTGGCAGTGGGCAGTGGACAGTCGTCAGGAAACTGCATACTGAGGACTGCCTGCTGAAGACTTAATATTGAGAAATTATTGCATAAATAAAAAAAATTCCACGAAAATGGTAGTAGAACCAGCTTTGATGACACAGGAACTGATCATACAGTTGATTACCTCATTTTTGATTGGAGGCGGTTTAATCTCACTCTTGTCATTGCTTGCTGAAAAAATACCACCACGGTTTTCAGGGATAATACTGTCACTGCCTTCAACCATCATTCTTGGATATTTCTTTTTGGGTTTCGGGCAGTCTGCCCAAGCTGTGGCTAAAATTGTTCCTGCATCAATACCGGCATTGGGGTTGGCTGTACTTTATCCGTTAATTTACGTAAACCTGGCTGGCTATTTCCAAAATCAACAAAAAAATAGAAGAAAAGGATGGGTGGTTTTTTATTGTTTTTTAATCACTACCATCCTGTGGTTAATTGCCGCTTTACCCCTGGTTATTTTTGAGCACACGCATCTACCTGGGGGCATAATAATCTATGTGGTGCTTGCATTGATTACCCATTTGTTTTTTCGTAAAATGAAAGGTGAAAAATTCAGTCCACGAAAATATCCCTTTTCCAGCATTTTGCTTCGGGCATTGTTTGTGGGCTTGCTTATCTCCATTGTAACTTATCTTGCCGAAACCATGAACCCATTTTGGGCTGGCGTGATAGCCATGTTTCCGGCAGGTCTTGCTTCAACGCTTATCGTGATGCATTGGAGCAATAAAGCTGAGCATCTTTTTTCAGTTGTGAAAAATGTGGCCATCGGTTCCCTTTCTGTTTTTTCCTATGCAATTGCTGCAATGATTTTTTTTCCTTTAGTAGGTATTTATTGGGGAACATTATTATCCCTTATCCCCAGCTTTATGGTTGCTGGTTTCCTTGCATGGATTCAGAATTCAAGATTTAATCAAAGTATTGAATAATCAATGGTTTGGGATGGTAAAGGTAATTTGTCGGCATGTTCCTTTGATTGAACAGGTTCCAATAGCATTTTTTTGTATTCGGGATTGAAGTGTTTTGCAAAGTCAATAGTATGTATCCTCCCTTTAAGCCCTTCTTCTTTATGAAGTACCAGCGCACGAATAAGCAATGTAGTCATCAAATCAACCGGCCCAATCATTTTATCGTCAATTACTAAAACATTATCGGTGATGCTTCCATCTTCAAATCTGACATTTACATCCGATGACTGCCCAACAACATGTCCTCCATCAAGCTGATCTGTAAGTTCATGAATTGTAACTTTGGAAGTTTTGGCATCCCTGTTAATTAAATCCTGATAGGGTTGTGGTCCGGCACCATATTTAGATAATAAATCGGATGGGTGGAAATTATAAATTCCATGTTTTGGGAAATTAATGATGTAATCGTCGATGATTTGACCAAAAACACAAACTAAAATAACATCTGGTTTCCAGGATGCTAACAATTTGTGAAAATATTCGGATTTTACCTTACCGGTAAAAACCGGCATTCCTCCCGTTAGCCCCGACTCAATGATTGCCGTTTCAAGGTTTACTTTTTCAGTATCATCGTAGAGTCTCCAAATCCGACGCTTTATCGAAATTTTCGCCTCCGGATTTGCCGGATCATCAGTTACCAGACCACAAATATTTATCCGCCCCGGATTAGCTTGTACACATTTTTTCAGGGTTTCCAATACTTTATATCCCAAGAGGTAACTACCAAAAACCACCACTCTTAAACCCGTAGTGCTATTATTTGACGATTCCTTAAAAGCAGGTAAAATGAGCTGACCCCAGGTAGAGTCACCTATATCGTTTATGATCTTTCGACCAGCCAGATCATTTAGAAGTTTTTGGTCAACAATTTTTTCGTTGTTCATTTTTATTTCTTTTGAATATCTATTAAGAATAAATTCTGTTTACAATCTCTGTAATTATGCGAAAATTGTGAGTTAAAAGTACGGTAATTTTTTGGATGTTAAAAAATTATCCTTTTGAGCAATTCTGAAGTAGATTTGTTTTTTGGCTTACTCTGCAGAAATATTTCAAATCAATTATGCAGGAATTTCCAAAAGTATATTTAAAATCAGGCAGGGATCATTCGTTAAAGGGTTTTCATCGCTACCAGCCATTTTATGGAATGGTGAAATACCAATGTTCAGGGAACACCCATAATTTTTTAATACCTGTAACAAAGGCTTATTTGTGATAGAGCAAAATGATATTTTTCTGATCGTTACCGGATCATCACTGGTTTAGTTATCGAACCCGATGATGTGGTAATTCTTGCAAAATATAAACCGGGCTTCAGCGTGTTTACATTTAACGAGTGACTATTTGATGCCATTTTTTCACCAAAAACCAATTGTCCGGTGTGGTTATAAATATCAATGTGCCCGATAATCTCTTTTGATTCCAGGTACAACATTCCATGTGCAGGGTTGGGATAGATTTTTACCACTTCATCCGAAGCTGCACTGTTAAAGGCATCATCAACATTAGTAAAAAGTGTAGGTTCATAGAAATACACAACTCCGCCCGGGACGCCATAATTTAGCTCGTAGGAAACGCCTGCAAAAATTTCGGTAATATCATCCCCGTTGAAATCACCCGATGCGATGCTGCTACCTGAAGGTCCCAGGCAATTTTTCAAAAGGTATTTTTCTTCGCCTGTAGATACTGATTCAAGTGAAAAAATGCGAAAATCATAGCAATCATTCATACCAAAACAAGCAGAAAGATCTGAAGCACCTGTTTCAGATGAGGGGGCAATAAATTCGAGGCTGTAGCAAGCAGGCGGAAAGCCGGGATTGGCAATCACATAATCGGCAATCGAATCCAGATCGGGGCCACCTTTATAGATGTATATTTCATGCGTAGCATAGCAGTATTGAACCAGGTCATTATATCCGTCTCCGTCAAAATCACCTGCATTTCGTGGTGTATTTTCTCCAAGGTTTATCGAATTAGGATCGGTGCTCGCCAAAATAAGGTCGTACTCCGTATCTGCATTCGGGCCACCAAAATAAACAAGTGATGATCCCCCAGGTATTAAATCATATCCAAAAGTAAAGTCAACATAATCATCTCCATTCACATCTCCACAGGCCGTGATTGGCTGACCTGTATAGAAATGATTTTCAAGTTCGTTAATAATCAGATCCGGTTCCGGCTCAATTTCGGTATCACTGCCAAAATAGATCAGTAGCTCAGTTGATTGGTTGTACAATTTTGTTGAACCTCCAACCACCAGGTCGTCAAATCCATCCGCATTATAATCACCAACAATGGAAAGGTTGTAGCCATATTCCCAAAAAGTATCGTTATTGAGTGTTACGTTTGTATCATCGTAATGGTAAACGGCCTGCATATTTTCCTCACCATAGAAAATGTACACATCTGATCGTAAAGTCATAAGGTCTTTAACAAATCCAAATTCACGGTTGGAACTGTTCGAGATGGCGATGTCAGTCCAGGAGTCGCCATTCAAGTCGCCAAACGACCAGTCCCAGCAATTTGCCCTTGCCGTTTGCGGAAGCATAAATGAAATGTCGGGTTCGAAATTGAATTCCGCCCCACCGTAAAAAATTTCCAGGTAGCAACCCGATTGCGCAAGAACACCCCAGTCGTTGTACCCGTCTTTGTTGATATCGCCAAGGTTTTTGGTAAACTCACCGTATGCAATGTTTCCAAATTTACGGTTGCCTGTTTTGCCCAATACCAGCGGGTTGTTAAAATCGGGAGATTGGCCACCCATTACAATTGCAGTTCCAACCGTATCAAACCGGAGGTGTTCATCATAAGAAAGGAAATTGAAAAAAATATCCGAGATACCATCCTGGTTGTAATCGAAATCTTCCATTTCTGCCTTATGGGCGAACTCATCAAAATATTGGCTTTTGAGCAGTAATTGCTGGTTTGCTCCTGTGTAAACCAACTCTTTTTGGAATCCATTTACCGCCACATCGCTGCGGCCGTAATACACAGCAATGGAATCATCAGAATAAGAAGCATACCAGTCGTCAAAACCATCCCCATTAAAGTCGCCGGCATCATAAAACATTCTTGATTTGGCTCTAACCTCTATATCAATAGCATCTTCAAAATAGGGTGCTTCGGGCAATCCAAAGTAAACGCTGAGGTTAAAATTCTCGATGGTGTCGCCAATATAATACGCGTAAGCCAGATCGATGAGCTGGTCGCCATTGATATCGCAAAAAGAAACGGGATAATGAGTGGACGGATCGTGCTGCCAGGCGGGGCGATGTGAAAGTTCATGAATAAATTGATTGTTGGCTTTATCCAGCCTGTACCAATCAAATTGATACCCATTTTCGAAAAACGACTGTGCAAAACAAATCTCAGTCTCCCCGTCATTATCATAGTCGGAAATGTAGTACTTTCCTTCACTCGGGTCAACGGAAATGGCGTTGGCATCGGGACCTGAAAAACATAATGAGGTATAACTATAATTTATAGTTCCGTAAATGATAAACTCCGAATATCCGTCGTTATTGATGTCGCCGGCCATAAGGAATTTGTAAAGTTCATCCGGATAGGAGATGACCAGGGAATCGTTGGATATGCCTGCGGCACAGCCAAAACGGATTTTTTTCTGATCTATATCCAGCACATCATCGTATCCATCCCCGTTGTAATCGCCGATGCCATAAAAATCAGCATTGTAAAAAACGATGCCTTCGGGATTGATTCCCGGCTCGGTTATGATTACCGATTTCCTAGTGTTATCGGTCATGCTGGGCGTGCGTTCATCGCCAACATAATCCTTGTAAAGCATATCGGTAAAGCCATCGCCATTGATGTCGCCCACAGGTGTGGCCTGGTACAGCGGGAAATTAATAGGTTCGCCTTCCGGCAGTTCAAACGGATAGATGGTGGTGGTGGGATAAATGATGTTTGCATCTTTGGTTTGGGCATTAAGCCAAACCGAGAAAGTTAAACATGTGATAAGGATTGACAGATTAACGAAAGTCAGCCGTGTTTGGTGAATCAATTTTTTTGGGATCATAGTACAGTTGGTTTTAAATTAGATTAGCCTATTGATTTTTTAATAGCCAACAAAGCTAATAAACTTAAATATAAAATCAAAATGAATGTTTTTCCTTTCTTTGTAAACTAAATCGAAATAATTATGCAGGAATTTCCAAAAGTATATTTAAAACCAGGTCGCGACCATTCACTGAAAAGGTTTCATTTGTGGGTTTTTTCGGGTGCGATAAAAGGCCTTTCGGGAAAACCCGAAGAAGGCGATATTGTTGAAGTTGTGGATGCATCGGGCAATTATCTGGCTACAGGCCACATTCAGAATGGTTCCATTACGGTCAGGATAATTTCGTTTGAGAAAACCGATGCCGGCAAAGATTTCTGGAAAAAAAAGTTTGAAAAGGTTTTTGAAATGAGGAAAGCATTAGGCTTTTTTAATAATCCTGAAACCAATGTTTTTCGTCTGGTTCATGGAGAAGGCGATGGTTTTCCGGGCTTGATTGTTGATTTTTATAATGGAGTTGTTGTAATTCAGGCACATTCCGTTGGGATGTGGCGGCACCGGGATCTTTTTGCTGATTTGATCAAAGAAATATTGGGTGAATCTTGTGTTGCCGTTTATGATAAAAGCGAATCCACATTGCACACTGCCGTTGAAGATAGCGTAGAAAAATTTTTAGTAGGCAAGTCCGAAAATGTTGTGGTGAAAGAATACGGAAACATTTTTGAAATAGATTTCCAAACGGGACAAAAAACCGGCTTTTTTATCGATCAGCGCGAAAGCAGGAAACTTTTGGCAAACTATTGCAAAGAAAAAAAAGTAGCCAATATTTTCTCATACACCGGCGGGTTTTCAGTTTATGCTGCTGCTGCGGGTGCAACCTTGGTTGATTCGCTGGATGCCTCCGAAAAGGCCATCGATCTTGCAAAAAAGAATATGCAAATCAATTTTGGGGAAAAAGCGGAGCATCGCTATTTTACACAGGATGCTTTTGAGTTTTTTAAAAGCAACGAAACCAACTATGATGTAATTGTGCTCGATCCTCCAGCCTTTGCCAAGCACAAGCAGGCGCTCAACAATGCCTTGAAAGCTTATCGCCGTATCAATGAAGCTGCCATCAGGAATTTGAATGCCAACGGAATTCTGTTTACATTTTCGTGTTCGCAGGTAGTTTCCAAAGATGAATTCAGAAAGACAATTTTCTCGGCAGCAGCCAACACCGGGCGCAGTGTGAGGATTTTGCATCAGCTCACCCAGCCTGCCGATCATCCCATCAATATTTACCACCCGGAAGGCGAATATTTAAAAGGTTTGGTGCTTTTTGTTGAGTAATTGGAGTTTTGATTTATGCAGAAAAACTGTAAGTGGATTTTGGAGTTCAGGAAACCTACGTAGGATTTATGGCAGTGCAGTTAGACCTACTAGCTTTAAAAAGGAAAATGCAATTTGGTAACTGAAGTGTTCAATTAGCTACTTGTTTTAACAATTTGAAAATTCAGTAATTATCACCAGGAAAGAACTATGTGCGGTGGCCGGAAAGATTGGCGGGCAGTTTCAATCTTTCTTGACTTCCAGCCTTGCCGGTAGGCAGGTTTGGTGGTTTTTCGTCAAGGCAAAAGTACAATGAAATTGTGGAGCTACACCGAGTAGATCTATAAGCCTTGTAGGCTCGGATTATAAATCCAAGCCGGCAGGTTGTATTAGAAACCAGTTCCTCAAATATTACTATTTTTGCATTCCATCAATCATAAATCCTGCGATGAAGAAAGTTGTTAATCCATTGTTTACCCTCCTCCTTATCTTTTTATTATGCCAATGCTTTGCACAGGAATGGCAAATTATTGAACATTCGGATTTTAGCGATTCTGTATTTACCTCCAAAGCAGACTTTTCAGAGGCGCAGTTTGATTCAATAGCAACCTTTTCGTGGGTGAAGTTTGAATCAAAAGCAAAATTTGTGAGGGCGCAGTTTGGTTCAAAAGCAGACTTTTCGTACGCTCGGTTTGATTCGATAGCGCATTTTTCGGGGGTGCAGTTTGGTTCAGTAGCAAACTTTGTGAGGGCGAAGTTTGGTTCAGAAGCATTCTTTACGGATGCGCAGTTTGATTCAAAAGCATACTTTTGGGGGGTGCAGTTTAGTTCATATGCAGGCTTTTTGGCTGTGCAATTTAATTCATCTGCAATCTTTCGGAAGGCTCAGTTTGGTTCAAAAGCAGATTTTATGTTTACGAAGTTTGGTGCAGTAGCAGATTTTATGTTGGCGAAGTTTGGTTCAATAGCAATCTTTCGGATGGCTCAGTTTGGTTCAGTAGCAGATTTTTGGTGGGCGCAGTTTGATTCCCTGGCAAACTTTAAGTATGCACAATTTGGTGCTGAAATTAATTTTATGGAAGCTACTTTACCAAAATATTTAGACCTTTCGGGTGTAAGTCTAATTGCCAACCAACTCGATTTGACCACCACCAAAATTAACCCAAACTACGATACTTGTTACATCAACCTTACAGGTGCAGCTATCGACAAAATCAGGTTTAGGTATAAACGATTCACACTGTGGTTTCCTGAGGAAGACTCAATAGAATATGAGCTTAAAGCAAATGTGTATGAGGAACTATTGAAAAAACAAATGGATGAGGGTTTCACGCAAAGTTATGAGTTGCTTGACAAGGAGTACAGGGAATTTCAATACATCGACCCGGACTGTGATTACGGATATGTGCAGGGACATTTGATGAACTGGATAGATAAAACTTGGTGGGGTTATGGCTACGACAAGGAATTAATCCTTAGAAATGTGCTTGTGATTTACCTGGTGCTCTCACTCTTCAACACCTTTATGCTGAAACACCTTACCGAAAATGTTTACAAGGCAGAAAAAATAAACGAGTGGCGGAATGAAACCCAGGATATAAAGTTCGGCAGGCTTTTTAAATCTATTCCTTTCTCGATGTTTTACACTGCACAAATATTTTTTGGTGTTAAGTTTTATACCGACAGGTTGCAGTACAAACAAAACCTGCAGGGCTGGAGAATATTTAACCTGCTTTACTTCTTCTTCATTTACCTTGGTGGCTTGGTTTGCCTGGCTTACCTGGCTAATTATATTATAACGGTGTGAAATGATTTGGAAATTGAGGCCACTCCGAAAAATCCCAATTTTGGAAAAAATTAAATTTACATGGTCATTTTATTTGATCCACTAACAGAAAGGGTTGATAACATTTTAGTATTTTTACAAAAAATCACGAGGTATGAAAATTTTCGGCATTCATATAAACGACTTCCATCAATTTAAAGATTTTCATTTGGATTTAACCTACCCAAAAGGTCATGAAAAGGAGGGACTGCCCCTCGAAAAGGTTTGTTTTATTGGCCAGAGTGGGACAGGTAAAACCACATTATTGAACCATATTTTGGAGTCGATAACAAAATTAAAGCACATAAGTACACAATTCCAACCTCACTATCGTATAGCTTTTAATCAAAAAACCAATTATTCGCTCAATTCAAAAAATAGAGTAAAATCAAAAACAGAGGTTTCTTTCTCATCCAAGAATCATAAATTTATTTTATCTAATGGAAAGTATGGTGAAAAAAAAGATTGGGATTTATCAATAGTTGAGAATAAAACTGAGGCATTTTCGGATTCAGATAAGATAAACTCTATTTTGAGAAAGACATACACTTTGATTGAGCATTTTACAATCAATTATCCGGCCGATATAAATATTAAACATCAGTTTGTTAGTAGGAAAACTCCTGATGTATCTTATATAGATAAGAAAGTTGTTGATTTCAATAATCCAAAACAAAAGCTTACCCCTATTTGGAGCAAGGTATATAAAGAAGTTATTAATTTTCAAAACGAAGAAGCGAATTTTCGAATTGACCTAACTAAAAAAGCAGAGATTGAGCCTATTGATATAAAGGAAGAAATCCAAAAATGGAAGAAAGGAACTTCTAACCCTTTGATTAACCTTGCCAATAATTGCCTAAATCCAATCATAAAAAATTTCGGACTGGAAATAGAAACTGATTTGCCACGAATTCAAAACATTGACGTAATTCGGGCTAAAAGCACTTTGACCAATAAAATGGTTCCTTTTGAAAAATTGAGTACTGGGACTAAGCAGATAATTCTTACATCCATACCTTTGTATGAGCTTAATACCGATAATTCGATAATCCTTATTGATGAACCTGAAAACTCTTTATACCCCGACATACAACAAATGATTGTTGGGTATTATAAAACCCTTGCCCCAAAAGCCCAATTCTTTTTTGCCACGCATTCACCGATAATTGCTTCTTCATTTGAGCCCTGGGAAATAGTTGAGTTGAATTTTGATTATGACAAGGGACGTGTTCTACAGGAACAATATTTTAAAGGTGAGCGTCATATCGATAATTATTTCATCAATCCACAATATTTGAGATGGGATTCAATTCTTACCAAAGTTTTTGATATTAAGGAAAGGGGAAATGAAAAACGTATCGAGAAAATGATGGATTTGGCAATGTTGGGTAAGAAAATTGAAAAGGAAAACGATAAAAATAAAAGAGCTGAAATGTATCAGGAGTATAGTAAATTAGCTGGTTTGTTGGATTGGGAAACAAAATAGTAATGAGAAAAATTGATAAAACCAAAATCCTTTCTTCACATTACAAAGAATGGGAAGAACAATTTGAACAGAACCAACAAAATCACGGTGTTTACAATTCATCAAATAATCCTCATTACGTTGACGTAGTCATGAATTTGTTGCACGTGCAAGGAGGTTTGTGTGCTTATACTGAAATGAAACTCTGCAATACGGTTTTACTAGAGGATGGAAATTGGAAGAATGGAAAGTATACTAATCGGAATCCTGAAATTCTTGGTCAGCTTGATCATTTTAACCCAGCATTGAAAACAGGGAAAGCCTGGTTATGGGACAATTTCTTTTTTATTCACACAGACATCAATACCAAGGTGAAAGGCAAAAAAGAAGTTGATGATATACTGAAACCAGATAAACCGGACTACGATGTGGAGCAATTGTTAGAATATGATTCGGAAAGCCATATTTTCATACCACATTCGGAACTTGACAATGATACACAAGAAAGGATAAAAAAAATGATCCTAACCCTTGGAATTAATTTTGACCCTGTTATTGATTCACGAAAAAAATACCTTGAGAATAATCTGTTACTAAAAAAGTTCGGACTTGAATATGAAATTAATGAATTCCCTACTGCTTTTGAGATGATAAGTAATAACTTGTCAAACTGATCCTCTTTCATTCCCCAAACAGCCCAAACCTGCAATACTTGATTTTTTCTCCTTGCTTGCGGAAAAGCATTTCGTAGCGGGTACGAATGGAAACAACATCATCGCTGCCTGGATTTTTATCCACATCGTAGGTGTGAAAAAGTAAGGGCTGGTTTTGTTCTTTTATGAATTCCAAGGCGAAATCAAATAACGGGGTGTTGTCGGTTTTTAGGTGGACGATGCAGCTTTTATTGCAGATACGCAGGTAGCAGTCAATAAATTTAGGAATTGATAAAACACAATATTGAGGAAATTTCCAGGCTAGTATCCATGGTAACTTTTGAGGTGCAATGATTCTGGACAAAAAGTATAAAGATTTATATTGCCAAGCTCAAGGCATGGAAGAACAGAGTTTCTCAAGCCTTTTACCTGACCTTGTCCATTTGTTTATTGTTCAATAGTAGCGTTGCTCCTACTTTTGTTGTTTTAGCCTTTCAGCCCATTCACCTCAATAATTTCGACATCCGCCGCAGCCCAATCCATCAATTTCATTTCAGATTTTGATACCCATTTGTATGCTTCATGTTCGGTAAGCTTGATTTTACCCGATAATATTTTGCAGCGGAATGGAATAAGCCGGATGGATTTTTCAGGATAATGATATGTGACTGGTTTTAATTGTTCGATGGCTTCGATGTGAATTTCCAGATCTTCAAATATTATCCCTAATAATGCTAGCTTCGGCTGATTTGCCCGGTTCAATTTTGCCGCCGGGGAATTCCCACTTTCCGGCAAGGTGCATTTCATGAGTTCGTAGGATTGCCCAGATTCGCCAAACTGGTCGATCTTGCAAAAAAGAATATGCAAGTCAATTTTGGGGAAAAAGCGGAGCATCGCTATTTTACACAGGATGCTTTTGAGTTTTTTAAAAGCAACGAAACCAACTATGATGTAATTGTGCTCGATCCTCCAGCCTTTGCCAAGCACAAGCAGGCGCTCAACAATGCCTTGAAAGCTTATCGCCGTATCAATGAAGCTGCCATCAGGAATTTGAACGTCAACGGGATTCTGTTTACTTTTTCCTGTTCGCAGGTAGTTTCCAAAGATGAATTTAGGAGAACAATTTTCTCGGCAGCAGCCAACACCGGACGCAGGGTAAAAATTCTACACCAGCTCACCCAGCCTGCCGATCATCCCATCAACATTTATCATCCTGAAGGCGAATATTTGAAAGGCCTTGTGCTTTTTGTGGAGTAGAGGGTGAATTGTCCCGAAAAGTAGAAAATCTTTGATTTTCATAACTTTTCGAGGATGTTGTAAATCCGGGATTCTTGAATCCTGGGCTCGGGCTTTGCCCGGCATTATTCGTTAATTGTTGAGCGAAGCGGCCTGCCCCGACCCTTCGGGGAAATCCCGCATTTGCGCATAGCCGTCAGGCTAAACATATTTCCCAAATATGTTACGCAGGCTGAAAGCCTGGAACATCAAAGAAAAGGTATTATGACCATAAAGATTTCCAGGCTGAAGGCCTGGGACAAAAAATTGTATCAGGCCTTCAGCCTGAAGATATCATTTCTTCTGTGCTAAAGAGGAGCGTTGCTCCTCCTTTTGATATGAAAGGCTTTCAGCCTTTTTTGTAGTATTCACTTACTCAAAAATCACAAATATTTCCTTAACCTGACGGCTATGCGCATTTGCGGGAAGCGAAGCAGCCTGCCCCGACCCTTCGGGGAAATCCTCGCATTTGCGGGATTAATAGTTAATGGATGTTTATTCTTGGAAGCCCGCGGAAGTATTAGTTTTAAAGAACATTTTGTATTGATAAATAATCTGACTTTGAACATTCGTTTTAAACAGATATTTCCCTACCTTTGACAGCCTAAAAATTTATCAATTCACTTATGTGGGAAACAAGGAATTTTTTTTAAAATGAAAACAAGCCAATCAAAAACAATAAACAAAATGTCGTTTAACTATACCTATTTCACCATAGTTAAAAGACGGGAAGGGGCTATGAAAACAAGTTGGCAATAATACATGAAAAACATTGCATTTTAATTATCAATTCTTATTACTATATTTGCCAAATATTTACAAATAGCTATTTAAGAAATGATTATTCAAGAATTTAGTTTTGGAAATTTCAGGTCGTTTAAGGATATTCAAACCTTAAACCTGTCAGCGGCAAAAATCAAATCTAAATATGACCGCATTGATGAAGATAATGTCATCAGAAATGATAAATATAAAGAGTCTATTTTCCTTAAATCGAAAGCCATTTATGGTGCGAATTCGAGTGGTAAGAGCAATATTGTTAAGGCTTTAGTAACATTTATTCGCATAATTAGACAATCTGTTAAAGATGATGAGGTTTTGGATTTAATAGAACCATTTAGATATAGTACTGAAACAGAAGACGAACCAAGTTTTTTTCAATTAATCTTTTGGATTGAAGATATTAGGTATAGGTATGGATTTGAATTAGATGATAAGGTAGTTTATTCAGAGTGGCTTTTTGCTAAACCAAAAGAACGTGAATTACCGTATTTTATTAGGGAAAATCAGAAAATTATAGAAATTGATAAGACAAACTTTAGCGAGGGGAATAAGCTTATGAGTTTGTTTGATGATGATTCTTCTGACAATGAAATTTTTAGAAACAACTCATTATTTTTATCTAGTATTTCATCTTTAGGGTTTGGAAAACTATCAAAATTAATTGTAGATAATATCGCCTCTATTTTTGTTATAGATGGACTTGGTCATCAAGGTTTATATAAGTACGCTGGGGATTCGTTGGAAAATAATTCAATGAAAAAATACATATTAGACTTTCTTAAATTCGGAGATACTGGAATTGAGGACGTAGCTAATGTTGAGATAAATTCAGAGGGCTTACCTGATAATTTAGACGAAGAAACTAAAAATGATTTTAAACAATCTAAATCAAGACTCCTAATTTCAGCTAGAAAAAAATTTGATGCTGAATTAAATTTCAAAGAAAATGTTCCATTGCCATTTAGAATGATAGAATCAGAAGGAACTTTAAAACTATTTGAGCTTAGCCCTTTTGTTTATGAGGCGTTAAAAGATGGAAGACCATTAGTTATAGATGAATTTGATGCAAGATTCCATCCTTTATTGACAAAAAAAATAATTGAGTTATTTAATTCTGAAAAGAATAACGGTTCTCAATTAATTTTTATGACCCATGATACAAATTTATTATCAGCAGATACACTCAGAAGAGACCAAATAGAATTTGTGGAAAAGGATAAATATGGCTCAAGCCATCTTTATTCATTAACACAGTTTAAAGGGATTAGGAATAATGCTTCATTTGAAAAAGACTATATCCAAGGGAAATATGGGGCAATACCATTTTTAGGCGATTTTAGTAAACTATTAAACTTTGATGATAATGCCTAACTTGGACAAGCTAAAACCAAACAAGGTGATCATGTAAAATTTATGGTGTATTCCTGTTTTGGTTTGTCCAAGTTAGTCGGCAAAATTTATAAATGCATATTTTGCAATTAAGAGCTTTATTATTTATCTTCCTTTCATATTAACAACAATGCATTTTAAATTTTGCATGGGTATCTTATCTCTAATATTCTGCCAAAAAATGGCAGAATATTAGAGATAAGATACTAAAAAGACCAAAGCTATTAAAGTAACGGACAGAAAGAAGGCTTGGTTGAAAAAGGTAAAGCCATCTATTTATGATATTGAAACAAAGGAAACTAACCAAACTATCCTAATTGTTGGAGAAGGACAAACAGAAAAGTTATACTTTGAATCATTTCCTGTTTTAACCTTAACCATCGAAACCGTTGATTTAGGTGGACAAAGTAAACTAAAACTAATTGAGGCAACCGAAGGGATAGTAAAAAAAAGTGATAAAAAATATGATAAAGTTTGGTGTGTCTTTGATATGGATGTAAAGCAAGGAGCGAAAGAGTTTGCTAATTTTGACAATGCCATAACTAGTGGAATTTCTAAAGGTTATGAAATTGCATATTCCAATGACTCTTTTGAATTATGGTTTTACTTACATTATAATACAACAGAACAACGTAATCATAGAAGTTACTATTACAAAACGAGTATTGGAATTGTAATTATGAGAAAGAAGGGAAAATATATGCATTCTGTCAGACCATTTATAAGAAGTTAGAAACAGATGATAGGTCTTCTCAGACTAAAGCGATTGAAAGAGCAGAAGTATTATTCCAAAAACAAGCAGATTTAACTTACCATGAGCAAAATCCAGTGACAAAAGTATATGAGTTAGTTAACTATTTAAATGAGAATTGTAGGAGGTAAGTACTATTGCTAACAGCAAATCTTGGCACACAGCCGGTTAGTGGTCATCTGGAAAAATGAATAGAAATAGAAACATACGAATATTCAAAAAACATCCTGCAATTGATCGGCTGCGGGCCATAGCCGCCGACCGTTAGGCTGTATGCAAAAAAGGTATTGCAAGATTTGCTATTTGTACTAAATATTGTAATTTTGGGACAAATAAAAATAATATGGGACAAAATGCACCACATTTCAAACCTGCCTCGCCGTCAGGCTGGCTTGACAAACTTCCACCGCTTAGAGAGAAAGTGGAAACCATTGAGGTATTACGTCAGACAAACAAAGCGACAGCAGCTTTAGCAGAACTAAAAGGGATAGCGAAAACCATTCCTAATCAGGCCATGTTATTAAATGCGATTGTCCTTCAGGAAGCAAAAGACAGCTCCGAAATCGAGAATATCATTACGACCCAGGATGAGCTGTATAAAGCGTTGACAATAAACAAATCAAATATTTCTGCAGAGACTAAAGAAGTTGTAAATTACCGCAAAGCTATCTTTCAAGGATTTGAGATAGTTAAAAAGCAAGGTTTCTTAAGGGTTAATGATATTATTAGCATTCAGCAAGAATTAGTTGACAATACGGCTGGAGTAAGAAGCACGCCCGGAACTGTATTGAAAAATAATAAAACCGGAGAAATTGTTTATACACCACCACAAGATAAAGCAGAGATACTTGATTTATTAAGTAATTTCATTAATCATCTTAACCAGAATGAAGAAGATTTGTCACCATTGATAAATTTAGCGATACTGCACTATCAATTTGAAAGCATTCACCCCTTTTATGATGGGAATGGCAGAACTGGTAGAATATTAAACATTTTATACCTAATTCTTAACGACCTGATTGATGTGCCTATTCTATATTTAAGTTCCTACATAATCAAAAATAAACCCGAGTATTATAGATTGCTAAACCAAACAAATAGAACTGGAATATGGGTGGAATGGATAATGTTTATGCTTAAAGCTGTAGAAAGTACTTCAAAAGACACTATTGAACGAATTTCGAATATTAAAAATCAATTGGACAAAACAATTACAAAAGTTCAAACTAAATCCCCAAAAATTTACAAAAAGGAATTGGTTGAATTATTATTTGAACAACCTTACTCAAAAATTGAGTTTGTGGTAAATAAATTGAATGTCGAAAGAAAAGCAGCCTCAAGATATCTTAAAGAATTGGAAAATATTGGAATTTTAGAATCTCAAAAAGTTGGACGAGAGACTTTATACATCAACAAGAAACTGATTAACATTTTGAAACAATAATGCACAGCCTGCCCCGCTAATGCGGGGAAAACCTAACAGCAAATCATGGCACACAGCCGGTTAGCGGTCATCTGGAAAAATGTCCCGATTACTATCGGGAGAAATGGAAATATACAAGGTTTCAAAAAAACCTTCCTGCAAGTGAACGGCTGCGGGCCATATTTGCGGAACTTTACCTGTCATTGTATTAAAAACCACTACGCATTACAAGCACAAGCAACGGATTTTACTTCTTTTGATGCCCAATGACGGATTAATCACCTCAACTGTACAATGAAAATTTGTGTTTAAAAGTAACATATTCTCTCAGTCAAATCCTGCTTTCACAAAGCTAATCCCATCGTTCACAAATAAAAACCCAGCGTTTACAAATAAAACCCCGGCATTCACAAATCTATTTCATATCTCCCCTCAAAGCATAGTAATTTTACTTTCGATAAATCATTAAAAACTATGCGATATGAAGAAAATTACAATTATTTCAGCAATGTTGCTGTCGGCAACAATACTGTTCGGACAGTACAAGATTGACACATCCTTTTACAGTGCCGCCTTAGATCAGGTAAAAATGGTGGATATTTATTTTCCGCCGGGGTATGACGAAAATCCAAGTTGGGATTTTCCTGTAATATATTATCTACACGGGTGGGGAGGAAACCAGAATGCCATGAATACAATGATTAGTTTTCTTAATCAAATGATTAATGACAGTATTATTGAACCCGTAATAATGGTAGGAGCTGATAATAGCCCTGCACCATTGGGAGGCAGCGTATATGTAAACTCAGTTCTTTGGGGAGATTATGAAGATTATAATGTGAACGATTTAGTTCAATGGATTGATGCATCATTTAGAACCATCCCGGATAAACATGCTAGAGGATTGCTTGGTCAATCAATGGGTGGTTACGGAGCCTTCAGGTATGGTATTTTGCACCATGATATTTACAATGTTATTGCTTCACACGCAGGTCCGCTTAATTTCAATGACGAGTTTTATAGAGCCCAATCGCAACAGGCAATACTGTCAGAAAACAACCCTGGTCCTCCATATTTTTACAACTTTGGAGGTAACAGACCAAGTACGATCTTAAGCTTTCTTGTATGCGGGGTTTGTGCACCTGATACAAATACACCTCAAACGTATATCAATCC
Organism: uncultured Lentimicrobiaceae bacterium; assembly: GCA_964593705.1. Taxonomy (GTDB): domain Bacteria; phylum Bacteroidota; class Bacteroidia; order Bacteroidales; family 4484-276; genus SABY01. Next base: position 18,795 of record CAZQIV010000058.1, on the reverse strand, counting down.
ACCTATTGTACAATATCTTTTGGATGAAAGTGGAAATTACATTGACTCTGTTTTGGCGAAACAAGAACCCTTCGATATTATCTTTATGATTGATTCATTATCTCAAGCAGACAGTGTTAGAATATTACTGGGAGATGGTTCTAACGATGGATTTTTTTTGTACCCAGGAACTCTGGCTCTAAAAGACACCCTGGATCTAAAGGGGCTGCAATATGAATTCTTTGACCATACAGGTGGTCATAATATGCCAACGGGATTTAAAAATCGATCATTAATATTTTTGGATTCTTTATTAATGTCTCCAGGAGTAATTACTAATGTTAATCAAGTACAGGTGGAAAACACCAATAACACGCTGCATTGTTACCCCAACCCTTGCAGAGATGAATTAAATATTGAGTTTGTATTAATTCAGCAAGATATCGTCAGAATCAATCTGTATAATATGATGGGAATGAAGGTTGATCAAATTTTTTATAATCGGCAAGAAAAGGGCACACACAAGTTAGATTGGGATACCCATCATTTACATTCAGGTATTTATTTAATAAACTTGCGGACAAGTCGTGGAACTAAAATTCAAAAGATCATAATACAATAATTCCTGCTCGTTTAAGGAGGATAGTATTGTAATTCTGATGCGCAGACCTGTAGTTTTGCAATTTTATATAACTTTACCGCAACTAATAGTATAATTAAGATGCTGCGAACGATCATCATCGACGACGAGCCTTCAGTAAGAAATACACTGCATGGTTTATTAAAACGAACCTGCCCCCAGGTTAATGTAGTTGGTGAAGCCAACAGCGTGGCAACGGGTATTAAAGCAATCAGGGAAAAATCACCTGATTTGGTACTCCTCGATATCAAAATGGATGACGGTACAGGATTCGATTTGCTTAACCACTTCGAGCACATCAACTTCAAAATTATTTTTGTAACAGCCTACGAAGAATTTGCCATCAGGGCATTTAGCTTTAGCGCTATCGACTACCTCCTTAAACCGATTAACCCTGAAAAACTGGCCAAAGCTGTTAAAAATGCCGAAATGCTGAAAAGTAAAGATTTCGGTACACAACTTAGTGCGCTGAGGGAAAACATTGAAAATCCGGGGGGAGTTATTAAAAAAATCATCTTAAAAAATCAGGAAAGTATTTTTCTTCTTAAAGTGGATGATATCATCCATTGTGAATCTGATGGAAGTTACACGGTTTTTGAAACAACAGATACTCAAAGAATTCTCGTTTCCAGGGTGCTGAAGGATTATGACCAACTTTTAGCCGGATCAGGATTCCTGAGGGTTCATCGATCTCATCTCATCAACCTCAAACATATTAAAAGATTTGATAAACAGGACGGGGGATTTGTTGTTATGAGCAATGAAAGCCAGATTCCGGCTTCCACCAGCGGCAAGGAAAGGTTGCTTGAGCTATTCAAGGAGATCGAAAGTTAATGGATAAGGTTCTTAAACATATCTTTGTTATCTTTCTATTCTGTGGTCTGCATTTATCCCTTCAATCGCAAGTTAATTTCCCACTCAATCAACACGTTGCCGATAGTTTGGAAAAGTTGCTCCCTTCAGTATCTGGTAAAGAAAGAGTTGACATATTAAATGGGATTTCCTATACATTGATCCGGCATTACTCTTCCAAATCGGATAGTTTATCTTCAATTTCAATTCAACTGGCCAAAAGAATCGGCTATAAGGAGGGGCTGGCCAAAGCACTTTTCTGCAAAGGAACCAATGATTATATCAACGGTAATTTTATTGATGCCATGACGATCCTGTACGAGGCTCTTGAGCTTTACCGGGAAATTGGGGATACCAATATGATTATCGAAACCTATTATCAAATTGGGGCTGTGTCTTATTTTTCCTTTACCGATTTAAAAGAAGGATTGAACTGTGTTCAGATTTGTCTCGATTATGCCAAAGCATCAGGATATAAACATTGGGAATCGCAGATGTATTCATCATTTCAATACCTGTACAGCACAGCCGAAGATCATGAAAACGCATTGAAATACCTGAAAATTTATTCCTCCTTTGCAAAAAAAATAACTGTGCCCCGGTTGGAGGAGGCTATGGTTATTGCTGCTTACGGCAGGGCTTACACGCAAATGGGTGAATACCGCAAAGCCCTGGATCAATATTTAAATACATGGATCAGAATCAACCCGGATGATATTGAAGAAAGGGCATACCTTGCCCAGTTGTCCTATTCAATTGGTGATGCGTACAATGCTTTAGGAGTTTCAGACAGCGCAGGCTATTATTTCAACTTGGGAATGGCACTGGCAAGAAAAAATAAACATTACTGGGGATCAATGATGAATTCCCTGGGACTGGCGCGTAATTACCTGGCATCCGGGGATGCCATAAAATCAGCTTTGTATTGTGATTCTACCCTTTATTTCGGATCACAAATTGATTCGTTACGATCATTTTATGGGATAAGGGAATATTCCAAGCTACTCGGGATGAGTGGGGAATTATATATTCCGCTGAATAAACAATACAAACGTTTTCTGGCCTGGAGAGTAATGGCCGGAGCGGTTCAGATTCTACTCCGGATAAGAGAGCAACAGGGACAATACCAAAGGGCACTCCGGGTAAATATACAATTGAACAAGATTAACGATAGCATAGTTAATTTCCAGAAACGTACTGAAATTCTTGATTTGCAATACAAGTATCAATCTCAACATAAGGACGATCAAATCACCTTGCTTTCTCAGGAAAACCAATTGCAAAGTTTTAAGATTAGCCGGAGCAGACTTTTGCTTTTTGCTGTAATCGCAATATCCATTTTGCTTCTATTAATCCTTATTCTTTTCCTTCGGCAAAACGGGATTAAATCAGCAAGAAAAGTTGCAGAATTTAAACAACGGCTTCTTCGCTCGCAGATGAACCCACATTTCATTTTCAATTCCCTAACCAGTGTACAAAATCTTATTCTACAAAAAGACGAAATTAAAGCCAGCGTATATCTTTCCCGATTCTCAGACCTTGTTAGAAATATTCTGAAAAATTCACAAGTTGAACTAATCAGTCTGGAAGAAGAAATTAGTACGGTGGAAAACTATCTCGAACTTCAAAAGATCAGGTTTCCTGAAAAATTTGATTATGATATTAAAGTAGATGAAAAATTAGAATCTGAAAATATCAACATTCCACCTATGCTCGTCCAGCCATTTATTGAGAACGCTATTGAACACGCCTTTAAAAGTCTGGATACAAAAGGCCATATTATTGTGAGTATCCTGAAGAAGAGTGATTCATTCATAATGGAAATTAAAGATAATGGTATTGGACGACAAAAGGCACAGGTACTTAGAAATCACCTTGAAAAAGACCGTAAACCCATGGCCACATTGATAACTAAGGAAAGAATAAAAACAATAAATAAAAAACTCAAAAAAGAAATTTACTTTGACATCATTGACCTGAAGGATAATTTCGGGAAAGCTGCCGGGACAAAAGTTGTGTTTGAGATACCCCCTCTTTCTATATAACTCACTAAAAAACAAATAGTAGAGGCATTAAATCTATGAACAAATTGATAAGAAAGAAGATTAAAAACAACGGATTTATATTGACATTTCAGTTTTTGGCGGATATTTCGATAGCGAATTCGAGGAATTTACCAGACCTCTTTTTGACCGGATACAAACAATTGGAGATCCGCTCACCAAGAGATTTAATGGATTATGAAAACAAAGACTAAAAAAGAATTTGATGCCGTCAAGTTTGCCAGAGAACAAAAGGACAAATTAAGTGCTGAATTGGCAAAAATGACCAAAGAGGAAATCATCGCTTATTTCAAAAGAATACGTTTGGAAAGCAGAATAAAGCCCAGTGCCTAACAGCAAATTTTGGTACACAGCCGGTTAGCGGTCATCTGGAAAAAATATTCCGTCTCGATAGCACCCGATGGCTATCGGGAGAAAAGGAAACATACGGAACATTAAAAACCCACTAGCAAGTGGGCGGCTGCGAGCCATATTTGCGGAACGTTACCATTTAAAAAGAAAACTATGAAACGACTCTCCATTCTTCTGACTGTTTTTTACTTAACCAATTGGTAAGCGGACAAGAATTCAGCTTTTAAATATATTTTGGGGATGCTCTTGATTCCAGGGACACTTTAGTGTTTGGCTTCGACGAAAGTGCTGCAGACACTATTGACCCCTCATTCGGAGAAGTAAATATCATATCAACACCTTTTGATACGATTTTAGAAGTACGTATTTCGGACTATGATTTTTCGAGAGTTCACCCAAATTTTTGGGCATAATGAGGAGATGTTGAGTGAAGCAGCCTGCCCCGTTTTTTCGGGGAAATCCCGCCTTTGCGGGAACTGGAGGGAATAGATTTCTCTCCGCCAGCTGGCGGATCGAAATGACAAAGCCCGGGGATTTATTTGGGGTGGGAGAAAGTGGGCGCGAAGCGCCCACTTTCTCCCACCCCCGCCTTCTCCCAAAGTCCTGTCACCTCGAAAGAGCGTAGTCCCGCACATGCGGAACCCCGACCCTTCGGGGATTGAGGGGTCTCTCCGGCAATCTGCACTCCAACTTCTTACACAAACATGTCATTGGTACCGAAGGGAGAAATCTCTTGATATCCAGACGTTTGCAAAAACATGTCATTGGTAGTCCCAAGCCCCTGAAAAAGTGGCCTCAAAGTGTGATAACAAAGGAATAGATTTCTTGCCGCACGTGCGGCATCGAAATGACCCCGTCCATGGGTTGATTTGGGAGGAGGGGAAGCGATGTCACCTCGAAGGAGCTTGCAGCCAGCCCCGACCCTTCGGGGACTGAGACCCGCTTCGCAGCGAGGCGAGCCTGCCTCGCCTGCACAATTACCTGCGCCAGCGGCCCGCTTCGCCAGCAAGGCGGGGGTCTATTTAATAGTACGGTTTTCAACGTTTTACAAAAAGTTGTCATTAGTATCATAGACCAATACTTTCTTGACCCGACAACTTTTCACACCAAAAAACAAATAAATATTTTTAAATATGCCACTTTCATAAGATTAGATTTTGGGAGTTATTTAGACTGATCTCATAAATAAATAATAACTTGGATTATTGCTGTGTTTTTTTAGTAATTTTGTATGCTAAGACCAAAGTTAGAAACATGGAATCAAAAACCAGAACAATTATCATTGATGATGAAATGACCAACATTTTGACCCTTAAAAATTTATTGGTCAAATATTTTCCAAGTATTGAGATTATAACCACCGCCTCAAATGTTGCCGAAGGCGTTGAAGCCATTGATAAACACCTTCCTGATCTTATTTTTTTGGATATTTCAATGCCCGATGGCGATGGTTTCGATTTGCTGTCCAAGGTCAAATTTCGTTCCTTCGAAGTTATATTTACCACAGCCCACGACCAGTATGCCCTAAAAGCATTTGATTATTCAGCAATCCACTACCTGCTTAAACCCATCGATTATACCGAACTCAGGAAAGCCATTAACAGGTACAACGATGTAAAGATAAAAGGTAACATTAGCGCGCGCCTGAGTGTGTTGAAAGATAATATGGGGCATCAGTATAAAAAAATTATTGTGGCATCAAGCGAAGGTTTGAACATTGTACTGATAGATGATATTATCAGGCTTGAAGCTTGTGATACCTATACCGATTTTTTCCTGACCAACGGGCGAAAATTATTGGCATCAAAATCATTAAATAATTTTGAAAAAATGCTCGATGACCAGGATTTTACCCGCATTCATTCCAAGCATCTCGTAAACCTGAAGTATGTTCAGCGATATGTTAAAGGAAAAGGTGGTAGTGTTGTGCTCGACAACGGTGAAGAGGTTGATGTATCGGTAAGAAAGAAAAATGATTTTATCGTGGCTCTTAAAGGCTATGCTAAATCGCTCTAAACTACTCAACGAGGCCACGACCTCTCTTTACAATCCGGCTTTCATTTTTCATTTCATTAATTAATTTATCAAGAATACCATTGATAAAAACCCGGCTTTTTGGGGTGCTATAATATTTAGAAAGTTCGATATATTCGTTCATTGTAACTTTTACAGGGATGCTTTGAAATTGTGTAAGCTCTGCTAATGCCATTTTTAACAAAATGACATCCATAATAGCAATCCGGTTTATTTCCCAGTTTTTTGCTTTGCTTTCAATAATTTCTTCAAACTCATCTCCCTTTAAAATTGTCTTGTGGTAAAGTTCAACCAGGAACTTTTTGTCCTCATCCGGGTCTTCCTTGCCTTCGGTATTATAGAGTGGGGGCATTAATGTAAACTCGTTGCTTTTAAGTTTTAACCAGTTTAGAACTTTTATTACAAGTGGGTTGGCAATTTCAAGATCATTAACCCAAAAAATATTTTTCTCCTCGTAAAAATAATCCAGGGCATCGTTAAAGGCAATGTGGTTTTTAAATATTGTGACAATAATCTCGCGGTCTTCGTTGAATGAATGCACCGGTGAAGCCATATAATTTTTAAATTCAATACCCTCCCTAATTTCATTGTATATTTTTCTAACCATTTCCTCTTCATCCGTCCAATTAATAAGGTAGGCATTTGTTTTTCTGATGAAGTCTTTATTTTCGACTAGCTTTTTTATAAAAACATTATCAATGAATTTGGTATTGGGATTTATATCCTCTTCGCTGGGATAAAATTTCTTTTTATTTTCTTCAATTCTTTTTTCGGCAAACTTAATAACCTGAATGATGAAGCCAATTTGCCACATAATAAGTTCGTAAATGCGGGCTGTGCTTTTAACCATGTTTTTTTCACCAATGGATAGATCTACATTGTTACTTAAAAAATAACTGTAGAGTGATTGGAGCGCTTTGATGCGTAAATGCCTTCTGCTGAGCATAATTTTTAAGAACAAGAATTAGTAATAAAAAACTGCCGCGAAATTATTGTTTTTTTTGGGTTTAATCACCTAAACATTTTCAAACCATGAAATAGCCTTGGTTTCATAAAAACACAAAATGTTTTTGAATCAATAAAGTTCTTATTTTTCTTACAACATCCTTAAAACCAATTAACAATTAATTCAGGATTACCGACAAGAAAGGTTAATTGGATAAAAAAATTGCACAGATGACTTATGATAAAATATAAATACATATTTTTGCATTCGTCAAAATTAATGAAAGAACCTGGAAAATGGAAGAAAACGATAATAGACAACAGCGAGAAGAGATTTTTTCGATAGTAGTCAGGGCTGGAAAAAGAACCTATTTCTTTGATGTTAAAGAGACCCGTGCAAAAGAGAAATACCTGACAATTACCGAAAGTAAAAGAAGGTTTAACAACGATTCGGCAAAATTCTTTTACGAAAAGCATAAGATTTTCCTGTATAAAGAAGACTTTGACAAGTTTGCCGAAGGGCTTACCGGGGTTATCGATTTTATCAAAACAGGAAATGTTCCTGATTTGTCGTTCCTCGAAAATGAAAGAGAGTACAAGGCTCCGGTTGTTGATTCAGATAATGATGAACCTGAAATCGAGGGTATTGAAAACAACAATTTGAGCGATCTTAATGATGATGCCTCAGTTGAAGGAAAATCGGATGATGCTGATGGCGAGGATTATAAATACTAAGCGTTTGAATAAATAATAAAATTGAGGCTGGCTTTTGTCAGCTTTTTTTATGGAATACTGTCAACTTATGTTGATTACTTTTTAGGACAAAAGCAATTCAACCAATGATTAAGTCGTATTTTTGCAACCGAACTGAATGATAATTTAATGGGAAAAGTAATTTCGATAGCTAATCAAAAGGGCGGTGTAGGGAAAACAACAACCGCCATAAACCTGGGTGCGGCACTTGCCGTGCTTGAATATAAAACACTGGTCATCGATGCCGATCCGCAGGCCAATGCTACTTCAGGTTTGGGACACGATCCCAGAAATATTCAAACCAGCATTTATGAATGTATTATTGATGATATTTCACCACAAAATATTATCATCACTACTTCCACACCCAATTTGTCACTTATCCCTGCACACATCGACCTGGTTGGCGCAGAGATAGAAATGATAAATATGCCCAACAGGGAAAAAATGATGAAAAGGGCGGTGGAGAAAGTCATTGATCAATATGATTTTATTCTTATCGATTGTTCCCCTTCGCTGGGTTTGGTTACAGTTAATGCTTTATGTGCAAGCGATTCGGTGATTATTCCGGTGCAATGCGAATATTTTGCTCTGGAAGGATTGGGCAAATTACTAAATACCATTAAAATTGTCCAGTCAAGATTAAACCAGTCGCTGGATATCGAAGGTATTTTGCTCACCATGTACGATGCCAGGCTCAGGCTTGCCAAACAAGTAGTTGAGGAGGTGCGAACCCATTTTCAACAAATGGTTTTTGATACCATTATTAACCGCAATACTAAATTAGGAGAGGCACCAAGTTTTGGTGAAACAATCATCATGCATGATGCCGATTCATCAGGGGCAATAAATTATTTGAACCTGGCGAGGGAAATTTTACAAAAAAACGACCTTACCAGGATGGGAGAATCAGATTACGAAATTGATTTTTTAGATGAAAAACAAAAATAAGAAGCTTGCTTTAGGCCGTGGCCTGGAAGCAATATTGCAAAGTCCCGATACTGATATTACCTCGAAGGATATTTCGGGCAATTATGTGGTAGGCGCTATTGCCAATCTTGAAGTTTCAAAAATAGAAGCAAATCCATTTCAGCCGAGAAGAGATTTTAAAGATGAAACTTTGCTGGAGCTTGCGGATTCGATAACTGAACAGGGTGTAATCCAACCACTAACAGTAAGAAAACTCGGCTATGATAAATACCAGATAATATCAGGCGAACGAAGGCTGAGGGCTGCTATTTCAATAGGTCTTGAAGCAGTCCCCTGTTATATTCGCGTGGCCAACGATGAGCAAATGCTCGAACTGGCGCTAATCGAAAACACACATCGCGAAGACCTTAATGCCATTGAGGTTTCGATTAGTTATCAGCGACTTATTGAGGAATGTGAGCTTACACAAGAAGAATTGAGCAAGAGAGTTGGTAAAAAACGATCAACCATAGCCAACTCTCTTCGACTGCTAAAACTCCCGGCCGAAGTGCAACTTGCAATCCGCGAAGGAAGAGTTTCGATGGGGCAGGCACGATCATTTGTAAACGTTGAAGATCGCGAAGAGCAACTTAAATTATTGAGCGCAATTACCGAGGAAGGTATGTCGGTGAGGGAACTGGAAAAAAAAGTAAAAAAGATTAATAAGCCCGGAAGGAAATACCAGCTTCCCATTAAGTACAAGGAAATTTCAGAGAACCTGACCGAAGATTTTAAAACAAAGGTTGAGATCAAAAGAAATACAAGAGGGGCGGGGAGTATTGTATTTAAATTTGCATCAGATGAAGAAATGAATCAAATATTGACCTTACTTAAAAAATAATGTTCCTCAAAATAAGTTTGTAGCTTTTACATGCTGAATCTTCTAAAATCAAAAATATCCGGCTCAAAATATTTGTTTAAAGGCACTTCACGGGTTATTTCACAATTCATTGCTTTTGTCTTGATAGGTGGGCTTTTAGTTTCAAACAATGCTTATGCCCAACATCACGAAACCAAGGTGAAAATTGTAAATGATTCGCTCAATTATCATTCAGCAAAAAAAGCAACACTTTACTCTGCTATTTTGCCCGGCTTAGGTCAGGCCTACAACAAAAAATATTGGAAAATCCCCATTATTTATGCCGGTTTTGGAACCTTATTTTATTTTATCGGAGTAAACGGAGCAGAGTATCACAACTTCCGTGATGCATACAATATTGTAGCTACAGGCGATAGCGCTAATTTTGCGAATAATGAATATGTTGTAAAATATAATGCCAATCTAACCCAATTGAAGGAAGGACGAAATTATTACAGGCGAAATCTCGAGTTAAACTATATCCTTGCCGGGGCACTATACATCCTCAACCTTATTGATGCAAGTGTGGATGCCAACCTTTACAATTTTGACGTTAGCGATGATATCACCCTCAGGTTTGAACCGGTAAGAAGCCGGAATATTTTTACACCCAAGCCATCCTTGGGATTAACATTAACCATGAAATTTTAGGATTAGAAAGGATTATTATGAATATTGCAATAATAGGTTACGGAAAAATGGGAAAGGCAGTGGAAGAGGTAGCCATTGAAAAGGGTCACCGTATTACTGCCAGGATTGATGCTGAGGAGGACTGGAATAAAAATCTCGGGAAATTAAAGTCATCCGACATTGCTATCGAATTCAGCACACCGGCTGCAGCTACCTCAAACATTACAAAATGTTTTCACCTGAACATTCCCATTGTAACAGGTACCACAGGATGGGATAGCCAATTGGAGGAGATTAAGGATGTTTGTAAAAAGAATAATCAGGCACTGCTTAAATCTTCAAATTTCAGCATTGGCGTAAATGTTTTTTTTAAAATTAATCAGCATCTTGCCTCATTTATGAATATGCTCAAGCAATTTGAAGTTGCAATTGAAGAAACCCATCACACCGGCAAACTGGATAAACCCAGTGGAACAGCACGCCAACTTGCGGAGGATATCTTGCAAAGGCTTGATAGAAAAAAAGACTGCGTTAACCGGGAGGGAGCAAATGCCGCTGAAATTCCTGTTATTTCTCATCGGATTGCCGATGTTTCAGGTATCCACCAAATCAGGTATGAGTCCGATACCGACATCATTGAATTGAAACATACGGCAAAAAACAGAACAGGTTTTGCAAGAGGCGCGGTGTTGGCTGCTGAATGGATGGCTGGCCGCAAAGGTTTTTTTACCATGGACGATATGTTATCCGACATAATTTAACCTGATTAATTCACAAATTCGCTGAATTTGTGAATTAATCACCGAAGGCCGAAAATATTTTAAATAAATATTTTCGAGGGTTAATCCTCGAATTTCCAAAGGAAATTCGGCTCTGCAGGCTTTTTAGCCTGCAGAGTGAAAAATTCAGGAATTTTTCAGATTAAAAGATATTTATTAACAAATATTAACAGAGTGCCGGCAAGGCGGATGCCCGCTTGCCGTTTGAGAAACTAAATTTAAAAGAATGAATACACTAACGATTCTGATCATTATTTTCCTTTTTTTTCCAATCTTTTTATTTCCCATATTTAAAAAAGCCGGCATTGAATCCTGGAAAGCTTTTATCCCAATGTTCAATTATTGGGAATGGAATAAAATGAATGCTAAGCCCTTATGGTGGTTTTTGCTACTATTTCTGCCCTTCATCAATATTTTCATGGTTTTTCTCATGATTGTTGAAACCGTCAAATCGTTCACAAAATTCGGTTTGGGTGAACAGGCGCTTGCTGTAATTTTTCCTTTTGTTTATTTGCCTTATCTTGGGATGAACGAAAATGAGAAATACCTCGATCCTGAAAACAGGCCTAAAATCAAAAAAAGCCCCGCGAGGGAATGGGTTGATGCCATTATTTTTGCAGTAGTTGCTGCCACCATTATCCGTACTTTTATTTTTGAGGCCTACACCATTCCTACTTCATCAATGGAGCGCTCGCTACTCGTGGGCGATTTTTTATTTGTAAGTAAGGTTGCCTATGGCCCAAAAGTTCCAAATACTCCCCTGGCCTTCCCATTTGTTCACCATACAATGCCACTTACACAATATGCTAAAAGTTACCTTGAATGGATTAAGTTACCCTACTACCGTTTTCCGGGATTTGGTAATGTTGAGCGCTACGATGCGGTGGTTTTTAATTATCCAAGTGGCGATACAGTAATTCTTGAACATCAAAACCAGGATTATTATGGGTACGTGAGGCAATTGGAACAGGAAATGAAACAAAGGAGGGGCGACCGATATCATGAAGGTATGGGTCGGGAGCAGGTTTGGCGCGACTTTAATGTTGTGGCAAGGCCTGTGGATAAACGAGAAAATTACATTAAAAGATGTATGGGTGTGCCCGGCGATACACTCAAAATTATCGATAAGCAGGTTTACATAAATGGGGGAAAAGCATTTAATCCCCCCGACATGCAATTTATCTATCTGGTTAGCACAAGGGGTTTGACCGATCATAAGCTGGTAGAACTTTTTAACAATTACAACATTAGGGTTGAGGAAACATTCTCGTTCAGGGATAATGATAAGGGTGGACGTATGTATGGTGTAAGGGTTTCGCCGGAGGTTGCCGAAAAAATGAAAAAAGACAAATATATCAGCAGCATCACAAAATATGTAAAAAATAAATCAGAAATTGATCCAAATATTTTCCCCTTCGATCCGGCAAATTATCCATGGAATCAGGATAACTTTGGCCCGATTGTACTTCCTAAAGCCGGGGCTACCGTTGAATTGAACCCTGTGTCGATTGCGCTTTACAGGAAAATTATCGATACCTACGAAAATAATGATTTGATTGAACAGGATGGTAAAATCCTTATCAATGGCCTGGAAGTAAACAGCTATACTTTTAAACAAGATTATTTTTGGATGATGGGTGATAACCGTGATAATTCTGCCGACTCAAGGTTCTGGGGCTTTGTTCCCAACGATCATGTTGTAGGAAAAGCAGTTTTTGTTTGGCTTTCGCTGGATAAAAATAAAGGACTGATGGATGGTAAAATTCGTTGGGATAAATGCTTCAGGGTAGTAAAATAATTTATTTGATTTTTTTTAATTAACTAAACATAACATACACATTATGAAAACAAAATTCTTCATGCTGTCACTTGCACTGATAATGCTTGGTGGCATATCCGCTTTTGGTGCAAAGAAAAAAGCGTTTACCGGAAAAATTACTTACCAAATTACAAGCGATTCTCCCGGTATTCCCGAGCAGGCCAAGGCCATGCTTCCCAAAACTATGGTGATGTATATTGGTAAAGATAAAACAAAATCGGAGCTTTTTACCCAAATGGGAAACCAAAGTTCGATAGAGGATTTGAATGCAAAAACAAAAGTTGGACTTTTGGATATGATGGGTCAAAAATTTGCCATCACCGAATCGTACGATGACATTCTAAAAGAAAAGGCAGAGTTGCCTGAGTTAGAGATGGAATATACCGATGAAACCAAGGAAATTGCCGGTTATACCTGTAAAAAGGTTGTAGCCAAAAAGAAAGAGGATGGAACTGTTTTTATGACTACCTGGGTAAGCGATGATATGGAAGTTCATGAAAATATTAATTTTTCAAACCCTGTTTTTGATGGCCTCAAGGGTGTAATGTTGCAATTTGAAGTGGAAGCAGGCGAAGGGCTGATGCTGGTTTTTACTGCTGTAGAAGTAGAGCAAAAAAAGGTTAAAGACAATGTTTTTGAAATACCGGAAGGTTATAAGCAAACCACAAAAGAAGAGCTTCAAAGTACTTTTGGCGGATAAGTTACAAGCCTGGTTTCGATAAAGTATAAGCAAAAATAAATGCCTGAACCTTGATGATAACGATTGTCAATTCAGGCATTTGGTTTTGTATTTTGTGACAAAGTATTGCATTTAAAGCCTTTTAATCCAGATTATTGGTGTCAGGTTAATTTTAATAGATTCTTTCCCGAAATTTGGAGACTACTAATGATAACTTTTTGTAAGAAAGAGATTTTGAGGATAAAGGAGATTTCTCAATCCCCGAAGGATCGGGGCAGGCTGCTTCGCTCCATCGAAATGACCGGGCTTTGGTGGGTTTTTGGGGTGGATGAAAGTGGGCGCAAAGCGCCCACTTTCATCCACCCCATGCAAAGTCTTAGTCTTGTCATTTCGATGCCGCATTTGCGGCAGAGAAATCTATTCCTTTGTCATCACACTTTGAGGAATCTGCCAAGTTGCGGAAGCTTGTAACTCAGAATGACAATACTTAATATTAATTTATGGAGGGGAGAGCTTGTCTGGTGGCAAAGCCGCCAGACAAGCTCTCCCCAGAATCACAGTTATCTTTTATTCTGAGCGAAACTGCCTGCCACGACACTTCGGGGATGTGATGCAAAGAATCTACAAAAGGAGTAATACTTTTCCTGAACAACAACGAATCCAAATAATAACCCCATTAAAAACAACTTCTTATTTCTAAAACCCGATAGACGGAATAAGGATTATTGAGCAACAATTAACAAATAATCCAATAATGCCGGGCTTTGCTCGGATCCAGGATTCAAGAATCGCGGATTTGCAAGATCCCTGCCTCGCCCTAACAAAAGCCCAAACAGGCGGCCCGCTTGGCAGCCCGCTTCGCCAGCGAGGCGAGCGAGGCAAACCTGCCTGGCCGGCAAGGCCGGCAAGGCGGGCCTGAAAATTACGAAAATTGTCCGAAGGACTCCTTTGGAGGAAATTTTCTATTTTTCGGGACAATTAACGAATAATGCCGAGCTTCGCTCGGGCATCCTCGAAAAGTTACGAAATTCAGAGATTTTCTACTTTTCGGGACGAATAGCGAATAACAAATATCCAATTACCAATAACGAATAACCATTCTCCTTCATTCACCCTTTTAATATTACTTTTGCATCCCAAAAAATATAGAACAATAATATGACGGCAAAGTCAAATAAACTGAAATCAACCCAAAGTCAGAGTAAACCAAAAAAGAACGGGAAAAAGAAACCTTTGAAAGTTTCGAACCCTTTCAGTAAGGTGGGCTCTTTTTTTCGAAACAGAATGTTCCAGCAGGTTTTTGGATTGACCTTATTGTTGCTTGCCGTTTTTCTTGGAATTTCTTTCACTTCCTACCTCACCACATGGAAAATTGACGATCATCTTTTTAATTATTCCTTTTGGGAGTTGTTACGTGATCAGGATCAAAAAGCTTTTAACTTTACAGGTAAAATCGGAGCGGTAATATCCTATAACTTCATCAAAGAAGGGTTTGGAATTGCAGCCTATTTCTTTGTGATTTATTTTCTTTTTGCCGGATTAAAATTGCTGTGGCTTAAAATGCCTTTTTCGGGATGGAAAATGCTTCGCCTCAGTTTACTTGGTTTATTTTGGTTTTCCACCTCTCTTGCTTTTATTTTTACTGATGTTATGGGAGGAATTTTACACGGATGGTTCGGGAAATATTTTTACAACTGGATGGTTTCGCTGATTGGAGTGGTAGGGACAGGTTTGGTGTTGCTGTTTATTTTGGTGCTGGTTTTATTATTTGCCGGCTTTTTTAAAGTTTTTAATTTTAAGATTTCTTCATTTTCGTTTAAAAATAAAAAATCAGCAAAGACAAAAAAAGCCAAAGGAAAAAAAGAAACTGAAGGTGATAAGTACAATTTAAACAATTACGCGGTTGATGAAGATGAAGAAGATGATGTCATAAAAAATGAAACTGTAGTTGAGTTGGAATTGGAAAATAAAAAATTGAATAGGCCAACAAAGCGAGTTGTTTCAGGTGAAATTGATTTTACTATCGAAAATCCTGAAGAAGTAACAGAAGAAGAGCAGCACATTAAAAGCAAGCCTGCTGAATTTCCAAAAGCAAATGCTGTCCCATCGCGTCAGGGTTTAGACACCGAATACGACCCCAGGCTTGATCTTCCACATTACAAATTTCCACCGCTTGATATCCTGAACGATTATGGCTCCGCGAGAATAAGCGTTCAAAAGGACGAGCTTGAGGCCAATAAAAACCGCATTGTTGAAACGCTTAATCATTATAAAATTGAAATACAAAAGATCAAGGCTACCATTGGCCCCACGGTAACCTTGTATGAAATCGTACCGTCGCCTGGTGTCAGGGTATCCAAAATTAAAAATCTTGAAGATGATATTGCATTAAGTTTGTCGGCTCTCGGAATCCGTATCATTGCACCCATTCCCGGTAAGGGAACCATCGGTATTGAAGTGCCCAACCAGAACCCTGATACGGTTTCGATGAAATCGGTGTTGGCATCAGATAAGTTTCAGGAATCAAATTTCCAGTTGCCAATAGGCATGGGGAAAACCATTTCAAACGAGGTATTTGTTGCCGATCTTACCAAGATGCCTCACTTGTTGATGGCAGGTGCCACGGGTCAGGGTAAATCAGTTGGCTTAAATGCAGTTATAGCATCATTGCTTTATAAAAAACATCCTGCCGAATTAAAGTTTGTAATGATCGATCCCAAAAAGGTGGAACTCACTTTGTTCTCAAAAATTGAGCGGCATTTTCTGGCTAAATTGCCCGACTCGGAGGAGGCGATTATTACCGATACCCGTAAAGTGGTTCGCACACTCAATTCGCTGGGTATCGAAATGGATACGCGTTACGAATTGCTTAAAGATGCGCAGGTAAGAAATATAAAGGAGTACAACGCTAAGTTTATGCAGCGTAAACTCAACCCGCTCGAAGGACATCATTTTATGCCCTACATCGTGGTGGTAATTGATGAGTTTGCAGATTTGATTATGACTGCCGGAAAGGAAATTGAGATACCACTCACAAGGCTTGCACAGCTTGCGCGTGCCATCGGTATCCATTTAATTATTGCTACACAGCGCCCTTCTGTAAATATTATCACGGGATCAATTAAGGCCAACTTCCCGGCAAGGGTTGCTTTCAGGGTAATCTCCAAAGTAGATTCACGAACCATATTGGATAGTCCCGGAGCAGATCAGTTGATTGGCCGGGGCGATATGTTGCTTTCAACCGGAAGTGATTTGATAAGGATGCAATGCGCCTTTATCGACACGCCAGAAATTGATAAATTAACCGAATACATCGGGTCGCAAAGAGCGTTCCCGGATGCGTATATTTTGCCGGAATTTGCTGATGAAAACGATGATGGACCGGTAGAATTTGATCCTGAGCAAAAAGATGTTCTTTTTGAAGATGCCGCCCGTATCCTGGTGCAGAGCCAGCAGGGATCAACTTCATTGCTGCAGCGGAAAATGAAAATTGGCTACAATCGTGCAGGGCGCATCATCGACCAATTGGAAGCTTCGGGTGTGGTAGGCCACTTTGAGGGTAGCAAAGCCCGCGAGGTAATTATTAAAACAGAAATAGAATTGGAACAATTTTTGAAAAATCTTGACGAAGGAAATTTAATTTAAAATATCATGAAAACAATATTTGCAGTTTGCCCGATCACACTCGTTTTTTTATTCTTCAATACATCAGCCATCATTGCGCAGTCGAACAACAAAAAAGCCAGTGAAATATTGGACAAGGTAACCCAAAAAACCAAATCCTACAAGTCGATAATTATGGAATTCACATACCAGATGGAGAATCCCGAAGCCAATATTAACGAAGTAACCAAGGGGAAAGTCATCGTTAGCGGCGACAATTACAGGTTGGAAATTGCAGGGCAGTTGGTGATTTCTGATGGTGAAACCTTATGGACGGTGATCGAAGATGCCGAAGAGGTTCAGGTAAATGAAGTTAGTGAGGACGATGAAAGCTTTTCGCCTACTAAGCTACTTTCCGATTACAGCAAAGATTACAAATCGAAACTCGAACCCAAAATAAACGAGTTGAACGGTGTAAGTGTTTATTTACTTGAGTTAACACCCAACAAAAAAAAATCGTTCGGGCATGTTAACCTATACATTAAAAAGGACGTAATGCAGCCATACCGGATGGAAATATTCGATTCAAACCAAAGTGTTTATACCTACACCATCAACAAATTTGAAACGGATAAGGAAATCCCGGATAATGTGTTTACATTTTCGGAGGATGAATTCCCCGATTTTGATATTATAGATATGAGATAGGCTACGACCTGCCCTTCTCCTTTAATATTGAAGTGTTGTGTTTGAGTGTTCTCAATATTAGAACAACAATGATTGTACCCGCCAAAATGATATTAGAGTCGCGGTATAAATATAGTTGGTGATATTCAAAATAGACTCTGAGGTTGTCGATAAAAGCAAATCCAAGCACTGTGGCCAGCACTCCAGAGTATTCTCTTCTAACAACCGATTTGAAAGAAAAAACCAGTTTACTTTTTTTGTAGTTTTTAAACGAAGGGATAAATGCAGGAGCTGTTAATGACCAGTCAAGATATTTTTGGCTGAATTTTTTTTCAAGAAAACGTTCCTCTGCAAACATAATGCGCTCGTAATACAACCAATAGGCAAGTGAAATGATGAGGGCAAAATAAATGTTGAAGGTAAAAATGACTATTCCAATCCACATCAAATAATTGCCCAGGTAAAGCGGATGGCGAATAACTGAATAAATTCCCCCCGTGTTCAATTGTTCGGCAACTTGTCCTTCCTTTGTATTTCTGCCTGAAGTTCCTGCCGGGGTTGTGCCGATGGTGATGGCACGTACTATAAAGCCTGCAAAGCTTATTACTATTGCAGCAATTGTAATTCCTGATAATAAGTTTTTGTTTAACAGTGAAATGTCAGTAGTGTAAATTACAGGAATTGCCAACAGAAAAAGTGCCACCGGAAAATAGCTTCTGTTTTTAAAAAGAAAATTACCACTTTTTTCGAAGGAATGGATTAATGCCATTGAGCTAATATTAAAAATTTGAAGGCGCAAAAGTAGCGTATTTATTTAAAATGTTTGTTGGGTTGAATGGGGGATTACATAAACTTGTCCTTTCGAGTCCAGGCCTCCGTCATCTGGCGGATGCCTTAAAGTGTGATGACAAAGGAATAGATTTCGATGCCGCATTTGCAGCATACCAATGACATGTTTGTGTAAGAGGCTGAAATCCTTACTATTAAACAGACCTCTCAATCCCCGAAGGGTCGGGGCAGGCTGCTTCGCTTTGTGTTTTGATACCAATGACAGATATTTGAATGGAGTTGGGGTACACTTTGTGAGAGAGACCTCTCAGTCGCTACGCTCCTTCGAGGTGACATGGATTTGGGGGATTTGGGGGTGGGTGAA
>CAZQIV010000057.1:0-38954 GCA_964593705.1 uncultured Lentimicrobiaceae bacterium | reverse complement strand
CCATAAGTTTTACATGATCACCTTGTTTGGTTTTGGCTTGTCCAAGTTAGGTTGTCGATTTTTTTCAGTATTCCCGAAAGGCTTCTTTTACCAATTACATGTCCCAAATGAATATCAGAAGCAAAAACGACATGTAGTTGTTCGGGCCCATTGGCTGATTTAGCAATTGGAATATTTAGCGTTTTTATCCTTGGTGAAATTGCATTAAAATAGCCATAAGTAAGTAGGCTGATAACTGCAAATATTATCGATCCAAATGCCAAACCATTTATCTTGACATTGTTTTCGCTTATGATTTGATTTATAGCAGGAACAAAATCAATGATGAGCCTTATCAGATCAATTGAAACTATTGCCAGAATTAAATATAAAATAGCTGCAAACCACATTCCACCAATTAAGGATAGAAAATCCGCAAGAATTATTGGAAACCATTTCCCAAAAATTCTGGCCACCGGATATGAAAACACTATAAAAATGAAAGCAACATTAAAAACGATAATAGACCAATCGGGCCCGAAAATCGTCAACGCCTTGGTAGCGTTAGAATGGATGTAAACATTGATAAGAGCGTAGAGCGAAAAAACTAGGGTAAGAAAAATTAAAAGTCGGGATTTTTTCATAAATAGGTATTTGCTAAAAACATCAAAACCCCCGGAATGTTCTCGGAGGTTTGTTTAAAATCATTCATGATTATACTTTCAAACTTATAGTTTAAAACTTTTCGTCATATTTTGTCCAAATGAAATCGCCAAGTTTCCAGGCTTTATTCACTACTTTATTTCCCCATTCATCCGTATAATTGGTAAGGAATTCACGGGTTTTCTCAGGCTTTTTAGGATTATAAAGATCGATGGCCTGTTTTTCGATTTCGGCCTGCCGGTCGAATAGTTGTTGTTGCCAGGGATTCCAAACTGCATCCACATCACGGCGCATATCGCCCCAGCGCTGTGCTGTTAAAGTTCCCAATCTGTTGAATGTCCACCAGGCAGATTGGTTTGTAAAACCATTTGGCCTGCCGGGAGTTTTGTAGAACTGGGGCAAGTCATACACGGAGCAATAAACAGGCACATAAATCGAGGTGGCCACATTGTCCATGGCAAGCCATACAACACCGCCAATTTCGTTGGGCAGCCAGTCGCGACACTGGATGATGGTGGCATACATGGTGTACCAACGGGCAATGGTACGTTCGCCACGCCAGCCCCAGCCGCCATTTATTTTGTGGAGTTTGTTGCCATCGTAGGGCATGTGTGGGTTTGCCAGTGGTGAGATTACCATTTTTCCGGAATCATCAGCCACAGCTAAATCTTTTATAAAGTTGAAGGGCGTGTCTTCATAGTAATCCTTAAAAATCATCACTAAATCCTCCATCCTTACTTTTTTGTCAGGTTTTACTGAAAATGGATAATTTTCCTGGTTTGGATCGAGATGATGCGATGGGGCAAGAAGGTCAAAAACCCGCCATTCACGGCGGCGTGCGGCCAGTGAAGTGCGGCTATTAGGTGCGTAAGCATAACAAAATCTGAAAGGTTCTTCTTCTTTTTTCCACCAGCCACTGTCGATAGCCATTTTGTAAATATTTTCGGAGGCCATGAAATAATCGGAATTATTCAAATCAATTTCTTTAATGGTGCTGGCATTTGCATTTACGCCAATATGGCCATCGGGCACACGCTGTGCAACCCAAATTGCGCCTTTGTTTTCCTTGCCCGAACCCACAATCTCGAAATGCCACACCTCGGTTTTATCAGCAATAGTTAGGCATTCACCATCATCATTCCAACCATATTTTTTTGTAAGTTCTCCGGCCATCGAAATGGCTTCGCGCACGGTAGTGCATCTTTCAAGCATGAGCAAGCAAAGTCTTTGACAATCGATAATGCCATTGTCGGATTGAAGCTCAGGACGACCACCAAAAGTGGATTCGCCAATGGCAAGTTGCTTGTCGTTCATACACGGATAAGCGGTATTAACATAGCCGTGGGTTGAACCAATCTGTGGGATTTCGCCTATTTTATTATGTGAGTATGTGGGCATGGCAAAGGTGTCGCAGGGAACACGTTTGTACATCGAAACCATGTCGTCTTTTTTATGGTTTGCTGCCGGAACAATATCGATCCACGATCGTGTCCGGTGACTGTCGTCGGTGTGTGATGTGATAACCGAGCCATCCGCTGTTGCCAGTTTTCCGCAGGTTATGCTTGTACATCCATCGGGGTAACCGGCTTCCCAATCGGGGCGGTCTTGTCCGGAAACTGTTTTGACTTGAAATCCTAAAAAAAGTAGCGCCAGTGCAAAAATTATTCTGTTCATAATCCATTTAGTTTTGAGAATTTATTGGTAGGTCGCAAATATAAATGTTTTCATGCTAAGTCCTGCCCTCAAATAGGTGAAATAATACCCTCATTAAAGACATACCTTAGTTGTACATGTCCATAAAGTAGTAAAATAAAAATTTACGATTATCGATTTTAGATTTGTGCTGTTGGTGTGTGTCAATTAAATCTAAAATCTCCGATCGCCTGCCTCGCTTACGTGTGAGCTATTTTAGGAGGCAATGTGGGTTAATCGTTAATCCTAAATCAAAAAATTGTCGGCTTTATGGATACACACTAGTTAATATCGGTATTTTTAGTCGGGTTTTAAATATCAATAGCCTTGTCAACTGGCTGACAAGGATCGAATTGAAGGATTGAAAAAAAACGGCATTTTTTTGATTTTGCCCGCGTGACCCCTCAACCCCATAGCCGTCAAGCTAACAAATAAGACAGCCGGTCATCCTCAATTAAACCCGGTACGGGTTAAGGTATTATAGCAAATGATCCGTCAACGAGTTCTAATCAACCCGGTACGGGTTGTGGTATTCAATATCACAGATTTAGTTATTTCTGTTTTTAGCAAAACCCATACTGGGTTTTAGTTAATTCAAGCCTGAAGACCTAATCTACAATAGCTCAACCCATACTGGGTTGTAAAGAACATTGAAAAAGCCGGGTACAGCCTGCAATACCTATACCCTCGAAGAATCGGGGCAGACTGTACCGGGTTTCAACCAGTATTTTCTATTCCTATGCTTGACGACTTTGCCCTTAAGGGGAGAATCAGCCAACACTCTGGTAACGCAGGCAAAATCAAAAAAAGCTTCGACTTTATGGACTGATACAAGCTAAAAATGTCTTTAAAGTCGGTACTTTGCAATAATCCCGATCCATCAGATGAAGGATCGGGGCTATTGAAATTTCAAAAAACTTACTTTAAAGACGGACACTTGTAGCCTGTTTAAACTAACAATTTGAAGTAAATGCGTACTTTTGAGCTAATTGATTTTTGATCTATTTTATTTTTCTTTCCATCTTTTAATGTATCTGAAGTATTTTTGCATTATGAAATATCTTAGCCTTATTCTACTATTTTTGTTAATAATCACCACCTCGGTATCCCCGCAGCAAATAATGATTAATGAGTTTATGTCCTCGAATGCGACCACCCTTCAGGATTCGGATGATGATTTTTCTGATTGGATTGAGCTTTTCAATTGTGGGAACGAGCAATTAAACCTCGAAGGTTTTATGTTATCCGACGATTGCCAGGAGCCGGGAAAGTGGATTTTCCCATCCGTAAGCATCATGCCACAAACATTCCTTATTGTTTTTGCCAGTGGAAAAGATCGCTATGATCCGGCTGAGCTTCATACAAATTTCAAAATTAAAACAAGTGGTGAGGATCTGATTTTAAACAAGCCCGACACTACTATTGCAGATCACCTCGATCCGGTATCTGTATCAACAGATGTAAGCTATGGCCGTTTTCCGGATGGAGGCCTTGACCTAACTTTTATGACCATCCCCAGCCCGGGCTATCAAAATATTGCGAGTACTTCCGTGTTAACAGTATCTGCTTTAGGGGGATTTTATGACACGCCCTTTAAAACAGGACTATCATCATCGGTGGCTGACGACACCATTTATTACACACTTGATGGCAGTGTGCCAGACATAAACTCCAACATTTACTCCGATTCAATTCTGGTGGGATATACTCACACTTTCCCAAACACGATCTCTACCATTCCCACTGGCCCCGACTCCCTGCACGACCATTTCAGGAAGTGGTCGCCAGCGGCAGGATGGATTCCAAAAGCCAATGTTTTGAGAGCCGCGGCCTATAATAATGGAGTTCCGGTGAGTGAAATTTTCACGAACACATATTTTGTGGATAGTAACCTGACTGAACAATTCCCTTACCACATCGTATCTATTACTACCGATAGTATCAACCTGTTCGGCTTCGAAGAAGGCATTTATGTTCCGGGCGTTTATTTCGATTCCTGCGATCCCGATTGGACAGGGAATTACTTTCAGAAAGGCGGCGAATGGGAACGCCCAATCCATTTTGAATATTTTGAAGACAGTGGGAATCGTGTTATAGATATTCCTGCGGGCATACGCATCCATGGTAAAATTACACGTCATGGGTCACAAAAAACCCTACGCTTGTATTCCTATTGTGCTATGGATAACCTATCTTTTAAATATCCTTTTATGCTCAATTCAAATCAGGAGGAGTTCAAGCGCATTTTACTCCGCACAAGCTACGCCGATGGTTCCCAAACGATTTTTAAAGATGCGATGATTCATGATGTGGTAAAGGATTTTAATCTTGAAATGATGCATTTCCGACCTGTCATTGTTTTTATAAACGGCGAATATTGGGGACTTCACACGATTCGGGAGCGGATTGACAAATACTATATTTCTTCGCTTTATGATGTTGATCCCGACAATCTTGACATCCTCGAAAATAATGTTTCGGTAGAAGAGGGAAGCGCTGATGATTACATCGACATGATCAATTTCATCGAAAATAATGACCTGGAAGAGGATGAAAATTATGAATACATCAAAACACGAATGGATGTTGACAATTTTATAGATTACCAGATTGTTGAATTGTTTTTTAGCAACACCGACTGGCCCGGAAGTAATATTCGCTATTGGCGCGAACAAAAACCCGATGCAAAATGGCGCTGGATTCTTTTTGATTTAGACAATGCCTGCTTCGATTACACCTTCAACAGCATAGAATTTGCCACAGCCGAAAATGATTCGTCCTGGCAAAATCCGCCCTGGGCAACCTTTCTTTTCAGAAACCTGCTTAAAAATGAGAATTTCACCAATCAATTCCTCGAACGTTTTGCTTTTCATTTAAACAACACTTTTCAAAGCGACTCCTTACTTTTGAAAGTTGAAGAATTCGTGAATTTGTACGATCCGGGTATGGACGAACACATTGCCCGATGGAACTTCCCCGGAAGCCATCAAATCTGGTTGAACGACCTTGACTTTGTGTATATTACATTTTTTGAAAACAGGCCTTGTGTCATTACAGAATTCATTTTGGAGTATTTTGACCTTTTGCCGGAGGAGTTTGGATTTATTTGCGAAACGGATATTAATAAGAACATCAAATCAAGCATTACCCTTTTCCCAAATCCGGCACACTCTACGGTTAGGATAAAAATCCCTGAATGGCATTGCGAGGATGCCCGACTTGAAGTAATAAATCAAAACGGGCAAATTATTATCCATCAACAACTACACAACTTGCTGGGTTCGGTGGATGTAAACCTCGATATTCCAGATATGAAACCGGGAATTTATTTTGTAAGGATTCGGGGAGAAACCCAATCCATACATTCCAAACTCATAAAAACCAAATAATTATAGCTTAGATACCATCAAAGAATAAGTAATACCTTCGATAAATAAGAAAAATACAAAGCAATGAAACCGCGAATATTTTTAATACTGTGGATTATTTTCATTTTAATAAATGTGGGAAAAACACAAATTGCCATTCCCATTGAAAAGAACGCTGTGTATGCTTCAAAGTATGAATCGACCAGGGAAACTCCATTTAGCTCGATAGCAATTATTGCCCCCAAAAGTCTCCCTCCCAATGGTCAGCTTCCTATTATTGTTAAGATGCTGGACGCTGAAAACTACATTGAAAGGTTTTTTTCGGATGAGCTGGAAGTCTTGTCATCCATCCCACTAAATCCTGATAAAGTAAAAATTAACAATGGCGCCGGAGTCGTGATCGTGGATTATAGCTCTGATCAGGACTTTACGATCTCTATTTTGGGCTACAGCAAAACCATCGAGGTAAATCAAAACCCACCCGTAACCCAACACGGTGGTGAAGTTTCAATTTCGGAAGTTTGGGGAAACAACTCCATCCATCACATCACCAGCGATCTTATTATCAATGATGCAGCTACACTTTCGATTACCGAGGATTGCCGGGTAATTTTGGATGAAGATGTAAATATATGGGTGTATGGGATTTTAAAAATTGAAGGTACAGCAGGTGCACCCGTTACATTCACTTCGTCCCAGGAGGGAATTTCATGGGGAGGAATTCGCGTACTGTCTCCTTACAGCGAGAGCTCCATATCTCATGCAATATTTACAGATGGTGGCGGTAATGAGGAGTACATCTTCGGGCACTCCTCCAGCCAGGCTGTTGTGTTTGCCTCCAATTCCCAAATCCAACTTAGCAACAGTTATTTTATTCAAAACGAAGGAAAGGCTTTTGGAGGCCTTCACAGCATGATCTCCATCGATAATTGCATTGCGAATCAATGCGACACCGGAGGCGAGTTTCATTCCTGTTTTGTTGAAGTTGAACAATCTCATTTTTCCGAAATTCCTGATGGCGATGGTGTAGTAGCGGATGATGATAACGATGGCTTGTATTTTTACTACTTCATGCCCTCGATGGAAGACCAGCCTTCGGTAATTAAGGATTGTATTTTTTCGTTGGGCGAAGATGACGGCATCGATCACAATGAGGCAAAAATTTCAATAAGTGACTGTTTAATAAATAATTTTTTTCATGAAGGGATAGCCGCTTCTGCCGGAAACTTTGCCAATGTTTTCGATTGTGTAGTCCTCGATTGTGAGCAGGGCATTGAGGCAGGGTATGGCTCACCACTGCTTACGGTTAATCATTGTGTAATCCTCGGCTGCGAAGTTGGAATCAGGTTTGGCGACAACTATACTCAGGGTTGTTCCGGCCATATTGAGGTTCAAAATTCGATTTGCTTCAATAATCAGGACAACTTTTTGAACTTTGATTTACTGTTGCAGGATAGTGTAGCCAATGCCATCACAGCATCATACTCCATCACCAACGACGAACATTACAATCTCTATCCCCATTGTATAGAAGCCACGCCCATTTTTATTGAGGATTTTTACCTCTCAGCCGAATCTCCCGGTGTGGCGCAGGCTGCCGATGCGTGTGATATGGGACTTTACAGATGCAATACCGGCACGGGATCCGAATTTGAAAGTGCCTCACCATTCACAATATTTCCTAATCCCTGTAAAGGAAAAATTTACATTAGCCCCACCGTGAACACCAAAATGCCTTTGCATTTTAAAATTATTGATTTGAAGGGAAAAGTCCTGATGAACCAATCATATTCAGAAAATCAGGAAATTTATACCATTGATTTATCAGGTTTTACGGGTGATAAGCGGGCGTTTCTTTTGAACATTTATAATGGCGCAAACATTAACAGTTGGCACAAAATAATTATTGACAAGGAGAGATTATGAAGAAAATTATTTACTATACAACCATACTGCTAAGTCTAACTTCAACCCTGACTTTTGGACAGGTAAAGGAATATTTTATTAGCTGCGATCCTGCCGAATTCGAATACATTTACCAGCACTACGATGAAGACATCTACATTCCTGTTTCTATTACATACAATGGCTTTACCTGGACAAATACCGACATGTGCATCCGTGGTGATGGCTCACGTAGCCTTCCCAAAAAATCTCTCAAAGTCAGATTCAACGATGAACCCTTTATAAATGGGCGCGACAAACTCAACTTCAATGCCGAGTATGAAGACAGGAGCTACATCAGGGCCTTTGTAAGCAGTCGGGTTTACAAGATGACTGGCCAACATTGTTTCGATACCGATTTTGCCCGTCTTTACCTGAACGGTGATTTTCTGGGTTTATATCAAATGACCGAAAACATGGATGATCTTTTTTTGGAAGCCAATGGTTACGATCCTGCCGGGAATCTTTTTAAGGCAACCAAAGATGGCGCCTGCTTAAGCATTTATGATGACCTGGCTAATTTCTGGGAACAAAAAACCGGCTCGGGAAATAAGGAAGACCTGGCTGTGCTGATCGAAAATATCAACGCAGTAAGCGTGGAGGAATACCCTGATTTTTGTCAGCAAAACTTTGATTATAATCAGGTAGTGAATATGATTGCCTGCAATATGGTGATAGCGAACCAAAGCACCTACTACCACAATTATTATATGTACCACGATGTGGATGGTAGCGGAAAATGGGAAATGATTCCCTGGGATCTCGACAAAACACTTTCGGTATATTCGTGGCGAAACTACACCTACAGTTCTGGTTTATGGACCTCCGACAATCCATACATGGAAAAAGCCATCCTGAACGAACAAATGATGGATGATATAAGAATTCGGGCACAGGAAATTTTGGACCAGGTGGTTAATGCAGACCAATTGTGGCCAATGATCGACAGCCTGGTTGAAGTTCTTCAACCTTCGGTAGCACAAGATACCACCGATGACATCCCGGATGTTGCCCTTTGGCTGGAGCGGGTTGAAGTGGAAAAAACTGTTATTGCCAATTTTTCAGATCGCCTCAACTGGTATTTTAATCATGTGCAATCCTCGTTTACCGCGGTGCGAACACCATATCCCATGCCCGGGGATATTACTTTCAGATGGTCATCTTCGACAGACCCCGATGGCGAGCCGGTAGAATACCGCTTTTTAATCACCACCGGAATAAAATTTGAACCGGAGCTTACCACCATTTATGAAGGAATTGCGGATACTTCATTTAATATCCAAAATATCGAACCGGGTAATTATTTCTGGCAGGTAGTTTCCGTTGATGCCAACGGGGAAGAAGTACAGGCCTTCGATTCGCGAAATCCTTTGGAAGTCAAAAACTTCACTTATTTGCCCTGTGTTATTGATGAAGATATGGTGTTGACAGCAGAAAACTCCCCTTACATTGTGGATTGTGATGTTGAAGTTTTAGCCAACGTAAAATTATCTGTCGCAGAAAATGTTGAAATTGTATTCGCCGGCTCGTACTCAATAAAGATATTTGGTGAAATTCATGCAGAAGGTAGCAGGCAAAATCCAATAATATTCAGGGCCGATACCGATTTTCCGTTTTGGGTAAATATTAAGGATGCTACTGCATCGGTTATTTTCAACTTTGTTCATATTTTGGATGGCACTCTAAATACCGAAAATTCGGATGTTTATCTCAATAACGTAATCCTCGAAAATTCAAAAATACTGCAAGCTCAGGAGGGTTTATTCAATGCTGAATTTGGGAATATTGAAGTTAGAAACAGCAGGTTTGTTAGTAATAATTCCGGACGTGGCCTTGTTTTTTCATCCTGCCAATCGGCCACCATCGAAAACTGCTATTTCTCCCAAACACCGGATGCCATCAACTATTTTAATTTTGATGGCGGAGTTGTTAGTAGTAATGAAATTATCGATTGCCCGGGCAGTGGAATCGTAATGGATAATGCTAACCACCCTCAAATTGATAATAATATTATATATAATGCCACTGAAAATGCTATGGTATTGAGCATCGCAACGGATGTAGTAATACAAAATAATCTTATTGTTGGTTGCCAGCACGGAATTAACCTGAATAATAATGCCAGTGCGAAGCTTATTAATAATACACTTTACCAAAATAACAACGCAGTCTGGCTTCACGAAAAAAATGCAGGTAATGGTGGGGGACATGCTACAATTTTAAACACCATTTTATCCGCAACTGCCGAGGTTGTTATCCTGGCCGATGAGTATTCCTCATCAACATTAGATTATTCACTTTGCGATACTGAAGAAATTGAAGGTGTTGGTAATTTTTTTGACAGCCCTGGGTTTGCTGGCCCTGCCCTTGGCAATTTCACCCTCCTTGCCGCTTCGCCTTGTATCGATTCCGGTGATCCCGAAAGTGATCCCGACCCTGACTCTACCCGTGCCGATATCGGGGCATTTTTCTTTAATCAGGGAGTGGGCAATATAATTTTTAACGAAATTAACTACAAAGCTTCTTCCGGCTTTGACACCGAAGACTGGGTGGAAATTTACAATACCGATCAAACCACAACGAATATTTCAGGATGGGTATTTAAAGACAGCAAAGACGATCATGTTTTTAAATTCCCTTTTGGCACAACCATCGAAGCGGGAGGATACCTGGTGCTTTGCAGCAATGCGGCCATGTTCTCTGCACTCAATCCTGAAGTGGAAAATTTTATTGGGAGTTTCCCGTATGGCTTGAGTAGTAGCGGTGAATTAATCCGCCTTTACAATCATACCGGAATACTGATCGATTCGGTGGTTTACGGTGTGGAGGCTCCCTGGCCGGAGGCTCCAAATGGCAATGGCCCCACGCTCGAATTGCGCAGCCCGCTCTTCGACAACACCTTGCCCGAAAGTTGGTGCGACTCCGGAATGTATGGTACCCCGGGCAAAGTGAATAGCTGTTTCACCCCCGGCTTATCCGAAAATGAAACTACCTCCTTCGATTTGCATCTATTTCCTAATCCTGCAGTTGAATCAATTAACCTTGAACTTGTAAGTAAGACGAATGGCATCCTGGAAATACAGGTTTTTACCAGTTCCGGAAAACTATGCTATACCACGAACCAAACCATTGAACATTCTGAAAAGCATACATTTATCATCAACAGCTTAACAAAGCCCGGGATTTATTTTATCCATGCAAATCTTGAAAGCAAAAATGGCGAGATATTCCATAATAACAGCAAGTTGATTTTGATTAAATAATCCTAAATACTTTGACTACAATCAAACCTTTAATTATTCTTATCACTATGCTGTTTGTTGCTGAATCATCCTTTTCGCAGCAAGCAGTTATCAACGAATTCATGGCGAAGAACAATAATGTAATTGCTGATGATTTTGGCGAATATCCTGATTGGATTGAAATATTTAATCCGGGCACCGAAACCATAAATTTACTGAATTGGGCCTTGAGCGATGATTCGGATGATCTTATGAAGTGGTCATTTCCAAACCTTCTGATAGCACCTGATAGTTTCCTGTTAGTCTTTGCATCGGGGCAAAATACTGTTAGTCCCGGCGGTATCCATACAAATTTTAAAATTAAGGCCTCTGGAGAAGCCCTCTTTTTGAGCAACAATCAGGGACAAATAATCGATCAGATTGCAGAAATAGAATTGGAAGGCAATCAATCGTGTGGCAGAACAATGGATGGTGGCAGTGTCTTTGAAAAATTCTATACTTCAAGTCCCGGCACCAGTAATGCAACGAACACCCATTTAAACGAGCTTACAAGCTCTCATCCTTCCGGGTTTTACACACACTCCATTTCCTTAAGCATCAATTCATCAAAAACTAACGACACCGTTTATTATACCATCGATGGATCGTGTCCTACAACAGCATCTTTGATTTATGAAAATCCAATAAATTTTACGCCAGGGATAATCACCAATCCAAACTTAACACTAATACCAACAACCCCCCTCGAAGGCCCCTGGCAACTATCCCAATTTATTTGGAAGCAGCCCGACAGCGGGATGTTTATGGCTAACATCCTTCGATACAGATCTTTTTCCGGGCAAAAGCCATCAAGCAAAATATTCGCGGGCAGCTACATGCTTGATGATGATATTTTCTTTAGGTTTTCATTACCAGTCATTTCGATTATTTCCGACACGGCAAACCTTTTTAATTATGATACCGGAATCTACATCCCCGGAAGGCGATTTGTCGAAGATGGCTGGAATTGGTTTCCTGATGGAAATTATATGCTCCGTGGCAGGGCGTGGGAAAGGTTTGCCCAGCTTGAGGTATTTGAAGAAAATGGCAACCAGGTACTTTCGCAGGATTGCGGACTCCGAATCTTTGGGGGATGGAGCGCCGCTATGCCTCAAAAAAGCCTGCGAATTATTGCTGATAACGATTATGGCGAAAATAGGTTTAACTATGAATTTTTTCCTGACTTACCTTATGATGAATACAAACAAATCGTGCTGCGAAATTCGGGGAACGATTTTATTAAATCGCGTTTCCGGGATGCCCTCATGCAAAGTTTGCTCTCGGACCTTGACCTGGAACTTCAGGCTTACAGGCCGGCATGCTTGTTTATTAACGGGAACTACTGGGGCATTCACAACATGCGCGAAAAATATGATGAGCATTATTTCGAACGTCGTTTTGGCGTTGATGAAGACAATCTTATTCTTGTAAATGTATGTGGAACTCCCGAATTCAACGACAATCAGGATTATTTGGATATGATAGCATTTATCAAAAACAATAGCCTGGCCATTCAAAGTAATTTCGAATACATTCAATCAAAAATGGATGTGCTCAATTTTATTGATTATCATATTGCCGAAATATTTTTTTGTAATAATGACTGGCCCGGAAATAACAACAAAGCCTGGAAAACAACACTTCCCGATTCTAAATGGAGGTGGTTGATTTTTGATCTCGATTTCGGGTTTGGATACGAGTCTGACTACAATTATAATTCGATAGAACATGCACTTCTCGAAAATGGCCCACCTTATCCAAACCCCGATTGTTCCACATTTTTGCTTAGAAGCTTACTTGAAAACAATGATTTTAAAACACTTTTCCTCGATAGGTTTGCTTATCACCTCAACACTACATTTCATAAAGATACCGTAATAAACCGGATCGATAATTTTATAACACAACTTGGCGATGAGATGCATTTTCATATTCAGAGATGG
This sequence comes from uncultured Lentimicrobiaceae bacterium, assembly GCA_964593705.1. GTDB lineage: Bacteria > Bacteroidota > Bacteroidia > Bacteroidales > 4484-276 > SABY01. Next base: position 26,084 of record CAZQIV010000057.1, on the reverse strand, counting down.
CATTACCCGCAAACCTACAACGATTGGCTGAACATAACAGATAATATGAAAGAATTTGCTACAAACAGGCCATGTGTTTGCGTTTCGCATATCATCGAAAAATTTGATCCCGATGAATTTGGTTTTGATTGTGAAGGGAGTGGTGGGATTGCTAACTACGAAACTCCAGACTTCAAGATATTTCCTAATCCCAGCGATGGGCATATTTATCTTCAAAACCATTGCCCTTCAAAAACCCTCACCTCCATATCAGTTTTTAACGCTTATGGGCAAATTGTATCCCATTTTAATTTTGAGAATATCAATACGGAAAAAATTGATTTATCCGATTTACAAAACGGACTATACATGTTTCTGATCTCAACACACACAAATAGCAGTACACTAAAAATCATTATTAAGAAATGAAAGCACATCGTCTGATTTTTCTACTTGGCTTATTTACCATTTTTTCGTGCAGCCAAAATAACCCTGAACGCGAAGTTTCAAAGTCCCTCATCAATTTAAACTTTGAAAACAACCAAACGGTAACTTACTACGAAGCCATCGAAGCATACCAAACACTGGCCGATCATTACCCCGAAGCAAAACTTTTGAGTTATGGGGTTTCGGATGCCGGTAAACCCATGCACCTTTTCGTGATGTCGAAAGACAGGGATTTTGATCCTGAATCCATAAAAAAATCAGGGAAGAGTGTGGTATTGATTAATAATGGTATCCACCCCGGCGAACCCGAAGGCATTGATGCCAGCATCTGGTTTGCTGATGATGTATTGCGAAATCACGAGAATATGTTTTCGGTGCTCGACCATTGTGTGGTGTGTATTATCCCGGTTTATAATATTGGCGGATGTTTAAATCGCAGTGCCTATCACCGAAGCGGGCAAACCACACCTGAGGAATGTGGGCATCGCGGAAACGCGAAAAATCTGGATTTGAATCGTGATTTTGTTAAGCTTGACACTAAAAATGCCAAAGCCTTCACAGAGATTTTCCAAATATGGAAACCCGATACTTTTTTAGATACACACACTACAAATGGCTCTGACCACAAATACGTTATAACACTCATACCTTTTCAGCCGGATGCTTTGCCCAAAGGGCTCTCCGGTTTTTATCGCGAAAAACTTATTACGCACCTTTATAAAAGTATGGCCGAAACACCTTACGAATTAATTCCTTATGTGTCGTACATGAACGAATCGCCAAAAAGTGGGATAGGGCTCGATGCGCAGCATGCCCGTTTTTCGACAGGTTACACCGGCTTATTCAACACCATGGGTTTTATGACCGAAAATCATATTTACAAGGATTTCCCCGACAGGGTACGCTCGGTTTATTATTTCCTGGATGCTTTAGTTGGCTTTACCAACGATAATGCCGATGAAATTGTCAGGCTAAAAAAAGAGGCCGATGAAACGGTGAGCAAGCAAAAGGAATTTGTAATCGACTGGAAACTCGACACTACACAATTCAGGATGATCCAATTCAAGGGTTATGAAGGCGAAATTGGGAAAAGCCCTGTTACCGGCTTAGACCGTTTTGGCTATAACCTTGAAAAACCCTACGATACAATGGTTCCTTACTACGACCATCACCTGCCCGCGAAAGTTATTCAGGCTCCCGATTTTTATGTTCTTCCTTCGGCCTGGGAACAAGTTGTGGAACGATTGAAATTGAACAATGTTAAAATGTTTTCTTTGGCAAAAGATACTTTAATAAAAGTTGAGCGGTATTATTTTTCAGATATGGATAAAAACCCAAGACAATACAATTGGCATTATTACCATCAAAATTTTAAAATTGACCCAAAAACTGAAATGGTACAATTTTATTCAGGCGATTATTTGATTCCTGTCAATCAGACCTGCAACAATTATATTGTTGAAATGCTTGAGCCGGAAGCCCGGGATTCGTTTTTCAGATGGAACTTTTTCGACCCCTGCCTTGAGCGGCGCGAATATTATTCATCTTATGGCTTTGAAGAAAACGCCCTGAAATATTTGGATGAACATCCTGATTTTAAACAGCAATTTGAGGAGGCTGTAAAAAACGATCCTGAATTGGCCAAAAATCATCGTGCCCAATTGGGCTATATTTACGAAAATACCGAGTGGGCTGACAATCGTGTTGGCAGGTATCCGGTGTGCAGGGTGATTGAAAGCAGGTAATTAGGGTCTGCTGAGAAAGACCTAATCGACAGGGCTATTATAAGTTAACCAATAATATTTGATTCCTCATGCAAGGTTTTGGAGAATGTTTGTTCAAAAACTATGCATCAAATATTTCGGTGCTCCGCACCTTTATCCCAATTGCCGGATAAAAATCTACAAAGATTATCGGTGCTCTGCACCTGAAAGATAAGCCCCGCCAGCTGGCGGGGCGATAATCTTTGTAGATGCATCTATTAGAATTGATACGGGAGGTGCAGAGCACCGAAATATTAAAGTAACGATATGGTTTTGTGCTTTTCAGCAAGCCCTAATTATTAAAATGTAAGAAAAGGAAAGTGAATATGACAAAAATATTATTTGAAGATTGGAAAAATAGTATGGCATTTATGATCGATGATGATTTTGATCATACTTTTTTACATTCAATAGAACCCCTCACCCAGCTTATGATCAAAAGTTGTAGCCAATTCTCAAACCCCCTGCAATTATCAGATTTTCTCATAGTTGATGGGGAGTTTTCTGCACTTAAAAAATTAAAAGCTTTTGTTTCTTTGATTGGATTATCAGAAGAACGGTTGAAAAGGGTAGTTTCGCTAATAAGGTATAGATACAATAAAGAGGATTTTAAAACCGAGTGGAATGTCAAGAGGATAAGTAAGACAATACAGACAGATGAAGAATTTAGAGGGTTATTGATCGAATTTTTTATTAACGGTCGTAAATCCAGGGTAGGCGCTGAAATACCGATTTATTACATGCGTAATTTCAAACTACTTGATCCGGTCTTTATTCAGGATTTGTCAAATTTTAGTTATGTAGAGCGGATTTTAAATGATAATGAAATACAAGGAAAGTATTCGAATGAAGTTGGAGCACATGTTGAAAGTATCATTAAATCACGACTCGAATTGTATAAAACCAATGTGAATAATAGCCTGCAATATGAAGTCCAAAAAGAATTTCCTTTGCTAAATAAAAACATTGATTTTTTAATACCCGGTGTGAAATCTCCCATCATATTAATCGAATCTTCATACAACATAACAACTGGAAGCGGCCAATCGAAGAGAGCGGATCAGCTTGTTGAATTATATGGAATTCTTATGAGGCACAATGCCAACCACCGTGCAAACCGGATAATAATGCTTAATTATTGTGATGGTTTTGGATGGGTCGGTCGTCAAAATGACTTGCACAGAATTTATGATGCCAGCGATTTTGTTTTCAATCAGCATACACTTCATGTTCTTGGTGATGTGCTGAATGAATACTACCCACATGATTAAGGCTTTCAACAATTCTGGAAACAACAAATTCGACCACAGGAATAGCTACCGTATTTCCTAATAAGTCAAACGCATTATTTTCGTTGGTTGGAATTTTAAACCACTCAGGGTATCCGAATAGTCGTAGCCCCTCACTAATGGTCAATCGCCGTAAGCCATTGCCATCCGGAACTGCCAGGCGTGAAACATCTGTTGCAACCAGGGTGGGAGCAATATTACCGGGGTCTAAAATCTTATTGATTTCAAAACTCAATTTCCCGGTTACAATGTTATAGCCTTTGGGTTTTGTTAAATCATACTCACGATGTGTTTTAATGCCGTCATTTGTTTGCTCTTTGACTAATTTCTTAGGGTGTTCAAATTTTAAATATCCCTTTTCTACTATGTCATCCAGAATTATTTTCAGTTCAGTTTTTGGTTTGATAATAAATGTATTGATTTGTTCAAGGGTTAAAGTCATGCCATCCATCCAATCGATGCCAATTTCGGTAGCCCATTGTTTTTTCCTTCGTTCTTTAAAAAGTTTGTTCAGTAATATGCACTGTTCCTGAGTAACCTCCCCCTTTAAGCCAATATCCCAACTATGGATATTATTGTTGCCACCTCTTTTATCTTTAATAGATTTCCCATATAAATCTTCGATATTGAAATGTGAAAATAATTTGTCAATAAAAATTGACTTCATCGGTGGCAGCCCTTTTTCTAATATACTTTCCAGGTTTTTAAAACGGGGTTTGTTGCCGGTCAGGTTAATTTTTTCTGATTTTGTCCCAACAATAAAAATTCGTTTTCTTGATTGTGGTAAACCAAATTCCAAGGCATCGAATACCCGCCACGATACTTTATACCCCAACTCATTTTTGAGCGTATAGAGAATAGTTGAAAGCGTTCTGCCTATTTCATCATTTTTGTTTTCCGGGTCATGTTTTACAAGTCCTTCCACGTTTTCTAAAATGAAACCATAAGGTTGTTTGGCTTTTAAAATTCGTTCAATTTCAAAAAACAAAGTTCCCCTTGTGTCAAGAAATCCTTGTCGTTTGCCACTTGCACTAAAAGGCTGGCATGGAAAACCACCTAATAAAAAATCAAAATCGGGGATAAATTCATTTCTTATTTCAAAAATGTCTCCTTCCAGAAAACTGTGCTCAAAATTGTGCTTTAAAGTTTTAACGGCATAGGGTTTAATTTCGGAAGTCATTACACACTCCGTTTCATATCCATTCGCTTTGAATACATTTTCAAATCCAAGCCTTATTCCGCCAATCCCGGCAAATAAATCAATAAATCTGATTTTAGAATTTTCCATGACCTGCTTGTTTATATTCAACATTTGGTTCGGCAGCAATTGAAAGAATATTTTCATACTCTTCAATTTCTATCTTATGGCATCCTATTACCGAAAGGCATTGAAGAAAAAAGCAAGCACTAAAAGTGCCACGGCTGATTTTGCTGTCGATACCTGCTTTTGTTTCATGCACATCAATTTCTTTGAGCAGCAAAACCAAATCTGTATTTGAGATGCCTCTTTTAATGAGTTCCGATTTTAATAATCGTTTTACTTTATTGTTCCAGTTGATCATTGTAAATAGTTTAACTTTTGCAAAAATGAATAATAATTTACATTTATGCAAATAAATTATCAAAAATAATAAATCCTCCCGAAGATATTATCATGGCATTTATTTTGCAAGGTACGCACGATTAAAATTCACAGTCATTCACGAAATTATTAAGCGCTATGAAACCATTTCCTTTCTTTTTCTCTCTTTTTCTACTATTATCTTTTTTAGCATGTGACAAAAAAAACAGCGAACCCATCGAAAAAACCCCTTATGAAATGCAGTTTACCGAGAAATCCGTTGAGGTGATCCAGGGAAGCAACAGCTTTGGTGTTGAACTTTTCAAGGCTGTTGCCTTAGACGATGAAAACGTAAACCTGATGCTCTCACCATTATCAGCATCCACTGCTCTTACTTTGTTGCTCAATGGCTGCGATGGCGAAACTTATACACAAATCCGCGATATGCTGGGATTTGAAAATATGACCAACGATCAAATTAACGAGGCTTACCAGAGTTTGGTTACCCAGCTATTGGCTGCCGATCATGAGGTTAATCTTGCGCTGGCCAATGCAGTGTGGTATCGAAATGATTTTGATGTTTACCAAACTTATCTCGATAATTTGGAAACAAATTTTGATGCCCACATCCAGGGGCTCGATTTTTCGTCCCCATCCGCGCTTCAAACCATGAACCGGTGGGCCAGCGACAATACCAATGGTAAAATACCCCAGGTGCTCACCGAAATTTCCCCCGATGCTGTGATGTTCCTTATGAACGCGCTCTATTTTAAAGGAATATGGTCAGAACAATTTAAAGTAGAAGACACCTACAATGCCCCATTCACTGTCGAAATAGGAAATGTTATCAACACACCAACCATGCACGGAATGATTCCCTCGAAGGTTTATTTTGGTAATGAATACAGTGCTCTTGAAATGTATTATGGCCGAAAAAATTTCTCCATGATTATTATCTTACCCAATAGCGGTCTCACTGAATTTATGGGTGATCTGACCCCTGAATTATGGGAAGATGTATCTGGCAACCTCAGCCTTTCATCTGCTATGGGCGATGTGTATGTTTCGTTACCTAAGTTTTCGTTCGAATATGAAAAGCGCCTTAATGATCAGTTGATGGCTTTGGGAATGACAGATGCATTTAACGGAAGTTTGGCTGACTTGTCAAAAATTGCTGATGCCTCTATTTTTGTCAGTTTCGTAAAACAAAACACTTTTGTTGAAGTTAACGAGGAGGGAACCGAAGCTGCTGCTGTTACCACCATAGGTATCGAACTAACCTCGGCTGGAGACCCCCTTGAGTTTAATGTAAACAAGCCATTTATTTTTGCCATTCGCGAGCAAACCTCCAATACTTTACTCTTTTTGGGGAAAGTTGTGGAACCATAAGCGGAGAGCCTTTCCTGATAAATTCTTCCATTTTGAATTTCTGCTTTAAAAGTAAACAAATCGGCTATGGCGCTGATGTTAGGTGTAATCCTATGGGTATTCCTCATGTTGGGGGGCGAATCCATTCTCATCGACACCTCACATTTTGCAGAATATCTATGCCGGGTGGTTGGCGGCGATTATTCAAGTTGGATTTCTCATTCAGCTTTGTTACACCATCTCGGTGAAATTTCTGAAATTGTATTCTTCCTGCTTGGCGCAATGACCATTGTTGAGTTTGTTGATTCGCACGAAGGCTTTGCCGTCATCACCGACAAAATTAAAACCACGAAAAAGACCAAAATGCTTTGGATTTTGATGATGATAAAACCAGTTATTCAAGTGGCAGGAGTGCAAAGTTTGGAAGAAGCGCTGATGATTGCTTCATCCGGAGCTACGCATATTGGCTTTCCCTTCAGGTTGGATTTTCATAGTGAAGATACCACAGAAGAAGAGGCGACAAGAATAATTTTCAATTTACCACCATCTGTAAAGCCGGTGTTGATCACCTATTTGAATGATGCCAGGGAAATTTACGGCTTGATGAAAAAATTGGGATGCAGCATTGTTCAACTTCATGGAAAGGTTACAAACAAAGAAATCATGAATCTTAAAAGGATTGACCCGAAGGTCGGGATTTGGAAAAGCCTTGTTATAAATCCCCTCAAACATGATGATGCATTCCTGACCTTGAAGGCTCTTGAACCTGTTGTGGATGCCTTTATTACCGATACTTTTGATCCTGATACCGGTGCATCGGGTGCAACAGGGAAAACACACGATTGGGAAGTGAGCAGAAATATTGTTTTAAAATCGACTAAACCCGTTATTATTGCCGGAGGTCTAACTCCAAATAATGTTTATGACTGTATAAGAATTACCAAACCCGCCGGGGTTGATGTGCATACAGGCGTTGAAGGAGTGGATGGGTTGAAAAGAAAGGATTTGATGGAGTCGTTTGTTAAGAATGCAAACAAAGCTTATGGCGTAACTTGGACAAGCCCCCGAATAGTTGCACTACGGGGCAGGCAGAACCAAACAAGGTAATCATGAAAAATTTATGGTGTATTCCTGTTTTGGTTTGTCCAAGTTAGTTGGCAGAATATTAGAGAAAAGGTACTACGTTTTTCCCTGAGAGAAAAAAGCCTTTAAGGGAAAAAACAGCAGCATAAATATCGTTAACATGTTAGCATTAGTGGTTTTTTAAGAGCCTAAGGTTCACAAAGGTTAATATTAAAAAACACAATTTTCACTTCGTGTTTCTTTGAGCCTTTGAGTCTTTGTGGCAAGGGAATAAGGGGTAGTTTCTAAAATTTGCTCTCAATGCTCAAAGCAATGCCTCAGCCTGAAAGGTTGGCACATCACAAGGTCAGGCGATGCCTGAGACCTTACGAGGGAAGCCACAACACCTCCTCAGCCTGAAGGGCTGAAACCCATTATAAAAAATAATTTTTAGCCGGAGAGTTTTCCCATATATTCTGTCGCAGACCTTCGGCCTGCCGGTGATCATTGGGGTGGCTATGTGCTGTGATGTTTCAGGCTTTCAGCCTGTGATAATAAACCCAATAAACATCACCGAAGATTTTTGCTACTCCGTTTTAGGGGCAAATTAAACAAGAGCAGCCACCAAGGCACTACGTTTTTCCCTGAGAGAAAAAAGCCTTTAAGGGAAAAAACAGCAGCATAAATATCGTTAACATATTAGCATTAGTTGTTTTTTAAGAGCCTAACCCTGAATAATGATTCCTCCAATACTATCACTTCTGGCCCCGGTAACCGAGGCAAGGGTATTCATCTTGTTTTCTGATCTTAAAAAACCAAGCAATGCAAAAATCAGGGCTTCCTTATAATGAACCAGCATTTTTTCGGGGATAACAATTTTGCTTTTAGCATGTTGGTAAATTCTGCTTACCAGGTAGGTGTTTTCAGCGCCACCGCCTGTTGTTAATATTTTTCCGGCAGGAAAACCAGAAACTGCCTTCCCTATTTGTATGGCAATATGTTCGGTAAGTGTATGTAGTATATCCTGAGTTGGGATCTTGTTATCGATCAGTGGTAAAAACGAAGTTTCAAACCATTCGCGACCCAGTGATTTCGGGGGATTTTTTGTATAATAATCCAAACCGTTGAGTGCATTCAAAAGTTGTTGGTTTAAATTTCCTTTGGCGGATAGCTCACCATTTTTATCAAATTCAAAACCCAATTTATTTGCATAATGATTCAGCGCCATATTAACCGGGCAAATGTCGAAGGCTATTCTGCTTTGCTTCTCATCATCCATCGAAATGTTTGAAAACCCGCCAAGGTTAAGGCAGAAGTCATATTCATCAAAGAGCAGCTTATCGCCAATAGGAACCAATGGCGCTCCCTGGCCACCCAGGGCTACATCAAGCGATCTGAAATCACTGATAATTTTTAAGCCTGTTGTGGCTGCAATGCTTGCACCACTTCCTATTTGTAATGTAATGCCCCGGTGCGGTTGGTGAAAAACCGTGTGGCCATGCGATGCTATAAAACGTGGTTTTAACTCATGCCTGCCGATGAATTTTTTTGTTAATTCCCCAAGATAATTTCCGTAGTCGATATCAAGAAGGGTAAGTTCTAATCCTGTGAGGAGCGGGGCAGTAATTAATCGTTCTTTCCAATCGTTTGGGTAGGCAAGGGTTTCGGCGGAGTGGATTTTATAATGTATTTTTCCGGTTTTAGTTATCCAAAACTCACAAGCTGCAATATCTACACCATCCAAAGATGTTCCCGACATGAGCCCTATAACAGTTGTGGATTTCAATTACAAAACCTCCAATAATTTTTCGAGTTTTACCCCACGCGAACCCTTTAAAAGTATGGTGTAATTCTTTAATTTCAATTTTTCTAATTCCTTTTTGGCTGAAATGATGTCCTTAAAGGTTTCTGGTTTTTGGGTAGAAGGTGCGAATTCTTTAAAATTCTTACCAATAAGAATAATCCTTTCAAAATTATAATTTAGAGCAAGCTCAATAATAGATTCGTGTTCCGATTGGGCATAATCACCCAACTCGAACATATCACCCAAAATCACGACTTTGCGGGGGTACGGCGATTCAGCAAAATTTTCCAGCGCAAGCTTCATGCTGCTCGGGTTGGCATTATAGGCATCAAGAATAATTTTATTGTTGGCAGTTTCAAGCCATTGCGATCTGTTGTTTTTTGGTTTGTATGATGCAATCCCCTGTTTTATAGATTCAGGATTCACACCAAAATAATTTCCAATACAGGCCGCTGCCATTATATTGGCAAAATTGTAGCTGCCAATAAGATTGGAGTTTACCCGATGCATTTTACCATTAATATTTAAATCGACATTTACAAACGGGAACTTCCCTGTAATTTTTCCGCTAAACGAACTTTTTTCTGAATTGCCATAAAGAATCCTTTCAAGTCCTGATGATTTTTCCATGAGTAATGGATCATCTGCATTTACAAATAATTTTCCATTGCGATGTTCGATATATTTGTAAAGTTCCGTTTTGGTTTTTATTACTCCTTCAAATTCTCCAAATCCTTCAAGGTGTGCTTTCCCGATGTTTGTGATGATTCCAAAGTCGGGTTGTGAAATTTCGCAGAGTTCAGCAATTTCACCCTGGTGGTTAGCTCCCATCTCAATGATGGTTATTTCGGTATTGTTGGTGATGGAAAGAATAGATAGTGGAACACCGATGTGATTGTTGAGATTTCCGGAGGTAGCAAAAGTTTTAAATTTTTCGGATAAAACACTTCTGATGAGCTCCTTTGTTGTTGTTTTTCCATTCGACCCTGTAATACCAATTACGGGAATCGTAAGTTGTTGGCGATGAACAATGGCAAGTTGTTGTAAGGTTTGAAGCGCATCGTCAACTTTAATAATTCCATTAACGTTTTCAATATCAGGATTATCAACCACAGCTACTTTTGCTCCCCGGGCCAGCGCATCAATGGCAAAAAGGTTGCCGTCAAATTTTTCTCCTTTTAGGGCGAAAAAAATACAGTCCTGCTCTATTTGCCGTGAATCACTAGAAATTATCGGGGAGTTTTTAAAAATTTCGTACAGTTCCCGGATTTGAGAATTCATCTGTTTGATGTTTGTAATATTTACTAATAAAAAAAGCTGTGTAGAGTTCCAATCAGTTCTCAGTCTTGATAGCTATCAGCGATTTTCTACTGCTTGTTTGCAATAGCAATGTAGTTGTTTTAATAGTGATATTCAAGCACTTTGTCAGTGTTTCTCTAAAATCAATTTTGGCGAATGCGCTAAATGATATGGTTTATACCCCCGATAGCTACCGGGGCAATAATTACCTTTATCAAATGCCGAAAGCTATCGAGTTTTTTCATTCATATAGCGCAACCACTACGTGGTAGTTTTTCTTTAGGGATATTGATTTGCTACAATACCTAAACTCATACTGAGTTTTAGCAACCCGGTACAGCCTGTCCCGATTTTTCGGGAGGTTTCGCTATTTGAATTTCACTACCGCCATATTTAATTATCAAAAATGAAAACGTAACATGTTCTATATATGGTGTTTAATACTTTAAAAACTAAATCAAAGAGCCTTGATAAATTCGCTGATAGCTATTGGGATCAGTCTCCAGTCATCGTAATACTATCAACTGTGTACTGCGGACTGTGTACTATGGACTGCTAACTGTGGACTGCCAATCCCGAAAAATAGAAAATTTTCTCCAAAGGAGTCCTTTGGACAATTTTCGTGATTTTTCGTGGATGCACGGGCAAAGCCCGGCACTGCGGACTGATTATTAGAACATTTGTTTCAGCGAATAAAATTCCAGAAAAATTGTGGTAGGGTCGGTTATTTTATAGGTGTTCCTACACGATCCATCGCGCATCTGAAACCAATATAATCGGTAGCTCTTTCCTGGTCAAGAAAACGCCTTATGCCCGGGCTGAGGTAATATGCACCATCTTTCCACGAACCACCTTTGTAAACACGTGCTTTATCGTTGATTAAACTACTTGTGCTATAGCTGTACATTTCGGCTGTGGAACTGCTGTTATTTGTAGTTTGCAGCCATTTTCCACGATCGAGGGTTGACTGATTATCGCCATCAAGATAATTGATGTTATTTGCTTCACGGTAATTAAATCTATCCTCAGCTTCTGTGGAGGTAATCTCACGATAGCGTATTCTTCCGAGAGAATCTTTTTCGGCAATTCTTCCTTCTTCATTCAGCAAGGGGGTTGTGAACACATTACCCCGGTATGGACTAAAATCAGCAACATCTTCGTGGCTCATTGGCCTGTAAACGTCCTGGGTCCATTCAGAAACATTGGCAGCCATATTATACAATCCGATATCGTTTGGAGGATAAATACCCACGGGTGCTGTAATGTCGGCGCCATCATTCAGGCCTCCGGCAATACCCATGTAGTCGCCCCTGCCTCTTTTGAAATTGGCCATAAATCCACCATAGCCGCTTTTGCTTTCTGTATTTCTTACCAAATGTCCCTGCCAGGGATAAATTTTTCTTTCTGTAATCATTTCGTCTTCACCGTAAATGCCGGTAGCTGCATATTCCCATTCAGCTTCGGTGGGAAGGCGATATTGGGGGAGTAAAATCCCGTCTTCCATTCTTACACGGCGGTCGCCTGTTCCAGAAGGATCCAGATCCTGAAGTGGTTCATTTACCAAACCATCGTACTGGCCGTTAAGGTAGGCTTCGGTGTTAAAGTTATTTGCACTTTGCTGATCCTGGTCTGGTGATAGAATTCCCTGCCTTATCAAAAGCATTTCGTTAACCCTGTCCGAACGCCAGATGCAATAGTCAGAAGCCTGAAGCCAGTTAACACCAACAACCGGGTAATCGTGATAAGCCGGGTGTCTTAAATAAAGTGAGATTAATGGTTCGTTGTAGGCAAGTTTGTCGCGCCAAACAAGTGTGTCGGGCAAGGCTTTTCTGTAAACTTCAGGAAATTCATCTCCAAAAATTCTGTTAAGCCAGTACAGGTATTCGAGATAATCGAGGTTGGTTATTTCGGTTTCATCCATATAAAAAGAGCGAACAGTAACCCGGCGTGCAGGGGCTGTTGTTTCGTATAACGGGTCTTCATCAATTTGACCCATAATAAAAGATCCGCCCTCGATGAAAACCAATCCCGGACCTGTTTCCTGTTCGTTAATATCAGAAACCTGAAACCCTCCAAATTCCGGGTCGTTATATGCCCAGCCTGTGGTAGCTGAAGTTTCATTCTTGCTGCCAATCAATCCCTTGCAGGAAGACAATGAAACGGCAATAGCTACAATAAATAATAGACCGGATAACTGCTTAATTTTTAATATCATCTCTATGATTTTTTGAAAAACAGGTACACTAACTAAAATGATGGGCATTTTATTGCTCTCCTTCTGCTACTTTTTTGATCGCAATCAAAAGTCCACGAAAGTGAGATTTCATGAGCCCCGCCGCCTGCAATCGAAAGTGATGAAATAGTATAATCGTAGCTGTACCCGATACCGAGCTTATCTTGTTGCAAACCAAGGGATACAATAACCGCATCAGGATTTGAAAATGCATGACGATACCAGAGCCCGGCCACAAAAGGGGCAAGGGTAATATAAGAGCCTAAATTTAATTGATGATAGTTGCCTTGCTGCTGGTACATTAGGTTTGGTGATATGATGAATGATGTACCGGCCGAGCGACTGTAGCCCCTGTTTTTATCAGCGCCAAAATTTGCCCCGGCATGTAGAGTTACTTTCATGTTGAGCAAATTTTCATTTTCAGCATTTAAACTGATGTCGGGTTGAGACAAATGATGAACTGCGCCACCGAAAAAATATTTTTCATCATAACCAATCAAAAACCCGGTGGCAAAGTCGGGATGCATTACGTTGTTCTTGTAGTTTTCAAGATTTGGACTACCTACATTATCATCAAAATCTGAAGCAAAAACAAGCTTATTTTTATTAAGCCCGCGGTTGCCAAAACCCGCCTGAACAGCCAAATTCGCCTCTATCAAATCGCTCACCTGAAAATTGTAGGCATACATCCCGTTAAATTGAAAATTGTAAAATGCCCCTTCACCACTCGTGTTATAATCAACCTGTACACCAAGTCCGCCTGAAACAAAATCTACAAACTGATCGTAAGATGCACTGTATGAAACAAAAGCTCCGGGAAGTGAAGGCCATTGATTGCGGTAGTTAACAATAAGCCTCGGGCAATATTCTGATCCTGCCAGTGCAGGGTTGAGGTAAAGTGGGTTAGCATAAAATTGCGAATAGGTGTAATCCTGCGATATACTTTCCTGCACTAACACACTGAACAACAGAATAGCTATAAATATTTTAAGATTATTTTTGATCATTTTTAAGCAAGCAGATACGCAACCTTTTATCTGCTTAATAACTCTTTAATATCCATGTTATTTTGAAAGCGATTAGTTCTCTGATATTAATAATTTTAAATAAGTACAATTTGTTAATTATACATAAACTGTTCAATTGCCGATGGGAATCCATTACAGCAATATCAACAAAATTGTTTCGTTTTCAAATATCCAAATAATATTGAATTAAAATTATTTTTTATTGCTATGATGAACTTTCATTGTACATCCTTTGAACAAAGGCAGTAAATTGACGTTCTTAAATTGTTGCAAAACAAATGTTTAAATAAATGAAGAAGATTTTTTTATCACTCATAATTGCTCTTTTTACTCAAATAACTTTTGCAGGCTCGCTTATTGTGCCTCAAACTATTAAATGGAATGACAATCATTCTGCTGATAATGCAGTACAATCGCCGTCAGGATTATATTTTGAGGATGCGGTTTACGATTTTGAATCGGGAGTAAATCCCTGGTTCAGCAAAAAAATTCTCTTGAGTGAAAATCCGGAAACCATCGAGGTGAAAATTGTAAATGAAACTTTTACACCTTTAACATCCCGCGAGTTGTTATTGCTTGATAATGTTGCAGCAATTTTGCCTAAAATAGTAGTAAATGCAAAGGTTTCCACTTCGCGGCAACAAGCTTATGCCATAGTGAGTTTCCTCCCCTTCAGGTTAAATTTAATGAATGGTAAGTACGAAAAATTAGTTGATTTTGATCTTGAGATTACCGGAAGCGGAAAATCGAAATCCGGGAATTTCATCACTGAATATGCTGACAATTCGGTTTTAGCCACTGGAAACTGGTTTAGGATTAAAGTTCAGGAAACCGGAGTTTTCAAAGTTACCTACGAAGAAATGGCTGAGATGGGCATTGCAGTTTCCGGGTTAAAATCCGCCAACATTAGCTTGTACGGAAACGGAGGCGGGATGCTTCCCGAATATAACGGTGTTTATCGTCCCGATGATCTTTTGGAAAACGCCATTGCTGTTGTTGATGGTGGCGACAATGTTTTCAACGCCGGCGATTATTTCCTGTTTTATGGCGAATCACCTGATGCTTGGGAACTCAACTCAACTAAAGACACTTTTGAATTTTATAAGAATATTTATTCCGATTACACCTACTATTATATTACAACTGATCTTGGACAAGGCAAAAGAATCGAAAATATATCTTCCTCGGGTAGTCCTGCTACTTTTAACTCTGTTACTTTTAACGATTACGCCAGCCACGAGGCAGATGATTTAAACCTGATAAAATCGGGCAGAAGATGGCTTGGTGAAATATTCGATCTTCAAACCTCCTACGATTTTAATTTTAGTTTTCCCAATATTAATACCCCTGCCAACCATACGCTCAAAATCAGGGCATTGGCAAAAGCGGACTTTTCAAGTTCTTACGCGGTCTCCATCAATGGCGAAATAGTGGAAACAATGCAGATTCCCTACACCCCCGATAATGCCAATGGCGATTATGCCAAAGATAAAATATTGGAAAAAAAAATATCACTGTCGGGCAGTGAAGTAAACTTAAACCTTAAATATAATAAATCGACCAATAATGCGATTGGATGGCTCGATTACATTCAGTTTAATGTGTTTAGAAACATGGTTTTCAGCGGCGGGCAAATGGGTTTCAGGGATATTAATTCCATTGGCGAAGGGAACATCACACAATTTAGCCTTGCCAATGCAGGTTCCTCAGTAACCATCTGGGATGTTACAAGTCAGGGTCAGGTAAGGAAAGTAGTAACGAGCCCATCAGGAAACAGTTTGAATTTTAGGATGGCTACCGATATTCTGAAGCAGTTTATTGCATTCGATGGTTCCACTTTTTTATCTGCTGAGTTTGATATGCAAATTGCCAATCAAAATCTCCACAACCAGAAAAATATTGAATATGTAATTGTTACCCATCCCGACTTTATTGATCAGGCCAACCGATTGGCAAATTTTCATCGTGACCATTCGGGTTTGAGCATATTGCTTACCACACCACAGGAAATTTACAACGAGTTTTCGTCAGGAGCGCAGGATATTACAGCAATTAAGGATTTGATGAGGATGTTTTATGAGCGCGGCCTCCAGGGCGCTACCATGCCCCGTTATTTGCTCTTATTTGGCGATGCGTCTTATGATTTTAAAGACAGGGTGGAGGGGAACTCCAATTTTGTTCCTACTTACGAAACGCCCAACTCGCTGGATTACATTAACTCTTATGCCACCGACGATTTTTTCGGATACCTCGATAATGATGAAGGTGCGAATAATGGGGATTTATTGGATATTGGAATTGGGAGGTTTGTTGTAACTACACCTGGGGAGGCCACGAGCGCTGTAGATAAAGTAATTCATTATGCAAGCTCCGAGGATGCAATGGGCAATTGGAGGAATGCAATCACCTTTGTGGCAGATGATGAAGACGGCAATTCACACATGAACCAGGCCGAGCAGCTTGCTATTTTTGTCGATACTACCTATCCAAATTATAACGTTGATAAAATTTATATCGATTCTTATGTTCAGGAATCCACTGCCGGCGGGCAGCGCTATCCGGATGTAAACCTTGCCATCAATTCGAGTGTCGAAAAAGGGGCGCTGATAGTAAATTATACAGGGCACGGTGGAGAAGTGGGCTGGGCTCACGAACGAATTCTTGAAAATTCAGATATCAACAATTGGGCAAATTACAATAAATTATCAGTTTTTGTTACTGCAACCTGCGAGTTTGCAAGGTATGATGATCCCGGAAGAACATCGGCAGGTGAGCTTGTATTTCTTAATCAACATGGAGGGGGAATTTCACTTTTTACAACGGCCCGGGCTACTTTCGGGGGATCGAACCTTAGTTTGAACCGTGGATTTTACAAATATGCTTTCGAGAAAAATAATGGTGAACATTATGCCATGGGCGATTTGATAAGATTGGCAAAGCTGGAAAGTACATCATCGACCAACGACAGGAAATTTGTGCTTCTTGGCGACCCGGCACTCAAAATTGCCTATCCTGTTTACCAGGTGCAAACCTTGTCGATAAAACAGGGCGATGATAATTTTGCATCCGATACCCTTCAGGCTTTATCCAAAATTACTATTAAAGGTATGGTTTCGGATGGGGAAGGAAATAAAATAAATGGCTTTAATGGTGAACTACATTCGATTGTTTTTGATAAAGAATCGGAGGTAACCACACTTGGCCAGGACACAAGCAGCTTCGTTAGCACTTTTATGCTCCGAAACAATACAATATACAATGGCTTGGCTAGTGTACAAGATGGGGAATTCTCCTTTTCATTTATTGTTCCAAAAGACATTTCCTACAATTATGGCAAAGGGAAAATCAGCTATTATGCCCAAAGTAAAGATGCCGATGCCAGCGGTTATAATTTGGATATTGTAATAGGCGGCTTTAACCATGGTTCGCCCGAAGATAATGACGGCCCGGAAATTTTGCTTTATATGAACGATACCACCTTCAGGGATGGTGATATTACACACGAAAATCCTGTGCTTTATGCCAGGGTATTTGACGAGAGTGGGATTAATACCGTTGGAAACAGCATTGGGCACGATATAACTGCAATTCTGAATGGTAATACCGAAAAGCCCTATAAACTCAACGATTTTTATGAGTCGAACCTGAAAGGCTACCAAAGCGGTACGGTAAGCTATCCTTTCAGTAACCTGGAACCGGGCGAGCACGAGGTGAGATTTAGGATATGGGATGTACATAATAATTCTTCCGAAGCCACACTTAAATTTGTTGTTATCGACAGGGAACAAATTAGCATCCGAAACGCTTACAACAGGCCAAATCCATTTGCTACCGAAACATGGTTTGAGTACAATCACAATCAGGCCAATGAAACTGTGGATGTGGAAATTGAAATTTTCGACCTTAGTGGAAGGCTTGTTACCATACTGCAGCAATACAATGTGAGTAGCGGATTTTATCCAAGCCCTATACGCTGGGACGGTACTGCCGAAAATGGAAACATGCTCAAAGGCGGAATTTATATTTACAGGGTGCAACTTCGGGATGCTGTGGGAAATACCACTTCGGCTGTTAAAAAACTTGTAATAGCACGTTAGCATTGCTTAATGGTTTTATTTTGCATTTAAAATCTTATGCTATTCAAAAACTAAAAGAGATTAAAAATTCTATAAAATATGCTTGTTAGAACCACTTTAAAATATATCATTCTTTTTTTCATAAGCTCTTTATCAGTTTCTGGTTTTGCCGGAAATTTACAGGGTAAGTTGGATTGGAATCAGCTTGAAACACTTGTTGTAAATGACGGGGAAATCAAAACCTTGTCTTTCAACAACAGTACACTGGATGACAAATGGGGTTTGCTGCCTGTTTATTTAAAAAGATTTGAGATGCCTGCACCCGGACTCACCTATGAGTTTGAAGTGGCTAATCTTAAATTTGAAAGCTTTGACATTCCAGGTATTTCTGAAATTGCCGATGTTGAATTGTTAGGACAAAACATCGAATTTTTCAGCGATGAAATTACAGTCCGTGGTAAAAAATATGTGGTATTTAAAATGTTGCCCTTACGTAAAAACAGTATTACCGGGGAATTTGAAAAGCTGATTGATTTTGAATTGTCTTATGCAATAATTCCCGGAGGAACTGATAATTTTAAAGATGGATCACTTGATTATGCCGAAAATTCTGTACTTGCGACCAGTGATTGGTTTAAAATCAGTGTTTCGGAAAGTGGTATTTATAAAGTTACCTGGCAGGATATTAACGATTTGGGAATGGATGTGGCAGCTATGCAATCTGACAACATTCGCTTATTTGGCAATGGTGGAGGAATGCTACCCCAGGAAATCGGAAAGTTCAGGCATGATGATCTTATCGAGAATTCAATAAAGGTAGTTGATGGTGGAGATGGTACATTTGATCAGGGAGATTATTTTTTATTCTTTGGACAATCGCCCGACATTTGGGAGTTTAACACGTCTGGTAAAATATTTAAACATGCTATCAATAAATTCACACGAGAAAATTACTACTTTATTACCGCCGGTAATCAAGCCGGAAAAAGAATTGGAGAGCTTCAGTTGTCGCCGGTATCGGCTCAGAAAATTTTCACCACTTATAATAATTTTGGCGTACACGAAAATGATACCGTAAGTTTAATAAAGTCGGGAGCCGAATGGTATGGTGAGGAGTTTAATGATGAACTTATTCAGGATTTTAATTTTTCGTTTCCCGACAGGGATGTTTCAGAAGAAGTTTATTTATCATGCGATTTTGCAGGAAGATCAATCACCACAAGCTCCTTTACTGCCTTTATAAATAACGACTCGGTGTTTGAAGATAATGTGAGCGCTATTTCAGAAGGATCGATTACTAAATATGCCAACCCTTCCAATAAATCGAGGTGGTTTATGGCCGGTTCAAGCCCCAATTTAACGGTTACCCTAAAATATAACCGCAGGGATGATAAATCCATTGGCTGGTTAAATTACATTGCCCTCAATGTTAAAAGTAATTTGAAGTTCAATGGTCATCAATTCATGTTCAGAAATATTAATTCGGTGGAAGAAGATGAGGCTTACGAATTCAGAATATCAGATGTAAATGAAAACATTGAAGTTTGGGACATCACAGTACCATTATCTCCTCGAAATGTTGATCTGAGCATTGAGCCTGAGCAGGGATTTGGAAAGTTCTCTTTGCAACCTGATTCTTTAAGAGAGTTTATTGCCTTTGATGGTTCCGATTTTATGAATCCTGTTCTGTACGGCTCAATCCCCAATCAAAACCTTCACGCACATCAAACAGCCGAATTTATAATTGTGAGCCATCCTGATTTTATCGATCAGTCTGAACGGCTGGCAAATCTGCATAGAGAGATTGACGGGATGGATGTAATCGTGGTAAACCTCGATGAAATTTATAACGAGTTTTCTTCGGGAGCGCCCGATATTACAGCAATTCGTGATTTTGTGAAGATGGTTTATCAAAAATCAGGAACACCACCTGCATTAAAATATCTCTTACTATTTGGTGATGGCTCTTACGATCCTTTCGATAGGGTAGGAGGCAATCTTTTTTATGTGCCTACCTTTCAATCCAAACAATCGTTGTGGTTTACTTCAACTTATGTTACCGATGATTATTTTGGTTTGATGGATCCGGGAGAGGGGCAGGATGCATCCGGGGATGTTGATTTGGGTATTGGCAGGTTTGCTGTTAACACCATCCAGGATGCCAAACTTATGGTAGATAAAGTGGAAGATTATATGAAAATGGGTGCGTCGGTAAATGGTTCGTGGCGCAATAAATTAAACTTTATTGCTGATGACGAAGACAGTAATTTGCATCTTTATCAGGCCGATACAATCCTGGTTTCAAGAATTCAGCGCAAAAATGCTACTGTGAATATCAACAAAATTTATTTTGATGCCTACAATCAACAATCAAGCGCCAGCGGACAATCGTACCCACAGGCCACTGCCGATATTAACCATGCTGTAAACCAAGGTGCACTGATAGTAAATTATACAGGTCATGGCGGAGAACTTGGCTTGTCGCACGAAAAAGTTGTTCAGATTTCTGATATTCTTTCATGGACAAATATTGATGCCTTGCCCGTGTTTATTACTGCAACATGCGAATTCAGCCGTTTCGATAACCCGGTGTTAACTTCAGCCGGCGAACTTGTATTGCTCAACCAGAATGGCGGCGGCATTGCACTTTTTACCACTACCCGCCTGGCTTTTGCATCCTCAAATCTTTTGCTCAATAAACGATTGTACGATACCCTTTTTAGGGCTTTGCCACTTGAACATCCACGTTTGGGCGATTTGATGATGTTTTCAAAAACACCCTCAACCACTAACCTTAGAAATTTTGTACTTTTAGGTAACCCTGCCTTAAAGCTGGCATATCCCGAAAATAAAGTGCTTACCGATTCTATAAATGGGATTCCTGTTGATGAATTTAATGATACCCTCAATGCAAATGATTTGCTGGAGGTGAGCGGACACATCGAAAGCTACTTTGCCGAAGGCGTAGTGTTGGATGATTTTAACGGAACAATTTACCCGGTTTTGTACGATAAGCCTACCATTGTTACAACCCTGGGGAATGATGCTTCAAGCTACCCTTATAATTTTGAGGTGCAAAACTCAATATTGTGCGAAGGGAAGTCAACAGTAAAACAAGGGAGATTTAATTTTTCGATTGTATTGCCACTTGACATTTCGTATCAGTTTGGAAAAGGAAAGTTAAGCTATTTTGCCTCCGATAGTCTCGATGATGCCGGTGGATATTACTCCGATTTCATTATTGGAGGCTTTAATAAGGATGCTTCATCTGATAATTCAGGGCCGGAAATTAAACTCTCGCTCAACGAGAAAAATTCGATGATTCCAGGGCAAGTAAATCCCAATCCAATTTTATTTGCCGAGCTTTCCGATCCCTCCGGTATTAATCATCTCGGTACAGGCATTGGCCATGATATCAGGCTAACCATTGATGGGGTTTTATATGATACCTACACACTTAATGATTTGTACGAGCCGGCTTTGGACGATCATACCACCGGAAATATTACCTTTCCAATCAAAAACCTCCCCACAGGAAACTACACCCTCGATTTGAAAGCATGGGATATGTATAATAATTCATCGCTCAAATCCATCGAATTTATGGTTTCCGACAATATTGATGTAAATATCCTGGAGGTGTATAATTATCCAAATCCCTTTAATGAACAAACCTGGTTTACCTTCAGGCACAACCAGTTTGATGGCGAATTAAATGTTGAAATTGATATTTATAACTTTTATGGTCAGCATGTCCGAACCATCAGGCATCAAAAGTTTTTAGCAAACGGTTATGCTATTGAACCCATACTTTGGGAGGGAGACACAGAGGGAGGAAGCAAACTGGCCCCGGGTTATTATATTTACAAGCTGAGGGTTTCGAACGATAAAGAACAATATACCGGGCGAACACAAAAACTGATAATTACTAAATGAATTAATTCTACCAGCTCAAGGGTGCAAACAATATTAATTTTTAATGGCCGTTTACACTCATATTTTTAACCAAAGTAAATAGAATCTTTATGTTTAAAAAGTCCATTGCACTTTTAGCTGCATGTATTTTATTTGTGAATATTGCCAATTCGCAAGATAAGCCAAATTATTTGGGTCAAACCAACACCATCACAACCGCGGTACCATTCCTGTTAATTGCTCCGGATGCACGTTCAGGAGCCCTGGGTGATGCCGGTGTTTCTTCTACCCCCGATGCCAGTTCGATGCACTGGAATCCTGCAAAGTATGCTTTTATGGAATCAAAAGCAGGTTTTGCAGCGTCATACAGTCCGTGGCTCAGGGCAATTGTAAGCGACATTAATCTTGCTTATGTTGCGGGATATTATAAGCTTGATGATAAATCTGCCATCGCGGGCTCCTTACTGTATTTTACCCTGGGTGATATTACTTTTACCGATATTCAAGGGCAAACCATTGGTAATTATCGTCCAAACGAGTTTTCGATTGATGGAACCTATTCGAGGAAATTCTCCGAAACATGGTCAGGTGCTGTTGCTGCACGTTTTATCCACTCAAACCTTACACAAGGTGTAAATGTTGCCGGCCAGGCCACCAAGCCCGGGCAATCGGTTGCTGCAGATATTGCAGTGTATCATCAGAGCGAATTAAACTGGCGTAACTTTGAATATGCTGAGTTTGCACTCGGTATTAATATTTCGAACATTGGTACCAAAATCTCCTATTCAGATGCTACCACCGATAAAGACTTTATTCCAACAAATCTCCGCATTGGACCAAGATTAACACTTGATCTTGACGATTACAACAGGTTATCTTTTATGATAGATATCAATAAGCTCCTGGTTCCAACACCACCTATTTATGCACAGGACTCATTGGGTAATCCTGTTATCGAAAATGGAAAACGCGTAATTGAAGCCGGTAAAGACCCAAATGTAGATGTTGTTAAAGGAATGATGCAGTCGTGGTATGATGCCCCAGGCGGTTTTGAGGAAGAAATGAGAGAGTTCTTCTTTTCTGTTGGCACTGAATACTGGTACAACAAAGTTTTTGCAGTTCGTGGCGGTTTCTTTTACGAAAACAAATACAAAGGCAACAGAAAGTATTTTACCCTCGGTGCAGGTCTGAAGTATAATGTGTTTGGTCTCGATTTTTCTTACCTGATTCCACTTGAACAGCAAAACCCGCTTGAAAATACACTGAGGTTTACCCTAACCTTCGACTTTGCCGAATTTGAATAAACCATGAGTTTTAATAATATTATGAGCCGGAATGAACACAGATTCGTTCCGGCTTTTTATTTGCCATTAAATTGTGATATTTTTACGGATTAAATGATAATTAATCACTGTTGTCCGGCAAAAAACATTATACTGTTTGTTGATTCTTCTTCACCGGTTTGCGGAAACTAATGACAACTATTTGTAACAAGTTGATTACCTGCCTCGTGGTAAGGCGGGTAAATGATAAAATAGATTTCTCAGTCCCCGAAGGGTCGGGATTCCGCATGTGCGGGACTTCGCTCCTACAAATGACATGTTTTTGCAAGCGTCTGGTTCTCAAGAGATTTCTCCCTACGGTCGAAATGACAAGACCGACGCTGGCAGAGTGGGGGAGGGGAATCGGGCGCAAAGCGCCCGATTCCCCTCCCCCCAAATCAACCCATGGACGGGGTCATTTACCCGTTGGGATGCCTATGGCACGACCAAAAAACGTAGCGAAGCAAGTTTTGCCGGGAGAAATCTATTACGCATTGTCATTTTACTTCGAGGTTTCATCGGAGATCTGGGAATCAGAATCTATTAAAATTAACTTGATACCATTAATAATTAATAGCTTTTAAATCAATGGATATTCGTGTTGGATTTGGATATGATGTTCACCGTCTCGAAGAAGGCCGGGATTTTATTTTAGGGGGTATAAAAATAGACCACACCAAAGGGGCGCTTGGTCACTCCGATGCCGATGTGTTAATTCATGCAATTTGTGATGCCTTGCTCGGGGCCGCCAACCTTCAGGATATTGGCTATCATTTTTCTGATAAAGACCAGGCATACAAAGGCATCGACAGCAAAATATTGCTGGCTAAAGTAGTGGAAATGCTAAGGGTGAAAGGTTTTTCGATCGGCAATATCGATTCAACGATTTCTCTCCAAAAACCTAAAATAGCTGCTCATATTCCTGAAATGAAAAAGGTACTTGCCCGGGTTATGGATATTGATGGGGATAGGATTTCGATTAAAGCTACTACCACCGAAAGACTTGGCTTTGAAGGCCGCGAAGAAGGGGTTTCGGCTTATGCTGTTGTTTTAATAAACAAAGTACATGACTAATTTTTTATTTTTCGTAAGAAAAATCCTTAGCGCCCTCAGCGCCCTTTGCGGTTATAAAAGCCAACCACACGACCTCTGATACAGTTACTGTCATGTCGAACGAAGTAAGACATCTATTGCAATGAGCCACGTTATTTCATGACAATTGTTAAGTTTGCAGTAATGTCAAAAATATAAAGCAATGAAAACTAATAAAACCAACAATTTCACCACACTTTGCCTACTGGCTTTGATTGTATTAATAGCATTTCCTGCTGAATTGTTTTCCCAACAAAACAAAGGAGAAACAAAGGCTGAAAGAAAAGAACGGGAAAAGACGGAGCAACTAAACAGGTATGATGTAGCAAAACAACGGGTTTTGGATACTTCATTTGTTGTAACTGCCGAAACCGTTCAGTTTAAAGATGGCGGGATGATGGCCCCGGTGCAAAGCACAATTAACTTTTTGAAACTGGATGGTGGTGAAGCAGTATTGCAAATCGGGTCGGATTTTGCCCGGGGTGCAGGATTAAACAACCTTGGCGGCATTACCCTCAAGGGAAAAATTCAGAATCTGAAAATTAAAGAAAAAGAAAGCAAAAACAGATTGTATTTAACTTTCACCCTAACCGGTGTGCTTGGAACTGCAAGAATAACTTTATCATTAACCGGCTCGGAGAAAGCCATGATTGATGTGGATGGCATGTTTTCGGGAAGGGCTTTTTCGATGCGCGGTCCGGTGCAAGCTGTGCAGGGAACCAACATTTTTGAAGGCACCGAGTTTTAAATCGGGAATCCTTGAATTTGAAAATGCAGATAAAATTGTTTGGAATAAAGATTCAAACGAAATTATTGTAAGCGGATTAAATGAATTCACCATTGATGGAATGATTCAGTTTACAGAACCAGGGGATAAAAAAACCCTACGTTACATCATTGGCAAACGCATAGCTTATGTCGAATAAAAACAGTACAATCAATACTTCAAAATAATGCACCTTATTTTTTTGTTTTATAATCTTAATTAAACCCATTAATATTCATTTCCAAAAATTAATAATAACTATTAAGCTAAGCTTTCTTTACTTAACATAAATTAAGTATCGTGAATAATACATCTCAGTGAATTTTAGAAGGTTACCACTAAGGCACAAAGTAGCACTAAGAACAAAATAATTGAGACTAACGGATTTAATAATGACTGAAAATCAAACAATAGAATTCCTGTACAAACAGCCAAATTGTATAAACCCACTCCCGAAAGCTTTCGGGAGTGTACAGACACCCAATCCCGAAACCCCGATGGTTATCGGGGTCGGGAGGGCATCTCTACCACATTTCTGTTAGGAAAAGGAATTAATGATTCCGGGCAATTTCAAAATATCGAAAAATGAATAACCAATAACCAATAACCAATAACAAATTAGTGAGTGTCCGGAAAGTCGTCATTTTTCAATAATGAAAAAAAGCCTACCGCTGATTAGCGCAGATTTTATCTGCACTAATCAGCGAAATCAACGGGAAACATTACTAAAAAGACAGGCTCTAATTAGTGCTTGTCCATAAAGTAGATACTTTTCACTTGCCCCGGGTTTTAACCCGGGGATTAATGAATTTAGCAATGTCTCCCCCGCCTTTTCGTTGTCAATGCCGAAGGCATTGACAACGAAAAGGCGGGGGCATTCATTACATCAATTTAATCCACACCCTAAAGGATAGCCTGTCCCGTTTAACGGGATGGCAATTGATATTTCAAAAAAAACTTACTTTAAAGACAAACTCTAATTAACCATTAACCAATAACAATTAACCAATAACAATTAATGCCGGGCTTTGCCCGTGCATCCTCGAAAAATTACGAAAATTGTCCGAAGGACTCCTTTGG
>CAZQIV010000056.1:0-39040 GCA_964593705.1 uncultured Lentimicrobiaceae bacterium | reverse complement strand
CAGAAAATTAAACGTGCGGTGGCAAAAATTATTAAAAATTAAATTGCAACTAACGTTTTGAATATGGTGTGTAGCTTTAATAAACCACCACCCCTAATAAAGAAAAACGAACAAAACTTAAATAACAAATATTAATAAACAACCACAACCTAAGCTATACACTATATTTTGTGTTAGCAACTTGGCGGTTTTAAAACTAAAATTATGGCTAAAAGAAAATTTTGCAAATCAGGAGAAACACCAAGCAAATACAGATGTAATAAACAAAAATGTAAATGGGAAGGAACTTTAAAACAACAAAAACAAGTAGAAAGAAAAGACGATAATTCAATAACTGATTACGTTTGTCCTAAATGTGGTAATGATGAATTTAGAGGACTTATTTAGCCTTGTTGCTAACGCCCGAATATGAACTGGTCGTTGCGAAGCTTCGACTTGTTTATATTCACCGTTAGCGATTTTCACCGATTAACAAATTACAATTAAAAATGAAAACATACACGCTAACATCAGAGCTATTCGAGGGCGAGGTTATATTTGAGTTTAACGACTTAGGCTACCTCGTTAATTTTGATGCCCGTGGCGCAACTTTAAACGAAAGCCAAATGTATTTCATCTTGAAAAACATGGCTAAGCACCTTGTTAAGATTAAAGACATGCTTGATAAAAGCAAATCGGCACGCTTCACGGAGATTAAACAAGATATTACATTCGATAAGTTTTGGAACAGGTACAACAGCAAGGACCGTAGCAGTAAAAAACGCACTTTAGCACGCTGGAATAGGATGAGCAAGACACAGCAGGTGAAGGCTTACAACCATATTGGCAAGTACGAACTAACCCTCAAGCCCGGCATAGAACGTAAATACGCAGAATCATACTTAAACGCAGAATTGTGGAACAACTAAGTTCATAAAGTTAAAAGTTAAAAGTTAATGACAACATTAAAAATAAAAGTGCGCTCACAATACGATCATCGGTTGAAAGCCTGGAAGATTGTAAAAAAAACATACAACGGAGGCGGTGGTTGGGCTAATTTTAGCATAAGCAAAAACAACTGCTTTGCAAGCATGCAACTTTGCGACAAAGCAGTTGATGAGCTTGTAAAAATGTACGGCGGCATATTTGAGATAGGTTGATATAATAACCATTAACAATTAACCAATAACCAATGCAAAAATTCAAAATAAAGCTCAACCGCTTCGAGCAGGAAACCCTGCTTGCGCTGCTCGTTAACTACGACATCACTGTTTTTGATGACGAGATGGACCGGCACATCATAAGCTACCTCGGTGGCGAGGTAATTAGGCGCGTTGGTAAGCACATCCGCGACACACCCGTCGACAGCAAGCCCTGGGTGCTAAAGCTAAACACCGGCGAAGCTGCCGCCCTAAACAAGGCCATTATGTACGTGGTGGTGCATGGCTACTTTGCACAAAGCCTGGCAAATAAATTGATGTTTGCACTGCACAGTTTTTTTGCTAATAATAGCAGAATTAACCAAAACACAAAGTTTATTGAAGCATGAGGCGGAGCGATTTGCAGGAAAGTAAAATCAAGCGCATTTTGATGTACTATGCCGAGCTTGAGCGGCATCGGGTATCGCACAGCGAAGCGATGGCGTTTATTTGCTACATGTTCTCGGTAAGCGAGCGGTGGGTTGAGGAACTGCTCAGGAAGTATGATTTGAAAAATATGCTCGAAATAAACTTACCGCATAGCGATGTTGATTTAAATGCAATTGATACATTTGTAAAAAAATTGTTTAAAAACGCTTTAAAAGAACGTGCCAACCAAATGGAATTATTTTAATATTCACTTAAGATTATAAATTATGAAATATGAAAAACCTATACTAACAATTTTAGTTTTAGTTGTAGTATTTTTAGCTTTGCGAAGTTGTTTTAACTATTCAAGCAATGTTGGTGAAATAAAAATCAGTAACAAGGAGCGAGCATACTACACAAGTCAGTCATTAATAAAACAAGCCTTAAAATCTCCTACCAGTGCAGAATTCCCAATTTACAAGGATATTGAGGTGATAGAATTTGAAGGTCTCTATACGGTAAACGCCTATGTAGATTCTGATAATAGTTTTGGTGCTAACATCCGCACGCAGTTCACTGTGCAGCTAACACTTACTTATGTGGATGATTTTGATTTAAACACAATTTACATGGACAAAGAATTGGTTTATCCAACAAAAAATTAAAAGCGGTGTAGATCTACACCGCTTTTTTTATGCACTTGCAACCGTAATCACCAGCTTATCACCAATTACTTTAGTGTAGCTGCGCATTGCTGCCGTATCAACCACGGTGCAGCGGTAGGTTTCGATGTGCTTTATTATATCGCCATACAGGGTGTCGTGGTGGCTTCGTATGCGGGTAAGGCTGCTAAAGCTATCGTGCTGCCAACCGGCAAGCCATGCGTGTATTACATCAATCATTTCTAAGTGTGCCAGAAAGTGGTTGGTGTATTGCCTGGCAAAGGCACTTTTTGCTTTCGTGGTAGTGGCAAAATGCAGGTCGAACTCCATTTGACCAAGCTGGCGGTGTTTTCCGGTGCTATGCCAGGCGATGTCCTTGATGTGTATAAACACTGCCGGATGGCTAAATACTTCCTTGTAATCGCCTTCGTATTGGTTGTTCCAAAAATCGACATGCTTGATGATTGTAGATATTGATTGATCGCTTATGTTTAGCAAGCGTTCGGCAATAGCGTTGTAAAATTCTGCCCTGATGTTCATACGTTAAAAGATTTATCGATAAGGTGAATAATTAATCTGTCGAATTTGCGCTCCATAGCATCGCTGTTACCCATAAACTGGCGTTGCGGTATATTTACCCGGCGTGCAAAACTTTTTACCTGCGCACGGCCAGTGGTTGTTTTGCGGGTGGATTCACGGCGTGATTCAATATTATAAACCGCCACCCGCCCACGGATGCGCCTGTGGTGGGCCTTTACATATTGTATGCCACGAAAGCCCTCGTTGTGTACAGCAGCGTAAGGTTTACGGTTTGAAATCTGCACCATGTTTTTGTTTACAATATCGGGCCTGATGGCGTTGCGAAGCTGGCCGGATTTAATGAGGATAGCCCTGCGCTTTTTGTTCTTATCCACTTTCTTGCGCGGCTCCCATTTCTTTGCTGATTTATCTGTCCATGCCTGGGCCTTAAACCTTGCCTGGAAGAAATTAACAGCTATTTCGGCCACGGCAGGCATTACCAGCGCATAGTTTTTAAGTGCCTGCCTGCGCACTTTAGCGAAGCTGTATGGCCTGCCTTTATGATAAAAAACTGATTTCACTTAACTTCACTTTTAATTTGTATTATATTTGCAACCTGAATCCTGCAATTGTAAATTGTCAGTAGCCTCCGGGGTACATTACATAACGATTGCAGGATTTCTTTTTATCAAAATTCCTACACGCTCATGCATGTCTAATGTATTGCTTGTAATGTTGTACCAGCCCTGAACCCATAGTTTATCATCGTTTATCTCTGCAACCACATTCATAATGTAATCCTTGTAAAACTTAATGTACCTAAGCTTATACCTTCCTTTTCCGGTATCTATAAAATAAACCTCATCTGCTGATTTTAGGATTTCAGGAACCAGCTCGATAGTATTTTGCCGACCTGCCACGCCCTCCTTGATGTATTTATCTGCAAGGTGAGCTTTTACTGTTTTCTTTGAAAATGTGATCCTGCGCTTTGCATAGTCAATTACTGTCTCACCGTTCTTTTCGTGCCATGCTTGGGCAAAAGCCTTATCGCGTTCCATAATTGTTTTTTCCGGGAACTCCTTCGAGTTGATGTCATCATAAGCCTTCATGCCCTGATCCTTCCAGGTTAGTTTTTCGCTCAGGTTCTCTTTCACGTACATCTTATTTGCATCGAAGATTTGCCTTACCTTACCTCTATTGATGTTGAAGCCGTTTTTAATCATCCGATCCAATTCACTGTTTCCCTTCTTATCAATCCCTGATTTTGCCAACAGCTCCTCTGCCTGTTTTTTGCTTGTGTATGAATTAGATTTACCGGAAAGCGGTTTTAAATAGCACCTGCAGCCCCAACCATTTGGGGGCATAATTACATCGAATGCCTCATCGTCAGCTTTAAATTTCTTATTAGCAAGTGCCTGGTGTGCGCTCCTTACCCGGTCATCGCCGGCGGTCATATATTGCCAGGTAGGGAACTGATTTTTCATTGCACGCAGCCGGTGGTACTTTGCTGCATTACTTGATGAGTTGTGGGCTAAGTCGTATTCGGTGCGCAAGTAGTTCTCGTTGAATACTGCCGTGATCTTTTCGGCTTTCTTACGGAACTCCGAAAAGGTTTCGTTGTCGCGGGCAAGCTCGTTGAGTTGCTGCACCACCGCCGCAGATTTGCCCGCGCTAAACTTATACATATTCAACTCGAACATTTGCAAACAAGCGTAATCCGGAGAATCGTAGTCGATATTGATTTGCGCCGGGTTGGCATGTTTCGCCAATTTCAGACCCTCTTTTTCCTCCCAACCACGGCTTATAGCATCGAGGAGTAAAACGTTCGTCTTATCGAAGTAATCCCAGTTAAACACTGTACCTCTATCGTGCCAAATCTGCCTTATCATATCAGGCATTTCAATTTTTGCTTTAGCTGCAAGCTGGATTGTACCGTGGCAGTCTGGGCAAATCGATCGTCCGGACGGGAGGTTAAGCGTTAGCTTTTTTTTTTAGTATCATCACTGGTTGTTATAAATGATTGAGACTGCTTTACACCGGTGATTTGAATATCATATTTTTCAATAAAATAATCGGGGTCAACATCGTAATATTGGAGCAACATACCTTCAATTTCGGTCATTTCGGCAGGCGTGTAATCGTAGGTGTAATCCCAGTCGAAGGTGTGTCCAGTCATCGGGAACCCGTGTGTGAGCAGGAAAGGAAATAAGTCATCGTTCACCACATCCTTTACCATATCAGCATCAGCTTCGCCAATTTCATCGCTTACATTTTCGTGAACCTGTGCCTGGCTTTTGCTCGATCCGTTGTCGAGGGTCATGGTTTGACCAAGTATGGCTTTGCTCATTTCGGTATTGGCCCGGTCGATGCGTTTGTCATAAACATTAAAAGCGTCGCCCCTGGTGGTTTCTACAATTTTAATGGTAGTACCTTCGGGGAATAAACCCCAGGCTGCCGAGCCCATATCTTCGAGCATGTTTTCAATCCGGTCAACTTCCTTCTTGTCCCTTGATGTTGTTTCACCTATTCGGATCGGCATACCGAACACCTCTGCAAACTGATCCCAAAATTGCAGCGCATACTTTTTGCTAATCGTATCCTTCGCAACCGGCAGCAATAATCCAAGATCATCTTGTTCGCCAACTCCGATGCACCATAGCGAATAGGGCGGTTTCGTATAGTCGATGCCATCTTTTGCCTCATCGCTTACCTCACGCTTGAATACCCTGAATTCAGGCACCACGTGTGGGCGTGGAACTAATTTTACTTCGGTAAATTTCAGTTTTGGCTCCCTAACTATTTCACCAAACTGGATGAGACTATACCCGTAAAAAATACTGTCGAGGCTCAGGCTCATAAACCTTTTGAACCACTTCCCCTGTATCAGCTCTGTAAGTTCGTGATTGGTTTCGCCGTTCACGTCAATCACCTTAAACTTTGTGCGTAGGGTCTTGAGCTTGCGATTTCGGATAGCAGCAAGTAAGTGGTCATCGAGCATGGCATCGTAATAAATATCGGTTAATTGCCTCCGGTTTGGATTTTCGATATTCAGAGCTGCCTGGTTGGCCATTCGCCAGGCTTTAATTTCTTTTTGAGACAGCATTTGGGTATTTTGCTTCAGCTCAACAATCAGCGACTTATTTTTTTGAACTGTATCTGCAAACCTCAACCTGTTAGGGTGATTTTCGAGGTCTCCGAACTGGTGTTCTGTTTTGTTTTTGAAAAAATTAAATTTCATTTAAATATCGTTTAAATGGTTTTACCACGCACTTTCAAGTTTCTTACTTCCACCAAACCGAACCGGGTTCCCCAGGTCGGTGGTTTCGTCATCATCGATGGTTGGAAAGTCGGGTTGCGTGAGTCCCTTCCTTACATCAAGCAACCATTTATCCACCGCATCTTTGCGCTCCCTGCGAATTTCGGGCATCATATTACCTGGCAGCGTGGAATGAAGGGTATATAATACTTCATCAATCAAAAATTGAATGAGTACCGGATCACGTTCATCCTCGGCGCGAGCAAATAGTTCGGCAACATCGTACCTTGAGCGCAGATAGCCTTTAAAATATTCGATTGCTGCGGCCTCAGCTTTTTGCCTTGTCAACTCTTCGCTTTGCTGCACAACGTCAAGGTCGTAGTCGTTTATGAGCGTGCTGTAATCACTATCGGTGAGGTACATATTTTAAATATTTAGTAAGCGTATTTGCTGTTTTTATTCCGCTGACCCAAAGTGCCTGGCATTTGTTGCAGGCGGCCTTTGCGTTGCAGCTTCCATATCGCCCCTTCGTCAGCATCGGGGCCATCATCGTGTATTGCAGCACCTTTTTGAAACCCTAAAGTTTGGTCGATTGCGGTAAGTATATGCTGGTTTTTTTTTTGCTTTATGTCGTAAGTTACCAGGCCCCGTTCCCAGAGCGGACTAATTGCCTGCACACGGGCGAACTTATCCGGCTTTTTGCGGGTGTCGCCCTGTATAGGGAGATAGTAGCCACGCTCACGGGCTTCGGCTTCAAAATCGTCGTAAAACATATCCTGCAGAAAAACTTCCTCCATGTAATATTCGCAAATTACATCCTCCGGAAGCGATTCGTGGAAGTCGTAAAACCACTTAATTGCCTCGGTAATGGTACTTTGTTTACAAAAAGCATTGAAATTGTAAAGGTTGATTCCCTTCTTAGCCCAGCATTTTATTGCTTTAAAGTCGTTACTTGTTTTTGCTTTGTAGGATGGGTCGAAGTAGGCAACGATAAAATCCATTGTTGATAGTTTCGGTATCCTGCCCCAGTGAATCCATTCCTGCTTAAATACCTTGCCCTTTGTAATTGCTTTATGGAAATACTCACGCAAGGCCATGTAATAGCCCATCCTGTCGAAGCGGATTTGTAATTGCTCGGAAGTAAATTTTTGTGGCCAGGATGGATCACCTGTAAAAGTTCCATCAACCGTAGCCATTACTTTGCTATGGTGTAAACCTTTGCGTTTTGGTTTGTCATCCACATCACCTACCACGTGCGCCAGTATGCTTTTTGGATGAATCCGGTTGCCGATCATCAGCAGTCGGCTTTGCCTTATGTCGAGCGCTCCGTAAAGTGAACCCAGTAACCAATCCACCACCCGATCTACCCGGTCGGGATTGTTTACAATTTCGTCATCATCAATATCATCAATTACGCAGTAGTTTGGCCTGAGCTCCCGGTTACGGATTCCACGGGGTGATTGCCCCCGGCCAAACGCAATGAATTCAACACCGTCATCTGTTATAAAATTACCGTCCTCCCAGGACCCTGCTTTAAATTGCTGACCATAGTCGCTGATGTATTTTTGATTGAACTGTAGCTCGGCCTGTACATCGGCAAGTAAACCGCAGGCATCATCGTTATTTTTGCCCACAAGCACCATTCCGGTAAGCTCACCACGAGACTTAAGCCAGCACGGCACAATTACATCGGCATGAACTGATTTTGCGTGTTCGCGAGGCCATTCCCAAACCCCAAAAAAATTGGGGTCGTTTTTAATCTTCGTTGCTTCACGAATGTGGAAGTCGGCACAGGGATCGGTAGCATAATGCGAAAAGTACTCGTTAACAAAAAATTCATAATCATCTTTAGCCCGCCTAATGCGCTTTTCCTTTTCTTCGATGGGTTCGTGCAGTTTTACATTTGTAGCCGATTGCACTATCCTGCACCATTCCTTCCATTTATTATATTTTTCGCTCTGTGCGCTCATTACGAATTGATCTTATTGGTGATAAACAGGTCCTGGTAATGGTTTACTTTTTTTAGAAAATCGAGATCAATCTGGGCATCGGCATAGGAGCGTTGTTGCAGGAATTTAGCAAATGCAGTAAAACATTCCATGTAAGCCACCGCCGAATCTTGTTTGTCAAGCTTTTCGATTGTGGCAGCGAATTTTGAAAGCTGATCGGCGTTCACTTCATCCTGCTCAAGCATTGTGCTGATTCGGTCGAGGGCTTTATTAATAAGTTCAGTTCTTGTGATTGTTTTAGCAGCTCTTTTTTCCTTCCAGCTACCCTTTTGAATCCACGACGTGAGCGTCCTGGATGAGCCAATGCCCACCCGTTCACAAATTTCCTTTTGTGTAACTTCCTGCATGTAAAGCAGGTAAGCGAGTTCCTTTTTATTTTCAGTGCGCGTTGCCATAAGCTTCTTTATTTGCAAATATCACAATGAGAAGTATGATAATAAAACAAAAAATAACTTAATGGCATACTTTAACTAATAGGTAGTAAAATACTAACAGTAAGTAATACAAAATTTGTTTTGCGCCAAATTGATAAACATTTTTGCAGTCATAATTCAATTTAAAAATGGCGAAAGCACACACATTCATATTGTCTGACGAAAGCGTAGTTAACAGCTATGGCATCAGGGTGATGACAGCCGGAATTGATATTAAGCAATACAAGCGCAATCCGGTTGTGTTGTGGTACCATAAAAGGCCAAGCACCTGGAGCAAAGAAAACCCGGAATCGGAGCCGTTGCCTATTGGGAAGGCGGTGAAGCTGTGGAAGGAAGATGGGATGCTTTATGCTGATGTTGAGTTTGACCAGGAGGATGATTTTGCAAAAAAGATTGAGGGTAAGATTGAGCGTGGCTTCATTAATATGTGTAGCCCCGGCCTCGATCCTATTACGATTTCTGAGGATGCGAAATACTTGCTTGCAGGGCAAACCCGCAGTACACTCGTAAAGTCGGAGTTATCTGAATTGAGTATAGTTGACATAGGCTCGAATAAGAACGCTTTAAAGCTCAACCTTGGCGATGATGATCTGGATGGAATGTTTCCGCTATTGCTAAAAAAAGACACTAATAACCAAACAAAAATGGACGAATTCAAACAAAGGGTGGCGAAGCTGCTCGATCTTGACCCAAATGCCTCTGACGATAGCATTCATACTGCTATCACTACGCAGTTGAAGCTTGCAAAGCAGGTTCCGGGCTTGAAGGAACAAAACCAAACACTCAGCCATTCGGTTGAAGAAATTAACCAGGCACGCATCATCGCGCTGGTCGATGCCGGACAGGACAAAAAGTTTACCGCCGATAAGCGTGAAACTTTCCTGAAGCTTGGCAAAGATTCGGGGATTGATGCCCTGAAAAACGTACTCGAAGCCATGCCCGAAATGGCACGTCCAAGCGATGCCATTACACCTGGTAATACTTCAAATACCAGTGGATCGGCTGGAGGTGATACCACGTTTACGTTTGCAAAGCTACGCGAGCAAGGGCAACCGGCGGTTGAAAAATACAAAAAAGAAAAGCCACAGGAGTACCTAAGCCTTTTTAAGGCAGAATATGGGTTTGAACCTGAAATGGATTAAGGGATTGGTAATTAACAAGAAAGGACAATAAAATGAAATTGATCTTAAATATTTTAAGTGTAATGCTCTTATCCGCGATGATGGCGGTAGGGCTTAACTCGGCAATGGCAATTCCTACCGGTGTCGGTTTCTCGGCGATGGTTGGCTTGTCGGTAGCCATGTCGTTTGTTCCGATGCCTTCAGGGCTGCGCATGGGGCTTTTGGTTGAGCTATGGACCGGTGAGCTGATTAAAAATTTCAGGCATGAAAACTCATTCCTAAGCCGAATAGGTAAAAAGAATGAGTACGTGAATAACAACGCTATTAACCTGGTTGATATGGGAGCTGATCCAACGGTGCTAATCAATAACACTACCTACCCTATCGATTCTGCAGGGCGAACTGACACAAACATTTCGATTGCCCTGGATAAATTCGATACTACCAACACGCTACTTACTAATGATGAATTGTATGCCCTACCTTATGATAAAGAAGGCTCTATTTTGCAACAACATCGCGAAACCCTGGAGGAAAAAACACAGGAAAAAGCAATTCACTCGCTTTGCCCGGCTGCTAATACCGCCAGCACACCGGTTGTTTTTACAAGCGGTGCTACCGATGGGGAAACAATACCCCGTTTGCGCCTCGTTGTTAATGATATAATCAAATTAAAGCGTAAGCTTGACGATTTGAAAATTCCGATGCTTGGGCGTGAACTTGTGCTGTGCAATAAGCATGTTGAAGATTTGTTGATGACCTCGCAAACCTTCAAAGAACAATGGTATGCCATTAAATCAGGCGTGGTCTTGGATATGTTTGGTTTTTTAATCTCACAATCAGTAGCCACACCGTTATTTTCGAGTACCAACTCGCAAAAGAAAGCGTTTGGGGCTGCCGCAGTTGCTGCCACAGATCTTGCCACTTCGGTTGCATATTATAACAAGCGTGCTGTACAGGCACGTGGCGAAGTAATAATGTATAAAGCTGAGGCCAAGGGCGATCCTAAGTTCAGACGTACAGAGATTGGATTCCGCCTGTATCACATCTGCCTGCCTAAAAAGAACACCGGTTTTTGCGCACTCGTTTCAAGCTTTGTACCTGCAGGTTAACAAAAAGTAAACCTAAACGCCGAGAAGGCAATTATATAGGATAAGTCCCCCCGATGTTTCGGGGGGCATTTTTTAAGCTAAAGATATTTATTTTGACAATGAGCGAAGAGTTAAGGAAGGAATGGCGCAGGGCGATATGGACTTTAGTTACCGCAGCGGTTCTTGCATTGGTTGGCACTTTTGTTCAGAGCTACACCATGCAGCGCAGCATGAGCGAGCAACTCAACGTGTTGAAGCAGGAACAAACAGTAATTCGTACCAAGCTCGATTTGATTCAAATACAGATCGAAAGGAAGGTTGACCGAAGTACGCTTGATAATAGCCTCGTGAGGATTGATTTAAAGCTCGAAAAAATTGTCGACAACATTTTTAAAATTCAACAAAAAGACTAACAACATGAAAAAGACACTTTTAATATTACTGATAGCAATCGGCTCATTAGTGCTGATAGCCCAACCCGCCCCCGAACTGCTTTACTCCCGAACCGGGAGTAACCCCGCCTTTATTTCGATAGATATGTCGCAGGTCGGCTGGGATGATGGTGATTACCTATTTACTTACGCTGATAGTTTGTGTTTTGGTTCTAACCCCGTGAATGGAGATAGAAGTTTTGTAGTAGCTTATGGCAAGGATCAGTACGACCCGGGCTTTGCCTTCAACCAAAACATGCGGTTTGGCTACTATGATGCAAATACTAAAATTTCGGTAGAGTTAATTGGGAGTACCTTCAACCAAAATGGCAATATGACTATACCACGCTGGATGAGCCTAAACCTATTAAAATTTACTGTTAAAGAGCTCGGCGATACAATTCAATTAAAGGTAAATCCTGCCCTGTCCGATGTAGCTATTATTACATCGTTAAAGAGTACCTGGTCGATAGCCGGGAGTAAAACCGACAACATTATGTATTTTAAGTTGGATGCTAAAAATGTTGATGGTTTGAATGTAACGACCAATGGAGCAGGGAATTTATCAAAAGTAAAAAGGTGGGTTTATAATAGTTGGGTAAATTTCGCCTACACGGTTGAACCTTCCGACAACGATGTGCTATTTATCGCATCCGGACAAAATAAATGGACGGGTGCCGATGTGCTTGAGCAATACCAGGTTAAAATTGATAGGGACAAAGCCCCCAACCCCGAAGGCGACCTATACGCTAACCAATATTTTAAGCTATACAAGGCGGGTAACTGGATTTTCATTGAGGCACTTACAAGTACCCCGGTTTACGTGAACTTTAATATAAACGGGGTGGCGAAAACAAAGTACATAGTTAGCAGCAGAGGCACTAAGCCCGGCGACAAAAAGCAGGTATGCGGTACCGTAAATACCAAAGAGCTAACAATAAATTGGGCGATGTACAAGGGTGTTGATGGTAGAAATCGTTACCATTGGACTGGTAGAAAAACAATTAATAAAACAGTAAGCTGGTAACGGCGGAACATGCACCGCCACACAACAACAAAATCATGGCAATAGTAAAATTCAGTCGTAGCGAGGGACATCCGCAGATAGAGATTAAGGCTATAGGTACTACCGAGGAGGCGTTTTTGCAGGAGTTCATCGACACCAACCGCGGCAGCCGTTGGCAGCCAAAACTGCACTACGATGTGGACGGCAACCGTGCTATTCGCTTCAACTGGATTACTCGTGTAAGTTTAAGTAATGATGTGATACCTATAAAGTATTTAAAAAATATGCATTACTTAGATAAAAATGTCAATTACAGTGCGTATAAAGAAAAAACATTCGTTCCACTTATCCAAGAGCTATGCACAATCTACCATATAAAATGGCACGTAATCTCAAATATGGTAGCATATTCACACTATGAAGAAATGAACTACCTCGCGGCAATTATCCTGTGCAAAGATACCCGCTATGCTTATGTGCTGCGGCAAAAACCCGACGATGGCAGTATGCTCGAGTTTAGTGCATACGATAATATGACAATTAACAAACTTAAAGAATTAGAAAGAAGATTAGGAATTTAACAATATAGGCGTTCCAATACAATAAAATTGTCACCCGATTATTGGTTTAGTGATGGATAGTGGTTTCGGCCCGCCTTTTTTTTATTAACGATTAACGGATAACGAACATCAATTAACGAACAATGAAAAACGAACTAATCGGCAAACTGGCCGCTCACCTCGACGAAAAGATCAAGCTCAAAGGCATCTGGGAGATGCTGGATGGGATAATATTAGAAAAAGGCCTTGAGCAAGGCTACAAAGCACTTGAACGCTACAACCCGGAACTTGCAAAGGAGCTACTCGAATTAATTGAAGCCTACCTGCAGGCCGATATGCTGAACATGGTTGACGATGCCGCCGACCTGATGGCCAGCCTGGTAAAGATGATATTTTTCAACAAATCAGTAAGGAATTGAAATGGCTAAAAATAAAACAACACCTCAAGATAAAGAGGTAGATGTAAACAGAAAAAAAGCCGATGCGCTTTTTAAAACACATACCTGCGATGAGTTTTACTTCACCAGCGATGGGACGGCATTTACCCAAAAGCACAATGCTGCTATGCACGCATCAAGCCTTGCCAATCAGGATGTAATCACAATTAAACGCGAAGAATAATGAGCCTTCCAAAAATAAAAATTAACTATACCACCGGCGCACTTGGCCGTGTAGCTTCATCACCCGATGGCGTGTTTGGGTTGCTTACTACCGGTGTGGCTGTGCCTTCAACATTTGCATTGCAAACCAGCTACGTCTTGCGTAGCCTGGACGATGCCAAGGATGATTTGGGCATAAATGCCGAAAACAACCCCGGTTTGTACAAGGTACTCAAAGAGTTTTACGATGTTGCCGGAGCAGGCACAGAGCTTTGGCTGCGTGCATTTTCTGATGCGTCAACTATGACCGATATGCTCGACCTCGATGTTGATGAAAATGTAAAAACATTACTTAACGATGCCAATGGCAGGCTGCGGGGTATTTTTGTGCATCGCACGCCACCTGGATCATACAGCGAAACTACCACTGGTGGTTTGGATGCTGATGTTTTCACAGCTATCAGCAATGCTACCCTGGTAAGCAACTATTGCGCGGAAACCATGAAGGCACCCGTGTTTGTAATTGTTTCTGGATTGTACTATACCGGAACCGCGCTTACCGACCTTACCATTCGCACCGATAACACGGTGGCCGTGATGGTAGGCGATACCGTAAGTGGCGATGGCTGCGCTATTGGCCTTTTGGCCGGAAGATTGGCCGCAATGCCCGTGCAGCGCAATGCAGGGCGGGTAAAAGACGGTGCCATCCATTCAGCCGGTTACGCTTTCATAGGCAGTACAAAGGTTGAGAATGCCGATGTGGAGAGCATACACGACAAAGGCTACATCACCCTGCGGCAGCACGTAGGCCGCACCGGATACTTTTTTACGGACGACCCGCTGGCCACCCTGCCCACCGATGACTATAACGGCATTGCCGTACGCCGGGTAATTGATAAAGCCTATCGCCTTGCTTACGAAACCATGACTGCCGAGCTGCTCGATGAGGTGAGCGTAAATGACCAGGGTCAGGTAAGCGTGAGCTATGCAAAAAGCATTGAGAACAAAGTTGAAAACGCCATCATTAACTCGATGACCGTAAACGGCGAACTTGGCAACGACCCCGCCGACCAAAACGACACCGGCGTGGAGTGCCTGGTTGACCCGACACTTAACGTTTTGGCCACCGGCAAGATAGTAGTAAGCCTGCGCATAAAGCCCTTTGGCTATGCAAAATACATCGAGGTGAACCTCGGATTTAAAATCATAACACAATAGTAATCATGTTCGACAGCAGACAATATGAATATGCCGACATCACCCTGGAACTGGGTGGGCGGATAGTAAGCGGAGCGCGTGGTGTAAAGTACAGCAGCAAGCAGGAAAAGGAGGCCGTGTATGGCAAAGGCAACGAACCGCAGCACATACAGCGGGGCAACCTTAGCTACGAGGGCGAATTCTCGATGCTGCAAAGCGAGCTTGAGACCCTGCGTGCCTTGGGCAAAGGCAGCGTGCTAAACCTGCGCATGGATGCCGTAGTAGTATATGGCAACCCCAGCAACGGCGATGTGGCCTTTACCGACAAAATACGAGGCATCGAGTTTACCGAAGATGCTAAAGAAATGAAGCAGGGCGATAAGTTCATGGAGGTAAGCCTGCCCTGGATAGCCTTGCGCGTACAGAATCAAAAACCGTAAAGACGGACGGCCGTCCGTCTCAACAAAAGGAGAAAACATGGAAGAACAAAAATTAACAGGCCAGGTAGGCCAGGAACAAATAGATGCCTGGAAAAAGCAGTACGGCAAAGTGTGGGCAATAAAAGTGGACGGGCATATTGGGTATTTGAAAAAGCCCGATCGCCAGTCGCTGGCCTATTCGGCTACCGTGGCGCAAACCAACCCCATGAAAAGTAATGAGCTGCTGCTAAACGCCAGCTGGCTTGGTGGTAGCGAGGCAATAAAAACCGATGATGAATTATTTTTTGGAGCATCAGCAAAACTGGTAGATCTGATTGCGGTAAAGGAAGGCGAACTCGTAAATTTATAAAAAGTGTTTCCGGAGAGTTAGAAAAAAACTGGTTGGGATACATTAACACTATGATGCGCTATTTTTTGCACATCGATCCGGAAACACTAAGCGACTACCAGTGGGCAGAAACCTACATGCAATTAGCTGATATAAGAGAACGAGAGCGCAGGAGTAATGCTTAAAGATTATTTCGTTCCCTGTATTCATCAATCCATGATTGGCTGTCATTATCCGTTCTTGGATTTTTTCTTTTAAACCATCTAATAAATGTAGTTACAGCCGCATCGATAAGTGCATAAGCCAGGTAAAAAAAACAGGCAGCTATTGCTAAAACAAATATTGAAACAATAATTTTCATAGCTCTAAAGTAGTAAAAAAATGGATAGCAGCATAAATTATATTCTTTCTGTTTCAGGTAATGCCGCTACCGGCTTTACCGCAGTAGCTGCAGCCAGCAATACCGCCACGCAAAAGGTGACGCGTTTGGGAAATGTTTTAAAAAAATTGGGCGACCAGGCCTTTGCACTCAATAATATCAGTTCATCCCTCAATATGGTTAAGCAAAGCATCGATGCAGCTATCCAGCCCGGCATTGAATACGATAGCCAGTTGAGTGAGCTTTCGGCCATTGCCGGAGTTACCGGCGAAAAGCTGAAAGAAATAGGGGGGTATGCGAGGCAGAATGCTAAAGAATTTGGCGGCGGTGCTGCTAAGAGTGTTGAGAGTTATAAGTTAATTCTGTCGCAGCTTGGGCCCGAAATAGCCAAAACGCCGGCAGCTTTGGAAGCGATGGGCAAATCGGTAAGCATTCTAAGCAAAACCCTGGGCAACGACCCGGCAGCAGCTACCGAAGTACTCACCTCAGCCATGAATCAATATCAGGTTTCGCTTGACGATCCTATTGCTGCATCGGCAAAGATGGCAGAGATGATGAACGTGATGGCTGCCGCAGCCCGCGAAGGCTCTGCAGAGCTCCCACAGATAAAAGCAGCAGTTGAGAACTCGGGTATGGCAGGCATGTCGGGCATGGTTAACAAGGCTAAGGAGATGGTTAGGGTTCCGCTGGCACGCACCCTCGAAGACGAGAGGCAAAAGGTGAACGCCCTCGCTATGGAACTAAGCAACACCCTTACACCTTACGAGCGGCGTAAAACCATACTTGCCGAACTAAAAGAAATTAACGGCGACATAGTAAAAGGGCTGGATGCCGAACGCATAAGCCTGGGCAAGCTTACCACCAACCTGGCTGACTACAACCGCCAGGCCATCCGCACCATTGCAATAGAAAAACAAAAGGATGTGCTGGGGGAACTCAACGAAAAAGCCGGGTTATCACAAACCCTGGAATGGGAAGCACAGCGCAAAATGGAAGCTGCGTTTGCGGCTGTTCAGGATGAAATACGCAATGACCCAAAGATGGCGCAGGCGGATAAGGATTACCAGGTTAATGCCCTATACGATCCAACGATCCGCGAAAGCATTGGGGGGTTTATAGCAAAGAACTATGAAGGCGGCTCATCTTCGACAATGGAAGTAATGCGGGCACTTGAAAAAGGCGGCTACGACATCCGTTTTTTTGAAGGCAACCTTGCAGGCATAAAAGATACCATGACCACGCTGTACGAATCGCGCCGTGCGGCGGATGCTTCACAGGAAATTGCCATGAAGTTCCAACAGGGTATAATCCACATGGAAAAGATGTTTGGCTTGTTCAGCTCATCGGGCAAAGGTACGGGGA
Source organism: uncultured Lentimicrobiaceae bacterium (assembly GCA_964593705.1). GTDB lineage: Bacteria > Bacteroidota > Bacteroidia > Bacteroidales > 4484-276 > SABY01. Next base: position 22,099 of record CAZQIV010000056.1, on the reverse strand, counting down.
CTGAACCCGGCGGTACAGAAACCGGAGGAACAGGAGGGACAGGCGGGACCGGTGGTGGCATTAAAAGCGGCATCGACAGCATTACGGGCGATGTGCGGGCGGCCAAAAATATCATCATCAACCTGGATAGCCTCATTGGCGAGAACAACAACTTTTTCGATAACGCCAAAGATGCAGATGTTTCGAGCTTTAAAGATAAGCTGAAAATGGCCTTGCAGAGCGTACTCAACGATGTGAACTATGCACTATAATTTCGACTTCAACGGCCCCTTGCTGCCCAGGCGCATCAGTTACCCGCTGCCCGACGATTTGGGTATTGAGGCGGGTATTGTGAATACGGCAAAAGCCGGGTTGTACATGAGCATACTCAAACAGGTAGAGATTTACAAGCGCATGGATGATGAGGGGCTGGCCGAGTGGCCGGTAAGCATGTTTGGCACACCGGTGTTTGCCGATGTTACGCTTAAAAGCACCTCTGATGCTTTGCTGAGTATAAAATTGGATAGTGTGCTTTTGATGGTTGAACAAAATAAAAAAATAGGACGTACACACGTAACAGGACGGAGTGGCAGCGTAAAAGAATACTATTCGCTTGATGATTATACCATAGAAATTAGCGGGAGCATACAAGACGAAAACGCAAGCAGGTATCCGATGGATCAGGTTACTACATTGCTTAATATTTGCGAACTGCCGGAAGCCATTGAAGTATCGGGGCCGTTTTTCGACTTGTTCAAAATTTACAATGCAGTAATTCATAATTATAAGCTCGACCAAAAATCAGGGTACCAAAATCAACAGTTCTTTCTCATAAAAATGTACAGCGATTTACCCGTTGAACTGGAAAAAGTTAGTTAATGCCGGGGTTCGATTCGCTGTATTGCACGGTAAAGTCTTCGCCGCCTGCAACCACGTACACGGTGAAGTCTTCGCCGCCATCAACAATCTGCCACTGTCCGCATTTGCTGGCAGGTCGGGCAACGAATTGGATGCGTAAATCGGGGTTGTTTTGTACAAACCTGATGCGGAAGTCGCCGCCGTCATTAACGAAACGAACGCGGCCAAACAGTTCAGTGTCATCGCACTTACAATCCTTCGTAACGGGTTCGGAGGCCGTGAATATGAAAAGGAATGAGAGTAAAATCAAATATTTCATAGATAAAAATTTTTGATAAAGATACAAAATGTTTCGCATCACACACAACATACAAGTAGGTAATTACCGCCTGCCACAGGTGTCGGGTTTCACCATCGACCGTTCGATGGCAAACCTTACAGGGGGGTGCAGTATTACCATACCGCGAAACATTGCCTACAACGGCACCAAAGTATCCGATCTGGTAAAAAAAGGTGATGCCATAAAAATAGAAGCCGGGTATGATGATAATAACTGCTTGTTGTTTTCGGGCTATGTAAAAAATATTACCCTGGGTACTCCCATCGAGGTACATGGCGAGGATGAGATGTACCGGCTAAAGCAAATACCATGCGAAACCAGGCAATACCCCGATTTGCACATCAACGCACTGCTGGGTCAATACCTGCCTGCCGACATCGAAAACCTGGTAACAGATGTAAGCCTGGGCACATTTCGCATTAGCAACAACCCCAGCCTGGCGGCCATCCTCGATTACATCAGGCAGAACTACGGCCTGTTATTCTACTTCAGAAACAAACAACTATTTGGGGTAATGCCATCCACGCAGTTTGCCGCTACCGCCGACAGCCTGGAAATTGATTTTGCCGTGCATGTTAAAGCAGACAATTTGCAATATGTAAGCGATGGGGATGTAAACCTTATAATTAAAGTAAAAACCGTGCTACCAGACAACACCAAGCTGGAGGTTCAGGAACCCGAGAAAGCCACAGGCGGCGAAGTACATACCTTTATGGCTTTGGAAAAGAAAACTGAAAAAGAACTACGCGACTATGCCCTGAACCTGCTGGCCACCTACAAGCCCGGCAACCTGCATGGCAGTATAACCCTGTATGGCCGCCCACTTGTAGAGCCGGGCAATTTTATAAAATTGGTGGATGCCGACAATCAGGAGCGCAATGAAGCACTTTGTCAGGTTGAAAAGGTGAGCTACCAGATGAACCAATCCTTTCTGCAACAAGTTGTAACGATAGGGAGGAACGGCTGATGGAAATTCGCGAGATACTTAAAAAGATTGTAGGCAACAGCGAAGTGTATGCGAAGATGTGCAAAGTGGATGATGTGGACACATCAAAACTTACCTGCGATGTAAGCCCATCGGATGGAACTGCCCCCATGCTGGGGGTAAGGCTAACACCACTGGCCGGCAACGCGGCATTTACACCAATTCCCGTTAAAGGAAGCTGGGTGTTGGTGGTGATGCTGAACTCCAACGATGGTATCGTTGCAATGGTTGACAGGGCCGAAAACTTTATAATGAAAAACAGCAGCCTCAACTTTAAAGACTTATTGCTCAATATGGCAGCCATCATAAAAGCACTGACGGTTTCGACCCCGGCGGGGCCCAGTGGCACACCTTTGCCACCCACGATACAGGCAGTAGTGCAATTTGAAAATGATGTAAAAACGCTTTTTAAATAACATTGAAATGCTGGTCAAAGAAACATTAAAAACCGAGTTGAAACAGCTGCAGCAGCAAATGAGGAAGCAAACCAACCAGGCGGTGGCAGACGATAAGTATGCAGAACTGATGGCAACGGCTATTGATAATTTTATAAAAACAGCAATGGTAACGGTAGCTTTCCCGATACCGGTATCAGTTGACCCGGTAACGCACTTAGGTGGAACAACAGCAGTGGGAACGGGAACTATAACGTAAAGACAAGGCATGCCTTGTCAAGCAATGTAATGACAATGACAGAAAGAAAAGACATACTGTTAGACGATAGCGGCGACCTGCTGATTGAGGGCGGCGATTTTGTAATTGGCCAAAGCGACCAGCAGCACATATTGCACATTTTGCAGGCTGCCCCGGGGCAATACAAACAGCATCCAATGACAGGGGCCAACGCAGTATCCTTTGTTGGTGGCAGCAATGCAGATTTGAAAAGAAACATAAGGCTGCAACTACTAATGGATGGCTACGATGTAAAAAAGCTAAGTATTGAAAATGGCAAAGTGAGGGTTGAAATATGAAGCGGGTAACGATAAAAGATAATCAAACGTGGTTTGATGTGGCACTGCAGGAAACGGGAACTATCGAAAATGTTTTCGCATTGATGCAAGCGACAGACAAAATTGATTCTCTTAGCGCAGGGCGTAAATTGAATATTGATACAAACATTTCAAGTGAGATGATGGTCAAACAATACTACACCCGCAACGCCATCACCCCCGCAACTGGCCTGGCAGCCGTGCAGCCATCAGGGCAGGGCATAGGATTTTGGATAATAGAAAATGACTTTATAATACAGTAATGGCACAACGCAGCAGGAACATATTAAAGCAATACTTCGAGACGGGCGATAAGCCTACTCGGGAGCAATTCGCCGATTTGATTGATAGCTTGTTTAACCTTACGGATGATGGCGGGGCAAGAGTTAAACAGCTCCTCGAAGTCCTCGTCAACGACAATCGCCTCAAAAAATCGGCAGTGCGGGGTGCTGATTTTGCGCTCAACCGCAGGGGAAAAGGTAACATAATGGGTGGTACGTTTCAACTTGCGATGGTTGATATTTTGCCGGGTGATTTTTGGATTTATAATATTATTAACCCGCCGCCGCCCGATTCTGGTGATGCTATCGTAGTTGGTGATTGGGTGATAGCTCTTCGTTCTAATTTAACACCATCGTTTAACTACCAAAACGATTCAGACTGGCAAATTGTGCATTTTGGCGATACTACTGTCAACCAGCAAAGCATAGAGTTGAAGCACCTGCGCATGTCGCCAACCGTGGCAGGCGATATAATTACAATGACTGGTATCAACGCGCAAATAATCAATATCACAATCAATAAATTGACCTACTACGGTAAGTTGGATGACGGCGAATTTGGCAACAACGATTTTGTGTACCGTGAGGGTGAGGTGGTTGGTAATACCGAAATTCAAATCAACGAAGAATTGCTTGATTTCAGGTTCATGCCCGGAATGGTGATAGATATAATGTACAAACTAAATAATTAAACAAAAATGGCAAAACCAAGGAAAATTCAACTGCATAGTGTAGGCGTGCAGCTATGGAATTTAAGGGAGCTTACCGATTTTGCAACATTTGCACCAACTAAGGTCTTAGCTGGTGATGCGTGGCATTGCACGGCATCCGCTAATGTAGAAGTAAATAGCATTACAATTCGGCCTGCCGATACGGTGTTGGCTTTGATGGACAACCCGGGCGAACTTAACGAGGCTAATATCACGGCCGGTAAATGGAAGGTGCTGAGAAACTTATCTGGCGAGATGCTGGAGTGGCTGGATGGGCAACTTTACACCCCACCACATGCTTCGTTAACAGGTGGAGTTACCCTCGAAAAAAACCACTCGCTGACAGCTTATTCAGCTACGTTTACATGGAGTGTAACGGCAGGTACGAACCCAATTCTTACTAAAGAATTGTGGAAGCGTGAAGGTGCTGGTACATGGGCAAAGGTAAAAGACTTGACCGGGACATCCGGCAGTGAAACGGTTTCGGTAACTATCAATACCGATACCCAGTTCAGGGTCCAGGTAAGCAGCAAATCGGGCGAAACTATTTACTCTACAATCCGTGAAGTTAAATTCCAGTACAAAACAGGGTACAGGGTTGGTTCTGCCGCCGCTACCCTCGATGATGCTTTCCTAAATGCAGGCACTATGGGTTTCGATACCGATGCTTACCGGGCATTTACAGCAAATGCCGCAGCAGGGGAACATATCTTCTACTACGTGCCTAAATCGTTCGTGAGTAGCCCTTACCTTTCACCTCCTTACTTTTATGTAGGTGGGTTTGAAGGCGGATTTGAAGTAGCCGCAAGCAACGTTGAATATGAATTAGGCGATGAAACAACCGTTGAATACGTTGTTTATAAATCGACTAATGCAGGCCTGGGTTCTACTAACGTAACCGTTCAATCAAACTAAAGGAGGACACGAAAATGGCAATATCATTAATTGATAAAATCAAACAAAAAAACAACCAGGATTTCAAGCTGGTTGATGCGATAGATATACACGGCAGGATTACAGGCTGGCAGAACGCTACTAAGAAAATCTTTGTAGATGTCGCTTCAATAAGCCTTACAGGCTATTCAACTACCGACTATTTTATTGTTCAAGATGCTTCTGGTATATGGGGGCAATTTATAGGTAAAGACATCTACGGGCGTGATGTAGTTGCGGTTGATAACGGGATATATGTACTTGGTGAGAGCATCGTTGGCGAAGCCTTCCCTATCCTGCTTGTAACTGCCCCCGAACATGGTATGGTAATCCTCGACATGCTAAATCGTGCGCTTAAGTACTACGATCATGGAATTACAACTTGGACAGCCCTCACGACAGGTTCCGGGACTGTAACAGGAAAAACACTACAACATGAGGGGTTTATAGTTGTAGACACAGCCGGTTCAGTAGATCAGAACTACGATCCTGTCACAAAGCAACTCACTATATCTTATGAAATAAAAGCAGGCGATACGGTGAAAATTTTCGTAAATGGGATTAAATACACAGATGCCGGGGTTGGACCCGATTACGAAGCGGTAGCGGGCAGGGAGTACCTCGTTTGGAACGATGGCAATGCGGGTTTCGACCTTGAATCAGGCGATGAAATTATTATTGAAATTTACAATTAAACAAACCTATTAACCTTTAAATTTTTAAAATTATGATTTTTCAAAAGCAAGTAGATGGCCTGTTAACCGCACTCGGTTTAAAGGCAGATGCGAGTACTTTAAGTACTCACGTAAACGATGAAGCAAATCCACATGATGTTACTAAAACACAGGTGGGGTTAGGGAGCGTTGACAATACTGCCGATTCAGCTAAACCCGTGTCAACAGCGCAGCAAACTGCCTTAAACTTAAAAGCCAATCAGGTAACGACCTACACGAAAACAGAGGTTGACACCAACATTGCAGACCTTGTTGATTCTGCACCGGGTACACTTGACACCTTAAATGAACTGGCTGCTGCGTTAGGGGATGACCCCAATTTTGCAACCACTATATCAGGTCAGATAGGATTAAAAGCTAATCTTACCGCCCTGTCAGCTCATACAGATAGTAGAACGAATCCCCACGTTGTAACAAAAACCCAGGTTGGTTTAGGTAGCGTTGATAATACTTCCGATGCAAATAAGCCTGTTTCTACTGCACAAGCGGCAGCGATTAGCTCCGCAGTTTCGGGCAAAGCAAATAAAGATTCAGGGGCAGAAGCCGGGGAACTTTTTACAGCGACTGCTGACGGCGACCTAAATGCATCTGGAAAAAAAATAAACGATGCAGGAACTGATACAGAAGCTATCTGGACGGCTGCAAAAGTAGCTGCTGCAATCGCAGCGGGAGTGTCGGGGGTTGCTGTAACAGGGTATCAGAAAATAGTAGCCGGTCCCACCACTCCAACAGCAGTTGGCGCAGTTAACACAATTACTGGATTTTTTACAGGGAAGTTACCCCATGAGTCAGTTAAACCAATTTTATCTATAAATGGTATTATGATACCCGAATCTGAAGTAGCAATTGCCGCAAATTCAAACAGGTGGCAGCGTAATGGTAATGACCTTAAAATAAGTGTCAAGTATGCCATCAACGATGACGATGAGATTGTGGCCGTGTATTCTTATTAATCAATAACCTATTAATTAGATAGAAGCCCTTACGGGGGCTTCTTTTTTAATCTTTTTAAATATGCCAGCTTTTAAACAACTTACGAGTATTAGTATTGATGATGTAGATTTAGATGTTGAATTTAGTGCGAGAACTACATTAATATCTGGACAAATTGATTGGAGTGTAGGAGCTATATTTAAACTAACCCTTATTGCTACTACATCCATCACATTCGTCAATTATTCTACATCGCTAAATAAAGTAATTACAATACTTGCAACAGGTGATTATTCATTATCATTTCCATCTAACGTAAAAATTATAAGCGGGGCTTACGATGGGAAAGTAATGAATTATATTCAAATACATTGCGTTGAAAATGTAAAGGATAAAGAAGAGTTTTGGTGTACTATTAGTCAAGCAACCCCAAACGATTAATCATTATGATATTAGGTAAAATGCAAATTCCGCAAGTGGCTACTATTCAACCATCGGTCGATTTACTCGATGGACTAATTTCTGTTTGGGAATTGGATGAAAGTATAGGGACAGTAGCTTATGACAGTCATGGGAGTAATAACGGCACTATATCAGGGGCTACAATTAACGAAACTGGTAAGTTAGGGAAAGCTTACTCTTTTGATGGCAGTAATTTAGGTGATAAGGTTAACATTGGGGATGTATTTGCAATAACAGATGATATGACTATCGCATGTTGGGTTAATATGGCATCTTTGGTTAAAACTAAAAATAATAGACATTGCTTTTTCGGTAAAGGCATTGAGTGGTATAATAACTATAATAATTCGGTAGAATATTTTTTATCCTTCTATTCAGAAGCTGGAAAATTTAGGTTCACAGTTGGGAATTCTTATAGAATAGATGCCTGCTATTCACGAGCAAATTTATGGTCAGCTGGTACTTGGTACCACGTAATTGGTACTTATAAAAAATCAACCGATGTCCTTAGCCTCTATGTTGATACTGTTTTGGAAGAAGGTAAATCTCATATTGCTGAGAATGGGTATGGGATTCCAAATCTCAGCCACCCTATTACAATTGGAGCATCAACAATCATAAATAATGAAGGAAAATATTACATGGATGGTTTAATAGACCAATGTGCAATATGGTCGAAGTGTTTAAATTCTGATGAACGTTCGGCACTTTACAATTCGGGAAATGGGTTAGCATATCAAAATTGGTAAAATTATGTGGGCAAAAACAATTAACGAAAAAATAAAGGTATTCACTACACTACCTAACAAGTATGTTAGCGGAAACTTAAACGTTGCCGGGGGCTTCGATAAGCTTACTGATGAAATACACAGGCAGGAGGGATTTTATCCTTTAATTGAACCGACATACAACCCTGAGACGGAGCATTTAGGAGCGCTTTATTTTGACGATGTAAACCAGGTATTCACATACGATTTAGTAACCTATACGGCTTACGAAATAGCTATGCGCAGTTGGCCTGAAACTGACTATGCACTTAGAATTAACGCTCCTTCTGACCTGATCGACACCTACCCATCAATAGCTATATGGTTTCAATTAAACGGGTTGCCAATAATTTTGAGTGAGGATACATTGAGTGTAGAACTTTACTTAAATGTAATTAAGCCACAGCACCAGGAGTTGTTTAATCTTTTGGTGCAAGCAGGGGAAATAACTATCGACAACAGGCCGGAGGAAGCGTAATGGCACGAACAATAGCAGAAATATACAACCAAATAGCCGCCGAAAAGGCTACGTTGACAGAGCTGCAAAACCTGCAACCCGCCATTGACGATGCGCAGACCCTGCTCAACGACCTTACGAGCACAAGCAAGGTGGGTGCGTGGCGGATATTTGCATTCGTAATAGCCGTTGCAATTTGGGTTCACGAAAAACTATGGGATGCCTTCAAAAGCGAGGTGGATGCAATCGTAGCCGCCGCCATACCGGGAACGGCACGCTGGTACCGCAATATGTGTTTACTGTTTCAATTTGGAGATACGATGATTTACCAAAATTACAAATTCCAGTACGATCCGGTTGACCCGGATAAGCAAATTATTGCCCGTGCATCAGCTACCGAGCAAGGCGGCGATGTGCTGTTAAAGGTAGCTAAAGAAACTAACGGTGTGCCTGAGAAGTTAACTACAGAGGAGCTGGAGGCATTTAGCACTTACATTGCAAAGATAAAGTTCGCGGGTACATGGTGCAACGTGGTTAGTGCCGACCCCGACCTGCTTAATATAACAATGCAGGTGTATTACGATGCTTCTCTAATCAGCGCATCCGGGGAGCTACTCAGCGACACTTCAGTTAAACCGGTTGAGGATGCTGTCAACAACTACCTCGCATCGCTGCCCTGGGATGGTGTTTTTATGAATAATGCGCTTATTGATTCCGTGCAGGCCGCCGTGGGGGTAAGCGATGTGGTGCTTACCACCACGCAGGCCAAGGCCAACGCCGCAACAACATTCAACACAATCGCTCGCACCTACCGCACCGTTGCGGGCTATATGATAGCAAACCAACTTAACATCACCTACACAAGTGTTTAATATTGATATTGATAAAATAATTGAGCTGCTGCTGCCTATTGCGCTGCGCCGCCCCCGCTTGAAAGCGTATTTAAAAGCCCTTTCAAAACCTTTGAAACAGCTTTACAATACCTTCACGGCTTACCGCCTGCAGGTGCTTCAAAGCATCACGCACACGGGCCAGGTAATGTACATCGAGCACCTGCTAAACGACCTCTACGATCCACAGAGCCGCAACATTTCGCTCGAAGACAGCACCGATGCCCGCTTGGATGATTATCTGTTTAACGCCGCCGAGGGGCAGGATGTAATGTACGTGCGTAACGACAGCGAAGAGGAGGAGGCTGTGTACATTTACAACAGCAGCGAGTACGATGCCATCAACGACTTCATCGTTAAAGTGCCTCTCGAATTAAGCAACCGCATTTTAAGTGTCGCCAATACGGTCGATAAATATCGTCAAGCGGGAAAGAGATATGTAATTTTAGTAATTAATATAAATCCAGGAGAATGAAAAAATTAATAACAACTTACACGGGCGGCTTCCCGCTCACCCTCGATCGCGTGCGATGGATGGAAGATGGAATTAACGAGGCAATACTTGCCATCTGCAGCAGTATGCTGCCCCCAGGTGCTTCGAGTATGATTTTAGAGGGATGCGAGATTAGCGAGACTTCACAAGATGTTTTTTCTGTATCGCGAGGATGGATATATCTTGGAGGTGGCTGTAATAAAATATGCAAGGTGAATCCACATACCTTTACTTACCGAAATGGGGAGCCATTTCCAAACACGGGTGAAACTCCCAGGTGGGTTTTTTATACATACAATGACCTATCAGGGAGCGTTACATTTTTTGATGGGTCAAATAAGCAGGTTCATAGAATTGAAGAGGCAAGTGTGCAAATTAGTGGCGATGATTTGAAACCTGCAGTTGCCAGCGTCCCCGGTCGGGATGGTATGTGGGTGCAAGGGGATCATATCAAGAGTAGAATTGCCGATGGATGTTTGCAACTATCTGGCGAGGTGGACAGCATTACCAATATAGGCCTGCTCCCAATGCAGCACCGACTAATGTATGAAATCAGCATTCCAATTGTGGGTGAAGTACAAGAAGGTAATGTCAAATTTATAGCATTTCTCACTATTTATCAAAGTGGGAATATGGTAATTACTCCTCCCTCACAGCAGGGTACCACTTACTATGTTAATTGCATAATACCGATATAAAATTCAATTATTAACCAAATTCAATAAATGTGACAATTTATCAGAGGACACCCATCAGCTATTACGGAGGCACAAGTGTGCAAATTAGTGGCGATGATTTGAAACCTGCAGTTGCCAGCGTCCCCGGTCGGGATGGTATGTGGGTGCAAGGGGATCATATCAAGAGTAGAATTGCCGATGGATGTTTGCAACTATCTGGCGAGGTGGACAGCATTACCAATATAGGCCTGCTCCCAATGCAGCACCGACTAATGTATGAAATCAGCATTCCAATTGTGGGTGAAGTACAAGAAGGTAATGTCAAATTTATAGCATTTCTCACTATTTATCAAAGTGGGAATATGGTAATTACTCCTCCCTCACAGCAGGGTACCACTTACTATGTTAATTGCATAATACCGATATAAAATTCAATTATTAACCAAATTCAATAAATGTGACAATTTATCAGAGGACACCCATCAGCTATTACGGAGGCAAACACTATTATTTCTCACATTTCGTTTTGAAAAATATTACTTTTCGATTTTGCGATTATAAATCACAAGACTTTCATAATAAAGCTTTAGTGCCAGGTTAGGGTCGTTAGTTGTAAGATGTAATGATGCCAGGCGTTCAAGGCATTTTGCTTCTAATAGTTTATTATTCCCATTTTCAGAAAGCTCCAGACCCCTCCGAAAATAGTCTTTCGCTTCAGAATAGTTATTGTTGAAATACAAAACATTTCCATGCACGAAAAGAGCCTTCGCGTATCCTTTTTCAAAATGTATTTTTATTGCCTCTTTTTCGGCTTTGCCCAGATAATAGATTGCAGTATCCTGGTTTGAATATTTAAAAATGTCAGCGATTCGGAGTAAGGTATTTATTAAAGTTGTGTCCTTAGCTGTTTTGGATGTTTCTATAAGGCTGTCCAATTGATGGTTGTTTCCAGTAGCCCAGGTATGTAAAAGAATAAAAAATATGATAAGGAGTATATGTTTTTCAATTCGCATATTTTATTTTATTTATTGGGCAAAAGTAATCGATATCATTGAAATTCCAATAGAAATACATGTTGTCGTTTCATTACTTTTAATCAATTTAAATTAATAAATATGTTAGTAAGAGAAAGGAATTTTATATTTTAGCCACCGGAAAATTTTTTAACATCTTTTATCTTAACAGGAATTAAAATATTTAATCACAATACGTTAACTTATTCTTTAACTAAATTTACACACAATGCGAATTACTACTAAAATTTTAAATCAATCACGACTCGCCTTACTCATGGCACTGTTATTTTCGTTAACGATGCTCAATGCACAAACACTACAGCATGAACAAACGAGCAGCAAAGCCGGACTGTCCTTAAAGCAGGAAACTACATCGGGAATAAAGGCTAACTTCTCCATTTCCGGTTTTCAACTTGTTGACCAGGATATTGATGGTGAAATGATGAAAAAAATCAGGGTTGCCAATGCATTCCTGCCAAACAATGAAGGTGCTCCTAATGTACCCGGATTCAGCCGTTTTGTAGCTGTTCCCCAGGGAGCAACAGCCATCCTAAATGTAACAAGCTACAACATCGAAACTATCCAAAATGTTGAACTGGCTCCATCACCACGCATTCCGTTTGATAATGATGACAGCCCAATGGTTTATAAAAGGAATAATAAAATTTATGAAAGTGATGCCTTTTATCCTGCCAATCCTTTCCAACTTTCAGCACCTACCCAATTGAGGGGAGTTGATGCTGTAATGCTTGGTATAACTCCATTCCAATACAATCCTGTAACAAAGGAATTGTTGGTTTATAGCGATGTGGAAATGGAAGTAATATTTGAAGGTGGAAACGGCCACTTCGGCCAGGATCGCCTTCGCAGTGTTTGGTTTGATCCCATCCTCCAGGATGCTTTTATCAATTACCAATCACTACCCGAAGTTGATTATAACCTTCGGAATAAATCCTTGAATACCCGCGATGATGAATATGAATACATCATTGTTGTTCCCAATAGTTCGGACTGGACTTCGTATGCAGAGCAAATTAAAGCATGGCGTACTTTGCAGGGAATTCACACCGGCATTGTAACCCTTGGAGAAATTGGTGGCAACACACCTACAATTCTTGAAAACTATTTTAATGATGCCTACAACAACTGGAGCACTCCTCCTGTTGCTGTTCTGCTCATGGCCGATTATGGTTCAGATGCAAATACTACCATCACCTCACCAATCTGGGATGGATACTGTGTTTCCGACAACATCCTGGCTGATGTGAATAACAACGACATGCCCGACATCATCTTTGCACGGATGACTGCCCAAAACACCACCCACCTTGAAACTATGGTTTCGAAGATGCTCGATTATGAAGCAGCACCTCCCACAGATTTCAATTTTTATCACAAACCCATTACTGCCCTTGGATGGCAGACCGAACGCTGGTTCCAGATTTGTTCGGAAACAGTAGGTGGTTATTGGCGTGAAGTTACCGGAAAAGAGCCTGTTCGTATCAATGCAATATACAGTGGTACACCCGGCAGCTCATGGTCGTCAAATCAAAACACCTCGATGGTTGTTGATTATTTTGGCCCAAGCGGACAAGGGTACATTCCTTTAACTCCAGCTGAACTTGGTGGATGGTCTGGTGGTACAGCCAGCCAGGTAGTTAATGCAATAAATGATGGTGCCTTTGCTCTGCAACACCGCGACCATGGTGGCGAAACCGGCTGGGGTGAACCATCATTCCAGAGCAGTAATATCAGTTCATTGTCGAACAATGCTGATAATGAATTGCCATTTATTTTCTCTATCAATTGCCTTACCGGAAAATACAATTGGAGTAATGAATGTTTTACCGAAAAATTCCACCGTCATACTTATGGAGGAGAAAACGCGGGAGCACTTGGTCTTATCGCCGCTTCTGAAGTTTCCTATTCATTTGTAAACGACACTTATGTTTGGGGTATGTTTGATAATTTCTATCCTGACTTTTTGCCCGACTATGGCGCTCCGGTTGAAGAGCGTGGTTTCCTCCCTGCTTTTGGTAATGCAGCAGGAAAATATTTCCTCCAGCAAAGTAACTGGCCATACAATACCAACAATAAAGAGGTAACCTACAACTTGTTCCATCATCATGGTGGCGCTTTTATGCAGGTTTACTCCGAAGTTCCACAAACTCAAAGTGTAACACACAACCCCATCCTTTACAGTGGCGAAAGTTCATTTACTGTTGTTGCCGATGCAGGTTCATTTATAGCGCTTACTGTTAATGGCAATATTATCGGTACTGCATTGAGCCCGGGTGGCGCAAACAATATCACCATCGACCCTCAGCTTCCTCCAAACACAATGGTGGTTACCGTAATCAAACAAAACTATTTCCGTTACCAGGCCGATGTTGAGGTAATCCCCCCAACAGGGCCTTATGTAGTTGGCGATTCTTATGAAATAAATGATGCTGCAGGAAATAACAACGGCATGCTCGATTATGGTGAAACCGTAATGCTGGATATGACCATGAAAAATGTAGGTGTTGAAACCGCCAGTAATGTAGTCGTTACAATGACTTCATCCGATCAGTTCATCACAGTTATTGACGGTTCAGCCTCGTTTGGAAATATTGGACCCAATGCAACTGTAACTGTTGCTGATGCGTTTTCGATTGAAGCAGACCAAAACATTCCTGATGGCCATATAGTAACGCTTGAGCTGAGCTCAAGCGATGGTACTGATGTTTGGGTAAGCTACGTTTCGGTAGCCGGTCATGCCCCAAATTTGAAATTTGTCGAATATACTATCAATGATGGTGGCAATGGATTGCTCGATCCGGGCGAAACTGCCCCAATGATCGTTACAGTTGAAAACAGTGGATCAGCGGATGCTTATGATGTGATGGCCGAATTAACAAGCAGCGACCAGTATGTTTCGGTACTCACAATGACAGCACAGGAAATTGGAGATCTAACCCCCGATAATACCGGCACAGCTACATTTATGGTAACTGCCAGTTCGAGTGTTCCTGCCGGCTACGAAGCAGAACTCACCCTTGGACTTACAGCCGGAATGGGTTTGAGCCAGGAAGATGAACTTAGCCTTTTATTCCCCGATTATTGTTATCCAAGTGCAAACTGTAACTACAATGATGGCTTTACAGGATTCGCTCTTGAGCAAATCGATAATATGAATAACGGGTGTAGCAACGATGGCTATGGTGATTTTACTGATATGGTGGCCGATCTTGGGGCTGGGCAAACCTACTCGGTACAATGGGAAACAGGATATAACAACCAGCAGGCATCTCTTTGGATTGACCTTGATGATGATAAAGAATTTGAAGTTTCAGAACTTTTGATTACCAATTTTGCATTGGCATCTGCCAACCAGGTTTATACTACAACGTTCACTGTTCCTGCAGGAGAATACTCAGGCAACAAACGCATCAGGATTCGTGCAAACTGGCAAAATCCATCTGATGATCCATGTGCAGGTTTCACGTATGGTGAAACTGAAGACTACACTGCCAACTTTGGTGAAACAACATTCTACAATCCCCCACAAAATATGGCCGCCTCTGTTGTGGGTAATGATGTAACACTTACCTGGGACGAGCCGGAGCCCATGAGCGAAGATGTGGAAGGTTACAATGTATATATGGATAATCAGGTGGTTGCAACCATGATTACTAACCTTACCTACACTTATGATAATTGCCCCGATGGCAGCCACTGGTTCTCAGTTTGTGCTGTATATCCAGGTGGCGAATCTGGAATGGCCATTCCTTGTCATGTCGAAATTGGTGATATGGAAGGTAAAATTCAGGGATTTGTAAGAGATGCCATTACAAATCTAACACTTACCTCTGCATGGGTTACAGCCCTGGATTCTGACTTTGGTGCAGTTTCGTACTCAACACCATTTGGTGGCCACTATACATTGCATCTTACTGGTGGAACCTACGACATTCAATGTAACGCTGCCGGATACCAAGCAGTAACTTTTGGTGGAATTCAGGTTGTGGACGGGGCAACAAAAACCATCAACTTCTATCTCTATCCAAGCGACTTTGGTGGTGCGAGCCCCGAGATGCTTACCGGAATTAATGAAGGCAGTTTCGAAACACTATCGCTGTATCCTAACCCGGCTAAAGATGAAGTAAATATTAGCGCGAGCGGAACGATAGAACAAGTGAAGATTACCAATAATATGGGTCAGCTTGTTTTTGATCAGATGGTGAACGAATCTTCACTTAAAGTGAATACCCACAACTTCCAGCAAGGTGTTTATTTTGTAGAAATCTACACCGACAAAGGCATGAGTACCGATAAATTGATTATTAAATAATAGTTCATATTATTCAAAGTAAAAGGAGCTTCAAAATTATGGAGCTCCTTTTTTTATGGGATCTACTACCATTTTTGTGGATTTAAATAATGGCTATCACCGTGGAGATACCTTTTAAATATTTCTAAACCTCCTTCGCGGGACAATGGAAAGTTTTTGCCGTACTACAGGAAAAGTCATCCGATGAATAATGCCTAAGCAATTGACACCTTACGCAAGAGAACAATGCAACTTCCGGGAGTAATTCATCGGATGACTAAAAACCGGTAACCTGGAAAAGTCATCCGATGAATACTGCTTAAGCAATTGACACTTTGCATAAGGAAACAATGCTACTTCCAGAAGTAATTCATCGGATGACTACATTCCAATAGAAGTCACACCGTGAATTCTTTCTAAAAGCAGAGCAGGGTTTTAAAAATATAGCGCTACTTTCGGAGCTATTCACGGTGTGACTTGATTTTATACTTATTTAATTATCTCCACAGTTTGTGTAGCGGTTTTACTACCTGTTTTTAAGCGTACGAGGTACGAACCACTTTGTACTTCTTTCCCGCTTTGATCCGTGCCGTTCCATAGTAGCCGCTGCCTGCCCGGTGGCAGTGTTTTGTTGCAAAGTGTTTTGATATATTTCCCGTTTATATCAAACACCGAAAGATTGATATTTTGTTGCCTGCTGTTGTCGAAAGTGATAGTGAAGTGTTTTCTTCCAGGATTGGGATAAACATTTATTTCAGGAATATCCTGATCGAGTAACGTGGGTTGATCTTGGCCAGTGATAATATCATATTTTGAAATAAAAATGTCGGATACCACTTCATTTTCTACCACCCAGGCCTTTCCATACACGCAATAGAGCTTGTTTCCTTTGAATAGTAATCTTGGTAGAACAAGATAATCACTAGTGTCGATGTATTGCCCAGTCCAAATTTTACCTTGTTTTTTATAGTGAACCAACCCCTGCCTCTATTTGTATTTTGCCGCTCTACAATATGCGCATTATTATTCTGATCTATCTCTATTTGCTGATACTGTTGAATACCGTTTGCACCAGAAACCAATTCGGGGTTTAGCCAGGAACTATCATTTTTCTTTGTATATTTTGTAGAATCAGAAGTCTGTAGTGAAGTTTCTGATTTTTTTCTGTAAGCACATTCTGGAATTTCATAATCACTTATTGATAGATCAATATATAGCAAAATTGTATCGTTACTAATCTTTTCAGGATTATCCCAATGGTTCATTTCTGATGTAAATTTAAAGTATGCTGGCTTTTCAATCATGTGAGTTTGATAAACTCCCGCCCAATGCATAAAATTTCTATCTATTGAGTGACTTGTGGGTAAGTAAGCAAAAGCAGAATCACAAAAAGGGCAAAAAATATCACTCCAGATTCCCTCTTTGTAATACCTGTAATATAGATCTATGTCTCCCATTTGAGTGCCAATCAACCAAAAAACAAATGGATTGTCGTTTTGATCAATAATGATTGAACTGTAATTCGAGCCAGGCATTGCTTCTGAGACCACAACCGGCTCACTCCATTGGTGTCCGTTATAAGTAAGCATTTTTATCAGCCGCTCTTCTGTAGTCCAGCCCAGGTAATCGTGGGTGTAGGTTACATACAGGTTGTTCTTGCTATCGCTGGCAAGCTGGGGTTGTGCCATCCAGTAGTCTTTATTTCCAAGCAGGTCGGCAGGCTCACTCCATGTATTACCGTCATCTTCAGATTTTGAATACATTATCACCCAGTATGTATCTGTAATTCTTTGGTCCCAAACCACATGTATCACGTTTTTGTGGTCTACAACAAAATTCAAATCCACAGATACCAAACTTCCTATATTGGAAATATTCACCGGTTCTGTCCACTCTTGCCCGGAAATCGATTTTGATAGTGATATAAATAGTAGTGTTGTAATGATTAAACCGAAAAAGAATTGTCTTTTCATAAGGGTTGATATTTTAAAACCCGGCAGGAATTTCATCCATATACCGGCTAAAATCCCCGCCAGGTTAATTGTTTCCTTAGTTAACGATGGTAATCTTTTGGCTGTCTGAAATTATTCCGTTACGCTGAATAGTGCAAAAATAAATGCCTGCATTCAACTCGCCGGCAAAAAATGCTGTGCTGTATTTTCCGGCATCTTTGCTGCCTTCATCCAGGGTTTTTGCAAGCTTGCCTGTGTAATCGAATATGTTTATCCCGATCTTCGAATCCTCTGTTAATTCATAGTTAAGCGTAGTAGTCCCTGCAAATGGGTTTGGATAATTGGGTAGCAATCGGGCGGATTTGTTATCGCTCAAATCCGTTTCAGCTTGTAATATTGTTTCTTCACCTTTAAACAAAAGTGATATTAAATAATCGCGGTTTTCGGAATATTGTTTTTCTGATTGGGGTTTATATTCCGCCAATGCGCCTATTGGTGCCGATTTAAGGCTGTCGTTTTCTATTTTGAGGTAAAGATTGCCCAGGTCGATGATGGCGAAAAGCGAATCGGCAAATGCGGGTGGGTTTTGGATTACACTTTCGTACCACGATATTGCTGTTTGGTAGTTTTGGAGTTTAACATCGCAAAGGTTTGATAGGAAATTAGCAATTTTCACAAGTTCATCATTGCTTTGTTGGTTTACGATGCCGGTATAATAGTTCTTTAGTGATGAATAATTATTGGTAGCAACTCCTTCAATAGCGAACAACTCCTTGAGCAATGCCATGGCGTATTTTGAACTTGGGTAAGTTGCCACAAGTTGCTGATAAGCATTTTGGGCTTGTGTGTAGCTTCCCGAATCAGCCAAAGTTTGCGCTGTATAAAACAATTGCTCATCGGAGCCTGGTGCGGGGTTTTGAACCTGGAGGGTTCCATACAGGAAGCCACGAATAATATGAGGTTGAGGGGCATAGGTCTTCCTGTGGGTTAAAGTTGGTGCCCCAATAGTTGTATATCACCTCAAGGTTTGGCTCAATACCAACTGGGTCGGGGGCGTACCCAACAAGGCAACTATTGTCTTCATCATAAATGGCATTAAACCTGAATTCGTAAGGAAAAGCCCCGGCAGTAGCGTAAACCTGGTTTACGCTATTATCGTGTATTTGTTGGGTTTCGTGTACAAACTCGGCTCCTTTATTTCCGGTAATCTTAACATGGCTGTTATTAAGGGACGCAATTCCTATATCTGAACCTGATATATCATTTAGCCCGTTAATATCAGCATGGCTATCGTATAACCTTATGCCAGCCCAAAAATAATTTGGTGTATGGCCATTGTTAGTGATGGTATTGTTAGTTATATTATGTAATCCAACACCAGTACCAGAATTAATTATCCTTATCCCATTCATTAAATAGCTGCTGACTAAACAACGATCAATTCCATAAGCATCGCAATTATCTACAATTATGCCTTCTGAAGCAGTTGACTCAGTAGCATCAGATAAATAATGAAACAGGTTACAGCTATCAATTTGACAGGATGTGTTATTATCGAAGCGGACATATGAACTAGCAAAAAAACTGGTAATAACCCGAGATATTTCAGCCTCAATTTTGCATGACGAAATCTCAAACCAGGCACTCCTGATAGATACTGACGATACATTAAATCTTATATTACAATTGTTTACAGTTAGTGAGTTTAATGATATATCTGCATTAGCATTGTAAAATGAAAAAATTGAATTTTGATTATATGATGGAGCAATAACTGTTAAATTGTCTCCAATTGAAACATCTTCAGATAGAATGAAAAATTGAAAATCAGCCTGAAGTGATTCAATCATTACATGATCCTCAAAAGTTATTTCGGATCCCGGGGAAACCCAAACATCAGGGTAGGGGGCTGTGAGATAAACTTCTGAATTTTCTTTGATGGTTAAACTGCCTTGGTCTTCGACAAAAAAAACATCAGATATTCCAACTAATCCCCTCACTGTTACATCATCCCCTTCAGATATTTCCCAGTAAAGCAGTGTGGGGTACTCCAGTGTAGTGCCTAAATATACTTCGGAAGGTGGGTTAACATACCCAATGGTTTCCGTTGTAGTTTTCTTTGCATTTGCCCACAGCTTCGTTTCATAAATCGAAATAAAACCATCTACCGCCCACACATCCGCCTCTGAAAGATCGATGCCGGCATATTGGACTTCCCCTTTTGGGGTAAAACCGGTTAGCGAAGAAGTAAGATGGTAGTTTACCTCACCGTGGTTATAGGTGATGTTATTAAGCACCTCATTTTCCTCAAAATATGGCATGTTTGGTGCCACATCATCCGCCCTGCTGGCTCCTTCTAATTCTCCGCAGGCCGAGATGATGATATTTCCCCCGGCTTCCAGTTCAGGAATAAAACCACCAGACTTAGGAAAACTCAGGAATACCGTTTTCTTGTGCGCTGCAATGCCATTAAGCCATCCTGCCAGCACGTAGTCGTAAATCTTGTGGTTATCGTAGCTGTAAAAGTAGTGGCCCGTGGCATCGCTGCCGCCGTGGCTCATGATCCAAACAAACAGGAAGTCGTCTTCGGTGATTGTAGTAGCCAAGTCACCAAAAGTGTTAATAATGGTTGTTTCATTGGCGTTTTCATCAACTACTTCATAATGTCCATTTTCACCTGCCTGATAGCGGGGGTCTTGTAGGTAAAAAGTAAAATCATCACCATCATCAAACAAAACATGTACATTGTCAACTGTGTAGCCTTTGCCAAAGGGTTTTACGTCAGTTATTAGCATTTCCCATGCAAGATAGGCATCGTTCCAAAACTCATTGAAGCCGTGCTGAGGGTGTGCGCCATTGCCCCCGTTCCATTGCTCGGTAGCAGGGATGGTGGTGTCGGGGTTCATATTTCCGCCAATTATTATGGCGTACTTTTCCTGGGCTACAAGTGTGCCCATAGTGGCAAACAATGCCACTAATACAACTGCAAAAACTTTTTTCAACAACATAATTGTAAAATTTAAATTTAATAATAAAATTAATTTTGCAGACTATTACCGGTTTGGGGGAATCCGGCTGTATTGATTATTTGCGTGATCGCAGCCGGTTCCCTTGTTGCCGGTTAAAGTCTCGATTAAAAATTGCATGATGGTATTATGGAAGAAACATCCAATATCTAACATCACACATCGGACACCGAAGTGTCGGTGCAGGCTATCTTATATCAAATTGGTTCATTCCAATATCCCCATCCACATTATCTAATAATCTCCACGGTTCGTGTAACGGTGTTCCAACCTGACTGCAGGCGTACGAGGTACAGATGGGGGGCATTCTCCTTTCGGTATTTGCCTGTAACCTTCCATAATTGCCGGTACACACCGGGTGGTTTTATTTCGTTGATGAGTGTAACAATATGTTTTCCTGTCATGTCAGTTACTGACAGATTTATATGTTGTTTTTTGTTGTTTTTAAATTCGATGTTAATATCTCCATGCGATGGATTGGGGTAGATTTTTAGTTCAGGTGTTTGCCTAACTTCTTCTTTTATGTTTGTAATAATGTCATATTTTGAAACCCAAATATCTCCAAAATTTACTTCCTCACCTTTGTAATACACTACATAAAGGTTGCTTCTTGAAAATACCATCTTTGGGAAATTAATCATATGGTTTGCTGAATCAATAGCATGACTAATCCAATCTTTCCCGGATTTAGAATAATGTATGAGTTTCCCTTCGGATATTGAAGAATTATAATATTCGATTTCGGCAACATGCACATCATTGTTTTGGTCGATGGCTATTTGCTGGCCTACCTGTCGTTTGTCGGTTCCAGAAACAAGCTTAGGATTGCCCCATAAATTACCTTCTTTTATTGTGTGCATGGTCGAGTCGGTAGTTTCTCCAACAGCAATGGTTGACTTTTTCCGATATACAGTTTCAGGCATTTCAGCATTGTTTAAAGCTAAGTCTATGTTAATAACAATTGTATCATTGCTGATAATTTCGGGGTTTTTCCATTGTTTGGAAGATGTGGAATATTCATAGTACTGAGATCGTTCGCCATAATAAGCTGAAGACATTGATGTTCCAGCCCAATGCATCAGGTTACATGAAATGGCATGTCCATCGGTAAAAGTAAAAGTGTCAGCAGAATCACAATAGGGGCAGTAAATCTCACTCCAATTTCCACTTTCCCTAAACCTATAATACATTGCCAAACTGTAGTAGCCCCAAAACACATACACATTATCCTTAAAATCTACTACCACTTTATTGTAATGCGAACCGGGCATACCTTCCGAAACAACGATTGGTTCACTCCATTGG
>CAZQIV010000055.1:17492-39518 GCA_964593705.1 uncultured Lentimicrobiaceae bacterium | reverse complement strand
TTTTTTTTTGGTGGGGGGGGGGGGGGGGGCCCCCCCCCCCCCCACCCCCACAACTTATTGTACATCTTCAATGCCTTGTCATTCCGATGCCGCACATGCGGTAAGGAATCTATTAAATTTACTCGGACAGTAGTGGTAAAAATTATGAGTGGGATGAATTTATATCACCTGAATCTTTTCCCAGTTCAGGATTTTATAAAAATCGAATTCAGCAGGGTTTTCAATAATTTCTGAAGCAGTTTCATAATCTTCCTCCATAATATACTGGTGGTTAAAACTGTAAACCATCCTGGCCTTTTCTGAGTTGATATTTACCAATCGTGGTTTTACTTTTCCATTTTCATCTTCTACATCTTTTAAATACAAAGGCTTGATGTCGCCTTTCGGATCGGCAGTAACCATGCATCCTGTTACACCCTGATCGAAAAGTTTTTTAACGCCCATTCCAAGCAGTGCACAATATACAAGATCGAATCCCCCGGGTTGCACACAACGCAGTTCGTAGCCCAGCTCCACCGGACGGCTCTTTATTTTAACGCCAAGCCGTTTTAATTCTCTTTGCACAAGGATATTAAAAATATGTGCTTTACTCACATTACCAAGCTCCGGGTGTCCGTGCTCATCGTAGGTAAAATTAATGCCTGTTGATTCGATTTCAGCATCAGACATAAAATGGAACACACCTTCGCTAATCATTACAGCGCCGTAAGAAATGCCTAATAATTTTCTTTTTATCATCGCCGAAATAATCAGTTTTACAATTTTGCGGATGGTGATATCTGTTTTATTGAACATTTCGGGAATGATGATCATTGGGTAATGGCAGGCAGCGCCAATCCCAAATGCAAGATGTCCGGCTTCACGGCCCATGGCAGAAACTACAAACCAATTTCCGCTGGTGCGGGCATCCTCATATACGGTTTGTGCAATTCTTACACCTTCCTGCTTGGCCGATTCATAGCCAAAAGTTTGTATTCCTTCGGGTAATGGTAAATCATTATCGATGGTTTTTGGAACGTGGATATTTTGGATTTTTACATCATGCTCGGCCAGATATTTCGAAATCCTGTTGGCGGTTGATGCAGTATCATCACCACCAATGGTTACCAAAAGTTTTATGTTGTTCTTAATAAAGAAATCGGTTTTAAACTCCTGATCGGTAGGTTTATGCCTACTCATCTGGAGTGCCGAACCTCCCATTTTATTTATTTTGTCAGCTTGCTCGAAATTGATATCTTCCATTTTTGGTTCATCAGCAAAAAGGCTTTTGTAACCTTCGTGAAGACCGATAACCCGGAAACCACTTTGAAGAAAAACCTTGGCTATTGTTCCAATTACAGTATTTATACCAGGTGCAGGGCCACCGCCTGCAAGAATTGCTATTGCATCTTTCATTTTATGATGTTTAGTTTTTTAATTCGCGGGCAAATGTAGAAAGAATTTTTTTTGAATACGGATGAAAACAGGAAAGTAACAATTTATTAAAGGCCATACAGCAAAAATAAATTTTAAAGAAACAAGTTTTGGAAAAGGTTGGATGTTTTTTAAAATATAACTTACTCCATAATTTAGAGATAAGAACAGAGACAAATGACAACAACTCTTTTCAGGCTGGCAGGCCAAAGGAACTGGCATTGATCGAGCAATCAGGTTGGACGAAATTTTCACCAAGGTTGCCACAGTAGCCCATTTTTATCCGGTGATGAATAAAGAATACGCAATTTAAATTGCCAGCGATTGGAATGTTGAAGCTTCAGGGTCAGGCTTTGTAACAAAATTTCAGGTAAAGTCCTACTATTTAAAAAAGTTTCAGATTCAAAACGTAGGAGGGCGGATTAATAATAAACTATGGGATTCCGCTGTGGGATTGGAGGAGTTTAACAACAATATTACCGGGAAAATTGAAGTAAGGCAAAAGTGTTGCCCAAAAGAAAAATTACTGCAAGTAAAATCTACAAGCACCCAATGCCAGATCAAAACCCATTAATACTTATTTTTGTAGCAATTGTTGATCTTTAAATTGTTTATATGGAATTAACAAGCAACCCACAAGTTAAAGAAGTTTTTAATAATTATCCAAAATCGGTGCAGAATCAAATGTTGCATCTGAGGGAATTGGTTTTAAGCGCCGCATCAGAAATTGAGGGTCTCGAAAAACTCGAAGAAACACTTAAATGGGGTGAGCCCGGTTATCTGACAAAACACGGGAGCACTGTTCGCATGGATTGGAAGGAGAAAAATCCAGGGCAATATGCCATCTACTTTAAATGCACCTCCAAATTAGTCCCAACATTTAAAACCATCTACAAAGACAAATTCAAATTTGAAGGAAACCGTGCAATTGTTTTTAAGTTAAGCGACAAAATACCTGAAGCCGAATTAAAGCATTGCATTTCGATGGCCTTGAGTTACCACAAAATAAAAAACCTGCCATTGTTGGGGGCATGAGCCCAGGATGTAGCGGACAGGCATGATTTATAAGTAAAGCTAGGTTTACACATCATAATCGTTGATATTTTCCAGGATTTGATTTCGGAGCAAAATCAAAAGAACTTTCAATTCAACTTACTGTAAGCCTCATCACCAGCGATCATAATATGCAAAAATTTTAATAAAAAATTAATCGCCCACCTCATCGTTATTATTTACTTATTTTGCAGCATAATCAACAAATACAAATCATAAAACTATGCGATATCTAATAATTATTACACTACTCATTACTATTTTATCAGGCTGCAATCAGCAATCCAAAAATACTGAAAGCAGTAGCTCGGTACTTGATGATGTTATGAATCAGGTTTCAACCGACAATATCAACGAAGTTACAGTGCTTGAATTTGCCAATGCCGGTGCATACACTTATGTTAAGCTCGACGACAATGGCAAGGTTTTTTGGGGAGCCATCACCGCACGTGAAGTTGAAGTAGGTAAATCATACATTTACAAGCCTTCGTTGATGATGAGAAATTCCGAAAGCAAGCAGTTGGGTAAAACTTTTGATTCGGTAATGTTTATCCAGGATTTCAGCGATGCCAAAAATGTTCACGAATCAAGTATTGCAAGATCAGAACTTCAGGCACATACTAAAACAGCCCCGCAAAGTGGTATTAATGTTGAACCTGCCAAAGGAGGCAAAACCGTTGCCCAAATCTATGCCGGCAGAAATTCGTTGAACGGAAAGAAAGTTACAGTAAGAGGAAAGGTTGTTAGGATTAGCGAAAACATAATGAACCGTCACTGGATGCATATTCAGGATGGTACTGAAAACGATGGAAATGTTGATTTGACTATAACCACAGTTATGCCTTTGGATTTCAAAGTTGGCGATGTTGTAACCTTTAGCGGAGTGCTTGCTGCCGATAAAGATTTTGGTGCAGGTTACAAATATGCTGCAATCATCGAAGGCGCTTCTTGGTAAAAGAAATCATCGCACATCACGGTTTGATAGATAAATTTATAGGTGATGCAATAATGGCCGTTTTTCATGGCGATCATCATTTGGACAACGCTATTGATGCATGCATTGCGGTAAGAGATCAAATTGCAAAATTGCCGGCCCTTTCTGAAAATGTAAACTTCAAACCCAATGTTTCTATTGGTATAAATGGTGGCGAGCTGGTTTCTGGGAATATTGGATCAGTCAGCCTAAGGCGTCTCGATTACACTGTAATTGGCGATGTTGTTAACACTGCTTCCAGACTTCAGTCTGCGGCCAAACCCGGTCAAATTATAATTGGTAAAAGCTCATACGATCAAGTAAAAGAATCGTTTAAGTGTAATAAAGTGGGAGAGGTAAATCTTAAAAATAAAGCACAGCCTATTATAATATATGAGGTGTTGGAGTAATTTTGTTCCTCTACGATTTGGATTTAGTGATTATCTAAAAAGAGATAAACCAAAAAAATATTTAATTTTGGAGCTAATAAATCCAAAAACGATTTAAAAATGGAGCTGATAAGAAGATTTTTTAATGATCCGGAAGCCAGCTTTTTTTTGTTTGGCGCACGGGGCACGGGCAAATCAACCTGGCTAAAAATGAATTTCACACACGATACACTTTATGTTGATTTGTTAAATCCTGAAAATTTCAGGAAATACTCGGCAAGACCCGAACGCCTGGGGGAATTGCTTGCCGGCAATCCAGACGCGCAAACTGTAATCGTTGACGAGATACAAAAAGTACCGGAATTACTGGATGTTGTGCATCACCTTATTGAAGAAAACAAGAATGTCCGTTTTATTTTAACCGGTTCCAGTTCAAGGAAACTAAAAAGATCTGGGGTAGATTTGCTGGCAGGTCGTGCAATACACAAAACATTCCATCCATTTATGGGAGCAGAATTAGCTGAAAACTTTGATTTGGCACATGCCCTTAAATATGGTTTGATCCCGCTAATTTACAGGTCTAAAAATCCTATTGAAACACTCCATTCATACATCACCTTGTATATTAACGAGGAGGTGAAAATGGAGGGATTGATAAGGAATGTTGGTGGTTTTAGCCGATTTCTGGAGACCGTTAGTTTTTCAAACGGGAGTGTTATAAATATTTCTGAAATTGCAAGGGATAGCCAGGTTGGCCGAAAAGCCGTGGAAGGCTACATTTCAATTCTTGAAGATTTACTCCTATCCATTCAAATTCCTGTTTTTACTAAAAAGGCCAAACGCCTTTTAATTGCCCATCCAAAATTTTATTTTTTTGATACCGGGGTTTTCCGCGCTTTGCGGCCAACCGGGCCACTCGACAGACCACAGGAAATTGATGGACTGGCACTGGAAACGCTCACATTGCAGCATCTACGTGCATGGATCGGGTACAGTGGGAATGGAAGTAAAATTTATTATTGGCGTACAAAAGCAGGACTGGAAGTGGATTTTATAGTTTACGGGGCTGAACATTTTTACGCTATTGAGGTAAAAAATACCGATACCATAAGATCAAACGATCTAAAAGGGCTAAAGGCATTTCAGTCGGATTATCCACAGGCAAAGGGCTATTTGATTTATCGTGGAAAGGAAAAGGTCAGGATCCAAAATATTTTATGTATTCCTGCCGGGGACTTTTACCAAAATCTTATCCCGGGTAATGCATTTGAATATGCCCATCAGGATTGAATGCAAGAAAGTAGGTGAGATAAAAATGAAAAACATAGCCCTGCCAATGGTGATTTACGAGGTGATTGAATAGAGGATTTTTCTTAACTTCATTTTTTAGTAGTTATCTGCAAGTTTGAGACAGATTGCCCGCCTTGCCGTTTGCGCTGGTAAAGGAGGTGGCGAGGCAGGCTTCGTTGCTTCGCTCTTCGCAAAATCTTTGTTTAAAACAAGCTCCCGGAGGTATGCCAGATTAAAAAATGGATTTTGCGAGCGAAGCGAAGCAATCTACCTCCCACCAGCACAATAAGATTCAAAACTCCAACTTTCCATTCCTCCAGTACGCCTCCTCCAAACTAGGGAATTGTAATTCAAGCTTTTTTATTACCTTTACTTCCTTGAACCCCAAACATCCTGAGCAGATGAAGATTAAATTAACTTTCATTGTTGTTCTTTTCCTCCTGGCAAACCTTGCCCCGGCCCAGGTAAAATTCCGTGTAAAAAAACTAAATGCCGACAGCCTGGTGGCTTTACTTCCCGAAAAGGTAGGTGCAGAAAAGGTGGATGTTTTGAATTTACTCTCCAATGTAATTTGCAGACAAAATATTGACAGCAGCATAAACCTCGCCAACCGGGCAATCAATCTGTCGCAGGAATTGAATTACAAAAAAGGGCTTGCTGATGGGTATTACAATACAGGTAATGGTTACTATTTGTTGGATACACTGGAGCCTACCATAACAAATTATATGAAAGCTTTTCGGATTTATGAGGAACTTGGCCCTTCGGAATGGTACGGAAATGTTTGTTTGCATATTGCCGGTGTAAATTATTTTACAGGCAGGGATGATGAAGTGATGCCCTACGTTTATAAGGCCATAAGCATGTTCGAAAGCCTTGATGACAGGGAGGGATTGTATAATGCCTATTTTTCAATGGCCATAGGGAAATGCACACTTGTTCCCTATGAATTTGACACCGCAATTTATTATTATAAAAAAGCAATGAACTATCTAAATACTGACAGGGATCAAAATTATTTAGCTATCCTGCACAGGGATATCGCCATCATCTATCGGAGGCAATTCTATGCTACAAACAATACCTCAGTTTTATCAAAGAGCCTTACCTGGTTTTACAAAGCACTTGACATTCCGAATATTTCAGATAGATATAAAATATGGTTCCTTTGGGAAGTAAGGAAATTATGGAATGAATACAATACACAAGCCGGATTGGACTCTGCTGATGCCTGTCTGCAAAGGATGAGGTATTTAAAAGATAAAAATAAAACTGAACTTGATTCCATCCCTGATTTATATATGGTTCTCTCGTGCCTTGACCCGGCGAAAATCAGCTATTGGCAGGGCGATAATGAACAGACCATTGCTGACCTCAAACAAGCGCTTAAAAAGGTAGAGTCATGGCTGTCCGGTTTTTCAGCAAATAATTACCATGATCCCTCTCATGGTTTAAATACAAAATTTTACCTTAAAGTTACCAGGAAGGATATTCATTATTACATGTATGAATCATATATCGAATTAGGTGAATTTGAACTTGCGCTTGAAAGCTATATATTAAGTGAACAGGCCAGGGAGGAAATATTTCTAAAAAAGAATCAGGACTATATTACTGTGCTGGAGACGGCTGCAAAAGATGAAAAAAATAAAAGCCAGCTTGAATTACTGGCTAGTGAAAATGAATTGCATAAAATGAGGGTAAGGCAATCAAGGATCTGGCTGATAGCCTTGGGCGGATTTGTGATCATCTTTGTCCTTATGACTGTACTTCTTATCCGTCAGAGAAAAATACGGGCTGAACACAAAATCATACTTCGGGAACAAAAGCTAATACACGAACTGAAACTTAAACATGTAGAATCGAAAAAACTAAAGGAACTCGATCATTTAAAATCACAGTTTTTTGCCAATGTTTCCCACGAATTTCGTACACCCCTCACGCTGATTCTTAGCCCTGCTGAGAAACTTCTGGGCAAGATTACCCACGAAGATCATCGAAGGGACCTCTTGCTCATCCATCGTTATGCCCGCAGACTGCGAAGGCTGATCAACCAGCTATTAAACCTGTCGAAACTGGAGGCAGGAAAACTAAAGCTAAACGCGAGAGAGGAAAACATTGTTAAACTGCTTAAAACGTTTACTCAATCCTTTGAGTCGCTGGCTACCCAAAAGAAGGTCCATCTTGATTTTAAGTCTGAAAAAGAAGAGATCATTGTATCCATCGATCAAAACAAATTGGAAATTGTAATCAATAACCTGCTTTCGAATGCTTTTAAATTTACACCTGAAGGAGGCCGCATTAGTGTTGAGGTAGCAAGTATGCCGGATGACGACAATGGGGGCAAGGAGGTTCATATCATCGTTTCGGATTCAGGTTCGGGAATACCGGAAGATAAGCTGGAAAAGGTCTTCGAACGCTTTTATCTCGTGGATGAAACAAATGTTGGCAGCCATGAAGGAAGCGGCATTGGGCTGGCCCTGGCCAAAGAATTGGTAGAACTTCACCGTGGAGAAATCAGGGTAGAAAGCAAAATGAATGTGGGGACAACTTTCAGGATTATATTACCGATACCTGGGCCGATTACAACAGCAGGGGAAAATAATGGATTTGAGGAAACACCTGGTGATGATGCAATAGATGAATTTTCACAGGAAATCCCACAAAGTGATATTTACCAACCGGAGATTGAAAAGAAACCTGATGAAAGGAAACCCGACATCGATTCAAGCAAACCCGTACTATTGGTTGTGGAGGACAATCCGGATCTGAGGGCACATATATGTTCTCATTTGTCGGGCGAATATAATATCATCGAAGCCAAGGATGGAGAAGAAGGTCTCGGGGAAGCAATACGCGTCATTCCAGATTTGATTATCAGTGACGTGATGATGCCGAAAATGGATGGATTTGAAATGTCGAACACGATAAAAAATGATGAGCGGACCTGTCATATTCCTGTCATCCTGCTTACTGCCCTTGCAGCAAGAGAAAGTAGGATTGAAGGTTTTGAAACAGGCGCAGATGATTTTATTTCGAAACCCTTCGATATGGAAGAATTGCAGATAAGGGTAAAAAATCTTATTGCACAGCGACACCGGGTCAGCCAATTCATCGAAAGAAAAATTAAAACCCTTCATAGTACCCTTCATCTGGATTTTACGGATAGTGGTATCACCTCTATGGATGAACAGTTTATGCAAAAAGCCATCGAGCAGTTGCAGATACACCATAGCAATCCGGAATTCAACATTCATGATTTCGGCCGGCATGTTGGCCTGAGCGTGGCGCAATTGAATCGAAAGATCAAAGCATTAACGGGACAGTCAAGCTCGGAATTTATCCGTACCTACCGATTGAACAGGGCTGCTGAACTGATTAAGAAAAAAACCGGCACTGTTGCCGAGATAGCTTATGATGTGGGTTTTAACAATCCATCATATTTCACTGAGTGTTTCAAGCAATACTTTGGCCAGCTTCCTTCCGGGTTTCACAACTCCTGACCCAACGTAAAGGTATTGCTGCGCAAATCAGATTTCTCAGTCCCCGAATGGTCGGGGCTGGCTGCAAGCTCCTTTCTAATGACAACTTTTTGTAAAATGTTGAAAATGGAGATCTCCATATAAGTAATGATTCTCCCTGTGCAGGAGTTGGGATTGATTCTTTAGATGTTTATGGTATAATGTACTACTGCCCTTCAACTGATATTGAAGGTAATCCCCGCCCCTTGCCGTTTTCTGCAATGCCTGATATGGGTGCAGATGAAGTGGATGAATATGTGGGAGTTGAAGCTTTGAGCGTTGAGGGTTTGGCGTTGAACGTTCGATGTTTTCCAAATCCGGTAACTTCCTCCGCAACCATCCACTTCACCCTCCCCGCCGCCGGCTTTGTAAACCTCGACATCCACGATATCACCGGAAGAAAAATTAAGACCCTGCACTCAGGATTTTTGCAGGAAGGGGAACATAGTTTTACGTGGGATGCTGATGGTATTAACGAGGGAATGTATTTGTTGAGGTTCGAGAAGGATGGGGTTTCGGATAGTAGGAAGCTTTTGCTTGTGAAATAAAAAATATAAGATGTCAGATGTTTGATCTGTGATATGAGATTTTAGGAAACTCCAGATCAAACATCATATCTGCCTCGCCGTGGTGATGACCATCGCAGACGGCAAGGCGGGCATCTAAGATCGGACATCTGATATCAAAAAAAACGTACTTGTATCGCTTATTACCAGAATTCCGGGCAGATTGCCACTCCGCCAGCTGGCGGATCGCAATAGCCCTTCTTTGGAACAACCATTCGCAATGAAAATAGTTCCACTTAAAATGGGCTTTGCGAGGAGTCCCGCACGTGCGGGAACGAAGCAATCTGCCAAAACTTTGTAGTTATCATATTAGAACATGCTTCCGCCTTCAAAATAGTTGCTTACCAGGATTTCAACCCAAACCCCAATTCATAAATTTTTCTTACATTTATAGCATTAATTTTTCATTGCTAAACAATTACATCGAATGATTGATCTGCGATTTAATGGAAAACAAATGAAAGGCTGTAGTAAAACATTCTGGTTTTTACTCCTGATGGTAACTTTACCATCTACCTTCGCCTATCCCCAAACCGGGCAATACAAATTCAGGCACCTTACTACCGAAGACGGTCTCCCATCCAATTGGACATGGAGTGTGATGCAGGATTCTATAGGTTTTATGTGGTTTACAACAAGAGCAGGATTGTGCAGGTACGATGGGTACAATGTAAAAGTCTTTCAATATGACCCGGCTGATTCTACTTCCATCTCAGAACTTTATGTAAAATCAATTATAACAGAGGATTCAAATGGATTCATTTGGGTGGGTTCATTAAACGGCTTAAACAAATTTGATCCTATTACCGAAACATTCATCCGTTATTTTCGAAATCCGGATGATCCTCACAGCATAAGCAGTAATTGGGTCAGATGTACTTATCTTGACAGGCAGGGAATTGTTTGGATAGGGACAAAAGGTAATGGGCTCAACCGGTACAATGCTGAAACAGACAATTTTGATTCTTTTTTGCCCAGCCCTGATTTTTCATTACACAGTGGAATCAGGGGTATTTATGAAGACAGCTCCGGAATTTTTTGGGTTGGAACCGCAAATGGCCTATATCAGTTCGACAGGGAAATAGAAGAATTTATTTTAATCAAACTGGTAAAGAAGAAAGGGGAAAGAATAGTAAACAGGTTTACGACCATAAGCGAAGATAATGATGGCAACATCTGGTATTGTGCCGACCGCATCTATAAATACAATAAATCCACAAAAAAATTTACCCTTTTTACAGGATTTTCTGTTGAAAGTACATGGAGTTCAAATCCAAATTTTATGAATATCCTGATGGATCATTCTGGCAACAACCAAACACTTTGGATTGCAAGAGATGGTTTGTACAAATATGATCTGTCTGCCGAAAAGCTAACCACCATCTATAATGATCCCTCTGACCAGGAAAGTTATGTAGGGCGCAATCCAAGGGGCTTTTACCAAGACCCAACAGGACTGATGTGGATAGCAACAGTCAGTGGAATTTCCATTCTGGATCCCAGGTCAAGCCAGATTAAATCCCATCCTGATGTTGCTGAAAAATTTCAATTGGATGCTGTTTCATTTTTAAAAGACCGTCAGGGTCACTTTTGGATTGGTGGAGATAATGGCTTGATCCATTATGATAAAAACATGAGGCTTGTTCACTGGTATAAACCCGTAAAAGAAAACGAAAATTCATTCAATGGAGTAGTTGGGAAGATCATAGAAGATAGTGAAAAAAACATCTGGATTGCATGTCCCGGAGATGGTGTGTATATTCTTGACAGTGGGATGAATGAGTTTTTACGGTGCAAATTACTCAAATATGGTAAGGATGTCAGGCCGAATAACCTTGGGGATATTTATGAGGATGCCCAGGGTACCCTTTGGGTTGCGAGCGATGGACTCTTTAAACGGGTAAAAAATTCACCTGAACCAACAACATTCTATTTGGATACCAGTAACCGGAGAACAAGTAATAACACACACACCCGCATACAAGAAGACCATTCCGGCAATTTATGGATATCATCAATTTCAGGAGCGCTACTGCGTCAGCCTGAATCCGACAGGAGTACAGACAATTTTTTTGAATATACACACGATCCCGCTGATCCAACCAGCCTTAGCAATAGTCATATCTGGACGGTTTATGTTGATGATCACGGAGAGGTATGGGTAGGAACCAATCATGGATTAAATAGGTATGTACCGGAAAAGGATTGTTTTGAGAGGTTTCTTATGAATACGGAACCAGGTGCAAGTTTTATTTATGATATCGCAAGGGATAGGAATGGCTATCTTTGGTTGACAACGGAAAATGGCTTGATCGGATTCGATCCCATCGCTATTGATGAATCAGCCAATGTAAAAAATCAGATAAAAGAATATTTACCTTTTAATAAAGTTTTTAGGTCTGATATGTACAAAGATCAATCAGGTATTATATATGTTGGCAGCAGGTTAGGTTCGGGAAATGGGTATTTTAGTTTTCATCCTGATGACATCACAAAAAATAGAAGCATTCCCCCAATTGTAATAACAAGTTTTACAGTTCGAAATAAATCAATAGAATTAGATACTGCCATTACCTTAAAGCAAAATCTTACACTCAGGTATAACCAAAATTATTTGTCGTTTGAGTTTGCCGCGCTGGATTACACCAAACCTGATCAAAACCAGTATGCCTATATGCTTGAAGGCCTTGACAAAGATTGGATTTATTCAGGAAACCGCAGGTTTACAAATTACACCAAAGTGCCACCGGGGAATTACATTTTCAGGGCAAAAGGATCGAACAGCGATGGTTACTGGAATGAAGCAGGAACATCAATATCAATAACCATCCTTCCACCACCCTGGCTTACCTGGTGGGCCTATATTCTTTATGGCATTGCTCTCAGTGCTTTGCTCTATGCCCTCCGCCGCTATGACCTGAAACGGCAGCGGCTGAAACAGCAATTTGAACTGGAGCACGTGGAAGCCGAAAAACTCAAGGAACTGGACGTCTTAAAATCCCACTTCTTTGCCAATATTTCACATGAATTCCGTACACCATTGACTTTAATCCTGGGCCCTGTTGAAAAACATTTACCTTCAATTAAAGATCAGTCACTTAAACAGGATTTGAATGTTGTGCAACGAAATGCCCTCAGGTTGCAAAGGTTGATCAACCAGATTTTAAACCTGTCGAAGATCGAATCCGGCAAAATGAAATTACAGGTTAGTGAGCAAAATGTTGTTAGCCTGGTAAACGGCTATGTCCAGTCCTTTGAATCCCTGGCAAAGCAAAAGAATATTAATTTGGTTTTTAATTCGGATGTAGAAAACCTTAAGATTTTTGTTGATAAAGACAAAATAGAGAAAATCCTGTACAATCTTTTATCCAATGCTTTTAAGTTTACGGATGAGGGAGGAAGGATAGAGATATCAGTCCACAGTTCTCAGTCTTCAGTCCACAGTTCTCAGTCTGAAGATTATGGCAAAGCGACTGCTGACTGGAGACTGAAGACTGCTGACTTCCCCGACCCGTGCGTCAGCCTCACCATCTCCGACACCGGCCGCGGCATTCCCCCTGAAAAGCTTGATCACATCTTCGACCGATTTTACCAGGCAGATGATTCATATACCCGTGACCATGAAGGAACGGGAATTGGACTTGCACTCACAAAAGAGTTGGTGAAGCTGCATCATGGCGAAATCAGGGTAGAGAGTGAAATTGGAAAAGGATCAACTTTTACAGTGATTTTACCTGCCGGGAAAGAACATTTTAAACCCGATGAAATAGTTGCTACGGTTAAATCAGAAGATCAAAATGAAGATATCCTGGCTCAACATCCTGAATTGAAAACTCATAATGAAAATAGCATAAATGAAAATTCATCATCGGATGAGTCGAAACCTATTTTGTTAATTGTTGAAGACAATGCGGACCTGCTATCATATATTCGCGGCTACCTGGATGAATCCTATTTTGTACTTGAAGCACGGGATGGTGAAGAAGGACTGCAGGAGGCGATAAAGAACATTCCCGACCTTATCCTTAGCGATGTGATGATGCCTAAAATGGATGGTTTCAAACTCTGCTCCAGCTTGAAATCAGACGAACGGACCAGTCATATTCCTGTTATCCTGCTTACGGCACGCGCCTCATCCGAAAGTAAAATTGAAGGCCTCGAAACCGGGGCTGACGATTATCTTTCCAAACCATTCGATGCAACAGAGTTAAAGATCAGGATCAAGAACCTGATCCTGCAACGGCAAAAACTCAGGGAAAAATTTGCCGGTGACTTCTGGAAAGAGAATAAACTTCCGGTTTTACAATCTGTTGCGTCTGGCTTGAATCAAATGGATAAACAATTTTTGCAAAAGGCCCTGGATGTTGTGAACCAACATTTACCCGACACAGATTTTAACATTGAGATCTTTGCACGCGAAATGGCCTTGAGCCGTCAGCAGATGCACCGGAAGTTCCGGGCGCTGGTCAATCAATCTGCAACAGAATTCATCCGCACCATCCGACTGAAAAATGCTGCCGATCTGCTTACCCAAAAAAGTGGTACTGTCAGCGAGATTGCCTACGATGTAGGTTTCAATACGCTCTCTTACTTCACCAAAAGTTTCCAGGAGCAATTTGGGGTTACACCGTCAGAATATGCTGATGAGTATTCCAAAAAATAATTTCATTCCTAAAATATCACTCGCGTAGTGATATGACAAAATGGAATAGATTTCTCCCTTCAACACTCCGCTACGCTTTGTGTTTTGGTCGAAATGACATTGTATTGGTCGAATAGGGGGGATGAGAATTGCGAACGCACAGCGTTCGCAATTCTCATCCCCATTCCATCCTAAAGCCCTTTGTCACCTCGAAGGATCGTAGCGACTGAGGGGTCTATTTTATTTTGCTTGTAATTCAGTACATTACAAAAACTTGTAATTAGTACGAGCGAAGCGATGGAGAAATCTATCTTTCATGCAACAGATTATCACATTACAAAAATTTCAACAATGTTTTTAAGTTGTAAAGGGTTTAAAGCCCCGACCAACCAACCTTCACTTCGTTTCGGTCGGCGGAGAGGGAGGAGATGCCCGCCTTGCTCGCCTCGCTGGAGCTAAGGCGAAGCGGGCCGTTGAGGCAAGGAAACCCTGAAAGTTTTTTTTGGAAACACCAGGGCCGCTAGCCCTTCCTTCGTCAGGGCTTGCATCCCTTGCTCCATATTCTAAAACTCACAAATAACAAATCCCAAAGTACAAACAAATCTCGAAGCTGAAATTTCAAACGGTTTGTGATTTGAACATTGGATATTGGAATTTATACCAATTTAACATCAAAATGAGCCAAAGCGAAATTTTGATGCATAAATGGTAAATGCCGACCTGCCTGCACAGCCGTTTCGGCAGGCAGGTGTATATTTAAAGCGCCATTAAAAGCATAGTGAATTAATGGCGCATTTTAAATAACAATCGGTATTATTTGTTATTTGGGTTTTGAGTTTTGGAATTTCTCACTCATGAGACATGAGTGGTAAAGATTGAGACATTAGAAGAAAGGGAATGATACAGTCCGAAACTAATTTTGCTGGAAATATTTTTCTAAACAATTTAAAGGAGATCATTACCATGAAAACAAAACTTTTTTTTACAGTCATGTTGAGCTGCTCGATCATTTTTGCATCAGCTCAAATTATTCACGTACCTGCCGATCAAACAACAATTCAAGAAGGAATTAATGCTGCATCAACCGGCGGCACCGTTTTAGTTGCTGAAGGGACATACTATGAAAACATCAACTTCTGGGGAAAAGCCATCACCGTAACAAGTAATTTTATCACGACTGGCGACACCAACACCATCAATAACACTATTATTAATGGCAGTCGGCCCAGTAATCCTGATTATGCATCAGTTGTTTCTTTTACCACGGGCGAGGATACAACATCAATTATAAGCGGGTTTACCATTACTGGTGGTACGGGGTTACTTGATGCTTCAATACCGGCAAGACTTGGAGGTGGGATTGTTTGCATAAATGCCAGCGCTAAAATTAGCCATAACAAAATTATTGCAAACGAAGTGGATCATCAGACTGCGGCATTCGGAGCCGGTATAGCTTGTACGATGTATTTGCAGAGCAAATGGGTTGTTATTGAGCACAATGTTATCGCTGATAACTATAACCATGCAGCTGATGTTATTGCGCAGGGAGGTGGCATTTATATCGGGGAGAACACAGGCAGTAGTATTGCACTGAGCGCGCGGGTAAGCCATAATACCATAGAAAATAATAGTTGTTATAGTGATCAAAACCGCGCCGATGGAGGTGGAATTAAAATTGAAGGTAGCGATGGTGTAAAAACGATACTTTCTTTTAATAATAACCTTGTTAAAAGTAATTATATCCGGGGTAGTTCTACGCGCGGAGCCGGTTTGTGTGGAATACGCGCAGGTGCTGATATTACTAATAATGTTTTTTCGGATAATTACATTGATGAAACAAGCATTCAGTTTCGGGGAGCTGCAATAGCTTTCAAATACCCGTATCATATGGTTAATATTATTGACAATCAAATTTCGAATAATTTATCACCAATAGACTATTATGATTGCAGAGGTGCTGTTAGTATAATGGATGGTTATGAAACACCGGTTAAAGTAGATAAGAATATTTTTACAAATAATGTAGCGTACGATGGAGCTGGTTTTTATTCAAGACGAAGCTATAATCTAATTGTTTCAAATAATATTTTCTCTGGTAATGCAGCATACAGGGGAGCAGCATTATCATCATATCAGAATTACGGGGATGCATTAAACCAGCCTCTGATTGTAAACAATACATTTATTAGAAATACCGCCACTTATGCCGGAGCTGCGATACGGTTCGATGGTGAACTTAAAGCACCGATTATTTTTAATTGTATTTTCTGGGAAAATGAAGCTCCTCTTGGAAAAGATATCAGAAATGCAAGTGCTCTGGAGTTAGTGGTTTCTTATTCTAATATAGATACCGATAGTATTTCAGGATTGTGGAATGGTGAAGGAAATATAAATAATGACCCCTTGTTTATTGATGCTGAAAATGGCGACTTTCATTTAGCGGCGGAATCCCCATGCATTGATGCCGGCGATCCATCCTCACCTCCCGATCCGGATGGAACGATTTGCGATATGGGTACCTATTATTTCGATCAAAGAGAAATTGTTGCCCTCTTAGCCACCGATACCACTGCTATGTCATTTACCGCCAACTGGCAGGCCGCTGATGATGCCACAGGGTATTTACTGGATGTGGCCACAGATGAAAACTTCACGAATTTCGTTTTTCAAAACCAGGATGTAGGGAATGTTTTGTTCTTTGCGGTTAATAATTTAAATCCAATTTCGGTTTACTATTACCGTGTTAGGGCAAATTATTTCTTCGGCAGAAGTGGCTATTCCAATACAATTGTTGTTGCGACACTAACCACGGTTGAAGAATTCAAGGTTCAAAGTTCGGCGTTCGATGTCCGGTGTTACCCCAATCCTTTCCAGAGTCAAACAACAATCAGTTTCACCTGTCCAGATGCTGGTTTTGTAAACCTGGAAGTTTGTGGTATCACCGGCAGAAGAA
The DNA here is from genome assembly GCA_964593705.1 of uncultured Lentimicrobiaceae bacterium. Lineage (GTDB taxonomy): Bacteria > Bacteroidota > Bacteroidia > Bacteroidales > 4484-276 > SABY01. The sequence goes on along the minus strand of CAZQIV010000055.1, from coordinate 22,718 downwards.
TTACCACCCTGCACTCGGGATTGTTGTAGAAAGGGGAGCATAAATTTGTGCTGAGGGCTGATGGAATGAATGAAGGAATGTATTTGTTGAGGTTGGAGATGAATGGGTTTTGTGAGGGTAGGAAACTATTGTTGTTGAGATAAACTGGGTGATTTTTTCTTAGCCAATCCCAGTTGCTTAGCAGATTGCGTCGCTTCGCTCGCAATAGCCCTTCTTTGGAACGACCATTCGCAATGAAAATAGTTCCACTTAAAATGGGCTTTGCGAGGAGTCCCGCACGTGCGGGAACGAAGCAATCCGCCAAAACTTTGCAGTTATCATTTTAGAACATGCCTCCGCCTTCAAAATAATTTCGAGCCAGGATTTCAACCCAAACCCCAATTCATAAATTTTCCTTACATTTACACCACTAATTTTCATTGCTAAACAATTACTCCAGGTAACTGAAAGGCAATTAATGGCTAATCTATGAAAAGCTCTGGTAAAATACATTTGCTGATTTTCTTGCTGATGATATTTCCATTTGCCTTTCTGTACTCCCAAACCGGACAATACAAATTCCGGCATATCACAGCCAAAGATGGACTTTCCTCACATTATGTTCGATGCATCATTAAAGACTCAAGAGGTTATATGTGGTTTGGGTCTATTGGTGGGTTAGACCGTTTTGATGGATACAGCATTAAGGTCTATCACCACAATCCAGAAGATTCTACATCTATTTCCAGTAATTCTGTAAGATCCATATTAGAAGATACCAACGGAGATTTACTTATTGGAACTACAAAAGGAGGATTAAACCGTTTTGATTTCGAAACAGGAAAATTTACGCGTTACCAGCACAATCCAAGCGATTCAAGCAGTATCAGCCATAATCGTGTGAATGTTATTTACAGGGGTGATAACGATTCAATCTGGGTAGGCACTCAAAATGGACTCAACTTATTTGATCCTTCCACCGGAACATTCGAAGTATTTAAACAGAACCCTGACATACCAAAAAGTAAAAAAGACCAGATAAACGAAATTTATCGAGATAATGCGGGAATACTCTGGATAGGGACAAATGATGGTTTATTCCAGTTTAATATTGATAAGCGAGAGTTTAAAGCCATCGATTTAATTATTTCCCGGGAATCCGTTATAAATGGAGAAAAAATCATCAGATCAATTATTGAAGATCAAAACCATGTACTCTGGATTGGAACTGATTTCTCAATCTTTAAGATTTTTAACGGGGAGCAGGAGTGGTTGGGGGATGAAAGTCATAGGTCCAAATATCCCATGAATACATTAATTAATGATATTGTTAAATATAGTAACAAAGCAACCAATCAATTATGGATAGCTACATATTGGGGCTTATACAAAAATGATTTTAAATCGGGACAATTTACCAGTATCTTCAGTGATCCTGATAACAGTGAAAGTTTATTGATCAATGGTATTCTTTCACTTTACATGGATAACAATAACTTGTTGTGGATCGCTGGTGAGGATGGGATCGATATACTCAATCTTAACGATAATCCTTTCCATCAATACACCAAGCCGGTTATTGGTACGTACAGAGTATCTGTCGTTACTTTTTTTGAAGATAAGGAAGGGATGTTTTGGATGGGTGCGCCCAATGGTGGCTTAATGAAATTTGATTCGGATCGAAACCTGATCGAGAGATTTGAATTTTTAATGGCTGGAAATATTGTAAGTAGCAGTTACAGTGTTTTTGAAATTTTAGAAGATTCAAAACAATTTATGTGGATAGGAATGAACCGGCCTTTCCCTGGTATTTATCTATTTGATAAAGAGAAAAAATCTTTCACTAAAATAGTTTGTGATACTTCATCCAATCATCCGGAGCCTAAATCAAGTCAGGTAATTATTGAAGACCATGAAGGTATTGTCTGGTATGGTACAAATTCTGGTATATATTGGTTTGATAACAAGAATTACGATTCTTTATTCATTCGGTTTTCTGATGACGAAATACTTTCCCGGGCACGGATAAATGATTTATACTTGGACTACAACAATGGCCTATGGATAAGCTCATCAAAAGGTCTTTACTGGCTCCCCGAGGAAAACAGAGATTCAATGAATTTAATAAAATTTGATCCTGGCGAACAGGGAAATAAAAGCTTCCATGGTATGCCAAATGCAGTTATCCAATGCAAAAACGGATTTTACTGGCTAGGTGCATCTGAAGGCTTGTATCAGTTCAACCCCTTATTAAGCGAATTTAACGAAATAGAGAAAGAAAATGACCTTATCGGGAATAATAATATCTTTTCAATAACTGAAGATAAGCAAGGATTTTTATGGCTGAACTCCATGAAAGGCCTTGTGAGGTTTAACCCTCGGGCAGAGGAAAATGAATCCCCAAAGTTTTACGATATTTCAGATGATTTGTCTTACATAGCCTATGATTTTTCTGACCTATTTCTCAGTAGTGATGGAAGAATTTTCCTACCAGGAAGAGGTGGCAAACAGGACGGGTTTTATTATTTCCACCCGGATAGCATCAGCTATAATCAAAATATTCCGCCAATAGTTATCACTCAATTTTTAGTAAAGGATGAAAATTTTTACCCGAATAAAAATGAATTTTCGAAGGGAAGTATTAGGCTAAAGTACAAGCAGAATTTCTTTTCGATTGCATTTGCTGCATTGGATTATATCGCCCCTGGCAAAAATCAATATGCCTACTACCTCGAGGGATTGGAAGATGGATGGATTCATTGTGGAAACAGGAGGTTAGCTAATTATACCAATGTTCCGCCGGGTGAATATATTTTCAGGGTTAAAGGATCAAACAACGATGGCTACTGGAATAATGAAGGCTCTTCATTAGCCATAACAATTCTACCTCCTCCATGGCTTACCTGGTGGGCCTATATACTTTATGGTATTGCTCTCAGCGCTATGCTCTACGCCCTCCGCCGCTATGACCTGAAACGCCAGCGGCTGAAACAGCAATTGGAAATAGAACATGTGGAGTCTGAGAAGCTGAAAGAATTAGATAGTATGAAATCCAGGTTCTTTGCCAATATTTCCCATGAATTCCGTACACCATTAACACTGATCCTTGGCCCACTTGAAAAATTGAGGTCTAGATTAACCGATAGGGATTCTGACCAGGATTTGAATATGATGCAACGCAATGCACACCGTTTACAAAACCTCATTAATCAACTACTGAATCTTTCAAAACTGGAATCGGGGAAAATGAAATTGCAAACCCGGGAAGAAAACATTGTTGCCCTGATCAAAGGTTATGTCCAGTTATTCGAATCGCTGGCAAAACAAAAGAAAGTTGAATTGATTTCTATTTCAGATGCTGATGACATAAAGCTGTTTGTTGATCAAGATAAAATTGAAAAAATACTGTACAATCTTTTGTCGAACGCGTTTAAGTTTACGGATGAGGGCGGAAGGATAGAGATATCAGTTAGCAGTTCACAGCTTGCCTCGCCGGAGGCGGGTCAACAGTCGGCAGTCGGCAGTCAACAGTCAAGTGATTATAGCAAAGCGACTGCTGACTGGAGACTGAAGACTGCCGACTTGCCTGGCCAGTGGGTAAGCATATCCATCTCCGACACCGGCCGAGGCATCCCCCCCGAAAAACTTCCACATATCTTCGACCGATTTTACCAGGCCGACGATTCCTATACCAAAGACCAGGAAGGATCTGGAATTGGATTGGCCTTGGCAAAAGAGCTCGTTGAAATTCATCACGGGAAAATAGTTGTTGAAAGTGCTGTGGGAAAAGGAACTACTTTCTCAGTATTCCTTCCCTTAAGTAGAGCACACCTTAAACCCGAAGAAATAGTTGATAGAACTTCCATCCCGGTAAAAAGTGAAGGATTTTCTGAACCCATTCCTGAACCAGAATTTTTAGAAAGTGATTTAATATTCGCCGATAATCTAAACCAGCACGAATTTAAAGGAAAAGAAGACAAGCCTTATTTACTGATCGTGGATGACAATGCTGATCTGCGAGCCTATATGAGAGGGTATCTTGATCCGTTGTACTACATTTCGGAAGCAAGGGATGGCGAAGAAGGATTTGTCGAAGCAAGCAAAAAAATACCGGACCTGATCATCAGTGATGTAATGATGCCAAAAATGGATGGTTATGAAATGTGTGCAAAGCTTAAAGCTGACGAACGAACCAGTCATATTCCTGTTATCCTGCTTACGGCACGTGCTTCGATGGAAAGCAGGATTGAAGGCCTTGAAACCGGTGCAGATGATTTTATCACCAAACCTTTTGACGCTGACGAACTACTTATTAGAATTAAAAACCTGATTGAGCAGCGGCAAAAACTTAGGGAAAATTTTATTAAGAATTTAAAACTAATCGGAACAAGTAGTTTACTGCAAATCGAAAATACCGGAATAAACTCCGCGGATCAGGATTTTTTAAAAAGAGCCATCAAAATTGTTGAACAACACCTGTCGGATGAAAATTTTGATACAGTAATGTTTTGCAAAAAGATAGCCATGAGCCGGATGCAACTCTACAGAAAACTGAAAGCCCTTACAAATCAATCCGCAACCGGTTTTATGCGGTCAATCAGGCTAAACAAAGCTGCCGAACTCATTACAAACAAAGCTGGCACCATCACTCAAATTGCCTTTGAAGTTGGTTTCAGCAGCCTCTCCTACTTTGCCAAAAGTTTCCAGGAGCAGTTTGGGGTTTTGCCATCTGAATACGGATCAAGGTAGCTGGAGATCAAAACTCCTTCCCCATTATTCCAAATCAGTCATTTATCAGATCCCGTTCACAATTTGTTGTATTGCAATTTTCGTGACAAATAAAGCTACTGACTATAAAAATAGATTTCTCAGTCCCCGAAGGGTCGGGGCAGGCTGCAAGCTCCATCGAAAAGACAAGGGCATGATTTGTAAGGTGGTGGTGGGCGGGGATAGTCGGGCGCTTTGCGCCCGACTATCCCCGCCCACCTTATGTACTCCATAATGCCTTGTCTTTTCGAGCTCCAAGCCCCGGAAAAAGAGGCCTCAAAGTTTAATGACAAATGAATAGATTTCTCCGGGCGACACTCCGCTTCGCTTTGTGTCTTGGTCGAAATGACATTTTCGATGTCGAATAGAGGGGGGGTGGGGATTTCGAAAGCGCAGCGGTGGCCAATACCACCCCCCCATACACCCCAAAACCCATTGTGACCACCCGGGTGGACACCAAAAGAGAGGGGAAATTTTTTG
>CAZQIV010000055.1:0-17482 GCA_964593705.1 uncultured Lentimicrobiaceae bacterium | reverse complement strand
TTTTTTTTTTTGTTTTTTTTGTGGGGGGTTGGGGGGGGGGGGGGGCCGCCCCCCCCCCCCCCCCCCCCCCCCCCCCCCCCACCCCCCATTCCACCCTAAAGCCCTTTGTCACCTCGATGGAGCACAGCAACTGAGAGGTCTATTTTTATGCTTGTATTTCAATGTCTTACAAAAACTTGTCATTAGTACCAAAGGGAGAAATCTATTCATGCTCTTATTATTAATTGGTTTACGCTGAACATAGAAGTTCTGAGCCAACTTAAAGTGCAAATGTTACATAGCAGTTACATTTTGGGATATATGAGTTAGCCTTCCACCCCCATGGTGAAGTAATTTTACCTGCATTAAAAATTTTATCAAATAATTAAAAATTCAGTCATGAAAACAATTATTAAGCTTTCCGTAACTCTAATGATTTCTTTGGTAATCTTTCAACCATTGAAAGGTCAGGTACTATCACAGGATGCACTTGACACCTCTCCCTGGTTTTTTAAGAAACAATTTCTGGAACAAACTTTTCATAGTGCTCAGGAAAAGAAAACACCCGGACACTATTCCAAATCTGATTGGGCTGCAGCTATCGATTCAACCTGGGGAGAAGGTTTAACGGTTGAAACTAAATTAGAAATTTTTAACCTGTTCTGGAATAAAATTGATTGGTATTTCGCATGTTTCCAGGATCTGACCGTTGATTGGGAATCACTAGGGAGAATCTATCATAACGAGATAGCAGATACGGTTAGCAGGGGGCGATTTGCTGCCATAATGAATCATCTGGCTATGGCACTTAAAGAGTCACATACAAATTGTGAAGACAACCTTGTTTGTGTTTATACCGCTTCAGAACCCGGCGTTCCGTTACTTTGGGTCGGAGGTTGGGGCGACAACGGGCATTTTGGTGCAGGTGTAACACCACTACCCGATAGCTCACTACTTGTTTATAAAGCTATTGCCAACCATCCCCTTGGCCTGGTTCCCGGCGATATTGTTTTAGGTTATGATGGTGTGCCATGGAAAATGCTTTACCAGGAACTTTTAACTGCACAGTTGCCAATACATGGCTGGTGGTGGGGATGCTCAGAAAGCTCATATCTCCATTCGTGGCTTGTAAGTGCCGGGTTAAACTGGCATCTGTTCGACACCATTGACATCCACAAATATAATTCGGGAAACACTATTCATTTACCTACTGCACGTCTTGCAGAGTTGGATACAGTATTCTTTTGTACCGAACAAATGGATATCCCCGGGGTACCTATGCCTGATTACTACAATGAACAATTGTTTAGTTATGGACTAATTGAGGATACGCAAATAGCATACATCTATGGATGGGGATGGTTTTGGGAAGCGGAAGATGAGTTTTATGATGCCATTGATGATATCATGAATAACTATGAAACCACAGGATTGATCATTGATTTCCGTATGAATTATGGGGGTAACATGTCTATGAGCAATCCCGGGCTAAGTTTACTATTTAATACAGCAGATACAACAGTTGGATTTGCAGTCCGGTCGGATCCTAACAATCACTTTGCAATGGAGCCGGCACCGAATGGTCCGCCGTCAGCTTACATTATACCAGGGGATTCATTAACCTTTTATGATAAGCCGATTGCCGTATTAACAGGACCAGGTGCAATTAGCTCAGGTGATCAGGTAGCATTGAGAATGAAATTTCACCCTCGTTCAAGATTTTTTGGGAAGTCAACCGCAACAGCATTTAATGCTCCGACTGTTTTAAATCTAGGTACAGGAGGATGGTACTGTAGATATGCCGAAGCTGATGCATATTTAGTTACAGAGCCTGAAAATTATTTAACGCATGATGAATTTGAAGTGGATGAAGAAGTATGGCATAACCCAAATGATGTGGCACAAGGAATCGATGCGGTTGTTGCTGCTGCCATGAATTGGATAGACAGCATATGGGTAAACATGAATGAGCCATCATATGTTTCTTCGGTGAATGGAATAAAAAGTTATCCTAATCCATTCACTAATACCACTACCATCCAATTCTCCCTCCCCGCCGCCGGCATTGTATCCCTCGAAATCCACGACATCACCGAAAGGAAGATTAAAACTTTGCACTCAGGATTTTTGCAGGAAGGGGAACATAGTTTTGTTTGGGATGCTGGGGGAATAAAGGATGGAATGTATTTGTTGAGGATGGAAATGAATGGGGTTTGTGAGGGTAGGAAGCTATTGTTGTTGAAATAAAAGATATCAGATGTATGATGTGTGATCTGTGATATAAGATTTTAGGATCAGATCACACATCGGACATCAAAGATCTGACATCTGATTTCATTTATTCGCTCGCAATAGCCATTTGTTAGAATTGCCATTTGCCTTGAAATTAGGCTCTTAAAAAGTCACTAATGCTAACATGTTAACGATATTTTTTTGTCATCTAATTGATCGAATTACACGAATTGTACCTGCCAAAGGCAGGTAATAATTTGATTAATTAGTGTAATTCGATGATAACTTTTTTCTTTGATTTATAGATGGGTGCTGCCTGTTTTGTCGGGAGGGTGACTCCCGCAAAGCGGCTTTAATTTTCAAATTAATTTAATTTCTTAGAAAACAGATTTTGCGAGGAGTCCCGCACGTGCGGGAACGTGGCAAACCGTTTCATTTCTACGACACTTAATTCCAAGGAAGGCATCCCTTAAAACAACTCAGAAAAAATATTAGTTGTCCGACGACTGAAAGGAGTCCGTATGGATGTTTGATCCAGGATATAAGATGTTGCTTGATGTAGATCAAACTACTGCCTTCTGTTTTTCTTTATTCCACATCGTCTGGATATTATTTCGTAAATTTGGCTGAAAATAATCAAGGCCTTACGCATGCAGAAGTATTTTGGAAATACTGTTTTATCTTGGCTCATCTTCATTCCGTTCATGATATTGGAGAACACGAGTTCCATTGCCCAGCAGCAAAGTGCCTTCTACCCAAACCTGGCCACAGTTCCCGGTCTGCCCGCAAAAATGGTTTATTCGGTATTTAAAGACTCCAGGGGCTTTATGTGGTTCGGTACCGAAAATGGCCTTTACAGGTGGGATGGTTATGATTATAAAGCGTTTCATTACGATCCAAACGACAGCACCTCCATCTCAGGCAATTTGATAAGCCGGGTTCTGATGGAAGATGATGATGGTAATATCTGGATCGGAACACAGTCCAGTGGAATGAACATCTATAACCCGAATACTGAAACTTTTACCCGTTTTTACCGAGAAGCCGAATTTCAATTCGATTTTGATTTCAACAGGCTTCTGGTAGCCCTAACCGATAAAGATGGTGATATCTGGCTGGCAGCTGGTTTTGCTGGTGGGATAACTAAAGTTGACCTTATAACCGGAACCCTTACCCAATACTGGAATAATACGGATGACTCCACATCCTGGATGAACAGAACATCATTGATCCACGAAGACAAATCAGGTAGATTATGGGTAGGGACTTACAAAGGCTTGTATTTGTTCAACAAAGAAACCGGGACATTCTTAAACATGGGTTCAGTTATCAAAGTACCAGAAGGACTCGATAATTCTGTTGTAAAATGCATTTTTGAAGACCAGGAAGGGATCCTCTGGGTTGGGGCCTACCCGGGCTTATATAAAATAAATATCGAACAGAATCTTGTAGAGCATTTCATACATGATGAAAATGATCCTCATAGTTTAGCCAGTAATAGTATAAAGGTGATTTCTGACAATCCAAACGATAATGGGAAATCACTTTTAATAGTAACCCGGGTCGGTATAAATAAACTGGATAAAACTACAGGTATCGTCACTCGCTTCAATAACGATCCCGACGATCCTAAATACCGTGCTTTTAATGCAATGTTCGACTGGTTGCCCGATGACAACGGTATCCTTTGGGCAGGTTCAGGTTTTGGCGCTGTGAGGTGTAACCTGAACAACAATCCATTCTCAGAGTTTCAAATAGGGCCATTTGATCAAAAACCTTATGTGTATGAAGCCATTGCTTTTCTTGAGGATAGACAGGGGAATTTCTGGATTGGGACCGATTATAGCGGACTGCTTAAATATGATCACAAAATGAATCTCCTCAAGAAATACAGTTATGATCCCAACGATCCCAACGGCATTTCATACTATATGATCTTTTCGTTATTCGAAGATTCCGACAGTATATTATGGGTCGGGACGGCATTTAACCTCGATGTATTTGATCGAAAGAACAACCGCTTCCTGCCCTGTACTCTGCCTTCGGATGTACCATTCAGTTATATCAGGCCAAACGTTTTTCATGAGGATCAGTCAGGGATACTATGGGTTGGATCAACCAATGGGATTTACTATCAGCAAAAGCAGGACAATTTGAATACTTCGTTTCAAGCACATCCCGAATTTGCTGGTTCAATGGTGGATTTTCGTTCGGTTGTGGAAGATAGTCACGGCAATATGTGGTTTGGTTCCAGTGGCTATGGCCTGTATTTATTGACCCCAGAAAATCGTGATCCCCTTACATTGATAAACATTAAACACGATCCCAACGACATCCGAAGTATAGGCAATGATGTGATATGGTCCTTGCATGTTGACAAAAATGATGTGCTGTGGGCAGGAACAGCCAATGGCTTAAGCAGGTATGACCCGGGAAACAAGCAATTTTATAATTTCAATCACAAAAATGGCCTGGAGGCAAAGTTTATTTACTACATCGAAAGTGATGATAGGGGCAACCTGTGGTTATCAACCGAGAAAGGGATCATGCGATTTAGCTTTTTGTCTGATACCACCGGGCATTCTAAATTCCTGGAAATTGCAGATGGGGTGCCATTTGAAGAAAACTACCATTTTAAGCTTTACAAAAGCAAAGCAGGTAAAATTTATGTAGGGGGTAGATGGGCTTCCGGAAATGGATATTATTGCTTTCATCCTGATAGCCTAAAGGACAATAAACATGTTCCACCCTTGGTGCTAACTGAATTTCTGGTTCACAATAAAACATTTAAACCAGACAGTAACATCACTGTATTGAAACATCTGAACTTGAAACACAACCAAAATTTCTTCAGCATCAAATTTGCAGCCCTCGATTTCATTGATCCATCTAAAAATCAGTATGCCTATATGCTTGAAGGTTTTGATGAAGACTGGATTTACAGCAATAAGCGGCGAATGGCAAACTATACCAATGTACCGCCCGGTGATTATGTTTTCAGGGCAAAGGGATCGAACAATGATGCTTTGTGGAATGAAGAGGGAGCCTCCCTCCAAATAAGCATATTTCCCCCTCCATGGAAGACCTGGTGGGCCTATTTGATGTATGTGGTTTTTATTGTAACGATATTTTATTTCATACTCCGTTATTATTTTAAGCGACAACAGTTGCTCCACAAACTTGCGCTTGAGCAGGTTCAAACCGAAAAGCTGGAAGAACTGGGCCAGGCCAAGTCACGCTTTTTTGCAAATATTTCGCACGAATTCCGAACACCACTGACTTTGATATTGGGCCCCCTCGAAAAACTTAAAACACAAATTACCGGAGCTGCCAGAAGCGATGTGGAAATGATGCAACGCAATGCCAGAAGGTTGCAAAACCTGATCAACCAAATATTAAGTCTTTCCAAACTTGAATCCGGAAAATTGAAATTACAGGCCAAAGAACAAAACATTGTTGCCCTGGTAAATATTTACATGCAGTCATTCGAATCCCTTGCAAAGCAAAAAAAGATTGATCTCATTTATAATTCGGTTGAAGATGATATTCAGGTTTTTGTCGATCGTGATAAGCTGGAGAAGATCTTATTTAATTTACTTTCTAATGCGTTTAAGTTTACGAGTGAAGGTGGTAGGATTAAAGTTGAAGTGAGCAGTTCGCAGTCCACAGTTGGCAGTCGGCAGTCCTCGGTTCACCGTGAAGCAACTGAAGACTGGAGACTGAAGATTGCCGACTTCCCCGGCCCGTGGATGAGCCTCTCCATCTCCGACACCGGCTCCGGCATCTCACCGGACAAGCTCCCGCATATCTTCGACCGCTTTTACCAGGCAAATGATTCTTATGCACAAGACCAGCAAGGCACAGGAATTGGACTTGCGCTGGCCAAAGAGCTGGTTGAACTGCATCATGGCAATATCAAGGTCGAGAGCGAGGTTAACCAGGGAACAACTTTCACGGTTTTTTTACACTTGGGAAAAACGCATCTGAAGCCCGAAGAAATCCTTGTTGGTGATGATTCCATCGCTGAACCAGGCCAGCAAGTCATCGAAATAGCGGATCAGAAAATATTAAATGAGGATGATGCCGAAACTGGAAATGCAAAACCGCTGCTATTAATTGTAGAAGACAATAATGATTTGCGTTCCTACATTCGTTCCTATTTGACGGATGATTACCGGATATCCGAAGCCATAGATGGAGAAATGGGGCTGGAGAAATCCATCCAAAAGATACCCGACCTGGTGATCAGCGATGTGATGATGCCAAAGATGGATGGTTACCAGTTGAGCAAACAACTGAAAACTGATGAGCGGACCAGTCACATTCCTGTCATCCTGCTTACTGCCAAAGCAGCGAGGGAAGATAAACTGGAAGGCCTGGAAACCGGTGCTGATGATTTCCTTACCAAACCCTTCGATCCCCAGGAACTGCTTATACGGATCAGTAACCTGATCAGTCAGCGGGAAAAGCTGAAAGAAAAGTACAAGAGCAGGTTTGTTTTTGCCGAGCCAAAAGCAGAAAAAGAACTCCTTTCTTCAGATGACAAATTTCTCAGGAAGGCCAGTGATTTTATTGAACAACACCTTTCCGACTCCGATTTGAATGTGGAGCGATTCGCACAGCAAATGGCCATGAGCCAATCGCAACTGTACCGGAAATTAAAAGCGCTTACCGATCTTTCGCCAAACGAGATGATCCGATCTGTACGTTTGCAGCGGGCGGCAAAGCTTTTGCTAAATCACAGCGGCAACATTGCCGAAATTGCCTATGAAGTTGGGTTTAGTAATCCATCTTATTTTTCCGAATGTTTCCAGAAGCAATTTGGGAAGTTGCCTTCGGAGTATTCAGCTTAAGGAATAATTCCTTCACCAAGTACGGAGTTTCAATTATTCCATTTTGAAATCAATCTATTCCTAAGGTAGATTTCTCAGTCCCCGAAGAGTCGGGGCAGGCTGCTGCGCTCCATCGAAATGACCGGGAGTCGTGTGGGGAATGGGGAATTGAGGGATCAGGCGTGTAGCGCCTGATCCCTCAATTCCCCCTCCTAATAAAACAGCGCTGTCATTTCGACAGAAAAAATTGAAGCGCAGCGGAAATTTTGAAAGGAGAAATCTGTTCAATTTTGTCATATCACTTTGAGTACCTCTTTTCCTGGTTCCTTTCTCTCAAACCATAACCACTCCTAATAATTACCTCCAAATAGCTTACGATTAAGAAGTCAATTTTGAGATCATTTTTCAATTGCAAGATTTCTTGCATCATTTGACCTGTTTCTGGTAGGATTTCCTTCATGCCTTGCTATAATTTTACAAAATCAAATTCTATCATTATTTATTAATACAAAACAGGAGACAGGTATCATGAAATCAAACCGCTTATTTCCAGTAGTCCTTTTAACTTGTTGTTTTTCTCTTTTAGCTTCTTTTTCCTTTGCCCAGTGGGAACTGCAGTATCCTCTACCAACAGATCAATACCTGGAGGATGTCTGTTTCGTAGATGACTTGAGTGGTTGGGTTGTTGGGAAACACGGAACAATTATACACACCAACGATGGTGGAGTTTCCTGGGAATTCCAGGAGAGTGGAACAACACTCTGGTTAAAGTCTGTCACTTTTACCGACCCACAAACTGGGTGGGCAGTTGGACGGGATTACTATTCAGTACCGGGCAATTATATCATCTTACATACATCCGATGGGGGTGACAACTGGAACGAACAGCTTACTGGTGATGGCGCTGATTTAAAATCGGTTTTTTTTATAGACTCAAGTAAAGGATGGGCAGTTGGTACCAGTAGCAATGGAACTGTTCTTCATACTGACAATGGGGGAATAGATTGGATAACACAAGGGCTTGGTTCGCCATATATCGATTGTAATGAAGTATTTTTTATAGATGCAAACAATGGCTGGATTGCTGCAGAATCTGGCCTATACATAACAACAAATGGCGGATTAGAATGGGTTGAACAAATCAATATGGATCGTTTCCTGTCTGTGTTTTTTATTGACCAAAATGAAGGTTGGGCATCAACCTGGGGTTTTGGATATGGATATGCTTATATTTTACATACAACCGATTCCTTTTCGACCTGGGATACTATCGTCGAAAGCTATGCTGGTGATTTGGATGCACGTGGGTTTTATTCTTTATATTTTAAAGATCCGGAAAATGGGTGGATGTTGAGCTATTATTGTTACGGTGGTTGGTTTCCCGGTTGTTCAAACAGCCTAAAGAAAACAAGCGATGGTGGAGATACATGGGAAAGCATTTATTTGCCCGACCAAGCTGGGTTAAATGCTTTATATTTCACACCGGACGGAAAGGGTTGTATTGTGGGTGATCATGGAATTATTTTTAATACAACAAATTGGGAAGACCAGTGGGAGCAAAATAGCAAGGGGAATAATTCAGCTTTTTACTCAATTTCTTTTGCAGATGAAATGAACGGCTGGGCTGCAGGTTGTAAAACATACACCCCAAATTGGGGGTTTGGTCAAGGATCAATAATGGTTCATACTTATGATGGTGGAGCAAGCTGGGAAGAACAAAATACTGGCGTGCAGGCATCTTTAAGATCAGTGAGTTTCTGCGATCAAAAAAATGGTTGGGCAGTTGGTAATTTATTCAGTATGAGTTTTCTCGATACAACCTATATTTTACACACAGCAAATGGTGGCGAAGTATGGCAAATTCAAAAGTGGGATACCACATATTACCTGGCCGACATTTGTTTTATTGATGAATCAAATGGCTGGACTGTTGGAGGGTATTCTGATGGTTATGGTTATAGCGAAGGAAAGATTCTTAGAACAATCGACGGTGGATCAACATGGGAGCAGCAATTTTGTGATTCCTGTAAATCTTTAAATGCAATATATTTTGTTGATAATGATCAAGGCTGGGTTGTTGGAGAATCAATATATAAAACTACAAATGGTGGGCAAGCCTGGACAGAGCAGGTTTATGACACCAGTGGATTCAATTTAACATCGGTTTTCTTTGTCGACGAAGAAAATGGATGGATTGTTGGAAACAAGTGGTTGGGTCCTGGAATTTTATTACACACATCAGACGGAGGAAATAACTGGTCATACGATTTATATAATTCCTCCTTATATTCAATTCAGTTTAAAGATCATCTGTCAGGTTTGATATCAGGTGGTGATGGTACTGTTTTGTTGACAGAAGATGGAGGTGCTACATGGGAACAGCAGAATTCAGGAACAGACAAAGAGCTTTACTCAGTTTGTTTTACAAGCAATGGTCACGGATATGCTGCAGGAGGGTGGGGAACTATTATTCATTCGGATGATCTGATTGTTTCTGTTGAGGACCTGCCTACTGAAAGTGTCGTCAAAGAAATACAATGCTTCCCCAATCCATTCTCTGAAACCACAACTTTATCCTATTCATTAACACAAAAATCAGTAGTATCCATTGAAATTTATAACAGCCGGGGACAACTTGTTTTTAAACAAAAAGAAGGAGTCAAACATGAAGGACAACAAGAAATGATATTTGGCAGACAGAATTTGCCAACGGGAATATATTTCTGTGTATTAAAAACCAATGATCCCGCATGTGCGGGACAAACAACTAAAATAATCAAACATTAAATTATCGTAATTTTTAATATTCAAAAAATGGAGGACATATCATGAAAAAATTAACAGCAATTGCCATATTTATTTTGATCAATGCAATTTGTACAGGTCAAATTATTCACATTCCGGCAGATTACACAGCAATTCAGTCAGGCATAGAAGCCGCAAATACTGGAGATACAGTTCTGGTGGAACAGGGTGTCTATTATGAAAATATTAATTTTATGGGTAAAGCCATTACTGTTTCAAGTCATTATTTAATTGAAAATGACAGTTCCCACATTTACAATACGATAATTAATGGAAGTCAGCCGGCGAATCCTGACAGTGCTTCCGTTGTCCTATTTTTATCAGGTGAAGATTCTACATCTGTTATTTATGGGTTTACGATTACCGGAGGTACAGGGACAAAATTTCCTGACCAGGTAAATTTTGAAGAGATTCTGGCAGGTGGAGGAATTGGCATCGACAATAGCGGGGCGAAAATTTGCCATAATATTATTACCAATAACAGTGTAGAAAATGAGGAGGAGGCTTTTGGAGCGGGAATTGGCGGAGGATTGTGTACAGAGGAAAAATGGGTAGTGGTAGAGCATAACCTGGTCACAAACAACAGTGCCATTAGCAACCTCTGGCCTAAAGGTGGAGGAATGGCCATTGCATATTGCAATACAAGGATTTGTAATAATACAGTAACTCATAACACTGTATCGGCCAATTCGAGTATTAGGGTTGCAGCAGCAGGTGGAATTTGGTATTCCTGTGACGTAGGATTTCCTGATTCTGTGATCATATCAGGGAATATCATTCAACATAATCTGGTGGAGCAGTTCAGCGCAAACTCTGATGGAACCGCAGGAAGCGGACTTTGTATGTATGGAGCTTACGGGCAAACTACCAGGGCCTTGGTTAAAAACAATATAATCTCGGATAATGAGCTACATGCTGTAAGTATAGTATTTGGATGCGGTGTAGCACTGGTCAATTGTCACTCTGTTGATTTTCGTCAAAATGAAATTTATAACAATACTTATGAAGCAAATAATTGTTATGGTGGAGGTTTATGTATCTGGAACAATCATCCCATTGTTTCAAGAAACCTGATTTATGGCAATAAAGCCGCTCGGGGTGGTGGCATATATGTCGGACATCAGATTACAAGTGAACCACAGTTCTTCAATAATACGATTTATGGGAATGAAGCTACAGAATCAGGTGGTGGTTTATATTTAAGAAATGCCGCATCTTCAGTAACCAACGAAATAATGTGGAACAATACTGCACCGGATTCTCCGGGTATTTTTATTTATAGCGGCAGTACAGTGGCAGTGAACTACAGTCTTGTTGAGGATTGGTCTGGTCCAGGTACCGGAAATCTGGATGAAGATCCACTGTTTGTTGATCCTGACAATAACAACTTTCATTTAACTGCTGAATCCCCATGCATCGATGCCGGCGATCCATCTTCACCTCCCGATCCGGACGGTACAACTTGCGATATGGGTACCTATTATTTCGATCAAAGAGAAATTGTTGCCCTCTTAGCCACCGATACCACTGCTATGTCATTTACCGCCAACTGGCAGGCCGCTGATGATGCCACAGGGTATTTACTGGATGTGGCCACAGATGAAAACTTCACGAATTTCGTTTTTCAAAACCAGGATGTAGGGAATGTTTTGTTCTTTGCGGTTAATAATTTAAATCCAATTTCGGTTTACTATTACCGTGTTAGGGCAAATTATTTCTTTGGCAGAAGTGGCTATTCCAATACAGTCGTTGTTGCGACACTAACCACGGTTGAAGAATTCAAAGTTCAAAGTTCAGCGTTCAATATTCAGTGTTATCCTAATCCTTTCCAGAGTCAAACAACAATCAGTTTCACCTGTCCAGATGCTGATTTTGTAAACCTGGAAGTTTGTGGTGCCACCGGAAGAAATATCCAAACCCTGCACTCAGGATTTTTGCAGGAAGGGGAACATAGTTTTGTTTGGAATGCAGAAGGATTAAAAGAAGGAATGTATTTGTTGAGGTTGGAAATGGATGGGGTTTGTGAGGGTAGGAAGCTATTGTTGGTAAAGCAATAACACCAGCTCATTCCTGACTTATCCTATTAGCTCAACAGATTGCTTCGCTGCGCTGTGCCACTGCTAAAGCTAAGGCGACACGCGATCGCAATAGTCCTTCTTTGGAGCCGGGGGTGTATTTCTGCGTGATAAAAACAAACGAAGGGAAGCAGGTGATGAAGATGATAAAACTATGAACTGGTGCAGACCTGGAAGGCTTTACCTCAACCAACCCCGCACGTGCGGGTGACTTAAATTAAAACCCTTCATAGTACCCTTCATCTAAATTTTACGGATAGTGGTATCACCTCTATGGATGAACAGTTTATGCAAAAAGCCATTGAGCAGTTGCAGTTACACCATAGCAATCCGGAATTCAACATTCATGATTTTGGCCGGCATGTTGGCCTGAGCGTGGCGCAATTGAATCGTAAGATCAAAGCATTAACGGGCCAGTCAAGCTCGGAATTTATCCGTACCTACAGATTGAACAGGGCTGCCGAACTGATCAAAAAGAAAAGCGCCACTGTTGCCGAAATTGCCTATGATGTAGGGTTTAATAATCCCTCATATTTTACTGAGTGTTTCAAGCAATACTTTGGCCAGCTTCCTTCCGGGTTTCACAACTCCTGACCCAACGTAAAGGTATTGCTGCGCAAATCAGATTTCTCAGTCCCCGAATGGTCGGGGCTGGCTGCAAGCTCCTTTCTAATGACAACTTTTTGTAAAATGTTGAAAAACTAACTGTTAAACAGACCTCTCAGTCGCAAGCTCCTTCGAGGTGACAACTTGGTTTGAGGAGAGTTGGGGAGGGGGAATGCGAACGCGAAGCGTTCGCATTCCCCCTCCCCCAAACCAATCGTAGATGGGTCATTTCGATGCCGCACGTGCGGCAAGAAATCTATTTGAACTTGTCATTAAACTTTGAGGCCACTTTTTCAGGGGCTTGGAACTCGAAATTACAAGACATCAGCGTTGATAAGTGGGGGGTGATAAAGAGAGCACGTTTTGCGTCCTCTCTTTATCACCCCCCACTTATGTATGTTCCATTATTTGTCATTTCGATGCCGCACATGCGGCAAGAAATCTGTTTTATGCAACGATATGGATTACGATAAAATGTAAATAACTTATTGAAAAACAAGAGTCAGGTCAGGAATTTTGAAATTTTAGGGGTCATTTTTTTTTGAATTTAACGGCCTTTCCTGAAAATGATCTGATTCTTGTATGATTTGATTCGATTTTGATATTCTCTTTAATTTACTTCAAGTATTTTTATAGGCATTGAAATTCACAAATTAAAAAAAGGAGACTATTATGAAAACAAAACTAACAATGATCCCGATAGCTATCGGGATGCTAATTGCCTGCTCTTTTTGTTTTGAGGCGCAGGAATGGAACTGGTCAGAAGATAAACTAAGCAATGCACGCGAAGGCCTTAGTGCAACTGCAATGGACGACAGTATTTTCTTTTCGGGCGGACGATTGTACAACTTCAGTTATAAAAATACTGTAGATGTTTATGATATTGGTGAAGATGTGTGGAGTACAGTTGATCTGGAATCACAGAACCGATTTTATACAACCTCAGTTTCGTGCAATGGTAAAGTTTTTATTGCAGGGGGCATCAATTTATCTCCCTATACTCCTTGTGTTGATGTTGACATTTACGACAAAGCTACTGAGGAGTGGACTATTGAAGAGCTTTCACAAGGCCGTCATTTTATTGGAGCAGTTGCCAATGGAAACAAGGTGTATTTTGCCGGGGGTTTGCACTATAATGGTAGTTTTATTTATTATGATGTTATTGATATTTATAATACGGAAACCGAAGCATGGTCAACCATGTTTTTAACTGAGCCAAAAGCTGGTTTAGGAGCAGCCACTGCTGGTGGAAAATTGTTTTTTGCAGGAGGAGCTGGCAGTCCTATTACATTCACGGCTTTAGTTGAAATATATGATATTAATACCGGTGACTGGACCTATACAGATCTCTCAGAAGCCCGTGCATTTCCTGCTACTGTGGCCTATGGGAACAAGGTGTATTTTGCCGGAGGAATGCTTCCCAATAACTATAGTAGCGATGTTGTGGATATTTATAATGTGGATACGGAGGAATGGGAATTACCACAATCCTTATCTTCTCCCCGGATTGCCAGGGCACTAAAAGTTAAGGATGCCCTGGTTTTTGCCGGCGAGACTGACTACATATCTTCAAGTGGTATTTATGGAGCCCCAAATGGAACAATTGATATTTATTATCCAGAATTGGACCTATGGGATTTTACACAACCCGATCTCAGCCCTGCCAGGATTATGTATGGTTGTGCTGCTTATGATGACAAAGCCTATTTTGGTGGTGGGTATCCTGGGGGAGGTTCTTTAACCGATGATGTTAGTATTCTTGAATATGAACCGGATACATCAACTATTATCTCAAAAAATAAATTCCATGACTTAAGAATCCTGGTATATCCAAATCCCTTTTCTTCATCAATACGTGTTATTTACAACTTAAAACAATCGGGTAAGGTCAATATCGCCATTTATAATAACATCGGTGAGAAGGTTCAGGTTCTTGCTAACGAATACCGGCAACAAGGAAAGCAGGAGGAGATATTTGATACTGAAAAATTGAAGCCGGGGATTTATTTATGTGTATTAAAAACCAATGATCCCGCATGTGCGGGACAGACGAGAAAGATTATAAAACTGTAAAGAAAGTCGGCAGCTTGCCTCGCCGAAGGCGGGTCGGCAGTAAGAAGAAATAATGACAAGACAAATGCGAGTTCGAAGTTTTTTGATTGCTTTTTAGAAGTTTTATCTTTTCATTTTTGGTAGAAGTTTCAACAGAGATGATTCAACTTCGTACGGCTAACAGCGACGCTTGAAAGATGATTGAACAAAGCGCTGAGAGCTATACAGGATTAAAAATGTACCAATAGGACAAATACAAGTTCTTTAAAATTGTGTAAAGATAGATTCCTCCAACTCCGCCAGCTGGCGGATCGTCGGAATGACAGGGTTGCAAGGGTGATATGGATGTGAGAGAATGCGGGCGCTTTGCGCCCGCATTCTCTCACATCCCCATCCAAAATAGCCTTTGTCATTTCGAGCGCAAGCGAGAAATCTATTCCCACAGGCCAAATTACTTTGTAAAAATGATTTAGCTTTTAATTTTTGGTAGAAGTTTCAACAGCGATTATCAGACTTCGTACGGATAACAGCAACGCTTGAAAAATGAAGAAAATAAATATGAAACAAGGAAAATTATAAAACTATAAATACAGTCGGCAGTTCCCGGTTGGTAGTTAGTACTAAAAATACTGCCGACTGAAAACTGCTAACTGAAGACTCACAAAAAACACAACACCATGAAAAAATTAAAGTACAAAACCCAGATCGCAGCCACAATAATCCTCACATTGTTTTTTGCAGGCTGCTACAAATTCGATTTTATAAACCAGCCTTACCAGGCCGATCCGGATAGCTTTTTTGATGTGGAGATTAGTGTCTCTGTCACTTGGGGTACTGAGGATTCAGTAGAAGCCTACTTTGGGATTTTGCTGCCTGTGGGGTGGACAACAGCTGATACCATCGAATACATTAATGTAACAGCAAATGACACAGGTTTTATAATCCATTCCAACAGTTCGGCTCTGCAAATGACTTCTTTCGACCCGCCCCCTGAAAACTATTTTTGGTGGGTAGGTTGCAGGGATAGCATACCATTTCCGTACGGTGACTCTCTTTTATTCAATATTAGAATATTTACAGACAGCCAAACAGGGAATTTCTTTCTTGACTATATGCTTGGAGATAATGAGAACCGTGGTGGTTATGGTCAGGGATCTGGTTTGAATGGTATGAATTTCATAAGAAGCAATGACCATTTGATCATAGTTGGTGATCCTGTGGGCTGTCTTCCGGAGGGGATTACTTTTACTACCCAGGCAGAAATTGATAGTTTTGCTAGTAACCACCCCAATTGCACGGAAACAGCAGGGAATGTAACAATAAACGGTAATGATATCACAAATTTATCCGGACTGGAAATGTTAACCTCAATTGGAGGAAATTTAAGCATCGTATCCAATGATACATTAACATCATTATCTGGATTAAATAATTTGAACTCCATTGCCGGAACTTTAAGCATTCAATCAAATTATATCCTGGCAAGTTTATCAGGGTTCGATAACCTGACTTCTATCGGAAGAAGCCTTTGGATTGAAAAGAATTTCAGCCTGGCTAATTTGACAGCCCTGGAAGGTCTAAGCGCTGTCGGTGAAGATCTTGCGGTTATCTATAATCACACGTTGACCAACTTAAACGGCCTGGAGATGGTAAACTCGCTTGGTGGATGCCTGCGAATAGAACGCAATAATGGACTAACAAGTTTATCAGGCTTAGAGAATTTAACTTCGATCGCAAGCGGAGTTTTTATTGGCAACAACGATAACCTGACCAGTTTGTCAGCCTTGGAAAATCTATCAACTTCTATCGGCTGGAACCTTTATATTACCCATAGTAATTTAACCGATTTAATCGGGCTGAACAATCTGACTTCGATTGGAGGTAATATGAGTCTTTATGGCAATTACCACCTGACAAGCATTTCAGCATTAGAAAATGTTACGTCCATTGGTGGGAATTTAAGATTTGGTGTTGGGGGAGCTATGGGTGGTCAAATTGGTAATCCGCTACTTACCAGTTTAACAGGGCTTAATAATTTAGTGACAATTGGGGGCAACGCATATATAGGCCTTTTCGCTTCACTGACAAGCTTAACGGGCCTTAATGGCTTGACCACTATTGGGAGAGAACTTTCGATTTGCATGAATAATTCACTGACAAGTTTAACAGGATTGGAGAACCTAACTTCCATTGGGGGAGACCTTTCAATTGAATCGAACCAGGAACTGACCAATCTTTTGGGCCTGGAGGGCATTACTTCTGTCGGAGGGGAACTTATAATTAGATATAACGATGCAATAACCAGCCTTACGGGCCTTGAGAGTTTGGCTTCCATAGGGGGAGAATTTAGGATTAGGGGGAATGATTCCCTGACCAGTTTAAGTGGCCTGGAAAATTTGACTACTATCCACGGAGATTTGTATATTGGTGGTATTGTTCCTTCGCATGGAAATCAATCCCTGCATACCTTATCTGGTTTAGAAAACCTGACAGAAATCGAGGGAGAACTTCGGATTGAAAACAACAATTCCCTTATTGGTTTAACAGGTTTGGACAATATCGAAGCCGGATCCATTATGGATCTAACTATCATAGATAATAGCTTTTTATCGGAATGTGAGGTAAGAAGTTTGTGGTTATTTGTCTGCTCCCGGCGGTATTGTTACGATCAATAATAATGCTCCCGGCTGTAATTACCCAGGGGAAATAGCAGTTGGATGTGGAATAACGCTTCCTTGTTTACCCTATGGAAATTATTATATTTATTTACAATCACAAATCGATAACTTCCAAATCAATTACCCCGGATGTACTGAAATTGAAGTGGATGTTACAATTGAAGGGGATGTACCTACAATATGATGTATTTATAAGCCGTATTTGTTAATTTTCTCCCATAAT